>DATCPI010000088.1:0-37783 GCA_036570165.1 Candidatus Dormiibacterota bacterium | reverse complement strand
TTTGTAAGTCATCCGTAAACCAGCGCCGGTAAGCCTCTGGGAGGGGGTCCCTAGTGGTTCCACATCCGGTCTCTCAAGTCAAGGTTTGGCTGGACGCGGTCGTGGTCTTCGGCCTGATGGCGAAAGACCAGGAGGCGCTCGGCCACAATCAGCGAGTTGCACAGCTGTGCGTGCAGATCGGGCGCCAGCTCGGGATGACCACGTCCGAGCTCCGCGATTTGGCCCGCGCGGGCCTGATGCACGACATCGGCAAGCTGGCGATCCCAGACGAGATCCTGGGTAAGCCGGCGGCTCTGGATGAATCCGAGTGGACGCTGATGAAGGCGCACCCGGAGATCGGCCTGTCCATCCTCGGTGACGGTCAATCGAGGAGGGCTCAGCTGGCGGTGCTTTACCACCACGAGCGTCTCGACGGCAGCGGATACCCGTATGGGCTGGACGGCGAAGCCATACCTATCGAGGCCCGAATCGTCGCCGTCGCCGACACCTACGATGCGTTGACTTCTGACCGGCCCTACCGAACGGCGCGGACGCCGTGGGAAGCGCGCCGGGTGCTCCTGGGCGAGGCCAGAAGCCGGCTCGACGCCAGGGTGGTGTCGGCCATGTTCAAGGCGATCGACGCTCACTTGACCCGGTCCGCGTAACCACCCCGAAGACGTTCCTGCTCGCATAGCCATGGCGCGCGTCGGGGATCAGTCACGATGACTGCGTGAAGTTCGGCATTGCGATTTTTCCCACCGATTACGCGATCTCGATGTCGGAGCTGGCGCCGGCCTGCGAGGAATTGGGTTTTGAGTCGCTTTGGGTGGCCGAGCATTCACACATTCCGGTCAGCCGCTTGTCGAAATGGCCTAGCGGCGCGGACCTTCCCAAGCACTACTGGCACACCATGGATCCTTTCGTCGCCCTCACCTTGGCTGCCACGGCGTCCAAGACGATTCGGATCGGCACCGGCATCTGTCTGCTGGTGCAGCGCGATCCGATCCACACGGCGAAGGAGGTCGCGAGCGTCGATCTGGTCTCTAACGGCCGCTTCATCTTCGGCGTCGGCGCCGGTTGGAATCGAGAGGAGATGGCCGACCACGGCACCGACTTCAGCACCCGGTGGAAGCTTCTTCGCGAAAGGGTCGAGGCAGCGAAGGCGATCTGGACCCAGGATGAAGCGGAGTACCACGGTGAGATGGTGGATTTCGGGCCGATGTGGAGTTGGCCGAAGCCGGTCCAGAAACCCCACCCGCCAATCCTTCTTGGCGGCAGTGGACCGAAGATCCTCGAGCGCGTCGTCCGCTATGCCGATGGTTGGATGCCGAATCGTGGCGACACGATCGAGCGCATTCCCGAGCTCCACGAGATGGCACGAGCGGCCGGCCGCGGACACATCCCAGTGACTTTCTATCCGAAGCCGGGTGCCGGCGAGATCGAGCGGATGGCCGCGGCGGGCGTCGAGCGCTGCATCTACTACGTACCGCCGGATGGTAGGGACCAGGCGCTGGGCAAGCTCGAAGAGCTTGGCCGGCTGATCAGACCCTACCTGGACTAGCCTCCGGGCCCTCCGGCCCGGGTCGCTCGAAGCCCCATCTCGTAGACCTGCCTTTCAGGTGTTGTTAATTCAACATGGGATCACTTAACATGACCCAGGCCCGGAAGGCGGTCAGGACGTGAGGCTTCTAGGAGACACGCATGGGATGAGCGCGGGGATCCGCGTCCGCCCGCTCGACGACGAGGGCGAGGAGCTGGAAGGGGCCGATCAGTTCGAGATCACCTTGATGGACCTGGAGTCGATCCATGTCTACTGAGCGGACGTTCTGGGTCGCGGTGCGCGAGGTCCACATCCAGCAGGTGGCGATCGACGCAACCTCGCCGGAAGAGGCCATCGCCAAGGTCCGCGACGGCCAGGGCGCGTATCTCGACAACGCGATCGAGTACAGCCACTGCCTGGATCCCGAGACCTGGACTGTGGAGGAGCAATGACGAGGACGAAGCCAACGCTGATTCAGCAAGCCAGGGAGTTCACGCCCGAGCAGGACGCCGCGTTCCTGAGAGCGCAGAACGCGCGGCGGTCCAAGTCCAAGGTGAAGCTCTATGTGGTTCTGGACTGCGAGATCATCGACCCCAAGTGGACCCCCCAGGACATCATGGACAACGTGCCCGACTACGTGGAAACGCTCTGCGGTAAGTTCCCGGCGTCGATGGACTACCGACACGAGATGGACGCCTACATCCTCTCGGACCCGACCGTCTACGTCAGCCTGGAAGACTTCGACTCCGACCGGGCGGAGAAGATCGACCATTTTGCGGAGGAGAAGAAATGAGTACGCAGATTTCGCCCGACGGCAAGTACCAGTGGAACGGCACCGCCTGGGTGCCCATTGCCAAGAAGGGGCACTTCTGGCGGAACGGGGCAATCGGGTGTGGTGGCCTGATTGTCTTGGCCGTCATCATCGGCTCGCTCGCAAGCCATGGCTCGTCGACTCCAGGAACGGCCACAAACAATCCGTCCGCCCAGGCGGCATCTTCGCCAACCGCGAAGGTAGCCCCAACCGCCCCGGCTGGCCCCACCCTGACGAATCAGCAGCAGAACGCAGCAAAGGCGGCCCGGTCGTACCTGAGCTTCACGGCCTTTTCGCGGCAGGGTTTGATTGACCAGCTCTCGTCAGCGTACGGCGACAAATATGCGGTCCAGGATGCGACTATCGCCGTCGATAGCCTCAATGTCGATTGGAATGCAGAGGCTGTGCAATCGGCCAAGTCGTATCTCAAGTTGACGGCCTTCTCATGCCAAGGCCTGATTGACCAACTGGATTCGTCATACGGTGATAAGTACACAGTCGCTCAGGCTACATATGGAGCGCAGCAAGCAGGAGCTTGCTAGCGATGATTCAGACCTGCGTGCAACTGGCACGTCACCGTCAAGGGCTAGATGAGTAAGTTCGAGATCGGGGACGAAGTGCAACTGCTTCGTCCCCGTCACGGAATCGGCAAGGTGGAGGGCCACCGCCCGCGGGCGTTGACCACGGTGCCCAAGGTCCTGGTCCGTTGGGCTGACGGCAGCGCCGGGTACGAGCCCGAGGGCGACCTGGTCAAGCTCGAGACCGTCAAGCCGCCCGACCAGGAGCGGAGGCGGCTCGAGGATGAAATCTTTGGCCGCATGGACCGCCTGGCTCAATTGGAAGGCTCCTGGTACCAGCTGCTGGTGGGAGATTCCGAGGAGGACATCGAAGAGGTGAAGTACACGGTGGGCCGGCCCTGCGTCGGCTCCACAAAGCCAGCGGGGTTGTCAGCTTTTCGCATGGCGACTGCGTCGGGGCCGATGCCGAGGCCCACGATGATGCCGCTGGGTTGGTCATCCGGATCGTGATCCACCCACCGGACAACGGCAGGCTGCGAGCCTTTCGAGGCAAGGAGGGCTCGTCGGCTGAGGTCGAGATCAGGCCGGTCAAGCCCTACCTGGAGCGCGACCGCGACATCGTCGCCGACGTCGAGCTCCTGATTGCCTGTCCTGGCGAGTTCCACGAAATCAACCGCTCGGGTACCTGGTATACCGTGCGCCGGGCCGGCAGCACTTGAAGCCCAGCTGCGAGGGGCAGAGTCGAAGCGTTTTAGGAGGGCACCGCCATCGATCCGGTACGCGCGGAGAGCGACCTGGGACTTCGGCCTTTGGTCGATGAGCTGGAGGCTGAGCCTGCCGAACTTGGCCTTGGTTCGGCCGCCGCGATGATCCTGGTGGTCGTCGCCTGCCTGCTGCTGGCCGTGCTTCCGGCGGCGGTTGCGCTCCAGGCTCCGGGACTACCTGCTGGATGGGTGGTTGCGGGCCTTGGCAGCTTCGTGGGGTTCATTTTCAGCCTGAAATTGGTCGCCGGCGCGTGGGGCGTGGTTGTTCACCTGTTGAGCGCGCACCCTGCCCGCCGAATCGCCGGGAACGCCAATTGAAACCCCATCGGTCTCGCGCGGAGCCCCTGGCGGCGCTGGTCTATGCCGAAGAGGAGGTGATTTGCATGCGCAAGGTGTTTCTTGCCGCCTTTATGGCGACGATGCTGCTGATGGCCCTGTCGATAAGCGCCGGAGCTACGGCTATCCCGCCCTGCTGCTTCTAGGCGGCATCCAGGCGGTCGTCAATTCACTTCCGTCAAGTAACAGATACAGCACTTAAAACAAGCGCTCGCGACGCGGCCGGTCCAGCGGTCAACCGATGACGTGGAAGCCAGCGCCTAGCTTTTGAGACCCGCGAACTCCAGCGCGTCGACCAGTGCGAGGAGGGAGGCTTCGATGATGTTGCTCGAACAGCCGACGGTGGTCCACCGCTTTAGCCCCTTTCCCGATTCGACGAGCACCCTCGTGGTCGCTGCCGTGCCCGCGTCTCCATCGAGGATGCGGACCTTGTAGTCGTGAAGGGTCACGCCGCGAAGACCTGGAAAGCGCGGACTGAGGGCTTTCCGCAGGGCGGCGTCGAGTGCATTGACCGGGCCGTTGCCGGTGGCGGCGGTGTGATACACGGTTCCGCCCACCTCGACCTGAACAGTCGCCTCGGCGTTGACCGAGGTGCCGCTCTTGCGGACTTGTGTCGTGAAGTCGGCTACGGTCCACGGGGCCTTGTAGCCGGGCTGCAGGCGGCGCACCAGCATCTCGAATGATGCGTCAGCGGCCTCGTACGAGTAGCCGCGATGCTCGAGCTCCTTGAGGTGCTGGACGAGCCACTTCGTTTGCGGGTCGTCGCGGTCGAGCTCCAGACCAAACTCGCGAGCCTTCGCGAGCACATTGCCGCGGCCCGAAAGCTCCGAAACCAGCACGCGCGGTTCATTGCCTACCGCAGCCGGGTCGATGTGCTGGTAGGAGTCCTTGTGCTTCAGCACTGCCGCAACATGCTGGCCACCCTTGTGCGCGAAGGCGCCGTGGCCGACGAACGGCTGCTGCACGGGAAGGGCGAGATTCGCGATCTCCGCCACCGTGCGCGACAAGTCGCTCAAGCGGGCCACGGAGGTGGCAGGGAGAGCGTCCAGGCCGAGCTTGACGACGAGGTTGGCGACGACCGAGACCAGGTTTGCGTTCCCGCAGCGCTCGCCGTAGCCGTTGATAGTGCCCTGCACCATGTCTGCTCCGGCCAGCACCCCTTCGATGCTGTTGGCAACGGCGAGCTCGCAGTCGTTGTGGGTGTGGATGCCGACGCGCACCGGAAGGTTGAGCTCGCCCAGCGCCTTGCGCACCGCTTCCACGCCCTGCCTGATCTCAGCGGGCATGCGGCCGCCGTTCGTGTCGCACAGAACAATCCAGCCCGCGCCGGCGCGGGCGGCAGTGAGGCACACCTCGACCGCGTACTCCGAGTCGCGCGCGAACCCGTCGAAGAAATGCTCCGCGTCAAAGATCAGCTCCCGACCCAGAGCGACGCCGTAGGCAACGGACTCCTCCACCATCGCCAGGTTCTCGTTGTTGGTCGTCTGCAGCACCGTGCTGACCTGCCACGAATCGCTCTTGCCGACCAGCGTCCAGACCGGCGCCTCGCTGCGAACCAGGGCCGCGAGGTTGGTATCGTCCTCACAGCGACCGTTGGCACGTCGCGTCGCGCCGAAAGCAGCCAGCCGCGCGCGCTTGAGGGGGCGCTTCTGAAGGGCGGCGAAGAGTTCCTCATCCTTGGGGTTGGAGCCAGGGAAACCGCCCTCCACGTAGTCGAAGGCGAGCTCATCGAGGATGCGGGCGATGCGCACCTTGTCCGACGCGGAAAAGGACACAGCTGGACCCTGCGCGCCGTCGCGCAGTGTCGTGTCGTAGACCACGATCCGTCGATTGGACATAAAAAAACCTCCCGGCCCATTTGGCGGGGAGGTCACACGACTCAAGCGGAGCGCTCTAAGTCGGGGGACCTCCCCGGATAATCTCGATCGCAATTCCGATCCAGTTGCTCATGTAGGAGGGGAAGGCTAGAGCATCGGCCTATGACGTGTATGGGGCCCGCCACCAAATCGTCACGCCTGAGTTAGTGCCCGGCGCCTGAAATTTCACGAGTGTTCACATGCACGTCCATAGTGCCCGTGGCCGAGCCGACGTAGATGCCCCGCGTCGGCGCCGCGTCGCTGTAATCCCGCCCGACGGCCAGCCGGACGTGGTGCTCAGACGTGCGCACCGGATGGGTGGCGTCATATCCGATCCAGCCGCCTCCCGGCACCCAGGCTTCCGCCCAGGCATGAGAAGCGGTGGTCGTTCCCGAGTCTCCGGGCTGGTGAATGTAGCCGCTCACGTACCGGGCCGGCACGCCCATCGCGCGCGCGACGGCGATCAGAAGATGAGCGAAGTCCTGGCAGACCCCAGCGCGCAAGTCCAGCACCTCGTCCACCGAGCTGTATACGTTCGTGACAGCTCGGTCATAGGCGAAGTCCCGGCTGATCGCCAGGGTGAGCTCATCGAGCGCCTGCTCCACGGCCGGGCCGGAGCTCGGGTCTGAGATCTTGTGCCGGCTGGCGAGCTGCCGGACACCCGCCACGTCCTTGACCGGCGACCGGAACCGCCAGAAATCCTGGACGAGCTCTTCACCGGGATCGGCGTCGGGCTCGCCGCCCGTCTCCACCACCGACCGGCTGGTGACGCTCAACCGAGTGTGCGGGCGGACGAGGTTGAAGTAATGGACGTTGTTGCCATAGCCGTCGCGGTAGGCCCGTGGTTTGACCCCTGAGCTGACATCGAGCTCGAACTCAAGGCACCGTTGTCCGAGGCCGTCCATCGGCCTCAGCCGCACCTCCATGACGGTTTCGGCGATCGGGCCCGAATACCGGAATTTGGTGCTGTGCACGACCTCGAGCTTCACTGTTGCTGCTGCTGCGGCATGGCGCGCCCCTCGTCGCCGATCACGTTTGCCGGGACCTTGCTCGGATGGAAGTAGGTCGCGCGCAGGGCCACCTCGAGCTGATTCAGCAGACTTCGGCACTCTGCCTCGAACTCGCGCGGGTGCTCAACCACGAGCTGCGTGCCGGCTGCCTCGAACATGGCTTGGAGCCGGGCCAGCAGCCGTTTCGGCTTGGACCGCCTTCCGGGTCCGTCGATCCTGGAAACCGAGTCGTACGCAACCCGCGCCGAGAAGCGGGCCGACCGCGGCAGCGTGGGATCCAGGAGCAGGCATTCGATTACGCGCTCTGGCGTCACGCCCCCGCTGTACCGCGCCTGGTAAGACTCGAACGCGAAGCAAGACTTCAGCACCGCCGACCACTCGAGGGCATCCTCCGGCTCGTCCGCAAGCTCGGCGGACTTGCGCGTGACGATGGCCGTGACATTCGCCGTGCGTTCTACAAACTTGCCGAGGCGGACGAAGTCGCGCGCCTCGTCGTGCGGCATCGTGTCCTCGAGGAGGCCGTCGACGAGCTTGATGCTCAGCTGCACGTCGGTGAGAAACGGATACAGGTCCGGCTGCCAGGTGGGCTCTTGCAGCCGCCAGTTGAGCGCGTTGACCTGCTCATACAGCTCGGTGGGAAGCGAGGGACGGACTGCCTGCGCGGCCACTCGGGCGGCGGCGACGCTCGCCCGGACTGAAGGGCCCATCGACCCCGTGATGATCACTTCGATGGCCTGGTCGCGTTGGTGCGTATCACTGCCCGGCCATCCCGCCAGCTCCATGAACCGACTCCAGAACTCCGGGCCGGGTTCATCGGTACGGTCGAGGGAAAGCGATACATGCACGCTCAGGATGCGGGCAAGGTGGTCGGCTCGCTCGAGATGACGCCCGAGCAGGGTGAGCGACGTGGCGGCTCGGCTAAGCATCGTTGCTTTCTTCGTCGTCTTCGGACATCACCCAGGTGTCGCGGCTTCCGCCGCCCTGAGAGCTGTTGACGACCAGGGACCCAGGCCGTAGGGCAACACGCGTCAGCCCGCCCGACGTGACCTG
Organism: Candidatus Dormiibacterota bacterium; assembly: GCA_036570165.1. Classification (GTDB taxonomy): domain Bacteria; phylum Chloroflexota; class Dormibacteria; order Dormibacterales; family Dormibacteraceae; genus Palsa-870. Next base: position 29,919 of record DATCPI010000088.1, on the reverse strand, counting down.
CACGTCGGGGCCCGTGAGAATGAAAGGACGCAAGTCCTGGTGCGTTCGGCGGAACCGCCCGCCGTCTAGGATCGGTTGCACGGACAGGTTCACGACCGGCTGGGCGATGAAGTTCCGGGGCCGCGCCGTGATGCGCTGCCGAAATTCCTCGCGCTGCGCCTGGGTCGATTCCGGGCCGATCAGCATCCCGTATCCGCCCGATCCGTCGACGGTCTTGACCACCATCTGTTCGAGATGTTCGAGCACGTACCGGCGGTCTGCGTCCACCGCGCACAGGTAGGTCGGTACGTTCGGCAGAATGGGGTCCTCGTCGAGGTAGTAGCGGATTATCTTCGGGACCAGCGCGTACACGGCCTTGTCGTCGGCAACCCCATTCCCCAACGCGTTCGCGATGGCCACGTTTCCAGCCCGGTACGCGTTGACAAGACCGGCGACCCCGACGAGTGACTCCTGGCGCCCAAAGATCGGGTCGAGCCATTCGTCGTCCAGCCGCCGGTAGATGACATGAACCGGCTCGAGGCCATGGGTGGTCCTCATGAACACGTGGTCCTGGTCCACGACCAGGTCGGTGCCTTCCACCAGCTCGACGCCCATCTGTTTGGCGAGGTACAGGTGCTCGTAATAGGCCGAGTTGTTGATGCCAGGCGTTAGAAGGACGATAGTCGGATCGTCCACGCCTTCCGGCGCCAGCCAGCGCAGGTGGCGGAGGAGGTCGTGCACGTAGCCTTCGACCGGCCTCACCGCATAACCGGCAAAGAGGTCGGGCAGGACGCGCTTCATGACGTGACGGTTGGCCAAAACGTATGAGACCCCCGATGGCGTCCTCAGGTTGTCCTCGAGCACGTAAAACTCGCCGGTGTGGTCGCGGATGAGGTCGATGCCTGCGATATGGCAGTGGATGCCGTGGGGCACCGGCAAGCCCTCGACCTCCCGGAGGTACTGGGGGCTGGTCAGCACGGTCTCGGGAGGGATGGCGCGCTGCTTGAGGATGAGCTTTCGGCCGTAGACGTCGTCGAGAAAGAGGTTGAGGGCGGCCATGCGCTGCTTGAGACCAGACTCCAGGCGCCGCCAGGTTTGCGCCGAGATGACCCTCGGGATGATGTCGAAAGGGAAGACCTTTTCAGTCCCCTGGGCGTCTGGGTACACAGCGAAGGTGATCCCGTGGTTGCGGAACATCTGCATGGCCAGGTCGTGCCGGCGGGCTAGCTCCCGCGGCCCGAGCTGCTGCAGATGTTCGTAGAGGCGGCGGTAGGCCGCCCTCGGCTGGCCGGAAGCCGCAAGCATTTCGTCATAGAACCCGTTGACCTTGTAGTCAGCGTCGAGGGAATTCACGGAGGCCACCGTTATAGTTTCGCCATCCCGACAGAAAGTAGCCGGACAATCGACTTGCGCGTCGGCTGCGAGTTCAGCTACGACGTGAGCGCGCCAACCCCCGCCACGGTGCAGGTCCGGCCTCGGTCGGACTCCAGTCACCAGCTGGTAAGCGAGACCTGGTCGACCACGCCTTCGGTACCCATTGACGAGTACAGCGACATCTATGGCAATCCGGTCAAGCGCTTCGTGATGCCGGCCGGACCCGTCGTCCTGCGCTACGACGCCATCTGTGCGGTCCCCGACGAGCCCGACCCCGACGCCTCAGCTGTGCCCCAGGCTCCGATCGAGAGCCTCCCGGGCGAGCTGCTCCACTTCACGCTGCCCAGCCGCTACTGCCCCTCGGACGAGCTCTCGGGCATGGCCTGGCAGCTCTTCGGCCACACCCCGACGGGCGGCGCCCGAGTACAAGCGATCTGCGACTGGGTGCACGACAACATCCGGTTCAAGTACGGCACCAGCAATCCGCTGACCACCGCCGCCGACGTGTTGAGAGACCGAATCGGGGTGTGCCGGGACCTGACTCACGTCGCGATCAGCTTCTGCCGCGCCCTGAACATCCCGACCCGCTATGTCTTCGGCTACCTGCCCGACATACATGTGCCCTTCAACCCCGACCCGATGGACTTCGCGGCCTGGATGGAGGTCTGGCTGGGTGATCGCTGGTGGACATTCGACCCGCGCAACAACGAGCGCCGCACCGGACGCGTGCTGATCGGCCGAGGCCGCGACGCGCTGGACGTGGCCATGCTCACCACCTTCGGGCCGGCGGCCTTCCGGTCGATGACCGTCTGGGCCGATGTCGCCGAGGTCGCCAAGGACTCGTGATGATCGACCCCGCTTCTGTGGAATCGGCTTCCGCCCGCCGTGTGTCTTACTCCTTGAGGCAGAGCTTCCGCTACGAGTACCCACAGCCCGTCCGCGATCTAAACCACCGCCTCGTCGTCATCCCGCCCGAGCGGTTCGGCGATCAGAAGCGGCTCAAGCACCAGGTGTCGGTGGATCGCGACGGCGTCGAGTTCGAGAACGGACGGGATCGCTTCGGCAACATGGTCGTCAACGTCTTTGCTCCTCGCGTGTCGAAGGAGATCGAGTTCGTGGCCGAGGTCACAGTCGAGCGGCATGCCGGGGAACCCAACCGGCTCCCGGATGGCTGGCTCAGCGAAGGCTGCCTGCTCGAGCCCTCGCCACTCACGTCTGCCGACGACCGGATCCAGCGAGCCGCCGGCGAGCTGGCGGAGTCGGCAGAGTGGGGGCTGCCGCTGGCCGACACGATCAATGACTGGGTGTATCAATCGATGACGTATCAGCACGGAGTGACCGGCGTGCGGACCACCGCCGCCCAGGCGCTTGCGCTAGGGTCGGGTGTCTGCCAGGACTACGCGCACGTAATGCTGGCGATCTGCCGAGCATGCCGCCTGCCGTCTCGCTACGTGTCGGGCCACCTTCTTGGACAGGGAGGCACACACGCCTGGGTGGAGGTCGTGCTACCGACCAATGACGGTACGGGAGAGGCAATCGCCTCGACCTTCGACCCCACCCACGCGAGCCGCGGCGGTCTCGGCTACGTGATGATCGCGGTCGGCGGCGATTATTCAGACGTGGCGCCCACCTCCGGGACGTACTTGTCTTCAGCGCAGGGCCGCCTGCTGACCCGCAAAAGGGTCACGCTCACCGACGTCGAATACACCGAAAAAGGATGAAGGGGCCCGGTAACGGGCCCCTTCATGCATTACATCGGTGTGATTTCGTAGATCGTTACCTTGCCGCCGGACTGCAGCACCGGGCAGCCCTTCGCGAGGTCGGCCGCGGCGCTCAGTGAAGCCGCCTTGAGGATCGAGTAGCCGGTGGCCGGATCCCCGAGTGCACCCTCGTGAACCGCTCCGCCGTCCGAGACCATCTTGACGTTAGGGGCGAACGGATTGCCGGCGTCGACGACCTTGTCGCCAAGCTTGCCGAACCATCCACCCCACGCCTCCATGACCTTCGCACGCTCGGCGTCGGTCCTGCCGGAGCTTCCACCGCTGAACAACAGAACAAAATTCGCCATGTTTGCTCTCCTCTCGAATTGATGACCCCAACTTGCGGTCTCACCCAAACGACGATCGGCGAGGGTCGATTTCGACAAGCTCTTATCGAATTCACACCAACCGCTTATATATCGAGCCAGTGGTGACCTCGCGGATCCTGGTGGTCGAAGACGACACCCGTCTGGCCGCGACGCTGGAGCGTGTCCTGGCCGCCGAAGGTCACGAGGTCGAGCTGGTGGGCGACGGGCTGGAGGCTCTGCGGCGAGCCCGCGAGCAACCCTTCGACCTTGTCGTGCTGGACATCATGCTGCCCAGCCTTGACGGTGTTGGCGTCTGCCGGCGCCTGCGCGCCACCGGGCAGGTCCCGATCCTGCTGTTGACGGCTCTAGGCGGAACCGACGAACGCGTGCGGGGCCTGGATGCCGGCGCGGACGACTATCTGGTCAAGCCGTTCGCATATGAGGAGCTGCTCGCCAGGGTTCGCGCGCTGCAGCGGCGGGCAGGTCCCCACGACCACCTTCGTTTCGCCGACCTGTTGCTCGAGCCGCAGAGCCGAGGCGCGTGGCGCGGCAAACGATCGCTGACTCTCACGGCGACCGAGTTCGACCTCCTCCAGCATTTCTTGCGCCATCCCCGGCAGGTCCTCACGCGCGAGCAGCTGCTCGACGCCGTGTGGAAGGGCGAGCCGGAGAGTGACAACGTGGTCGCGGTGTACATCGGCTACCTGCGGCAGAAGCTGGAGGAGGGCGGAGAGCCGCGGCTCCTGCACACGGTCCGCGGCTCCGGCTATGCCCTCCGCGAGTCTTAGTGGCCTGCCCCGGAAGGCCCTTGCATCTTCGCGTCCTAGGCGGCCGGGCGCCTGTGGCGCTGAAGCCTGCGTCGCCTCCTGTGCGCGCTCGGTCACGCATCAACGTGATGCGCTCCCTCGCGTGCTCGTCGTCTCCTTGGCTCCGGCCGCCGAAGCCGCGAAATATGCGGCGGACCTCCGGGTCAGGCCACTAGTTGTCCCTCCGGCTCAGGCTCGCGCTCTTCGGCACGGCGGTGGTTGCCTTGACTCTGGTGCTCTTCGGCGCGCTGCTCTACGGACTGCTGGCGCGGAGCGTGACGAATGACCAGGACACCGCTTTGCGCGGTCGAGCCGGTCAAGCTGTCGCGGCGCTCGGTGTGGCTCCAGACCTGACGCCTCGAGCTCCGGTCGCGCCCACGGAACTCCGGACCAGCAACGAGATCTTCGTCGAGGTGTTCGACCAGAGCTGGTCGCCCGCCTATACGACCGGCGTTCTGAACGGCTCTGCGCCCGCGATTGCACCAGGCCTGCGAAGCGCGGCATGGCACGGTGCGTTTGACACCGAAGGAGGCCTGCGCCTTTACGCGCTCCAGTTCAGCAGCGGCTTTGTCGTCACGGGGCAATCGACACGCGTGCCGGAATCGAACCTCTCTGGCGTCCGTGGTTTTCTCATCATCTCGGGCGTCCCGACGCTGATCGCCGCGCTGGCCGCCTCCTGGCTTGTCGCTGGTCGCGCGCTCAAGCCGTTGAAAGACGTGGCGGGTGCCGCGGATGGGATCGGCCGCACTCGCGACTTCGGCCGGCGCCTCCCCGCGCGTCGGAGCCGCGATGAGGTCGCACTCCTTTCGACGAGCTTCAACCGGATGCTCGATCAGCTCCAGGACGCGTTCGACTCTCAGCGCCGATTCGTCGCGGATGCCAGCCACGAGCTGCGCACACCGCTGACAACGATCCAGGGCAACGCGGGCCTGCTCGCGCGAGGTCCGGTGGTCCCCGATGAGGTGCGCGGCGCGGCGGCGGCGGACATTGCGGCCGAGACCGCGCGCATGACGCGGCTGGTCGATCGGATGCTCACCCTGGCCCGAGCCGACTCGGGCATGAGCCTCGAGCTCGCCCCTCTAGAGCTCGGCGCCCTGGTGACCGAGGTTTGCCGCCAGGCTCGGACGGTTCACCTCGATCGCGCGCTGGAGTGCGCGGCGGTCGACGCGACGATCGCCGGCGATGAGGACGCGATCAGGCAGTTGATGTGGATCCTGCTCGAAAACGCGATGCGCCATGCACGCGCCCGCGCCTCGGTCACGCTGACGCTGGAAGGAAGTTGGGCTCGCCTGGCGGTGGCCGACGACGGGGCGGGCATCGCGCAAGACGACCGCGAGCGCGTTTTCGAGCGCTTCTACCGAGCCGATCCATCTCGTACGGGGCAGGGCGCGGGACTCGGCTTGTCGATCGCGCGCTGGATCGTCGAACAACATCGCGGCCGGATCCTCGCGGGAGAGTCGGCCGGTGGCGGCGCGGCGATCTACGTGGACTTGCCACTGCGCGCAAGTTGATTCTTACGTCCCTCTTAGCTTCGGCCGCGACGCTCATGACATGTTCGATATCGCCCCTGACCATGCGATCGGTCTCTATGCCGGGCTTCTCGCGCTGCCGTTAGCGCTGATTGCGATCAGCCTCAGGTCCGCTCGCCGCCTGGTGCCCGGAACCGTGCTTGGCGCCTCGGTTTTGATGGCGGTGTCCGGGGCCATCCACCTGGGACTCATGGGCACCCACCTCGGCGAGCCGCTCACCGCGCTGCTTTTTCTGGGCAACGGCATCGGCTACATCGTGCTTTCGCTCGCATTCACCTGGCGCCTGTGGCGTCCTGCGTCCGCATCGTGGCTTCTTGCGACGCTGCTCGGCTACCTCGTGTACATAGCGTTTGGCTTCGATTCGCCCGACCAGGTCGCCGTAGCCACCAAGCTCCTGGAGCTGACCGCACTCGGGCTCGTCCTGGTTCCAGCTCCGGGTGAGCCAGGAAAACCGCACCGAACCTGGCGATGGGTGTCGTTGGGCATCGCCCTCCCGTTGTTGACGTTGATCACGACGTCGACGGTCTGGATCGTCGACCTCGCCCGGCCGGACGCACGCCACGCCCATGCAGGAGCTCTCCTGCAGGCAACCAACGAGGTCGCAACGCCGGAGCAGGCCGCGGCCGCTGCCCAGCTCTACGCGCAAACGAAAGGTGCCCTGATCCCATACGAGGACTGGCACAAGGCATGGGCTGCGGGTTATCGACCGGGCGGCCCTTCGAACATGCCGTCAGCGCACTGGATGAACCAGGCCTACGTGGATGCCGGCTACGTGATGGACCCGCGGCGGCCGCAGGGATTGGTCTATGCCAACACGAAACATGGCCCGGTCCTTCTCGGTGCGATGTTCCAGATGAAGCATCTGGGCCAGTTCGGTCCTGACCCCGGCGGCCCGCTGACCGCTTGGCATCAGCACGAGAACATCTGCGTCACGCCGTTGGGCTTTGAGTTCAGCCTGATGACGCCTTTCGCCACATGCCCGATTGGAGCCATCGACATCAGCGCGTCGCCCATGCTCCATGTCTGGATCGTGGACAACCCCAGGGGCGGGCCATTCGCGGTGGACATCGACGACCAGGTGGTGAAGGCAATTGATCGGACCTAGGGTTTCAAGCCGGCCTGAGGCGGCCTTCGTCCTGCTCTTGATGCAGTCGATGTTCTGGGCTGTTGCGGGTCTTTCCGCGCTGCCGTTCGCGGTCGCCGGCGAGGTCTTCATGTTTGGACTCGGCCTTGCATCGCTCTTGCTTGCGCTCGCCACCGGCCTGCTCGCGATCGGTGTGCTGTGGCGACGACGATGGGCCCGACGATGGGTTATCGCGTTGGAGATCAGCTGCCTGATCGGTTCGCTGCTCTTGCTGGCGCTGCCGATCGGTGCCAACCATGGCCCTGTCGCGCTGATGACGAACGTTGCCCTGCCGATCGCTGTGTTCGCGCTGCTGCGGAAGCAGCCTCTCGGAAAACCTAACCTCGCGCAATCAACAGGCGAGTCCGCCGCGTAAGCGCCTCATCGGCATCATCCGCCGTCACGATCCGGCGCCGGAAGTTCCTCAACGCGAAGCGGTCGCACGCGGTCTCGGCCGCTGAGGGCTTACCGAGCACCTCGTGGAGGTACCAGTGCATCCACTCGTGGCAGTACAGGAATCGCAGCACATCGCGGCGCCCACGAAAGGCAACGGTCTCTGAAGCCCACGCAAAGCGAAAACCCTCCCCGCGCTTACGGCGGGCAGCGAAGATGACAGGTTCCTTGAAGGGTCGCCACGGGATCGGAACCTGCAGCACGATGCGGCGGTCTTCAAACTCGCAAAGTGCCGCGAGGTGCGGGTACCAGCGATAGCGCAGGGGCTTGACCAGAATGTCGTAATCGCATCGCGGCAGGCCCGCCAAAGCGTGCCTGGCCTGCGCGGCGCTGAACCCGGCCAGCTCGCTTCGGACGACCATGGTCCGGACAGGGTAAACGTTGCAAAGGACCCGCGGCGGGTCTTACGCATGTGGTCCCGCGGCCGGCCCGGTTGGCCTCTACTGGCCCCCTAGGAGGTGCCGTCAGGCGAACAACCGTTCCCTTCATCAAGGTGCGGATCCGTACCAGGTAACGTTGCGGTTGACGTGCTGCGAGGCCTCCTGTTGTGGTGCGCCCAGAACTCCTGGCTGTCCGACCACGTTCCCCGTTGGGGATTCGCTCGCCGCGCGGTCAGCCGCTTCATGCCCGGCGAAGAATTCGATGCTGCGCTGGAGGCGGCGATCGCCTTCAAGGCGCAGGGCATCGGATCGCTGTTCACGCGCCTCGGTGAAAACGTCAAGGACCTTTCGGAAGCGACCGCAGTCGTCGAGCACTACGAATCGGTGCTCGGGAAAATGTCCTCGAGTGGAATCGAAGCCGAGATCTCGGTCAAGCCGACCCAGGTAGGTCTCGACATCGACGCAGAGACCGCTTACACCAACCTGGAACGCCTTGCGCGGGCCGCCGCCAAGGCACGGAGCTTCCTCTGGATCGACATGGAAGGAAGCGCGTACACGACTCCGACTCTCGACCTCTACGTCCGGCTGCGAGAACACAATCCGCGAACTGGCGTCTGTCTTCAGGCCTACCTCTACCGCACGGTGGATGACATCGTCAAGCTCATGCCGGTCAAGCCGGCGGTCCGGCTGGTCAAGGGCGCCTACGCAGAGCCGCCGGACCGTGGTCATACCGCCAAGAAAGACGTCGACGCGAACTACCTCGCGCTGTGCGTACTCATGCTGCCTGAGGTCAAGCGCGGCCGACTTCGTCTGGTGCTCGGAACGCATGACGTGGAGCTGATCCAAAGCGCGGCTCGCTTCGGCACAGCGCTGGGACTCGAACGCGGCCAGATCGAGGTGAACATGCTGTACGGCCTTCGCACCGACCAGCAGGCGCGCCTGGCCAAAGACGGCTACGTGGTGAAAGCTTTGATCTCGTATGGCGACGCGTGGTATGCGTGGTACCTGCGCCGGCTTGCGGAACGGCCGGCCAATATGCTTTTCGTCGCGAGGCAGCTGCTGCCCTGACAGCCTACGACCTGGTCAGGAAGACGGCGAACTCGATCGTAACCGTCGGGTCGACGGTGACAAAGGGCGCGCGCGGAGGTGAAACGCCGTAGTCGGCCATGTTGATCGTCAGGGTCCCGGCGACCTGGATTTTGTCGCCGACCACCTGGGCATGCGCGGTGGCGGTGACGTCCTTCGTGACTCCGTGGATCGTCAGCTTGCCGAGGAGGGTCACGTCCGCCGGTGAACTGGTCACGCTGCCAGGAACGGACGCGGTTGCGGCGGTGAACGTCGCAAAGGGAATCTGCTGCGTCTCGAGCTGACGCGTCACGACGCCGTCGCGCTGGCTCACGTTGCGACCGGCGACCTGGTCGACGCTGTGCAGGCTGGTCAGGTCCACGGTCAAGGTGATGCTGCTGACCTGATAGCCGCTCGCGTCACCGACGACCGTGAGTCCGCCGCTGACGTCTGAGGTGCGAGCGACGGCAAGGTGCTTGGAGGTTTCGCCTACGAACAGCTCCTGCACTCGATAGCCCGCGAGAGAGCCAGTGGTCACCTTCCAGGTCCCGGCGAGGCCCGTCGTGGTCTGTTGTGGCGAGCTCGTAGATGGCGCGCTCAGCGCCAGTCTTGCCGGCGAGGTCCGCAGGCCCGAGAAGAAGTAGACATAAGCGGCCACGCCCATCAGGACGACGATGGCCAGCCCGGCGGCGGCGGCAACGATCAAGTTTCGTTTCATCTCAATCAGCTTTCAGACTACGAAACGGGAAGGCGGGCATTTCACCGGCCCTCCCTGGGCCGAACACGGGGTTGACGACGACTACGGAACGGTCGGGACCTGGCCCGCGTTCTCCTGTGCCTCGCGCGCTGCGCTCTCGGTGGCCTCGTGAGTCGCGGTCTCATTGGACACGAAAGGCGTACCGGGCGCCGGACTCGCCGCCGTCGTCGCTGCGGAGGCGACGATCGACGGTGCGATCGCGGCCGCGCCGTACAAGACGGCTCCCACCACTCCTCCTGCCAGCATCGATCCCGCAATCGCCACCGCTGCTATCGACTTTCGAACACCAATCATTTCCGTTCTCCTTGGACTCGTTAGCTCGCTCGTAAGAGCGTCGACTCGAAGGCTGACGGCGGACGCCAAGCGCACCGTGTGAGGAGCCTGTGAGTCTGCCGAGAGGTCCGCCGCCTGAGCCTGAGGCTACCTAGGACGCGACGATCCGGTGCCGGTTCTTGCTCTCGATCGTGTAGGTGCCCGACGACGCGGTGACAACGAGGGCGACCGAGTAATCGCCGTAGCTCGCGCCGGCGCTTGGCGCGTTGCCGTTGGTGCAAGCGCTCGGGAAGGTGACTTTCAACGCGGCCGAGCTGCCTGCGCCGACCGCTGACGGCGCGAACGTCACTCCGCTAGCTTCGTACTTGTCTCCAATGCGCTCGAGCCAGGTTCCCTTGACCGCCGACAGCGTCATCGCGGCGGCAACCGACTTGATCGTCACCTTGCTCGATGTGCCGTTTCGGATGTCGATCGTTGCGTGCAGCTCGTAGGCCGTGTTGTCCGCACCGGTGGGGCACGTGTACGTGGTGTCAACCGACGCGTCGTTCAGCGAGAACGTCGAGGGCGACCCCACGGAACAGCTGCCGGAAATGCCCGCGATCAGCAGCACAACGCCGACTTTGGCGGCCCTCGCGACCAGTCCGAACCTCTGTCTCATCCTTCTATATAAGCGGAGAGACGATCGCTGGAGTGCGCCGCTGAATAGAATGCGGCCGGGTGTCCACGAATCCTGACGCCGGCCCGCGGTCCCACGGCAGCTTCTCGAAGCGCGTCGCAGTCGTCGTCGGCGGAGGCAGCGGGCTCGGTCGTGCGGTTGCCAAGGGGCTGGCGCGTCAGGGCGCAAATATCGTGGTCGCCGACTTCGACGGCCCTCGCATGGACCGCACGGTCGAAGAGGTACTTCGGCTCGGCACGTCCGAGGCGGCGATCGCTCTTGGCACAGATGTCCGAAGCGACGCCTCGGTTAGGTCCCTGGTCCGCGACTCGATGAAGTCGATGGGACGAGTCGACCTAGTGGTCAACGCCGCCGGGGTGCTGCTCCAAGGCAAGCTGGAAAAGATCTCCGGCGATGACTGGACCTGGATGCTGGAGACGAACCTTGTTGGCGCGGTGCGAACGTCGATGGCATACCTTGCGCATATGACGGCGCGAGGCTCCGGGCACATCGTCAACGTGATCTCGTACGGCGGGCTCGTTCAAAGCGATCCGATGGGGGTGGCGTACGACACCGGCCATGCGGCGGTGGCCGTCTTCAGCGAAGGCCTGGCACGGCAACTCCATGGCACGGGGGTTGGTGTCTCGATCTTCTGCCCTGGCGCCAAGGGGCCGCGGATCGGGCAGAACACCAGGTCGCGCGGGGTCGGTCGTCTTTTCAGCGGTCCGGACAAGGGCCCCGACGCGTCGCAGCAGCTCGAGCAGCTGGCCTCGACCCTGATCGACGGCCTGCATCCGCCACGATTCCTCATCCTCGGCGACTCATCTGAGGCGAAGCTGTTCGAGGGCCGCTGGGACCACATTGACGCCAAGCGGGTGAGCCGGTGAGCGCGCCCAACGACGAGCTCCTCTCGAGCATTGGCATTTGTGTTGCCGCGGCGGCGCTTCTGGGTGTTGTCGGCTGGCGCTTCCGGCAGCCTCTGATCCTCGCCTACCTACTGACTGGCGTGCTCATCGGCCCGAACAAGATTGCAGCGCTCGGTTCCGCGCAGATCGGACTCAACCTCGTACACGACCAGGCGAGCATCGCGATCGTCTCGGAGATCGGCCTCATCCTGTTGCTCTTCATCATCGGGCTGGAGATCGACCTCAAGAAGCTCGCCTCGGCAGGGCCCGCCGTGCTGCTCACCGGCGCTCTGCAGGTGCCGATCTGCATCGCGCTCGGGCTCGGTTTCTTCTACGCCCTGGGATACGGCAACCAACACGGCAACTACTCGCTGATCTACCTCGCGGCGTGCATGAGCCTTTCGAGCACCCTCGTGGTGGTCAAGCTGCTCTATGACAAGTTCGAGCTCGACACGCTCCCCGGCCGGATCACTCTCGGCGTCCTCGTCATCCAGGACCTGTGGGCGGTCGCCATGATCGCGGTGCAGCCGAATATCGAGAACCCCAACCTCCTGCCGCTGGCCTTCTCGCTGTGGAAAGGGGCTTTGCTCGTCGTCGGCGGGCTCGCCCTCTCGAAGTACGCTCTCCCGTACCTGTTCCGTTCTGTGGCGAAGGCCCCGGAGCTCGTGCTGGTCAGCGCGTTGGCGTGGTGCTTCTTCCTCGCGGGCATGGCGAGCTTCATCGGGCTGTCCAAGGAGATGGGAGCGCTGATTGCAGGGATCAGCCTTTCGACCTTTCCTTACAACCTGGACGTGATGGCCAAAGCGGTCAGCATCAGGGACTTCTTCGTCACCCTGTTCTTTGTCGCGCTTGGTATGCAGATCAAGTTGCCGAGCCTTGAGGTCGTCGGCATCTCGCTGGCCGCTTCCCTCTTCGTCGTGCTGAGCCGGCTCTCCGTCGTGCCAATCCTGTATGCGCTCCGCCTCGGCCATCGGACCAGCCTGCTTCCGGCGATCAATCTCGCCCAGGTTAGTGAGTTCTCGATTGTGATCGCCTCACTCGGACTGGCCCGAAACCAGATCCCCCCGGACGTGTTGACGATCGTCATCATCACCTTCGCGGTGACGTCGGTCGCCTCCACCTACATGATCAACTCGAGTCACCGGGTGCAGGGCGTAATCAGCGGGCTGTTTCGAGCTCTGCGGATCAAAGACCTCGACGCCCAGGGAGCGGCGCAGGAGCGATCGAAGGCGCGAATCGAGACGGTTGTCTTTCTCGGCTTCTTCCGAGACGCCAGCTCCATCCTTCACGAGTTCGAGCACGACGGCGACCCGCTGCAGGTCAAAGAGTTCCTGGACAAGGTCCTGGTCATCGACTTCAACCCCACGGTGATGCGGGAGCTGCGCCAGCGCGGGATCAGCTGTATCTACGGCGACGTGGCCCACGCCGACACCCTTCGGCACGCCGGCATCGAGGAGGCGAAGCTCGTCGTGTCGAGCATCACCGATGACATCCTTCGCGGGACCAGCAACCTGAGGATGCTGCGCAACATCCGCGCGACCTGTCCGAATGCGAAGGTCATGTTGACCACGGAGCACATACCCCAGGCCTTGCATTTTTACGAGGCGGGCGCGGATTTCGTTTACATCCCGCGGCTACATTCCGCGCCACAGACCGCGCGGATGTTGAAGCTCGGGCTAGAGGAAGGCTTTGATGGGGTGCGCGCCGCAGAGATCGAGCGGCTGACGGCGAGGCGAGAGGTCCTCGCCTGACCAGGATCCTCGCGATCGCGGACGAGGTCGACGACTCTCTCTACGGGGACAAGCTCGATCAGCTGAGGCCGGACCTCGTCGTCTCGTCCGGCGACCTTCCGTTCGACTATCTCGAGTACCTCGTCAGCCGCGCCAATGTGCCGCTCCTCTACGTACCCGGAAATCACGATCCAAGCGTGAGACCGCCGGACTCGACCTGGTCACCTCTACAGCCCGAAGTCCCCGTTCCCGGACCGCAGGGTTGCGACAACGTGGACGGCCGCGTCATCGAGGTGCGCGGCCTCCGCATTGCCGGGCTTGGCGGGTGCCTTCGGTACAAGCCCGGTCCCAACCAGTACTCACAGGCGCAGATGCGGTGGCGGGCCCTGAGCCTGGAGTTTCGTACCCGGCTGAGGCGGGTCCGCGCGGGCCGCAGGCTAGACGTGTTCATCACGCACGCGCCCCCTTTCGGTGTCGCCGAGGCAAAGGACGCGGCCCATGTCGGCTTTGTCGCCTTCCACAGGATCATCTATGGCCTTCATCCCGTCCTGCTGGTCCACGGCCACATTCACCCGTATGGGCGCACGCAGCCTGAGCGGCGCGTCGACGGCACCCGCATCGTCAACGCGATCCCGTCGCGCCTGATCGACCTCTAGAGCTGGAGCAGAGTTCCGGCGCCCTCGGCTTTCGCCCTGTCGTAGACCAGCCGCGCAGCGGCAGCGTCCTCGACCGCGTGGCCGGTCGACTTGTAGATCGTCATCTCATCGCGGGACAGCCGGCCGGGCTTCGTGCCCGCCAGCACCTCTCCGACCTCGGTGAGAGTGCTCGCGTCGAGACCCTGCAGCTCTACCGCGCCTGCGGGCGGCGAATTGGTGGCCGCGCCGCGCCATTCGACGAAAACCCGGCCGGCGGCTATCGTCGCTGCGTCAAGCTCTGGTCCCCAAGTCCCGCCGACCGAGCTCACGTGGGCGCCGGGCTTCAGCCACTCGCGGCGAAGGATCGGCTCCCGCGCATCGGTGCAGCACGCGACCACGTCGGCCCCGCGCACCGCAGCTTCGAAAGAGTCGCCGACCACGGCATTTGGGTGCTTCGCCGCCAGCGCCGTGGCCTTACCCGGGTCGCGCGAGGCCACTCGAATCTCTTTGAAATCGCGGATGCGCGGAAACGTCTCGAGGTGCGAGCCGCCCTGCACGCCCGCACCCAGGATCGCGAGCACCGATGCATCGTTGCGCGCCAGGAGCCGCGCCGCCACCGCAGCTGTGCCGCCGGTCCTGATGGCTGTGATGTAGGTGCCGTCCATCACGGCAAGCGGAGCCCCGGTGTCCTCGTCGAAGACCATGATCAAGCCCTGGTGCGAAGGCAGGCCGTGGTGATGGTTGCCGGGAAAAACGGAGACGAGCTTCACCTCCAGGGCGACGCCGGGTACGAAGCCGGGCATGGCGCCCAGGATCCCGCGCTCGCCGACCCGCGCCCCCGCGCGCGGTGGGACGGACGTGACGCCGGAGGAGAAGATGACCAGCGCCTTGGCCAACGCGTCCAGCATCAAGTCGACGTCGAGCAGGCGCTCCACATCCATGCGGCTCAGATAGAGCAGCTCACCCACCGCAGGCGATGATAGCTGCGTCACCTCATGAGGGCTCGCTACCCTTACTGCCCTGGTGAGGGACTTCCTTCGCAGCGGCAAGCTGCTCACCCTGATGCTCGGCCATCTCACCGTCGACAGCTACGTTGGCGTGCTTCCGATCCTCTACCCGATCTTGATCGGACGGTTCAAGCTGACGCTGGCCACCGTCGGGCTGGTCAGCCTCGCGTACAGCGGCATGGCGGCGGTGTCACAACCCCTCTTTGGGGTCCTGGCCGACCGGTTCGGGACACGACTCACGGGCATCACGCTCGTGTGGACGGCGCTCACGTTCTCGCTGATGGGTTTCGTCACGACCTTCCCACTCCTCCTGCTGCTCGCGTGCGCGTCGGGACTTGGCTCGGGGGCCTTCCACCCCATGGGCGCGCTGGACGTCCGCGCACTGCTGCCCGCTTGGCGGCGCAGCGTCGGAATGTCGATTTACGTCACGGCCGGGACAGTCGGCGTCGCGGTTGGACCCCTGATCGGCATCGGCGTCTTCTACGTGTTCGGGGTCCACGGCACCGGCCTGCTCGTCATTCCCGGACTCGTCGCCGGTGGATATCTCTTGTGGCGCATGCGCGGTGCGGTGCCGGCTGCTGCGTCGGCGCGAGGCATCGCGGCAGCGGCGCCGCGTGCGCCCGTGTTCGCGCTCGCGATCGTGATCGGCGTGATGATGTCACGCAGCTGGACCGTCAACGTCTTCCAGGCCTTCACGCCGACCTGGTACAAGCAGCTCGGGTACGGCCCGGAGTTCTACGGCCCGCTTGCCACCACGCTGGTACTGGCGAGCGCGGTCGGCACGGTGGGGTGCGGCACGCTCGCTGACCGCTATGGAAGGCGCGTCGTGATCCTGGCAACGCTCGTGCTCAGCGTGCCGGCCATCCTGCTCTTCACAGCTTTTCCCGGGCCGTGGGCGTTCGCCAGCGCCGTCCTGATCGGATTTCTAGCCGCCTCGACCGCTCCGCTGATGCTGCTGATGGCGCAGCAGCTGATGGCCGCGCGAGTCGGCCTCGCCTCGGGCCTGGTCATGGGGCTCGGCTTTGTCACCGGAGCTGTCGGCATCCCGATCAACGGCGCGATCGCGGACCACATCGGGCTTCAACGGTCACTCATGACTCATGTCGCGCTGGTCATCGCCACGATCGCGATCGCCTGGTTTCTGCCAAGTGAAGAAAAGATGGAGCGTTACTCGGTCAGCCGGCAGCGTGCCCTGGCACGATAACGGGCGACGGCAATGGCGCTGACGTCCGACGACCAGATCGAGATCGACGTACACGACGATGCGGCGGCGATGACACGCCTCTTCTCGCTGCCGGCGTCGGCGAGGATGGACGCGCTGGCGGCGATGCGTGGTCTCTCGACTTTCGACGACGTCCGGATGAAGCTACTGAGGCAGATTCACGAGCAGGGGGACGGTTTCCGGGTCAGCGTGGACGACGCTCGCTACCCCGGCGCGCTGCAGCAGCTCATCAAGGCGGACGCATGGGGCCAGCTTCGCCGAGAGCTGGCGCGAGCGTGGGAGTACCAGCGCTCGGTACTGCCGGGAATCCGCCATCCGGACACGGTGGAGGTGGTGCTGACGCTCGGCAATCCGGACGATCCGATCTTCACGGAGCGAACGCTCGGCTACTACGGCATGGGAGCAACGCCAGGGAACATCTGGATGGTGGCCTGGCCCAACGAGTACAACCTGACCCGGATCGGCGCGTGCGGCGTCCACGAGCTCGCGCATAACCTGCGAACTCCAAACGTGGAGGCTCGATTCAACCTTGCCGAATGGGTGATTCAGGAGGGGCTGGCCGAGATTTTCACGGTCGAGGTGTGCGGTCCTGAGTCAACCGGAGCCTGGTACGCCGGGGTGACGGGGCCAGCACTGGACGATGCGTTTGCCAAGGTCACGGGAGCCTTCGGGACCGGAAGTTCATTTCACGACTGGACTCCGTACGTCCTGGGCGATGAGGTCGCGGGACGATTGGGGCTGCGGCTTGCGGGTGTGCCGCACATGGGCGGGTACGCGGTCGGCCGGCGAATCGTCGAGCGCTACCTGTTCAGCACCGGGCTCAAGGCCGCCCAGGCGATCGTCCGGCCAACCGCAGAGATCCTCAACGGCGCTGGGATTGTGCCGGGGGATTGATTTCGCCGCGGAAATTGCACTCGCGGCGGCCCCAGGAACAGGACACTGGCTGAGGCTTAGTAGGATCGGTGGGTGCTGAATCGCAGCGTCTACGAGCTCGCGGGTGGGGAAGAGACCTTCCGGCTGCTGGTCGGGCGTTTCTATGCCGCAGTGGCCACGGACCCTGTGCTTCGTGCTGTCTATCCGGACGAGGACCTCTCAGGAGCCACCGAGCGGCTGACCCTTTTCCTGATTCAGTACTGGGGTGGGCCGAGCACTTACAGCGAGCATCGCGGCCATCCGCGACTTCGCTTGCGACATCAACCCTTCGCTATCGGCAAGGCCGAACGCGATGCCTGGCTGCGTCACATGACAGCGGCGGTCGAATCCTTCGAGCTCGCGCCTGAGATCCGCAAGGCTCTGCTCGACTATTTCGAAACGGCGTCGACTGCGATGATCAATCAGCCGGATCCGCGCTAGAAGGACGCGCTGGGCGTGGCGCAGGCGCCGGGCTTGGCTCCGGCTGCACGAGGACTGGAGCGACCGTGGGAGCCTTATCGAGCTCGACCGCCAGCCCGTTTCCAGACGCTTTAGAACGGCGGAGAGCGGCGCGCAAGCGTGGGATCTCCGCGCGCAGGGGCTGTTCGACCCAGTCGAACGCAATGACACGCTCGTTGACCTCCCAGAAAAGCCCGTTCTGCATTGACTCCATCCGATCTAGTGCTGCATCCACGAACTCGGGCGGCGCCGCGGCGATGCCCTCGACAAGGAGACGGGCGACATCTTTCTGATCCGCGGCCATCGCCCAAAAGCTCAACTTGGCCACACCCTTAAACAAGCCGTTGAGTCCGATCGGGCGCGCGCTCGGGGTCAGGTCGAGAAGGTTGCGGACGAGAAGGCGCGCCAGCTGGAGCGAGACCTGCGGGTCTCGGTTCTGGGCCTCGATCGCCAGGTCGGCGACATCTTCCGCCGCGGCGCCGAGTGTTGCGGGCATACCCGCGTCGTCGAAGTGGCGTCCGTATCGAAGAAGATGCGCCGCAGACTCGACCGCGAGGTCGGACCGCCATTCGAGGGCGCCGATGGCGAACCGTCGGTACTCGTTCATGATCCCGGAGGCAAACGTGGGTGCGGAGCGGTTGATCGCCGCCCTCAGGTAAGTGTTGAAGAATCGCACGCACAGCTCGGCCACCTCGGAGTCCCCTACCTGGATGGCGCCGATGCCGACGTCGCGCGTGGCGACGGCGATGGCATGCACCGCCTCTTTTCGATGCACGGGGGTCAGGCCGACCATGTCGACGAAACTCGACATGATCGTGTACGCGAACCAGGTCTTGGCGCGGTTCACCTCGGCCACGATCTGGTCCGAAGCGCCTGGCAGGTCGGCATGGCTGACCTGGAACCACTCCGCCGGAAAGCCCTTCTTGAGCTTCAGGTAGTCGTCGGTCAGGAAGCGGCCGAGCTCTTCGATGGTGAGCACGCAGACCGGCATGTCGCCGAGCTGGATCGAGCCGAATGCGATGTCCGTCACCTGCGCGACCGATGTCATCAGAGCGTCCCGGTGGCGCCTGGTGTTGCGGTTGGCGGTGGCGGCGCGCAGCTCTCGTTTGGCGCGCCGCATGATGCTTTCGACCAGGGTCTCCGCACGCATCACCTCGAAGATGTACCTCACATATGGCAGGAGGATGGCGAAGTTGAGCAAGGCCAGGACCACCGCCACTCCGACGCTCCACATCGGCACGTAGTTCGACTTGACCTCAATGCGAATGAGAAAGGTGTAGAGGATCGAGGCAAGAGCCAGGCTCAGGACCAATGCGTTGAGCGGGTTGCGCGTGAAGATGCCGATGATGCGTGGCGAATACCGAGATGACGTCGTCTGGATGCCGAAGACGACGGCGACGATGACGATGCTCAGGGTCACGCCTTCAGCGCCCCCGACGAGGGCGAGCACGCCACCCGCGGCGACGGGATCGGGTTTAAACAGGTCTCTGATCGAGGAGTATCGGAGGGCGTCGACGAAGCCGAAGACGACGAACAACATGAACGCGACCGAGACGAGAGCCAGGCCCGGGAGCGCCGCGGCGATCCAACCTTGGGCCGCGCCTCGGTCCGACTGCCTGGACGTCAGCTTCCTGCCCTCACGTTTTTGGCGCTCTTTTTGATCTGGCGTACTCAACGACACGACGAGGGCGATCCTAAGCTTTGGAACCATGATCCGTGCGCTCGTCTTCGATTTCGACGGGCTGATCCTCGACACGGAAGAACCCGTGTACCGGTCCTGGGTCGAGGTCTACGAGGCGCACGGCGAGGAGCTTCCGTTCGAGCGCTGGGTCCAGATCGTCGGGTCGACGACCATCGGATTCCATCCGCAGCATCACCTCGAAGAGCGTCTTGGCCGCTCTCTGCCGAAGGAGGTGCTGGATCGGCGCATCGGCCGGCGGACTGAGCTGGTCCTCGCCGAGAAGCTCCTACCCGGCGTCGTGGAGCACCTCGAAGCCGCCACTGCATCGGGGCTGAAGCTGGGCGTGGCTTCGAGCTCGACCCGAGACTGGGTCAGCGGGCACCTTGCGCGGCTGTGCATCCTGGACAGGTTCGATTGCCTGCGATGCCGGGACGACGTCACGAACGTCAAACCAGAGCCTGACCTCTACCTGGCGGTGCTGGACTGCCTCGGCGTCCTCGCCTCCGAAGCGATCGCCATCGAGGACTCGCCAAACGGAGTCCTGGCGGCCAAGCGGGCCGGCATGCGCTGCGTCGCGATACCCAACTCGATCACTGCCCGACTCGACCTGGGCCAAGCTGATGTGATCTTGCGCTCGCTGGCGGACGTCACGCTCGACGAGCTGTTGCGGAAGGTTGTCTTGAGCTGACGATCCGCCCGGACGCTCTAACCTATCTCCGTGCGCATCGGAATCCTCACCGGCGGCGGTGACGCGCCAGGCCTGAATGCGGCGATCCGGGCCGTTGCCCGTCGCGCATTTCAGCTCGGCCATCAGGTTAGCGGCGTGCAGAATGGCTGGGCGGGCTGCCTCGAAGAAGGCTTGATCGACGAGCTCACTCCCGCGAGCGTGCGAGGCATCCTGCCGATGGGCGGCACCATCCTGGGCACCTCTCGGACCAACCCCCTCAAGGAAAAGGACGGGGTCGCGCGGGTGATCCAGGCCCTACGGCACAAAGGCATCGACGCTCTGGTCCCGATCGGGGGGGACGACACCCTGAGCGTAGCCGCCGCATTGCATGAAGCAGGGTTTCCGACCGTCGGCGTGCCGAAGACGATTGACAACGACCTCTCGGTCACCGAGTTCTGCATCGGTTTCGACACCGCAGTCGGAGTGGTCACAGAGGCGCTCGACCGGCTGCACACGACCGCCTCCGCGCATCATCGCGTGATGGTGGTCGAGGTCATGGGCCGCGACGCCGGTTGGGTTGCGCTCATGGGCGGCATTGCAGGCGGCGCGGACCTGATCCTCATCCCTGAGTTCGAGGTCGGCCTGGACGAGGTTGTCGCCCACCTGCACCGGCGTCGCGGAGACGGCAAGCTGTTCAGCATCATCGTCGTCGCGGAGGGCGCCAAGATCCCGGAGCTGGAAAAGGAAGCCGGCGGACAGGGCGAGAAGGATGCGTTCGGCCACATCCGCCTGTCCAAGCGAGGGATCGGCGACCTGCTCTCCGGAAACATCGAGCGCGAGACAGGATTCGAGACGCGCGTGACCGTCCTCGGGCACCTGCAGCGAGGCGGCTCGCCGTCACCGACCGACAGGATCTGGGCGACTCGTCTGGGGGTCGAGGCGGCGGAGCTCGTGGTGGCTGGCAAGAGCGGGGTGATCCCCATCCGCCGCAACGGTGGGGTCGCCGTCGTGCCGCTGGCGGACGTCGTCAAGGAAACGCACCGCGTGCCAAGGGAGCTGTACGACCTCAGCCGGGTCTTCGAGTAGGGCCGAAGACGTGTCGCCACGCAAGAAGAAGATGCTCGAGCTGGCGGGCTCGGGAGACGACGGCTCGACCGGATTGCTCGGCGGCGGGCGAGCACCCAAGGACGACCCACGAATCGAGGCCTACGGCACCATCGACGAGGCCTCGAGCGCGGTCGGCCTCGCCAAGTCGCTGAGCCCTCATCCACGCGTGCGGGCGATCTGCGACGAGCTGCAGCGGGGGCTTTACTCGATCGGGGCCGAGCTGGCGACCAATCCTGCCGCCGGCACTTCCTTTGCGCACACCACTGAAGAGGCCGTCCAGCGACTCGACGCTCTTACCGGGGAGCTCGAGCAGCTGGTCACGATGCCGGACGGCTTCATCCTTCCTGGCGCCACACCCGCCTCGGGAGCGCTGGACCTGGCTCGGGCCATTGTGCGCCGCGCGGAGCGGCGCTGCGTGTCGCTCGAGCGCGAGGAAAACGGACTCGACAACCAACAGGTGCGGCGATGGCTCAACCGGCTCAGCCTGCTTCTATTTGTGCTCGGACGCTATGAGGAGCAGCTTGCCGGGAGCACCGCGCCGCCGGCGAAATCCACGCCGCATCGTTAGGGATAAGCTCAGATGATGCGACCGGAGACGTACCTGGCTCTCGCCGGCGCGGGCTTGCTGGTCCTCTACGTCGCCGTGTCGTTCCAGGTGTACCGGCGCGCGTTTGTGCCTGCGCGACCGACCTTCCTCGACGATTTCACGTTCACGCCTTTTGAGTTCCAGGCCGACTACGAAGAGGTCGAGCTGGTCACAGCCGACGGCGTGAACTTTGGCGCGTGGCTGTTCCGACAGCCGGGCTCGCCCCAGACGGTGATCGTTTCCGGGGGTCACAAGGGCCAGCGTCAGAATTCGCTTGGCATCTCGGCCGCGCTCTGGCGCAAGGGATTCAACGTGATTCTCTACTCGTACCGAGGCATGCCGGGCAGCGACCGCGCGCCGATCACCCTTGGCATCAAGGAGGTGGTCGAGCTGCAGGCCGTGATCGCGTTTGCCCGCAAGCGCATCTCGAACGCGAGGATCGGGCTTCTCGGGTATTCGATGGGCGCGGTCGTCTCGCTGCTGGGCGCGGCGGGTGAGCCGGGTGTTCAGGCGCTAGTGCTCGACAGTCCGTTCAGCGATCTGCGGACGTTGCTGATCGAAAACGTGCGCAGAGCGACCAAGCTGCCGGGATCGCCGTTCGTGTGGCTGGCGGGCTGCATGCTTTGGCTGCGCACAAGGAGCTGGATGTCCGAGTGCAGCCCACGCGAGGTGCTCAGCTCACTCGAGCCTCGGCCCCTGTTCTTCATTCACGGGGGCGCGGACGAGATCACCTCCGTCAATCACAGCCGCCGCCTTTACGACGCATATCGCGGGCCGCGCGAGATTTGGATCGTCCAGGGGGCTCCGCACACCGGCGCGTATTTCGCCGACCGTCCGCTCTACGTGGAGCGGGTCGCCGGCTTCTTCGCGCGCCACCTCGGGCTGGACGTCAGCGGCCACCTCCGGTTGGTGGAGGAAGAGGAAGTCTCCTAGTTACCGGGCGCGTGAGACAGCGTGCTCGACAACAGGACGCCGTTCGCCCAGTAGGTCCCTGTGACCCCGGCGGGGAGAAGGTCGAACGTCCGCCCGCCGGAGTACGGAACCAGTTCCCACCGAACTATTGTCGAGCCGTCGAGCGAGTCTCCAGCGGCGAGCGAGCCGAGCGGCCTGCCGTCCGCCGTCCTGTGGCCGGGTGATACGAGCAGCTTGCGCCCGTCGGCCAGCAGCAGCTGCACCATCCGGTGCGATGCTGGCGCCTCCATGCTGCCCACCTCCAGCACCTGCGCAGCGATTCTTGCCCCGCCGACCCCGGACGTCCACACAAGCATGCCCGGCTCGACGTCAGTCACACGCACGTCGCCGTTAGGAGTCGAGATGAGAGTTGAGGCGGCGAGGCAGATCGGACAGTTCGGAGCGGTGGTCGGGGTGCGTGAGACCACTGTCACGACGCCATCGACGCGGACCGTGCCCGACACCATCAGGTACGACGCGCTGCCGCTCGTCGACTGCACGCGGTAGGAGAACGAGTAATCGCCTCCCGGGGCCGCGGTCAGGGTCACCGCCCGAAGCCGCTTCCAGGCGCGATAGAGGACGAGCTTCTGCGCGTCGGTGAGCTCCCCGGAAGGCAGATGCTCGTGCGCGACGATCGTGGCGTAGAGCGCGGCGTCGCCGCGGATCTCGGGATATTTAGCTACCGCGCTTGCCTGCTCACCGCCGGCGCGGGCAATGGGGTAGAAGTCGGGATCGCAGTAGATCGGCGGGCCAACCGTGTCAATGACAGCAAACTTGAGCTGATCCACGGTGAGCGGACTGCCGACCGGTCTGGGCGTGCCGGCTGCCGAGCCGCAAGCCACGATGGCGAGCGCCGCGAATGCCGCGAATCCGATCCTCATCACCATTCTTAAGAGACGGTTTGGATCTGGTGCAGGTAACGCGGTCCGGAACCAAACGTACCGTGCGAGCGTATTGCACTCCGATGGGGCGTGCTCATGACGAACCTATAATCGCGGGAGTGGGGGCAGCCGAAGTCGTAGCTCGGGTCTCGGATGCGTTCATCGCCAACGTCAGCCGCGCCATCGTCAACAAGGAAGAGGAGATCCGGCTTTGCCTAGTCACCTTGCTGTGCGAAGGCCATCTCCTGATCGAGGACGTGCCCGGGGTCGGCAAGACGATGCTGGCCAAATCGCTCGCCCGTTCGCTCGACTGCACCTTCCGGCGCATTCAGTTCACCCCTGACCTGCTGCCGTCGGACATCACCGGAGTGCGGGCGTTCAACCAGAAGCTCGACGACTTCGAGTTCCGGCCAGGCCCTGTGTTCGCTCAGATCCTGCTCGCGGACGAGATCAACCGCGCGAGCCCAAAGACGCAGGCGGCGCTGCTCGAGGCGATGGAGGAGAGGCAGGTGACGATCGACGGCGAGACTCATCCGCTGCCAAAGCCCTTCATGGTCATGGCGACCCAGAACCCGGTCGAATACTCGGGGACGTTTCCGCTGCCCGAGGCGCAGCTCGACAGGTTCCTGATGAAGGTGAAGCTCGGCTACCTGTCAGAGAAGGAGGAGGCCAACCTGCTCAACCAGCACAAGGTCGAGTCGCCGATGCTCGAGCTGCAGGCGGTTGTGTCGCCCAACGAGCTGAACGCCGCGCAGAAGGCAGTGCGTGAAATCTTCGTCAAGCCGGAGCTTCGCGAGTACATCGCGAGGCTTGTCGGCCGCACAAGGGGCAACCCGGAGATTGCCCTTGGCGCGAGCACGCGAGGCACGCTGAACCTGTTTCACGCGAGCCAGGCGCTGGCTGCATTGAGGGGTCGCAACTACGTGCTGCCGGACGACATCAAGCAGCTCGCCGAGCCGGTACTGGCGCACCGCATCATCCTGCGACCCAACGCGGAGATGCAGGGTCAGAGCGCCGCCAAGCTCGTCGCCGGTTTGCTGGAGCGTGAGCACGTGCCTCAAATGGCGTACGACGGGTAGCAGCCCAGGGACACCAGGTCGGGGTACATGAGCAAGGTCGCCCTCGCCGCCACGCTCGGACTGCTGCTCTTCTTCACGTATCTCACTGCCATCCGACCTGCGTATGCGTTCACGTACGCGTTAATCCTCCTCTTCGTAGTCGCGTGGGCATGGCCGAAACTGGCGATCCGGGGTATGACCGTCTCGCGCCGGCTCGACCCCGGCACGCCAACTGTGGGCGAGCCTTACGAGGAAACGATCGAGGTCCGTCGACAGGGCTGGGTGCCGGCGCCGTGGGTCGAGGTCCGCGACCTGAGCCAGATTCCCGACTACCAGCCCGGTCGTGTGATCTCAGTCGGCGGCGAGGCGGTGAGGTGGAACTCGCGCGGCGTCTACCGCCGGCGTGGCTGGATGGCCTTCGGCCCGACCTCGTTGCGCGTCCGCGAACCCTTTGGACTCTTCAACGAGGAGCTCAAGCTCGGTCAGCGGACGTCGATCCTGGTCTATCCACGTGTCCGGCCGATCCCCGACCTGCTCACGTCAAGCGCTCAGCAAATCGGCAACTCATCCAGCGTCGGCGCCTGGGCGGACTATCCGCCTGAGACCGGCGGTGTTCGCGACTACACCACCGGTGACAGCTTCGGTCGCATTCACTGGCCGCTGTCCATGAAGCACGGCAGGCTCATGTCCAAGACATTCGAGCAGCCCCTGACGACAGACCTCTGGATCTTGCTGGACCTCGATCGCAACGTGCATTTCGGTGAGGGCGAGGAGTCTACCGTCGAGTACGCCGTGAGCCTCGCGGCGTCGATGGCCTCGCAGGTCCACGGGCGGGGTCGCCAGGTCGGGCTGATCGCCAACGATTCGAAGGGCACCATCCTCGAGCCGCACCGCGCGGTCCGCCAGGACCGCCTGATCCTCGACTACCTCGCGGTCGCTCAGGCGGATGGCCGAACCTCCTTGGCCCAGACGCTGGCCTGGGATAAGATCCGCAGGCTTCCGCGCCGCGCCATTGCCGTAGTCACTCCAAGCGCCGACCCCGACTGGGTACGGCTGCTTCAGTCGGTGCGCGGGCGCCGCTCGAAGTTGATCGTGTTCTACCTCGACGTCGCGAGCTTCGGCGGCCCAGACCGCAACCCGAGTTTCGACCTTGGTCAGGACGTGGACCTTTATGTGGTGCGGAGCGGCGACGACTTCGCCCGCCTCGTGCGGACCAGAGATGCAATCCGCATCGCCTAGCTCACGCGTGCTCGGGACTCCAGGACAGCTCTGGTCCGGCGTGCGGTCGTCTATGCAAGGTGGCGTCTCGTGGTCGGTTCTGATGGTGCTTCTGCTGACCCTTTCAATCGCGCGCTCGACCGCCACGGCCGAGTGGGTGAGTGGTATGGACGCCGTCCCTTTCATCGCTTTGGGCGGAGCTCTGGTGATGGCCGCGCTCGCCGTGCTGCCGATTCGATGGCCGCTCGCGCTGGGCTTCGGAATGATCCTGGGCCCGGTCGCCGCTGCGGTGGCGGCCTGGCCGGCGATACACGCGATGCATCCTCAAGACGAGGGCATCCGGGTCTGGTGGACGCGCATCAGCGACGGTTCGGCCGCGAGCGATCCCTCCTTCTATCTCTTCTTGATCTGCTGGCTCATGTGGGTGACTGGCGCCTGGCTGAGCTGGTGCGTCCTGCGCTGGCGCAAGCCCATGCTCGGACTCATCCCGGGGGCCGCAGCTTTTGCCGCCAACCTCCTGAACTTCCCGCAGGACCAGACCGGCTACAACTTCACGATCCTGGTGCTGACCCTGGCCCTTTTGTTGTGGACCAACTACACGGGATCCATTGCGAGCGCGACTCGTGCCCACGTGAAGATGACGGGAGACGCGCGGTGGGACTTCTGGGAGAGCGGCCTGGTCGCGATGGCGGCGCTGATCGTGATCGCCATCATGCTTCCGCCGCTGTCCACAATCGACCGCACTCTCGACGTCGAATCCAGCACATTTTCGAACTGGGCCCAGCTCCAGCAGAGACTCAGCCATCCGGGCATCACCGGGTTCGGGTCTGGCGGAGTCGGGACCACAGGCTTTGCGGCTGACGTCCCTCTCGGCGGACCACTCGCCCGTACGCGGGATCCGGTTTTCTTCTACACGGTCATCGGCGACTTCACGGGCCCAAGGTACTTCCGAGGCCTGAACATCACGACCACCTCGGGCTCGGAATGGAAGTTTCCGGGTGTCGTGAGTCTTATCCGGCCGGTCCCCAAGAATCAGGTCCCGGCCTACGGCGAGGACTACCAGAAGCTCGCGCTATCGGTCGCCGCGGTAACGATGCAGCGCCCGCCGTCCGGCTTCACGGACATCCTCTTCTACCCGGGCGCGCTGTACAAGCTCGACCGCGACGCGGTCGCGATGCAGGTGGCGCTCCCGGAAGGTCGGTGGACCAATCTGACCTCGATCGACCGGCTGTCGGCGGTCAGGCCCAACACCTCGGCCGGGAAATACAGGGTCACAGTCGAGTACTCGACCGCAACCGTGAGCGACCTGGAGGCGGCAGGGACGAACTATCCATCCTGGCTGCAGAATTTCTCGACCCTCCCGGAGACCGGCTACCGCACGCCAGAGGTCGAAAACCAGATTCACGACCTTGCCGTCCAGATCGTGACCGCGGCAGGTGCGACCACCCCTTATGACAAGGCAACGGCGATTCAGGACTATCTACGCGAGAACTACTCGTACACGCTGAGCACACCGACCAACAAGCCGGCGGCGATGGATCCGCTCTATTTCTTCCTCTTCAGGTCCAAGAAGGGATATTGCGAATACTTTGCCTCGGCGATGGGCGACATGCTTCGCTCGCTGGGAATTCCAACGCGCCTGGTCAACGGCTTCGGGCCTGGCGTGTACGACGCCACGATCAACAGCTTTGTCGTTCGCGGCCAGGATGCGCACACCTGGGTCGAGGCGTATTTCCCCCGCTTTGGCTGGATTCCGTTCGAGCCGACGCCCGACGTGGGCGGCGGATACCTGCCGATCGCTCGAGGCTCCCAGGGTCTCAACGTGTGTCTCCGCGAACAGGGCTGTGACGCGCCGGGGTCGGGCTCGGGCGACAGTGTCGGCGTTCCGGTCGCGACCGACCGGCCGCGCGGCGCGGGCCCCGGCGACCCTGGAGGCGGCCAATCGACCTTTTCGTTCCGCGTCCCCGACGCCGGCACACTGACCGAATTGGTCGCCGTCCTGTTCGCGGTTGTCCTCCTGGTGCTCGCGGGGGTCGCCAGGTATCTCAGGCCGCGGTCGGTCATGGGGGTCTGGAAACGCACGCTCGCGCTCTCCGCGCTGGCCGGAGCCAAACCCCGGCCGGGCGAGACTCCCCTCGAGCTCGGCCGGCGCTTGCAGCAGCGATTCCCCGAAGCATCCGAGCCGGTTGGCGCGCTGGCGGGAGGCTTCACGATCGCGGCTTATGCGCCTCGTGAAGAAGCGGCCTCTGCGCGCACCTCCGTGATGGAGGCCTGGAGCTCGCTCCGTCCGATGCTCGTCCGGCGGGTGCTGGCGCGGCTTCGACCGAACAGCACATGAATGTGGGCTTTAACCTGTAGCGCGTGTCAGAGCCCGGCCAGGCTGCAGCCGTCGCCGGGCGAACCTATTCACCTGTCACGTTTGAGATCCACGCAGAGCGAGCCGCGGAATTTGCCAGGGCGATAGGCGCGGATCCGGCCGCCGGCGTTCCGCCCACCTTCGCGGCCGTGTATTCGCTCGGGGTCACAGCTCCGCAGCTTTTCGGCGATGCGGACGCCGCGGTGGATTTCTCGAAGCTGCTTCACGCCGAGCAGGAGTTCACATGGGCGCGCCATCCGCGGCCAGGCGAGACCGTCACCTCTCGAGGACACGTCGTGTCCGACGTCAGCCGTCGTGGCATGCGCTTTGTCACCTTTGAAACCGAAACCAGCGACCGAGCCGGCGAACCCGTTTGCACGTCGAAGGCGCTGTTCGTGATCCGGTCATGAGCGAGCTTGCGGTCACGTTCACGAGAGAGCAGATCGCCGCGTATGCCGAGGCATCCGGCGACCACAACCCAATCCACCTCGATGACGATTTCGCGCGAAAGGTCGGGCTGCCAGGAGTCATCGCGCACGGCATGCTGCAAATGGGATTGATGGCGACGGTCGCGTCGGAGGCGGCAGGCGGAGGAACACGACTTCGGCGGCTCTCTTGTAGGTTCGCCGGCATGGTCGTGCCCGGTGACACGGTGACGTTCATGGCTGACCCGGCGGGTCTTTCCTTAAGGGGGGAGGACCCCCCTCAAGGCGCCGAGCCCGGCATAGCCGGATCTCGGCGCACCCCCCCGCGCAAGCTCGAGCTGCGGGCGGTGAACCAGCGGGGGGAGCCTGTGCTCACCAAGTCCACCGCCGAGTATTCCTGATGACGCTCGACTTTTCGCTGACCTCAGAGCAACAGGAGATTCGCAAGCTTGCGCACGACTTCGCGGAGAGGGAGATCCGGCCTGTCGCCGCCCACCACGACGAGACCGAGGAGTTTCCATACGAGGTCGTCAAGAAGGCCCACAGGCTCGGTCTGACGCCCGCGGCTTTCCTGCCCGAGGAATACGGCGGCCAGAACCTCGACTTCCTGACCGAGCTCATCCTCAACGAGGAGCTTCACTGGGGATGCGCCGGCATCGCCGTCTGCATCCAGTCGATGGCGCTGGCGATGGCGGGGATCCGGGCCAGCGGCACCGAGGAGCAGAAGAAGCGATGGCTCCCCGAGTTCACGAACCCGGACAAGCTCGTACTCGGCGGGCTGGGCCTGACCGAACCGGACTCCGGCTCGGACGCGCTGTCGATGAAAACTCGCGCGACGCGGGTGAGCGATGGCTACGTGCTGAACGGGACCAAACAGTTCTGCACCAACGGCGGCATCGCCGACTACCACGTGATCTACGCGAACACCGACCCGTCGAAAGGTCCCGCGGGCATCGCCTCGTTTCTCGTGCCCAAAGGAACTCCGGGCCTTCGCATGGGACGCAAGGAGCAGAAGCTCGGTGTCCGCGCGAGCCACACCGCTCAGGTGATCCTCGAGGACTGCCACGTGCCGCTGGACCACAGGCTTGGCGGCGAGCCGGACGCCGACAACGCGGGGCCGGGCGCCCTCGGCGCCCTGATGACGCTCGAGGCGACACGACCTGGCGTGGCCGCCGGCGCGCTCGGCATCGCCCGGGCGGCTTACGAGTTCGCGCTCGACTACGCGCAGGACCGCAAGCAGTTCGGCAAGCCGCTGTGGCAGCACGAGGCGATCGGCTTCAAGCTCGCTGACATGGCGATGAAGATCGACGCTGCGCGCCTGTTGATCTGGCGTGCGGGCTGGATGGCGACGCAGGGACTGCCGTTCGAGCGTGCCGAAGGATCGATGGCCAAGTGCTTTGCCGGCGACGTCGCCATGGAGGTGACGACCGATGCGATCCAGGTCCTTGGCGGGTACGGCTACATCAAGGAATACCCGGTCGAGAAGTGGTTTCGCGACGCGAAGATCTACCAGATCTGGGAAGGCACGGCGGAAATCCAACGGTTGGTCATCTCTCGCGCGATATCCGGATCGCGCGGCACCATCAAGCTGCGCAACTAATTGGAAAAATCGTCCTCCCCACTAGTGGGGAGGTGCCCGACGCAGTCGGGCGGAGGG
>DATCPI010000087.1:0-4400 GCA_036570165.1 Candidatus Dormiibacterota bacterium | reverse complement strand
TCGTAGCGCTGGGCCGCGCCTTTCCAGGCCGCCTTCGCGTCGTCGATCCGGCCGAGACCCCAGAACGCCTCGCCTCTCATGGTCAGCGCGTCGGCCCGCGCGCGCAGGCTGTCAGCCGGCAGCAGGGTGAGCGTGGTCTCGACCAGGCGAAGCACCTCCTCGAACGCGCCGACCGCCAGCGCATTCTTGGCGGCCTGGCCGAGGAAGGAGGCGGTGCGCGCGGGGTCGGCGGAAGTGCCGGCCTGGTACAGGTGATGGCCGATCTCGCCGGCTCGCTCGCCGGCACCCTTTCCATAGACCCGCTCGAGGGTGTCGGCGACGGCGAGGTGATAAGCCTGCAGCCGCGGCAGCGGGACCACCCCGAGCACTCTCTGTCTCACGAGGTCGTGCGCGAAGCGGTATTTGTCGGGACCTGCCGCGGTCAGAAAGCGGCCGCGTGTTGCCTCTTCGAGCGCGTCACGAAGCTCGTGACCCGAGAGCTCACCGAACGCCTCGAGCAGAGCGATGTCGAAATCGCGCCCCACGATGGCCGCGGCGACGAGCATTCTCTGGGCGGGCTCGCTCAGTCGCTCGAGCCGGCGGCCGATCAGGCCGCGCACGCTCTGGGCGAGCTCGAGGTCCTCTTCCGAGAAGCTGGCCTGAGTGCGCCCCGAGCCGCCGAGCATGCTTTCCGACTCCGCCAGGTAGAGCGCTGAGTGCTCGACGAAAAGCGGGTTGCCGTCGGTGGCCGCCTGGATCCCCATGAGCTGCATCGGCGTGAGCGCGGCTTCGGACACGCCCGCCGCGATCTTCTCGACAGAGCTTTCGGAAAGCTTGCCGAGCGTGATGCGCTGAGCGCGGCGCCGCCGCAGCAAACGTGAAAGCACGGTACCGAATGGGCGGGCGGAGTCGAGCTCGCTGTCCCAGTACGTGCCGATGACGACCATGTGGCTGCCGCCGACCCGTTCGGCAAGGTCGCGCAGGAGCAGGACGGTGGCGTTGTCGGCCCACTGCAGGTCGTCGAGCACGATGAGCAAGGGCTTGGTTCCGCGAACGTCGGACAGGAAATCGAAAATGGAGTGGAACAGCCGCTCGCGGAGCTTGTCTGCAGGAATCTCGGCCGGCGCTGCCATGCCTCGCACCTTCTGCCGCAGGTTCGGCACGAGCTGAGAGATCAGCGGGCCGTTGTCTTTGGCCGCCTCCTGCAGACTCCTCGTCGTTGACGCCGCCACCGCGCCGGCGAGGATCTCGCGGAAGGGCGCGTAGGGCACGCTGCCTTCGTCGGCGCAGCGGCCGCTGAGGACGAGCCAGCCTTTGCTCGTGGCCTCGCCTGCCACTTCGGAAGCAAGGCGCGACGTCCCGATCCCAGGCGCGCCGCCGAGGAACAGCATCCCGCCGGCCCCGGTCGTCGCGCGGTCGAGCATCATCCGGATGTCGAGGCGCTCCTGCTCGCGGTTGATGAAGCCGTCGCCGGTGGGGAGCGCGCGTGGGGCTTCCTTGACCTCGCCCGGTGTGACCTGGTGCAGCCGCCACCGGTCAGGGAAGCCCTTGAGCTTATAGCGGCCGCGAACGGCGAACTGCATCTCCGCCATCGGCCCGACCAGCTGGCGAACAACTTCCGAGACGAGTATCTCGCCGCCCCTGGCCTTGCCCGCGACTCTGGCCGCGACGTTGACCGCTGCGCCGAAGATGTCGCCCCCCTCCTCAACGACCTCGCCTGTATTGATGCCGATGCGGATCCTGATCTTCCGCTCTGGGTTCTGCTTGCTGTACGCCCCGATCGCCCGCTGGATGTCGAGCGCGCACTCGACGCCATGCCGCACCGAGCCGAAGCTGATCATGAAGCCGTCGCCCAGGCTCTTGATCCTGCGGCCAGCGTGCTCGGCGACCTTCTCCTCGATGATCGATTCGTAGGCCTTCATGATCTCGTGCGACTCGGTGAAGCCTCGGGTCGAAAGCATCTGGGTCGAGTTCTCGACGTCGGTGAACATGATGGTCATGGTTCCTTCGGTCTGACCAACCGCAAGGCTGCCGATGATCGTCTCCACGGTGAGCGGCGAGGCGGCGTTGACCGGCATGCCGAGGCCTTCGGCGACTGCTCGCAGCAGGTCCTGCGAGGCTTTGAAGCCAGCCTCGCCCTGCGGGTAGCGCACCACCTGCAGAAAGCCCGCGTCGACCGCCTGGCGAAGCTCGCGGCCTCCCGACTCCTTGCCGATGCCGTTCTCGGCGGCGTAGTCGCTTCCCTTCAGCTCCGCGCCCTCGAAGGCCTGGGTGACGGCGGGGGCGAGTCGAAGGTTGAGGCCGCGACGGGAGATCAAACTTTCCATCACGGCGAGGATGCGGCGCGACGCACCGGCGGGTCGGTTGTCGCCTTCCGCTGCGCGAACCGTCGGCAGCATGCCGACGTACCCGCTGTTGGCGGCCGCCAGGTTGCCGAGCGCGGTGGTGGCGCGGGCCATCGCGGTGGCAGCTTCCAGAGCCTGGTTGTTGGCGACGCCCGACTCCTCGAGAGGCATCGCGCCTATCTGCTCCGTCGCCGGCATCTGGGTTGGTGAGTGGGCGGGGAGTTGGGCGGCTCCGCCTCGAGGTTGCGCAGCCGGCTCGCCCGGCTGGCCGGCGGCAGCGGGGGCCGGGGCTCCGGTGGGCTCGCGCGGAGCACTCGGCGCGACAGCCTGCAGGTCGGCCACTGCCGACTTAGCGGCGTCGATGAGCTTGCGCATCTCCTCCTGCATCTCGGGCGTCGAAGCCATCTGGGTGGCGGGAGCTGATGGCGTGGCCTGCGTCATCGCGGGGCGGTCGCCAGGCCGATCGGAGCTGAAGGGCACGACGACCACCTGGCGGACCACGTTCTCAGTGCGGCCCTGTTGGCTGCTCAGGAGCGGATCCTTGGTCACCGGCATCATGCTGTCGGACCCGGCGGGGACGAATCGCGACTTGACCGGATCGAACAGGTCCTGGTTCACCTGGACCCCGTAGAACGCGGCTTTGTCCAGCGAGGTGGGCACGTAACCCGTGGCGTTGTACTCCAGCCGCAGGTCGGTGCCCATGCCGAGCAGGAAGATGTCGCGCAGGATGGCGCCGTTTGAGTCATAGCCCACCACCTCGGCGATCTGGGCGATCTTGCGGCGCCCGTCCGGCATTCGAGCCTGGTGGACGATGAGGTTCACCGCGGAGGCGATCTGCGCGCGGACTGCCTCGAAGGGGATGTCGATCGAGGCCATCATCACCATGGTCTCGAGGCGTGAGAGCGCGTCGCGGGCGGAGTTGGAGTGGATGGTCGACATGCTCCCGTCGTGGCCCGTGTTCATCGCCTGCAGCATGTCCAGCGCTTCGGCGCCGCGAACCTCACCGACGAGGATGCGGTCCGGGCGCATTCGAAGGCTGTTGCGCAGCAGCTGGCGGATGGTCAGCTCACCCTTGCCTTCGACGTTGGCCGGCCGGTGCTCGAGGGAGATGACGTGCGGGTGGTCGATCTGCAGCTCGGCCGCGTCTTCGATCGTGATCACGCGCTGGTTGTGCGGGATGAAGCGGGCGATGACGTTCAGGGTCGTCGTCTTGCCTGAACCGGTGCCACCCGAAACCAGGATGTTCATGCGGCCGAGCACAGCGGCCTGCAGGAACTCGGCCATGGAGGGGCTGAGGCTGCCCTCGCGGGTCAGGTCCTCCATGCCGAGGACCGCGTCCTTGAACTTTCGGATGGTCAGCGCGGCACCGTGGATCGCGGCGGGCCGGATGATGGCGTTGACACGACTCCCATCCGGCAGGCGCGCGTCGACCATCGGGTTCAGTCCATCGATGTGGCGGCCGGTCGTCGCCACCATGCGCCGGATCGTCTCGAGGAGCTGGTTTTCGTCCTCGAACCGGACGTCCGCCTTGAACAGCACGCCACGCCGCTCGATGAAGACCGCGTCTGGTCCGTTGACCATGATCTCGCTCACCGACCGGTCGTGAAGAAGGGCGTCGAGCGGTCCGTATCCGACCGCGGCGCGCAAGATGATGTCCGCGAGGGCGGACTT
This sequence comes from Candidatus Dormiibacterota bacterium, assembly GCA_036570165.1. Taxonomy (GTDB): domain Bacteria; phylum Chloroflexota; class Dormibacteria; order Dormibacterales; family Dormibacteraceae; genus Palsa-870. Next base: position 405 of record DATCPI010000087.1, on the reverse strand, counting down.
TTCCTGGGAAGTGAGGATGATCCCGTCCTCGGAGAGGAAGCGATCGAGGTGGGAGCGCACGGCACGTGAGAAGGCGAGCGTGTCGCCGGTCGTGAGGCCGACGTCGCGGATCAGCGCCAGCCGATCGCGAAAGTCGTTGGCGAGCTTGCTCAGATCGCGTCCCTCTCGGGCCGCCGCCTCCAGGACGTCGGAGCGGCGCCGCTGGGGCGCCAGGGCTGTTTCGACCGGGGCCCACATGTCCACGAACTGCATTTCGAGCAGCGCGGGCGAGGCCGCGACGGCCGGGATCACGCGCTGGCGTTCGGTGAGGCGAATCTTGATCGCCACGCCTTCCCCATCCGGCTGCTGCCCGGGGTCGATGTAGGCGGCGATCCATTCCCCGTCGCGGAAGCGAAGGATCGCTTT
>DATCPI010000086.1:0-2051 GCA_036570165.1 Candidatus Dormiibacterota bacterium | reverse complement strand
TACGCCTGCTGTTCACGCTGCCAGCTGGTACGAGCGCGAGATCGCTGAGATGTATGGCTTGCACCCTGATGGTCACCCAGCCGCCCAGCCACTTCGGCTTCACGACTGGCCGCATGCATACCGCCCGATGCGGGATCCGCTGAACGAGATGAAGTCTCTGCCGCACGGGCATGGCGACAGGGTGCCGAGGGTTCGGGGCCAGGGAGTTTTTCAGCTTCCGCTCGGTCCCGTGCGCAGCGGACCCCAGGAGTCCGCCGAGTTTCTGTTCAATTCCGGCGGCGAAGACCTTGTCATGGTCGCGCCGCGCTTCGGCTACAAGATGCGCCTGGTCGAGCGTCTAGCTGAAGGCAAGTCGGTGGAAGACGCGCTGCTGCTGGCCGAGCGGCTGGCGGGAATTTCGACATTTGCAAACGCGCTCGCATTTGTTCAGGCGGCCGAGCGGGCGGCGGGGATAGAAGTGGGGGAGGAGACGCGCCGGGCGCGCTCCCTGCTCAATGAGCTGGAGCGCCTCCATCACCACTTCGGCCACCTCGGCCGAGTGGCGGACTCGACCGGAATGGCGGTTCCCGCAGCACAGTACGCCGCCCTTAAGGAGGAGGTCCTGCGGATCGGCGCTGACCTGGTTGGCCAGCGCTACCTCCGCGGCGCTTTGGCTCCCGGCGGGCTGGCGCTGCAGCTTGCCGAAGTCGGACGGAGGAATCTTGCTGCGGCGATACCGCACTGGGAGAAGAACGCAAAACGGCTCGAGAGCCTGCTCGAGGACACCGCAACCTTCATCGACCGCCTCGACTCGACCGCGGTTCTGGCGGTCGATTACGCGGCACTGCACAACCTCGTCGGTCCGATTGGTCGCTCGACCGGAGCGGATCGTGACTGCCGGCGCGACCACCCCTACGCCGCATACGAAAACCTGCAGTTCGATGTCCTGGTCAAATCGCAGGGCGACGCTCTTGCCCGGGTTCGCATCGTGTTTTTCGAGATCCGACAGGCCTTGCGATTGGTCGAGCAGCTTATCGAGCGTTGGCCCCAAACAGAGCCGGCGACCGAGCTGGTGACGAAGGGAGGCAGCGCTTTGGGCTGGGCCGAGGCTCCGGGCGGCGAGGCGCTGCACTTCGTGGAGTTGGATTCGGGCGGTCGCGTCAGACGATGGCGAGCACGCCCGCCAGCGGTGGTCAATTGGCATCCGTACGCGCATGCCTGCGCGAGCGGCAACAACCTGACCGACTATCCGGTGATCGAGGCCAGCTTCGGTCTTTCGCATTCGGAGTTCGACCGCTGATGTCACGTTGGATCGCGCTTGGGCTGCGGAGCGGAATCAAGACCACGTCATTTCCGAAGGCAGGCGATGCCGAGGCAAGCAACGTGCCGACCGCCATCGAGCTGAACCCCGACCGCCTGACTCCTGAACTGGCTTTGGCAGCCGCCTCGGTGTGTCCGACTGACGCCATCATCGCCGACGGGGACACTACTGCCGGCGCCCTGGCTTTCGACATGGGGCAGTGCATCCTCTGTGGCCGCTGTGTCCGTAAGGCGCCCCAAGCCTTCGCGTATCGGCGCGATCCGCGCGTCGGCGTTGTCAACCGAGGCAATCTGCAAACGCGGGTTACCTGGAAGGAGGGGCGAATCGTCGCGGTCGAGCGCGGCGACGGCAAGCCGGACCCAGCAGCCGAAGCCAAAGAACTGCGCCGACGCGCTAATCGTATGTTCGGCCACTCACTCCACATCCGCCACGTCGACGCCGGATCGTGCAACGGCTGTGAGTCCGAGCTGCAACTCTTGACGTCGCCCTATTACGACCTGGCGCGCCTCGGCATCTTCTTCACTCCCACGCCGCGCCATGCGGACGCCCTCCTCGTCACCGGCGTGGTGACAAGGCCCATGCATTCGGCGCTTACAGAGACCTTTGCCGCGATGCCGGAACCGAAGCTGGTTGTGGCCGCCGGTGTTTGCGCGATCGGCGGAGGCTGCTTCGCCATGGGTCCCACGAACCACGGACCGCTTGACAGTGTGCTGCCGGTCGACGTCTATATCCCGGGCTGCCCGCCGTCGCC
>DATCPI010000085.1:0-19168 GCA_036570165.1 Candidatus Dormiibacterota bacterium | reverse complement strand
CCTGGTCCAGGCTCTTCAGGGCAAGGGAGCGGCGGTGGAGGCCACGCTGGGCGTCACCAGCGGCGCGTGATCCGAAGCATCACGCACAAGCGAATCGAGACGGGAGCGAGATCATACCGACCGGTCACGTGAAATGGTTCGCCGCCGCCGTCCACGAGGCCAGGCTTGTGGGTCGATCGGGCCGCGAGTACCCGGCGGAAACCGATGACATCGAGCCACCGGCGCGGCTCTCGGGGGACGCTGAGCGCTTGTACGCGTACGCCACCTGCTTCACGTACGGCGAACTGATCGGCAGAGAAGCCTATGGGCAGTAGTAGTCCCGAGCCAAAGGCGGCGGCAGACGCGAAGGCCGTGGCCGCGGCCGCCGAGGCGGCGAGCGCAGCGGAGGCGAAGCGGGCAGCTGACGCTGCAGCCGCCGCTGCTGCTGCGGAGGCGAAGCGCCAGACCGACGCCGCAGCGGTCCAGGCGGCAGCTGAGGCGGTCCAGGCGGCGGAGAACGTTCGCATCATCGCGGAGGCCGCTGCCGCTGCCGCTAGAGCTGCTGAGGAGCAGGCCGCCGCTGCGCACGCCAAGGCCGAGGCCGAGGCCGAGGCAGCCAATCGGCTGCCGCGCGCCAAGTTCGAGGAGCTTGTCAGGCACATCATCTCGGTGCCCAAGAGCGAACTCGACGCACCGCTAGCAGAGGAGATGCCCAAGAAGCGCGAGCGTTCTAAGCGACCGCCGACGAACTGAGCCGGTGTCATCGCGTCAGTCCTGGTGGCTTAAGGTCGAACGAGCGGAACAGCACCATCAGGTAATCGAGGTCGAACTCAAGGCCTTTATGCAAAATAATCCGCTGACTCTTGACAGACTGAGGCTCCTCCGAAGTCCGACGCGTAGTTCGCGGAGGTTGGCAGCTTCTTGCGCAGCCATGATCCTGTGGAGTAGGCGGCTGGTGCGGTACCGCATTAAGGGCTGACGAGCGTTCCCCGGCGGTCACCCACCGGCGCATAGACCGCCAGAGCCCTCGCAAACGATCCGTTCCCAGCCGGTGAGTAGCCGGAGGGAATTTCACCCCCCGGCCCTCGCAGAACCGTGCGTGAGGCTCTTGACTCACACGACTCCCATTACCCGGCCTCACGGCCGCAGACCGTACCGCCAGTGAGCAAAGAGACTCGGCTCGCGTCGTGCGACGTCCGCCAAGAAGTCATGAGCCCGCTGCGTACGGCCTAACAACCGCTTGTGTTTCCGTTCGGCCCAACGAATCAGATATTCGTTGATTCGCCTGAGAGGAGGATGCAGCTCGGACGGACAAAACCGCCCGTAGTAGTTGATCCACCCTCGCACAGTGGCGTTGGCCATCAGTGCCAGGTCCGAAAGGGTCTCGTCACTGCGTTTGTGGAGGTGCCAGTTCCGTATCCGTTGGCCAATCTCTTTGACCGCCTCATCGCTCACCGCGGGGGTAAAGTTGACGAAGCGCTTGCCGGTCCTGCTCTTGGAGAGCCGCGGGCGAAATCCATAGCCGAGGAAATCGAAACGCTCGTGCTCATAAGAGCCGGTGCGATCGGAATCCTTGCAGTAGACAATCCGGGTCTTCTCTGCGTGCATTTCCAGCCGGCACTCCGCGAGGCGTCGAGCTATGGCGTCCCGGACGTACATGGCTTGCCGCGCGGATCGACGCTGGTGTGTGTGGAGACGAAGTCGATCGGTACACCGTCTCTGACGGAATGTGCAACGAAGCCGGCGCATACGTCCATCTACAACAACATGCCTCGCGGCGCGGACTGACTCGTCATAGAGGCGCAGGTACTCCTCTTGCGTGCCGGACCAGAAGACCTCAAGGTTCGGCTCGTTCCACACCTCGAATGCCCATTGGGCGACCTCGTCGATGCCGTTCCGCTGCACCAGATGGGTGGCGAGAGAAGCGACGAACTCGCGCCACTCCTCCCAGTGCGCCGGCGGCGAGATGATGCCTCGATAGGTGAACACGCTCTGCTCGGGGTCGCGGGCTAGCGCCGCCGGCATGAACGACAGCTCGACGATCGGGCGGATGCCCATGTCGAGCAGCTGGTCATAGATCGCGTCGATGCGATCGAAGTTGTACCGCAACCTTCCGGCCTCATCGCGGTATACCACTTCGTTGTCGTCATGCAGGATTGCGTGCGCCCGAACATGGGTGACGCCGAGGTCGTCGTGTGCCTGTCTCAGGGCGGCCGCGAACTCGGTGCCAATCCACTGCTGGTGCCCCCCGAGGCACAGCTGCGACAGCCGCTCCTAGCCGACCATGTGCGAGACCCGGCTCAGGCGGCCCGAGACCATCGACGCGTCGACGCGGACCTCGAGGGGCCCTGCCGGACCAGCTAGCGTTCGCGCCGAGACCGGCTCCGACCACGCCCACGTCGGGTACTCGGCGCCAGCAACCGCGCCGATGCGATAGTGGTAGTCGACGTCTTGGCGCACGCCGGTGTCAGCGAACTCGTGAGTCGACACGGCGGGAACGTCGCTGCCGCCGTGGTCGAGGATGCGCGACCGGCCGTTCTGGCCGTCGGTCCGCTCGATCAATTACCCGACTGCACCCGGAACCGGGCCCCAACCCAGCCGGATGTGTCCCACGGCGCCAACCGCTCGCACACCGGTCGGTGCAGGCAGTGCCATCCGTCGATCGGCACCGGTGGTGTCTGTGCTCCTGCGGTAGATCCGCCGCTCAAAGTCGGCACGAGCGTCGGATGCGCGCACCTCGTCCGCCTGATCCGCCCCGGTGGCGGCCAGGTCGCGATCGGTGGCCACCTGCCTTGTCATACCGAGCTCCTCACCGACTTGCACACAGCCCGACGGGGCAGCATCTCAATGCTTAACATCCTCAACAGCCTCTGATGCCTTGTCCACAGTGTGCTTGGCCGGCGGTCTTACCGTCTTGGCGGCTTTCTGGACGCTGCGCAATCCCCCCCTAAGCGCGCCCTGCTGTTCCCCCAAGAAGGAGACAACACGCCGTCGCCGAACCAGCCCATTCTCTGGATCTAGGAAATACACAAGGGCACCACCAAACGCGGTCGAGACGACAATGCCCGTCACTACAGGCACCCAATTCGGGCCATCATCTTCGGCCCAGTCCCCCCGCTCGAGGCCGCGCTTCATACGTCGAACCAAAGGTCGCATCGACGCAGCAGCCTGGGACACTCCACCTCCAACCTCGAGAGCGGTGTCACGATTCTCGCGCCACAGCGATTGGATCCGCCCGCGCCGATCCTCGCCTTGTTGAGGATCGAAGAAGTACATCGCCGCCCCACCCAGTGCGGCGCCGATTGCCATTCGATTCATTTGAACTTGCCTCCTTTCGTATCAGTCATGCCTTTGCGGTCCTAGATGGGCAACCTAAGACGCTGGGCGCAGGTAGCTCATGCCACGTGAAACAAGAAGTGGAGCACTAAGGTAGAGGAGGATGAGCGCCACCACGATTCCGGCGATGTTCCTGAAACTCAAGGCTTCGTCTCCTTACGAGAGTGCTCCATGTCGTAGGCGACGGCTTTGGCGGCCTCTTTGACCCTGCCCACCTTCTGGCGGGCTTTGCCTTTGAGTTGAAGTCCCTTGTCGCCAGTGACCTTGCCCTTGATCTCTTCGGTTTTGCCTCGAACTTTGTCCTTCATTTCTGATCTCCCTCTGGTTCGCCGTGAAACCCTGCTCGGACCGCGGGTGAGCCTCGAACGCGATTACGACTGATCCGCCTGCTGCTCTCGCTGGAATCGGCAACTGAACAGAGCTATGAAGCGCATCGCCCTGCGGCTTGGACCCGCCATCTGTGCCACCGGAGTGCACAATGCAGGGCGATTTTCAATCCTGCTGTCTTGACTCCGTGAATGGTGCTTGTGCTCGCGATACAACACCTCCTGCTAAGGACGACCCTGCGCGCGGAAGTGACTTTGGTCGAGTGCTGATGGTCCCGCGTTTGGTGGGTACAAAGCCTTCAGACATGGGGACTAAAGGGACCTTACTTCGGCGCTGGCCTGGACTACTTTGACTACGGCCCGCCTCAAAAGGGCCGGTTTCCGCGTCTTCGGGGGACCCGAATTGGTTTAACTCGGGGCGCTCAGGAGGTCGTGGAGCGGCCGCGGACGAGGGAACTGCAGCAAGCAGGGGGCGACAAATCTACGCTGTGGGAAGCGGCAGGAGATCATCCCCGGCGCTACCCGTCTGTTCGAGGAGCCCGGAGCGCTCCAGCAGGTCTCAGCAGTGGCCGTCGAGTGGTTCAGGCGGCATCTTAAAGGAGCGACACGACTGATAGGTTGATCGAACTCAGCGATATCCGTCGAGTTGGTCCCGGGTAGGACGTGGGTTTTCGGCTCAAGCATCACTCCTTCTATGGGGGTCAGCCCCGGCCGTTGCCCATCGGCCACCGGAACCGTACCCACCATAAGTGCCGCCGCACGGAGAATCCAGGGCCGAATGCCCCGACCGTTGCGGGGCGAATGGCACGTCCAACGCCAGCGACAGAGGGTCAGGCTCGATGCGCAGTGGCTCTGGCCATGTTTGCCATGGCGGCCGAGATGCGGGTAGGAGTGTTGTGAAGCCCAACCGGAGTCGAAGCGAGCCGTTGATTTTCCTCGGCACCGCAAGCTCACGCCTGGGCACGGCCATTTGCGACCGTCTCGGGAGCCGTCCCGGCGCCGCCGAAGTGCTGCGCTTCTCAGAGGGCGGCGTCTTCGTCCGGGTCGATGAAAACGTGCGTGGGCGCAGCGTCTTCGTTGTGCAGTCAACGCTCTTCCCCGCTAACGAGCAGCTCGTCGAGCTCCTGTTCTGGCTCGATGCGCTCAGACGGGCAAGCGCTGCCTCGGTGACTGCGGTGATCCCCTACTTCAACTATGCCAAGGGCGACAAGCTCGACCAACCGCGGACTTCGATTCGAGCCCGCGTTTGCGCCGACATGATCCAGACCGCAGGCGCAGATGCGGTGATCATGCTCGACCTGCATTCGCCTCAGATCCAGGGCTTCTTCACGCGACCCGCGGACGAACTGCGAGCGGTCGGCGTCCTATGCGATGCAGTGCTCGAGTGGGCCCCGGCCAACCTCACCGTCGTTTCCCCAGACAGCGGCTTCGTGAAGCGGGCGCGGGACTATGCGACACGGCTCGACGCACCGCTTGCGATTGCGGACAAGCGCCGCACCGGTCACCAAGAGCGAGCGGAGGTACTGGACGTAATCGGCGAAGTGAGTGGCCGAAACGCGTTGATCGTAGACGACTTCGTGATCTCAGGACGTACGGTGGTCGAGACAGCGCGCAAGTTGCTTGAGAAGGGGGCGCGGTCGGTTGTGGCCGCGGTCACACATGGCGTGTTCTCGAGCGTGGCCCGTGACGTGCTGGAGGCGAGCCCGATCGAGCAACTGCTGGTGACAGACAGTGTTGAACGGCATCCATGGCCGCTGCCGGGAAACGTTCGCATCGTCTCCGTCGCCCCGCTGCTCGCCCAAGCAATCGAACGCGCCCACAGCGGTGAGAGCCTCAGTTTCCTGTCCGAGGCGCCGAGACGGTATCCGGCATGAAGCTGAAACGCATCCTGCTAGCGGTGGAGCATGGCGCTCCGTCATGGGAGGCAGCTCGCTTCACCACCCATCTGACGCCGAGGCTCAAGGCGGCAGTCGGAGCCCTGACCGTCCTTGTGATGGATCCTCGACAGCGCGGCGCGAAGGATCAACGGATCCGTGAATATGTCGCTGGGCTAGAGCTGGTCGCCGACGTCACGCAGGAGTTGGTCGCGGCAGGCGTCCGGGCGCGAGCAGAGGTGCGCACTTGTAAGTCAAAAGCAGTCGCCGGCGAAATCCTCGATTCGGCGGCGTGGTTCCGTGCCGACCTCATCGTGATGGGCTCACGCGGTCGGGAGGACCTACCCAGTGCTCTACTGGGGAGCGTCAGTCACGACGTCGTCCGCAGGGCGACCTGCCCGGTGATCATCGTCAGTGGAAAGGGGCAGACCCGCATGTCGCCCCGCTGCATCCTGCTCGCGGTCGAGAACAGCAGCGATGTGGAATCGTCCCTCCCGCCGACCATCAGGCTGGCGCACGCGCTTCGGACCACCGTCGAGGTCGTCCACGTGGCTGGGCCGTACACGGCGGCTGTCGAGCGCGCGATCCAGAGCGTCAAGACCACCGCTGGCGAGCAGGCCGTAGCTGAAGCGATGTTGACCCTCCAGAAGGCAGGAATCAAAGCCCACAGCCAGTTTGTCATGAATGACCAGGGCCTTGCTCCCGAGATTGCACGCGTGGCGGAGGCAAGCGAGGCAGACTTGATCGTTCTTGGCTCCCGCAGCCTGAACCGCCTCGGGGAGGTTGTGGTGGGCACAGTGGCGTCCGGTGTCGTTCACCGGACCGGACGGCCGGTCATGGTCATCCCTTCTCGGCGGGACCGTGGGTCCCGGCCGAAAGGGGCCGGAAGACCCTATGTGGCTTCGACAGACGGTCCTAGCGTGATGCTGTCCCGAGGGTACTGAGTACGGTAAACCGGGAGATACCGAACGTTGATCTAGGTCAAAGGTCCACAGACTAGAAACCGAAAGACGCATAGGGCACTTCAGGGCAAACAGAAAGGTTCCTCGGGGCATCTCCTACCAGACCGCTTTCCTCCATTCGGCCCGTGTCCTTGCGACCGCTGCGGTGCGGCTGCAGTCGGCTCGCAGGTTTGAGAAGCTGAACATGGTGGGCCCTGGGCTCCCGCAGGCGAGGCCGTTGGGCTCTGTTCGCGACACAGCCATGGCGGGACGCTGACGGCCATGGCAGTCAATGAAACAACGCGGCGGTGCCGCTTCCTTGTTGGCCGTCGGCTCAAGTCCCACATCGTGCTTTGGGCGACGGCAGGGGCAGCGTGCTCGACACGGTGCCCTCACGACGAATCGTCTTCGTCACCGGCAAGGGCGGGACTGGACGAGCACAATCGCCGCCGCCATCGCCCTCGTCGCGACTGAGTCCGGCAAGCGCGTCCTGTGCATCGGGTCGATGCCAAGGGTGATCTGCCGCATTTGCTCGGCGCGGAACCTGTGGTTTTCAAGCCGCGAGTCGTCCAACCCAACATCAGCGCGCTCGCAATGCATCCGGGGCAGCGCCTTTTGCGAGTAACTGGATCCGTCGATCGCAACCAAAATGTGCTTGAACATGTGATTCACCTCTATTCGGGATGATCTGAGCGTCACCCGGCATGAGCGCTGCTGGTCCTCTGGAATTAGGGACTGTCGACCCTATCGAAAGACCGACTCGTGCAGCAGCCTAATTCCATGCTCAGGTCTTAGGTGCTGGTAGGTCAGAGGAGGTGAATGACCAAATGGCAATTCAAGAACCGACTTCTACTCCCGCTTCCCCTCCGGTCGAGCGCGCCTCGGTGACCGAGATAGGTCGCTACAACTTCCGCGCGGCGGCTGTGGTCGGACTCATCGTCGGCGTCGTCGATATCCTCATCGCAGCTCGCTTCCTCGGCAAACTGTTCGGGGCTTCGTCCCAATCGGCCTTCGTGAACTTCATCTACCAGGTGAGCGGACCCCTGGTGGCACCGTTCACAGGCATTTTCGGGAACAGCGGATCGAGCACAAACACCTTCGAGACCGCATCGCTGGTAGCGATCGTCGTCTATGCCGTGATCGGGTGGGGTGTTGTGATGTTGATCAGGATCGTCACCGCGCCTCGCGGCACCAAGCCGTCGTCGTGATGGAGCTCGTGTCTTGGCCGAAGAAGTGGAGCGACGCCGTCGCCGCTGGGCGGCGCATCTCCACTTTGCCAAACAACTCGCCACCCCGCCCGTGGCCGCTGCTGGGAATGTTGGCGCTCGGTTTAGTTGCGGGGGCGGCGATCGGTGGCTATGCCGTGTCCCCAGGGTCGCAGATGAGGCGGCTCGTCACGTATGCCCACCGCATTGGGGATGACCTGGCAGCAATGGGTAGAAGGGGACGGGGCGAGTCCCCGCCCCAAATCCAGGACTGAACCATGTTGGCCAACGAGCGCCCGCTGCTACGGAGAATGTTTCGCCCCGCCGCCCAACGTTCAGTCATCGCCACCCCTAGTGGAGCCCGAATCCGCGATGAGCTTGCGCGTCTCCCGTCACTGAGCCTGGAGTCGAGGCTCGCCTTGTTGCACCGGCGCCGCCGCCTCACGTCCTTTAAGCACCTCCTGACGGCGATGAGTTTCGTGCTCGTGGGAATGTCGCTCCTCGTCCTGCTAGCCGCCTTTGGGGCGGTGGCAGGTTTGCGATGAGACCAACCGCGACCGAACTGAGAAGCCTCGGGATTTCGCACGCCTCACGTGAAGCGCCCGCACCCCCCGCTCAGCCAAGACCCTTAGGGCTTACAGATTCCCATCCGGTCGGTCTCGGTGTAAGGCGTCCCGACATAACGCTGCATTGGGTCGCGACCGACCTGAAGATCGTCTTCGTGTCCTCGACTCTGCCTCGACGCTGCGGCATAGCAACTTTCTCGGCGGACTTGATGGCCGCCGTCAAGGCGGCCAATCCACGCGTCACGTGCCTCGTGGCCGCGATCGACGAGCCCAATAAGGACCCTCGATACGGCGGTGAGGTCCGCTGGCGCATCAGGCAGGGCGACGCGAGCACCTACCGCGCAGCGGCTGAGGCGATCAACCGCTCAGACGCTGACATCGTCAACGTGCAGCACGAATTTGGGCTCTACGGGACATGGACAGACGGCGTCTACGACGATCACCTGCGCCCGTTCCTTGAAACTTTGCGGAAGCCGGTCGTAACCACCCTGCACACGGTTTCACCCGAGCCGACGCCGTCGATGCGTGAGGCGATCCGCTCTGCCGCTGAGCTCAGCGACGCGATCGTCGTGATGGCCGCCGCGGCGGTTGGTCTCCTTGTTGACCGCTATGGCCTTGCGCAGGTGCCCGTTGTGATACCGCACGGCATGCCGGCGATCAAGCGCAATGGACGGGTTCGGATGAAGAAAAGGCTGGGCCTGCGCGGCCGGACGATCATTTCAACCTTCGGCCTGGTGGACCCTCGCAAAGGCATCGAGTACATGATCGAAGCCATGCCGGCCATCGTCGCGAGCCATCCCGGGGCCCTGTACGTAATCGCGGGCCAGACTCACCCGGAGTTGCGCCGTCACGATGGCGAGAAGTACCGCAATCACCTTGTCGAGACCGTGAAGCGCCTCGGCCTACAGAACCACGTCTCCTTCATCGATGAGTACATGGCGCAGCGAGACATCATCGAGCTCCTGCTCGCGAGCGACGTCTACGTCACGCCTTACCTCGACCCCCAACAGATAACGAGTGGCACTCTCGCCTACGCGCTCGGGGCTGGCAAGGCGATTGTCTCCACTGCCTACCTGCACGCCAGGGAAGCCCTGGCGGACGGCCGCGGAATGCTCGTCCCGTTTCGAGATTCAGCCGCCCTGGCGGAGGCCGTCAACTCGCTGCTCGACCACACAGACCGTAAGCAGGCATTCGAGCGCGCCTCCTACGCCTACGCCAGCGACATGTCGTGGCCGCGGTCTGGAAAGCACTGGCTGGCCCTGATGCGCTTGCTTGCCCTCTCGTCGCTGGCGAAGTCCGGCCGGCTGAGCGTGCCGTGGTCACGGGCCAACTGCGGCATGGGGGCTTGGCGCGGAAGGTCCGGAGCTGGTTTGACGGGCGCAACCCAGCCGGCGCCGCCGCTTTTTTCCGAGCTATCGGTCGTCGCCGACGGGCTCGACAATGCGCACCAACAGAACCAATCAAAGGAGGTCTTCATGAAGGACTAGGTTCGTGCGAATGCGGGCGGGCCGCCCAGCGACACCAGGCGGGACAAGGACTTGGGAGCCGGCGGTTCCGGCCATGAGTTGGGCCCTGATGCGGCCAGAGGAAGACCTTGAGCCACATGGAGGTGTAGATAGATGAACCGGTTAACCATAGGTGCGGTGTTGCCGGGAGCCAAGGCAACGCCGCGGCCACCTTGCCCTAGCGCGCCGAGCGGCCGCGGACGAAACCGAACAGCCAGAGCACGACCGGCACGATGATTACGATCCAGATCAGGTTGATCAGACCCCCGGTCGCGTGGAACAGCAACCAGAGCACGAAAAGAACGACCGCAAGTACCAGCAACGCGTGGATCATCTCGACACATCCCGGGACTGGCCCCGGCGACTTTCGGTGAGACTCAGTCCATAGACTTCTACAACTGCGAGCGCGCACACACCGGTCCGGCTCTACGGCCGCACGTTCGGCGCCCGCCTGGCCAAGCTGGGCATCACCAGCGTTCGGACACCGGTCCGGGCGCCACGAGCGACGCCATCGGCAAGCGCGTCGTGCGCTGGACACGCACGGAGTGTCGGACACGCGATCGTCATCAACGAGCGACACCTCCATGCTCTGCTCGCCGAGTACGTCAACTACTACAACGTTGATCGCCCACACCGGAGCCTCGGTCTCCAGAGCCCGCTGCCGCGAAACCCGACTCGCGATGGAACGGTGGTCCGGCGACCGGTATTAGGAGGTCTCCATCACGTCTACGCGCGGGCGGCGTGAGATGCGGATGGGGTATTGCCCCCCTTCAGGCGGTGGTGGCCGAAGTTCGACCCAGGCGCTCCGCCCGCCAGAGGCGCACGAAGCCGTCCGAGAAGGCGCGCGACTGGCCTCGATCAATTGTCCGAAGTTGTTCGTTCGCGAAGGCGATCACTTCAGGCTGGTACCTGAACGGTTCGAGAGTAGCTCCGATTCTCGCGTAGGCGCGGCGCATCAGCTCATGGGCAAGCAATAGAGAGCCGGCGGAATCGTCGGCGATGTTTGAATCCGAGCGCGGATGTTCCCTGTAGAGCTCTTCCCAGTCGGGCAGGGTCAGCGGTCGGGCGGCGCGATGGGGTTCCCGGATGGTCGCTTCCCAAGCGATTTCGCGCCGACGAACTTCATACACAACATCGCTCGGATCGACGGCGTCGCGATATGCGGCCCAATAGGCGAACAGTTGCTTCGACCACACTTCGAATTCTTCGTTGAACTCAGGGCGACCCGGTGTTGGCGCTAGTTCAGCCAGCCCCAATCGCGCTAAAGGCTTCTCAATTTGGCGAAGCAGCTGCACCAGGTTTGCTGCCCGGACGAGACTCCGCCCGGTTGGATGTTCGAGCTCCCAGCGCAGGAGGTTCACCATCACCGAGAAACGGGCGGACCAATCGGGTTGGAAGCGTGGCACTGGACCGGCCAACTCGATCAACTGCGCGGCCCTTGCGAGGCGATATCTGAATTGAGTGCCTGACTTCTGGATTCGGACAACACCAGTGAGTACCAGTGAGTCGAGCGTGGCCGCGACATTGACCTTTGCGTATCCGGTTTCGCTGGCGAGCTCGGCCGCTGACCATCCCCTCGGCATATCGATCAGAAGAATTCGTAGCAGCTCAGCGCGGCTCCCCACGCCGAAAAGTGCTCGTAGCCGGAGTTGCAGAAGCGCAGCTCGGGTGAGGTCTGGGACCGTGCTCTTGCGACTTGGTACCACCCTCCAGGGCTTGCCCTCGCCAGGCCAATTCGCGTTTGGCGCCTTGGATGCAACCGTTGCCGAGTAATCGCCGAAGCGTTCGACAATCTCGTTGTCGGCTCGCTTCAGGAGCCCGCGCAATCGGGTAGCGGAGACAAAGCGCATGTTTGCGAGGCACCAATCAAGACTCTCGTCGCGGAGCCGGTGGTCCTGACGACCAAGCCAAGCGCTGAACAGGATCAGTGGCTCAAGATCAACGCCCTCGAGCTGATGCCGGCGCTCCCAACCGCTGAGTCCGAGCTCTGTCCACAGACTCCAAGAGATATCTAGGGCGAATTCGCGTAGGCGTCCTCTAGAACTGACGGTCTGCATCTGGAACACCCAAAATCTGAAGAAGCGCAAGCAATTGACCGCGATAACCCTCGGATGGGTCCTGGGTCATGGACCAGCGAGCGGCTGCGACCAGTTCTTGAGCGGTGGGTTCGAGGAGTCGTAGGTCGTCTAGATGCTTACTGGCAGGTGCCTGGTCGACCGCCGCATAGAGCTTGAAACAGATCTGGTCGAATCGGGACGCGATGTGCAACGTGAGATCGCCGAAGCGCCTGACCTCGGCCCGCTCGTCGAAGCCGGCAGGAAGACCGAAGTCCATCAGGCCCGTGGGGCCCGCATTTAGCCAGTTCTCTCCCACTCCGGCGGCGGTACCCACGTCGCGGGAAGCCTCCAGCAGCGAAGCCGGGAGGACGTCGGCCTTGCGGAACGCCTTCCCGTCCCCCACCGCGATGACATCGAGGTCACGTGTCGGGCGAACGCTCAATCTTTGCAAGAGGAGGCTGCCGCCACCGACGGTGATGAGTGTGTATGCGAGGCCTCGTTTTTCAAGGAGCTGGCCAAGCGCCTCGAGAAGCTCCTCAAGCCGGCTTGGAGTGATCATGTGTGCAATTCTAACATAGCGCTCCGCTATGTTGAACATTGCGACTCGCTATCTCTAACATGGGCCGCGAAACCGCTCTGGCAGAGCAATTCCTTACGGCATTTCTTCGGCAGCAAAAGCGGGCGGAAGATGAAAGGAAACGGTGCTATTGAACTTGGAGCCCACGCCCGGATTCGAACCGGGGACCTTTTCCTTACCAAGGAAGTGCTGGTGGACCTATCCCCAATCGGTCCTCCGCTGAGATCGAATGCAGAGGCTATCGCCAATAATCGCTGCCTAGCAGCGCTTCCTAGGAAATGCACAAAACAACACCATTGATAACTTCCGTCTCGTGTTCAACCCGATGCGCCGGGCGAGGCTGGAGCCTGTCAGAACTCGCTCGCCTTGCAAGGATTACGCGACCCTGTGGGGTGCAAGTATTCATGCGGCAACCAAACTTGGCACCCGTGACTCGCAAAGCAAGCCGCCGATCCTTGCGCGAGAACTCGCTCAGACCGCTGGATGACCCGTGACGGCAACTCCACTTGGACCACACGGTGGCGCTTTTGTCAAAGCGCCTTTGGAATTACACCACTACTCGCGACACTACTCAGGGAAAGGGAGCAGGTGTGGGGGCTGGAGCGCCCTTCGTAGCGTTGAGTCAGTGGGTTGGGGATCATCTGCCGTTGACCCGTCTCAGTCAACCTCGCTGCAAGGTGAGTTGATCATCGCCAGGATGAATCCCGGGTTCGCGGGGCCCCGAGAACGACTCGAATCGGAGATTGGCGGCCTCGCTCGTTAGTCACTGGTCGGCCTATGGCTACGGCGACCGCCGCCCGCCACTTTGTTCAAATCTCGTCTGGATCGCCCCCGCTTTCTTATGATGTGGCGCCGACAAGATTTGCCCATCCTTACACGCCTCTGATCAAGCAAATGTGGGCGCGCTGAGAACGTCCCCTGGCGCGCCCCACACCTGCAAGAGCTCAGTGGGCAGCGATGAAATCCAGCACGGCGGCGTTGACTGGCGAAGGCTTCTCGTAATGCATGAGGTGCGATGCACCGGCGATGTTCACTCGCTGCGCATTAGGGACAAGTTCCTGTAGACGGTCGGTCAAGCGTCGCAGCAGCGCTGGACTCTTCTCACCGGTGATGAGCAGCGTCGGGGTTTTTACCTGGAGACGATCGGTCCGGTGAGCCGAGCGAACGGGGTCGGGGCGGATGCAGATCCAGACTTCGGTGGGGGCGATCGGCCCGAGTAAAATCTCCGCATGGGACGGCTCACCTCTCACGACGTCGTGAACATCGCCGACCTCCGGCGCCTCGCCAAACGCCGCCTGCCGCGCGTCGTGTTCGACTACATCGACGGCGGCGCGGACGACGAGGTCACGCTGCGCGGCAACTGCCGCGTGTTCGACGCCGTAACGTTCCGCCCGCGCTGTGCCGTCGCCACCGCCGCCTGCGATCTCCGCACGACGGTGCTCGGAACGCCGCTGGCGCTGCCGTTTCTATTGGGGCCGATTGGCAGCACGCGCATGTTCTACCCGCACGGCGAAGCCGTCGCCGCGCAGGCCGCCGGCGTCGCCGGCACGGCATACACGCTCTCGACGCTCTCCGGCTCGACGCTGGAAGAAGTGCGCGCCGCATCGACCGGTCCGGTCTGGTATCAGCTGTATCTGCTCGGCGGACACGACGTCGCGAAGAAGACGATCGCGCGCGCGCGCGCGGCGGGCTTCTCGGCGCTCGTCGTCACAATCGACACGCCCGTGGCCGGCCTTCGCGAGCGCGACGTGCGCAACGGCACGAAAGAGCTGCTCACGCGCCGCGTCTGGCCGATGCTGCCGTTCGTGCCGCAGTTCCTCGCGCGGCCCCGATGGCTGGCCGGGTTCCTGTCCGACGGCGGGCTGATGACGTTTCCCAACGTCGTTCTCCCCGACGGACCGATGCTGTATGCGGACGTCGGCACGGCGCTCGAGCAGTCGATGGTGTCGTGGCAGGATCTCCGGTGGATCCGCGAGGAGTGGAACGGACCGATCGTCGTCAAAGGCGTGCACACGGGGGACGACGCGCGGCGCGCGATTGACGAAGGCGCAACCGCGATCGTCGTGTCGAACCACGGCGGCCGCCAGCTCGACGGCGTCGCGCCGACGCTGCGCGTGCTGCCCGAGGTCGTCGCCGCCGTGAACGGGCAGGTCGAGGTGCTGATGGACGGCGGCATTCGCCGCGGCAGCGACATCGTCAAGGCGCTCTGCCTCGGCGCGCGCGCGGTGCTGATCGGGCGCGCCTACGCGTACGGCGTCGCTGCGGGCGGCGGGCCCGGCGTCGCTCGCGCGATCGAGATCCTGCGCGCCGACGTCGTCCGCACGCTCAAGCTGCTCGGGTGCGCGTCGCCGGCGGACCTCAATCGGTCGTTTGTCGACGTGCCGTCGGATTGGCGATTTGACGCGTGAAGGCAGTAGTCGACGCTGTGCGCGGGAACCGGCCTGACCATTCGCCCAGACAAACGTGCTGCCGGCGGCTTCCTTGTCACGACTCCTCCAGCCGGAACCCGATCCGCTTCCGTGACGCCGCCGGCGGCGTCATGAGAGACTTCCGCTCGACCACCGCAACCACTCGATCTTCTGCGAGGGCCCCATAGTCGCCAGCGGGGAGTGCCCTGCGCTGCGTCGTCACCAGGCGGTTCCTGGCCGCGTACAGGCCTGCGGCCAAACCGGCCGGCCCGCCGCCGACTATGACGACGTCGTAAGTCACTCACTGCATTAAATTGGAATGGCGCAAAGAGCGGTCGGTATTCCTAGCCATGCTTGAACTGGGCGCCATAGCCTCCCCGCGGGCTGGGCACGTGATGTTGTCGAAGGGGCAGCCGATGGAGCAGGCGCCGCACTCGATGCAGTTGCCGACAGCATTGCAGGTGGGGCGTGAAGAGCAGCTGCTCGATCACGTCCCGGGGCTTCGGATCCCGGGTCAGGCGCTCGAACCCGACCAGCTTCTTGCGCTGCTCGACCTCGGGGTCGATCTTGGCCATCATCCGGCGATCCGCGTCGGTGGGATTGACCACCCCGTCATAGACACCGTCGATCCGTATGTTCATGTCCTGGTCGCGAAGGCAGCTTGCGCCGCCCGGCGCCCGGCACCTCGGCGTACAACGCCGGCATGCCTCCCGCCTCGAGCGTCTCCACGCGGTCCGTGTACCGGCTCAGTCGCTCTGCGAGCCATTCACGCGCAGGCTTGACCGCTTCCGCCCCGTGATTGGAGATGCTGGGGAAGGAACATAGCTCCTTCAGCTCTTCGACGAACCGGCGGGTGCTCTTTTCGGATGTACGCGTCCACGTCGCTGCTTGAGATCAATCAGTTCGGCCCATCCTACCGGCGGTCGCGCCTCACTGTGCCATTCTTTCACCCGCGTAACCTTGTCGTGTGAGCGACGTCGAGTTCCATTTCTCACCCCGGCCCAACCGCGCCGCCGAGATCAAATGGCGCCCGTGGTCGGAGCACGCTTTCGAGGAGGCGAAGCAGCTCAATCGTCCCATCCTTCTGTCCATCTCGGCCGTGTGGTGCCACTGGTGTCACGTCATGGACGAGACCAGCTACTCGCACGCGGGTGTAATCGACTTCATCAACCGCGAGTACATCCCTATCCGGGTCGACAACGATGTCCGGCCGGACATCAACCAGCGCTACAACATGGGTGGCTGGCCCACGACCGCATTCCTCACCGCCTCGGGCGACATCCTCACCGGCGCCACGTACATGCCTCCGGACCAGATGGCAGACACCCTGTCGCGAGTGGCCGGCTACTACCGCAACCACCAGCCCGAGATCGCGAGCCGGATCCTGGAGGCGCGCAAACGTGCCGGTTCCGCAGCGGCTCTCAGCGCGGGTGAGCTTGAAGACGGGATGGTCGACTCCATCCTGGAAGCGGTCAAGAACGCATACGACTCTGAGTACGGCGGTTTTGGTAGCGCGCCGAAGTTCCCGCAGACGGACGCCATCGCCCTGCTGCTGGAACAGGCCCAGGTGCGCTCAGATGATGAGCTGCGCCAGATGGCAGCGCACACGCTCGAGCGCATGGCGGGAGGCGGCACCTATGACCACGTCGAAGGCGGCTTCTTCCGCTACTCGACCACCCAGGATTGGAGTGTCCCCCATTTCGAAAAGATGCTCGAGGACCATGCCGGCCTGGTCAGCGCGGTCGCGCTCGCCGGCATGAACGACGTGCTCGATTCCACCACCGGATACCTCGACAAGGTCCTTCGCGACCCCAAGACCGGCCTGTATGCCGGAAGCCAGGACGCCGACGAGCACTACTACTCGCTCGGTGCCGACGAACGAAACCCGGAAAACGCGCCTTTCGTGGATCGGCGAGTTTACACAGCCTGGAATGCCGCCCTGAGCGTCGCCTACCTGGATGGGTCACTGCGCTGCGATCGCCCTGAGCTCCGCAAGCGCGCAGGCAAGCTGCTGGACCGGCTGTTCCGCGACGCATACAAAGTCGGCGGCGGGCTCACCCACGCCGAGGGCGCCGGTGGGCAGCTCGGCGACCAGGCATGGGGCCTCTTGGCTGCGGTGCGCGCGCACCAGGCAGCACTCGGCGATCAATGGCTCCCGGCAGCGCTGGACATCGCGAGGCACCTCGAGGAGCGCTACGCGGATCCAGGGTTGGGCGGGTACTTCGACCACGCCGGCGGCGACCAGCTCGGTCGTCTCGGCGACCGGATCAAGCCGCTGGCGGAGAACTCGGTGGTGACGATGGCGCTCGTCGAGCTGGACATTCTGATTGGGGATCCCGATGAGCCACACCTGGCCCGCGCGCGACGGACGCTCGAGTCGGTGGCGCGGCTGCCACGCCAGTACGGCCTCATGGCGGCCGTCTTCGCGCGTGCCTTCGACCGCCTCGGGCAAGCGGTCAAGGTGAGCACCGGCAATCCCGAGCTCGCACGCGCCGCCGTGCTCGCCCACCCGTATGTCGTCATCGATCCCAACCGAGACGATCGCGCGGTGGTGTGTGTGGGCACCATATGCTTGGCGCCGGTGTCCACTCCGGCAGCAGTTGGCCTCACCCTGCAGGAAGCCTCGAAAGCGCGTGCCTGAGAGCCCGACGCCATGACCGGGCTGCGCGCACAGAACCGCGATGTGGACGGGTGGCGGGGTCGTGGTGAGGTCGGCGTTGCCCTCGTTGGTGCACCGAGCTCACCGCGGATGGGCGTCAACGGTGATTCACATCGCCACCGCGGCACGGCACCGGTCCGGTGGTCTCCACCATGTCTACGCGCGGGCGGCTGCCTGTGGTTTTCGTGACTGCCTTGGACGCGACGGCGGAATCAGACGACCCTTCGGAGTGGTTCTAGCCTTTGAGACAAGCCCTGGGGATCACAGCCCTGACGGCGCCTTCGGGTCGCACCAAAGGAGTTGCGTGGACAAAGCGATCGATTTCGAACTGCCTGACCAGGAGGGTCAGAACTGGCGTCTTGCTGATCACATGACCCGCGGCCCGGTGCTGCTCGTCTTCTACCGCGGGGATTGGTGACCATATTGCAACGGGCAGTTGGCCTCGTACGCACGAAACCGGGACCGCTTTGTGATCGAGGGCGTCAGCCTCGCCGGGATCTCGGTCGATCCCGTTGAGAACAACCACGCCATGGTCGAGAAGCTGCTGTTGCCGTTCCCGCTCTTGAGTGATCACGAAGGCCGAGTAATCAAGGAGTGGGGCGTGTGGAGCGATGGCGAGGGCGGCATCGCCAAGCCGGCGATTTTTGCCATCCGGAGCGACGGCTCGCTCGCGTGGAAATACGTCGGACATGACTATGCCGACCGCCCGACCGACGACGAATTGTTCGATTCCCTTCGTGGAGGTGCCTGAGATGACGCGTGGAGACCGGCCTCTACCGTTCGAGCAACTGGAACCGTACATGCGGGGTGCTAAGTTCGCCGCCCTCGCTCTCAGCCGACGACACCAAGATCACGACCCGGACATCGCGGCCGACGCCGCACGCTACTTCGAGATGGCCGAGCGGTACCGCCAGGCAGCAATCGCGACCTTCCGCGCCCACCGGGACCGTGGTGGCATTGCCTAGATCTCGGGCGTGCTCGGCGAGGTCCCGCCAACGGGAGACACCGGCAGTCTGAGCCCGACAAGGTGAGCGCGGCGATTCAGTCGAAGAGCGCGCCCCACTGCTCGCCGCCGAGGTCGAGATCGAGATGCCGGGAGGGTCCGAGCCCGCGCATCGTGAGCGCAAAGTGCGATGGCAGCCGTGCCGCCGCCCGGCGATCGACCAGGAACCTGGTGCCGTCTTCCAGGATGGCCGTCGCGTATTTCGAACATCGTCGTTGCGCGACCGCCCACGCACGCGGACGTTGCAGATCTTCCCGCCGCCGCAGCACCGCTTGACCTCATATGCGATCACGCGCGGCTCGTTCGACGGGTGCGAGTCCAGCCAGGCTCGCATGTCGGCATCCGTCTCGACGTGACGGACTTCGTTTTCAGCACGAGCCAATTATGTGACCGCTTCCAAGGTGAAAAACCGATCCACGTACGTTGATATCGTCTAGCTCTAGGCCGCCCGCGCGGACGCCCCTGCACCAAACGTGGGAGAGCAAAATTCGATCCGGCGCGCTGCGGCCGGACTTTTGCTCTCCTATCGCGCCTTGGCGCCTGCGCGCGAGATCAGTGGCCGGAGCCGCAGGCCTTGGCGTTGCCAGCGTCGTCGCCGGTGTCGAAGGAGTGGCCGCATGAGCACGACTGGACTGCGTTGGGGTTGTGCACGGTGAACCCGCCGCCCATCAGGCTGTCGATGTAGTCGATCTCCGAGCCCCGCACGTGTGGGAGCGTGGAATCGTCCACCAC
>DATCPI010000084.1:0-12189 GCA_036570165.1 Candidatus Dormiibacterota bacterium | reverse complement strand
ATCGAAGAGGTAGACGGCGAGGCCGCCCAACGCCGCACCCACGGTTAACCGGTTCATTTATCTACACCTCCATGTAGCTCAAGGTCTTCCTCTGGCCGCGTCAGGAACGGGACTGGCCCTCTTCGACCTGAACGACCATGGGGTCGAGGCCCCCGGTCGCGATCTGACCGGCGTGAGCGACCGCCGCCTTGCCCTCCTCGCTGCCTCCGGCTTGGCCCAGAGCGGCCTCACCGCGAAGTAAAGCTCGGCGATCCTGTGATAGGGAGCGGGAGAGCCATCCATTAGACCGGCTACCTTGCCGAACTCAATGCGCGAAAGGTGCGGGATGCGCCGAGCCATCTCAACGTGCTCCCCTTGATAGCGGAGCTCGAACTCCTCGGTGTCGGTGGGGTGCCGGTAGGCAACAACAAGCTTGCCCATCTGAGAGCCTCCTGCGGTGATCGGAAATGAACCCTACAAGGGCGTTGCACCCAGGCCTTTTCCGGCGCGGACCAACTACCCCGACTATAGGCCACAACCAAGCGCCTCAGCGGCCGTTGACGCCTTCAGCCGTAGGAAGATCACGAGGCCGCCAAGGCTGCTCCCAGGATCACCGGGCAAACCGCCGTCAAGTGCCCCGTATTTTCTTAAGGTGTACGGACTCAACGGGTCCGAGGTGCGCGGCCACGCCTTGAAGTGCCCCCAACTGGACATATAGCCACGGCGCACTTCAACGATCTCGCCGGCTTCGCGGAGGCCATGCGCGTCGACGGCGGGCACCGGGTAGCTCCTCGTCCGACTTCCGCGCAGTCCGTCGCGCGGCCACAAGGTCAGCGGGCCGATCGGCGAAGAGATCGAAGAGTCTCTAAAAGGGTGCTCAACCAGGGGATGCCTGAGGCAAACTAGCCCTACACGTGAACCCCATGGTAGGTCTCGTTGTCTTCTTACTGCTCTACGCTTTGGTGGGAGCCGCATTCGCATTCAACGTACGAGGCGCTTCGGATCGAGCAGCGGATGCTTATCGAGGTAAGCCGTGGCTTCTCCGCCAGATCGGTCGTGATAACCCGGCCGCGTGGCGTGCCGGGGGTCTCATGATGGCGGCGTTCGGAGTGGCGATGATCGCCGGAATATTGCTCATAGGCGTTTGGCATCCGCCCGGCATCAGCGTAACCGTAGCGATTGCCATCCTGATCGCCGCAGCCCTTGTGTCGACCGTAATGCTCGTGCGTTCGAGGCAGAACCGCGAGCCGCCCGAGCCGCCCGAGGGGCGGTATTAGGGATGACTTCCGAGTCAGGCACGAGTCCCAACATGACGCGGCGATTCCAAGTGGTTGACCGGCTTCTCCGCACCTACCTCGTCATGGGATGCCTCGGCGCTGTCGTCATTATCATCGCCGTAGTTCTTGGCCGACGCAGCTCGATACCAGCAGGGTTCGCGGTTCCGCTGTTCGCGGTCGGCGGTCTACTACTCGCTCAGTTCCTGACATATTGGAGGGGCCGTCTACGTGTTGCCAGGTTCCAACGTGGAATGCCGCAACCGCGTGTTCGGTCAGCACTTCTTATTGGTCTGCTTTATGGCTTGTGCTTGGCTGCAGCCACGGTCGTGTTCACACTCGTGTTGCTTCATTGATGCGGGCCGCGGTGGACTCGAACCAAAAGCCCCCGGCGTGCCCCGTATTTCCTTAAGGTGTACGGACACCCAGAAGACGTTCGAGCCCCCTGCTCCCGACCGGATCGCCAATGTCTGATTCAGGCGGCGGGACCGTCGGCGCTTGCGCGTAACCGTAAGTGTCATGGTGTACTGACACAAGAAATGGCTGGTCACTCGCCCGTAGGGGCCGGCGGGGTCGGTTCGGCCCCGAGAGTCGAGCCCATCTCAGGGCGCGCGAGCGAACTCCTTCAGCGCGACACCGTGATCGCTTGGCCGCCTCTGCCGCCTGCCGTGGAAGCCATTGGCCACCCCGGGCACGCCAGCCAGATCCACGATCCTCGGATCGAGGCCCTTCGCGCTCGGCTTGGCAAGCGAATGCTGTACGTCGCATGCGATCCAGAGAGCGAGGGTGACGGTCCGCTCATCAAGTTTGCGCAGTACATCAATCAAGTGATCGAGTTGCGAAACGACCTCAGTTACGAAGAGGAATCGATGGCTCTGACCCATGAGCTTGGCCACGTTGTACTTCATCCCGTCCGGGGCAAAATCGAAGATCTAACTCCAGCAGAGTTCGACCAGGAGGAGCGTGTCCTTCAAGTCGTCGGTCTTCAAATCGCGGAGCACCTCGAGCTCGGCGACCACCGGGCATTCGCCCAAAGGGTCGGCTTCACGCATTTCGATCCGGACGGTCTGACTGCTGACGAACGGAATCTGGCCAACCGAATCACCGATGAGGTAGTGACGATGATTGAAGGTCTCGAGCCTCGGGTCGCCGACGACATCTATGCGGGCTGGAAGGCAGAGGCGCATGTATACGTTCGAGCAGACGACGAGTGACCCGACCGCTTCCCTGTTGATACCTACTCCGCGGAGAATGGGCGGGTGAAAAACCGGCAGTCAAACGGCCGGCCACCCTACCTTCCGGCGAGCGCGGGGCCCAGCGTCGAGCCTCGTGCGGCACCGACCGAGGTGTTCGAAAAGCTGAAATGAGTGTTCGGAATGCGCGACAGGCCGCCACGATGTCCACATCAGCAGCAAAACACCTGCTGGTGGGGCTGCGCCCAGACGGCGCGATGCCCGTTGGTCGCCAACGCGTGCGGGTGATTGGACGCGCCTAGATCTTCCGCCAGCCGACGTCATCGAAGACCCACCCGGTGATCGACTCGTCTCGGCCGCGCGTGACGACCCAGACGACGGTGATTTCGGAGGGAAGCCGTGGCGCCCGCTTTGGGAGCTGACCGTCTGTAATGTCGTGCCACCGGAATGTCTCCTCGTCGATCCATATGAACAGATGGCTAGGACCTCCTCCCCGCCCACCCAGCTTGCGGCGATTACCCTCGTTACTCGCATGCCGCTCAACCTCTGCCAACACATGCGCGCCGGGATCCTCGTGATCACTTGACCAGACCCTGTCGTCCGACGGTGGGAAAACGATGGCCCGCCCCCTGAAGTTGGGAGTGCCTCGTGCGAAGTCGATACCGGCTTTAAGTGCAAGGGCGGTGATGCCTGCATCGTCATACGAATCGGTGAAGAGGCTGAACGAGGTGGCGCCGCTCGCCTCCAACGCAATCAGGAAGCGCTCGATGGCCACATCGAATCCGATGAACTGGGTTCCGATCGACGTGAAAACGCTCCACTCGTTGCGAAGGGCCGGCACCTCGATCAGTTCGGCGCCGTATTTCTTGAACTTAGCCTTGGCATCCTTCAACTCGGGGATGGTTGATGTGGTCACCTCCAAAGGCTCACAATGCCCATCCGCAAACACCACGTCGAAGTCCCTGACGTTCTGCACTCGCCCGTCGTCGCGACGCTCGAAGCGGTCAGCCTCGAGAGCGGCCACGACTATGCCGGCCGCTTTGTCCTCCTCTGGCCGGAGACGTAGGGGCACGCTGCATCCTATCCCCAGACTCCCGGCCCGCTGCAAGTCGCCTAATGGTGCGGACGTGAGGGTCGCCGCTGCCCAAGGCTCCGCCCTTGACCTCGGACGTCAAGTTCTGACCCCGCAACCCGAGGCAGCAGATTGATGCGTTTTTGGCGGCATCATTTGATATCAATCGCGCGGAGGCCCGAGGAACCTCCAATGCCAAACCGGATCGGGTGATTACTCGCGAGTTCAAATCCCGTGACCTGTCGGCAAAATGAAGTCCACCATAGGTCCTTGATCTAGGTGGTTCTCGGTTCCTGGTAGCGCAGTCCTACGTCGGTGAAGAGGCCGATAGCGCGGCTTCGACAACTGCGGCGAAGCCATCCTCTTCGTGCGTGTGCGTTCGCTCCGAAACCGCCTCGAGTACGGTGGCATGGGCGTTGCCCATCGCGACTCCCCGGCCGGCCCATAGGAGCATCGGCAGGTCGTTCGGCCCGTCGCCAATGGCCAGTACCTCGTCGCGTCCCACTCCCATGCGCCGGCATAGCCATTCGAGCGCCTCGCGCTTATCGTGTCCCTTGGCTGTGATTTCCGCTAGCGGCGGTGAGGTCGCCGTGGAGACCTCAGCCCGCTCGGCGAGAACCTCGCGAACCTGTTGCACAACAGCGTCGGGATCGGCGCCGCCCAAGTGGCAGATCACTTTCGAGAGTCCGTAGGCCGCCTGTGGACCAACCGGACCGATAATCCCACCGGGGAGCCGGAGCCCCGCCCCACCGCGTGCCTGGGGCCAAGTATCTTCGCGTCCCCATTCGAGGCCGCGTTCCCAAGCGAAGACGATGCCGGAAATCGCTGCGGTCAGATCGGCAATGAGGGCGGTGGCCAGAGCGCCCTCGATTCGGATGTCGCGCAGGACGTGGATTATGGGCAGGTCGACGACCAACGCGCCGTTCGCGCAAATCGCGGGGCCGTGCACCCCGAGCGCCTCGGCGACTATCCGCGCAGTCCGAGGTGGGCGGCCGGTCACCAACACCACAGTCACGCGCGCCGCCTCAGCCGCTCGAAGGGCAGCCAGAGTCCGCACGGAGGCCTCGCCCCCATAGGGGATGAGGGTTCCGTCGATGTCGGTAGCGATAAGTCGAACTGGCGGCCTCACGCGGATGATTGTGTGCTGGAGGACGCCGGACCGCGGACGGTTAGTGGGCTGAATGTCAGCCGAGCGGATTCCATTGTGCCCGGTCAATCACCTGACCTTATCCGCTCTCTACAGCCCGGCAAGAGGGTTTTATCCTCCCCATACGCCACGCCCGGCCTCTGGTTCAGCGCCCCGTCAATGCCTGGAGCAAGTAGTTGCGCCGTGCCCCGTATTTCCTTAAGGTGTACGGACTCAGCTGGCCCGAGGTACACGGCCCACGCCTTGACGTGCCCCCGACTGGATATACAACACGGCGAACTCGAAATCCCACCCGGGGCTCTTCTATCGCATTCGAACCATCTGAATCACTCGAGAAGCGAGCGAAGGCCTCCATCAGACCCAGGCAGTTCACAGGCCTGTTGAGAGTTCGACTCCGAACTCGACGGACTTTGTGCACCCCACAGGTCCACGGCTATAGCACCGTCAGACGCAGCGGGTCACGGGGCTCACTAGCCCGAAAGCGAAGGGCCCGGCGCCGAAGGGGCCTCCGGGCTCCTCTTTTCGATTGGTGCGTACGCTAGGTGGTCGTACTGCGGCCGCGGAACAGGCCCACGAGCCAGAGGATGGCGAGTACGGCGATGCCGATCCAGAGCAGGTTGACCAGCGCGCCCGTCGCGTGGAACAACACCCAGAGCACGAAAAGGATGACCGCGAGGACGATGAGAATGTGGATCACTTTCTTTGGTTCACCTCCTGATGCTTACTGTCAGCACGGCGATAGTGGAGCCTTCCGCGAAGACCCGTTCGTAAGGTGAGCCCGATCCCAGGAAGAACCCGACCCATTCGACGAGCCGTTGTTGAACCACCAACGCATCACCTTCAGATCGTTGCCCCAGGCGCACCAGGGTGCACGGGCCAGAAGCACTCACATGTCAGTGCCAGGAGTCCTATTTGGTCCCCTGAAATTAAGGACCGTCGACCCTGTCGAAAGAGCGAGTCGTGCATCAGCCTACTTCCATGCTCAGGCCTTAGGTACTACCAAGTCACAAGAGGTGAATGACCAAATGGCAATTCAGGAACCGACTTCCGCTCCGGCTTCCGCTCCGGCTTCCGCTCCGGCTTCCGCTCCCACTCCCACTTTCGCTTCCGCTCCGGCTTCCGCTCCCGCTCCCGCTCCCGCTCCGGTCGAGCGCGCCTCGGTGACCGAGAAGGGCCGCTACAACTTCCGCGCGGCGGCTGTGGTCGGATTCATCGTCGGCGTCGTCGACATCTTCATCGCAGCTCGCTTCCTTGGCAAGCTGTTCGGAGCGTCATCGCAATCGGCCTTCGTCAACTTCATCTACCAGGTCAGCGCGCCCATGGTGGCACCGTTCACAGGCATTTTCGGGAACAGCGGATCGAGCACAAACACCTTTGAGACCGCATCCCTGGTGGCGATCGTCGTCTACGCCGTGATCGGTTGGGGCCTCGTGGTCCTGATCAGGGTCGTCACCGCGCCTCACGGCACCAAGCCGGCGTCGTCGTGATGGAGCTCAGATTCTGGCCGAAGAAGTGGAGCGACGCCGCTCGGCGGCGCATCTCCGCTTTGCCAGACAACTCGCCGTCCCGCCCCTGGCCGCTGCTGGGCATGTTGGCGCTCGGTTTGGTTGCGGGAGCGGCAATCGGTGGCTACGCCGTGTCCCAACGGTCGCAGATGAGGCGGCTCGCCACGTATGCCCACCGCATTGGCGATGAGCTGGCTGCAATGGGCAGGAGGGGACAGAGCGCG
Organism: Candidatus Dormiibacterota bacterium; assembly: GCA_036570165.1. GTDB lineage: Bacteria > Chloroflexota > Dormibacteria > Dormibacterales > Dormibacteraceae > Palsa-870. Next base: position 5,795 of record DATCPI010000084.1, on the reverse strand, counting down.
TCCCCTCCTCAAATCCAGGCCTGAGGCATGTTGGCCAATGAGCGCCCGCTGGTGCTGAGAATGTTTCGCTTCGCCACCGAACGTCCGGTCATTGCCACCCCTACCGGAGCCCGAATTTCCGATGGTCCCGCGAGTCTCCTGTCACCGAGCCTGGAGTCGAGGCTCAGGTTGTTGCACCGGCGCCGCCGCCTCGCTTTCCTTAAGCACCTCCTAGCGACGATGAGTCCCGTGCTCGTGGGAATGTCGCTCCTCCTCCTGCTCGCCGCCTTTGGGGCCATGGCAGGTTTGCGATGAGAACAACTGTGACCGAACTGAGGAGCCTCGGCATTTCGCACTCCTCGCGTGTCGCGGCCGCGCCGCCCGCTCGGCCAAGACCCTTACTACTTTCAGATTCCCATCCGCTCGATCTCGGTGTAAGGCGTCCCGACGTGGCGCTGCACGGCCTCGCGACCGACCTGAAGATCGTCTTCGTGTCCTCGAATCTGCCTCGAAGCTGCGGCATAGCAACTTTCTCGGCGGACCTGATGGCCGCGGTCAAGGCGCCCGATCCACGCGTCGTGTGCCGCGTGGCAGCGATCGACGAGCGCAATGAGGGTCGGCGATACGGCGGCGAGGTCCGCTGGCGCATCAGACAGGGGGACGCGAGCAACTACCGCGCTGCGGCGGAGGCGATCAACCGCTCGAGCGCCGACATCGTCAACGTTCAGCACGAATTCGGGCTCTACGGGACGTGGACAGATGGCGTGTATGAGGACCATCTGCGCCCGTTCCTTGAGGCTCTGCGGAAGCCGGTCGTCACCACCCTGCACACGGTGCCACCCGAGCCGACGGCCTCGATGCGGGAGGCGATCCGCTCCGCGGCTGAGCTGAGCGACGCGATCGTCGTGATGGCCGATACGGCGGCAGGCATCCTCGCCGAGCGCTATGGCATCGCGGAGGTGCCCGTGGTCATCCCGCACGGCATGCCGGCGATCCAGCGCCGCGGACGGGTTCGGATGAAGAAGAAGCTGGGCGTGCCCTGCCGGACGATCATTTCAACCTTCGGCCTCGTCGACCCTCGCAAGGGCATCGAGTACATGATCGAGGCAATGCCGGCGATCGTCGCCGGCCATCCGGCGGCCCTCTACGTGATCGCGGGCCAGACTCACCCGGAGTTGCGCCGCACCGATGGCGAGAGGTACCGCAATCAACTCGTCGAGACGGTCAAGCGCCTCGGCCTTGAGAACCACGTCTCCTTCATCGATGAATACATGGCGCAGCGGGACATCATCGAGCTGCTGCTCGCGAGCGACGTTTACGTCACGCCATACCTCGACCCGCAACAGATAACGAGCGGCACCCTGGCATATGCGCTCGGAGCCGGCAAGGCGATTGTCTCGACCGCCTACCTGCACGCCACAGAAGCCCTGGCCGACGGCCGTGGAATCCTGGTTCCGTTTCGAGATTCAGCCGCCCTGGCGGAGGCCGTCAAGTCGCTGCTCGCGCACCCAGACCGCATACAGACCCTCGAACGGGCCTCCTCCGCCTACGCCAGCGACATGTCGTGGCCGCGGACAGGGGAGCACTGGCTGGCGTTGATGCGCTTGCTTGCCCTCTCGTCGCCGGCGAAGTCCGGCCGGCCAGGCTTGCCGTGGTCACGGGCCAACTGCGATATTGGGAGTTGGCGCGCAAGGCCCCGAGCTGGTTTGACGGGCGCAACCCAGCCGGTGCCGCCATTTTCGACCGAGCTATCGGTCGTGTCGCCGACGGGCTCGACGATGCGTCACCAGCAGAGTTAATCCAAGGAGGTCTTCATGAAGGACCAGGTTCGTGGCAAGGCGGAAGAGATCAAGGGCAAGCTCACCGGCGACCGCGGCGAGGAGATGAAGGGCAAGGCGAGGCAAAAGGTGGGGAACGTCAAACGCACCGTCCGCGACGTCAAAGAGGACGTACGTAAGGAGGTCAATCGAAAGCAGGCCTCACGGTAGATCCCTTGATCGCTAGGCGGGATGCGCACGAGCGCGTACCGAGTGCCATGGAGGTGCAGATAAATGAAGCGGTTAACCATGGGTGCGGTGTTGGGCGGCCTCGCCGTCTACCTCTTCGATCCCGAGTTGGGCGAGGAGCGACGTGAGCGCCTGTCCTCTCTCTGGCGGGAGAATCGGGGTAGTGTGGTGCAAGCTGGTCGGGCCGCCTCCCAGGCAGCCGAGTCCGCGCGGCCATTGGCTCGCCGCATGACCAAGGCAGTAAGCCGCGGTGACTGGGCGGAGGCTTTCGATCGAGGCCGGCCCGCGGTCAGTCTGACCAAGCTTATCGGTGCCGCTGCGATCGGTGCCACTCTCGTTTACTTCCTGGATTCGGTTAAGGGCTCAGAGCGCCGGCAGCGGTTGCTTTCCGCCTGGCAGGAAAAGCGGCTGTGAGAGGGCAAAAGTCGATCCGGCTGAGCTAGGAGCGACTGAGAGTAGCGTGCCACGGCGGACTCGAACCACATAGCTACGCCATGCCCTGTATTTCCTTAAGGTGTACAGACACCTGCCGAGAGAAGTTCAAATCCGGCCTCGCCGACCAAACTTGCCTTATTTGAACCGGCGCACAAGAAAAGGCCGGCGAACGGCTCCTTCAGCTCGACTCGGGCGATCTGGCCGGCCCTGATCTCGATCCGCTCCATGAGGGCGCGGTTCCACAGGCGTTTGACGTAAGGGTCCGCCGCGGAGTAGCCCGCCCTAGCGTCCCGGATGATGCCCAAGGCCGTCTCGAGCAGCTGGCCATAGGGACTATCTGTTGCTTCTGCCCTATTGATTTCGGCCTGGGCGAGATCGATCTCTTTGGCGATACGGTTCTGCTCGCGCTTGAACAGATCGAGCGGCATCGCTTCTGCGAAGTAGGCCTGGAGGAGCTTCTCTCGCTCGTGCACGGCTCGCGCAAGCCGGCGCCGCGCCAAGGCGAGACTCTCCGCGCTGAAACTCACCTCGTCCGCGAGCTCCTGCTCCAGCGCGCGACGCAGACGGGCCTCATCGTTCGGGCCGAGGTTGAGGCGCCGGTACTGCTCCTCCACCAGTTGCTCCAGCTTCTCCTTGGGCACGTATGGCTCGCGGCAGTCGGTGCGGCCGGTGAAACGACCCAGGCAATAGAAGTATGTGTAGCGTCCCTTCGCGGTCAGCGATGAGAGCGCAGATCCGCATGATGCGCAGACGAGGACTCCGCGCAGGAAGTGAGGGTGTTTCGTTTCCCTGACCTTGTCGCGGTCGTGGAGTGCAAAGACCTGCTGCACCCGTTCGAACATTTCCTTCGAAACCAGCGGGTCATGCGTGCCCTGGTATTCGACGCCGTTGTGTCCGACTATCCCGGCGTACAGCTTCTTGTGCAGCAACTCCGCGAGCTTCGAGCGGCTTAGGGGAGCGCCTCTCTTGTTGCGCAACCCGAGTGCGGCCATCTCCAAGTGCAGGCTGCTGACGGTGTATTCGCCTGAGGCGTAAAGCTCGAATGCCTTGGTCACGAGCGGGGCCTGTTCGGGATCGATCGCGAGCACGGCCTCGGCCTTGCGCTCTCCGTCGACCCGAACATTGGTGTAGCCGGCCGGCGCCAGGTGCGGCCAGCCGCCGTTGCGTAGCTTCTGCTGCATCCCTTTGCGGACTTCCTGGCCGAGGTTGTCCGAGTAGAACTCCGCAATCGCGGCCATGATCCCCTCGACAAGCCGGCCGGAGGGACCTTCCTCCATACCCTCGGTGACGGAGACGAGGCGGATGCCGAGCTTCTGCAGGCGGGCCTTCACAGCGGCGTAGTCGGCGAGATTTCTGGCTAGGCGGTCGATCTTGTGGACGACAAGGTGCGTGATCCCGCCGTGATCATCAAGCATCGCGGCCATCGCCTTGAACGCCGGGCGGTTGGTCGTGCGGGCCGACTCGCCAAGCTCGGTGAACTCATCCTCGACGGTCCAGCCCTTGTCGTACACGAACCGCCGACACGCCTCCAGCTGTGCTTCGATCGAGTAGCCGCCCTCGGCTTGCTCTCTCGAAGAGACGCGCACGTAGATCACCGCGCGGTTCATCTTTTGAGAGCCCTCTTCGCCTTCTTTTGGCTCTGAAGGAAGGCCAGGTACTGGAGGGCCGACGTGACCTGGCTTTGGTCCAACCCGAATTTGGTTGCGAGGTAGCGTGTCGCTCCCGGCAGCGTCGGTTTCGGCCTCTTGATGTAGCCCGCGTCGGCCAGCAGCTGGTCGGCGGACATCTCGAGCGCCTCCGCGATCAAGGCGAATTTCGCGATGCCGATCTCCTCGAACTTTCCTGACTCCAGGTAGCTGATGTACGACCGCGAGAGCCCGGTCTTCTTCGCCAGACCGGGCTGACTCAGGTCGAGTTCCTGCCTTCCCTTCTTCACGACCTCGCCCAGACGCTGGCTGAGCTTGACCTTGCGAACGGCCGGCGACGGCTTGGGCATGTTGATTCAGCTTATCGTCTCCGACCATATCAGTCAATTGAACACGGCGGGAAATCGCCTTCATCACGCGGCCTTTGTTTGGGCTTCGCGGGCGCGGCGCGCGAGCTTACGACGTGCCTGAATCAACAGCACCCTGGCCAGCGGACGGAGTTCCTGCACGAGTCGCTCCTCCGCTGTAGCCGCCTCGGCATGCTCTTTTGACGCTGGCAGGGGCGGCCGCCTTGTCGTCACGGCTAACTCATCGCGAGTGCTGGATCCGCCAGCGGCGATGAAGGCGGTCGGGGTCGCCGGGAACGATGGCGGTAGGCCGTCCTCGGTTGTTTTCAATCTCCGACTCATGGGGGTCAAGCGCTTGACCCCTTGGCGCCCGGCTGTGGGCGGAATCCTGCCTCAGCCCTGAGGTTCATGCCACCTGTCCTCCGCCCGGCCGGCGTTCCCACCACAACGGCTTGCCAATGCAGTCAGCGATCTCTCGCTCGTTGGGTAGGATGGGCGCCAGCTGGTTGAGCGGAGTCCGTCTCCGGAGCTTGGTTACCTGAGGCGGTGGCGCTTCCGTGGCGCGAATCTCGACTGGCAGCCAGATGGATCCGATAGGACCCCAGTCCCGCAGCCGATAGGCGGTGGTGGTCCAAAAGCTGCAGCAGCTGTCGTGGCCGAACCGCGGTCGCTCGCGCCAGATCGTGTGCTGAAGCTTGTCCTCACGGTCGTCGGTGGGGACCACGAAGAGCACGTGGTGCAGCTCGGCTTCGCGGTAATGTTCGAAGTGGCCGACGTAGGAGCCGACCTTCTGACGCAGGCGAGCCAGCGACTCAGTCGCCCGGTCCCACTCCAGATCGAACAGGATGCGGCCGCCGGCCGCCAGATAGACCCCACAGCCGTCTGGCGTGGGGACGGGCCACTTGTACTCGCGGGCCGTCGCCCGACGCTCGGCCCGGACGTGCTCTTCGCCGTACCAGATGAGCAGGCCCTCATCCATGCACTCTCGGCTTTGCGTGATCATGGAAACGAAGAACTGGTTGGCCTCCAGGTCGTGGGTGGCGTGCCAGCAGTGGTCGCGGGCATCGTGGCTGCGTTCGACGTAGTCCCGGGGATCGTCGCCGTGCCAGTCGGCGAGCACCCGCGCGCCGCGGGCGGAGATCAGGAGCAGCGAATGACGACGACGAACACCTGGGGTCTCGATGACTTTCCAGCGGTAGATGAGTCCGAGATCTTTGAGGGACTGAAGCCGCATCTGGCAGGAGCGGAGGCTGGGGAAGAAGAGCTCTTTGATCTGGAGGGTGTTCAGGTAGCGGTAGTCGTGGAGAGATTGGAGGATGAGCAGGTCGCGTTGGTTGAGAGTTCGATGTAGTCGGCTGAGCTGAGCTTGTGTGGGATGAGAC
>DATCPI010000083.1:0-6129 GCA_036570165.1 Candidatus Dormiibacterota bacterium | reverse complement strand
GAGGCACAAATTGAGAGTAGCCGGAGACGTGCGACCGAGCTAGTGAATCAACACCAAAGGAACCGGCGAAACCTTATGCGGACCTCACATGCCCGAGGGGTTCTAAGCCGGGAGGTTCGCCGCGCTGGAGCGACCTAGGCGGCCGGGCGCCTTCGGCGCCAAGCCGGCGTCCAGGGGCCCGGCGCTGCGTCGTCACGCATCCACGGATGCGCTCCTCCTGGCGCCACCCTCTCCTTGGCTCCGGCCGCCGATGCCGCTCCACCGCTGGCGTCCCCCCGTCTCAGAACCCAAGCAGGGCCTGGACGCGCAGCGCGACGGCCAGGTTGAGGCGGGTCTCGGGGTCCTCGAGGTCGACGCCGCTGATCTCGCGGATGCGATCGAGGCGGTAGCGGAGCGTGTTCGGGTGCACGCGCAGGCGTTGGGCCGCCTGCTGCTGCTCGCCCGTCTCGAGGTAAGCCCGCAGCGTGGCGACCAGGTTGCCCTTGCGGGAGGTGTCGTGCTGGATGAGAGGTCCGAGATGCCGGCGGCTGTAGTCGACCAGTCGCTCGTCGGTGACGGCGGCGAGCAGGCCGGTGAGCCCGAGCTCGGGCACGGCGACCACCTGGCTCCAGCGCTTGAATCGGGCGAGTGACTCCATCACCGAGGTGACCTCTCGCAGCGAGCCGGCGACGCCCGCGGGTGCTTCGGCAGGGCCGCTGAAGCCGACGGAGACCGTGAAGCCTGGCTTCCAGTCCGAGATCGCCTGCTGGATCTGCGTGCCGAGGGCGTGGGCACGGATCTGGTAATCGCCTCCCTCTGAACCGAGGGGAAGCAGGGACACGACCTGGTCGGACCGGCCCTGCACGAGGGCGCGCGCGTAGCTCGTCCGCACCACTGCGGCGACCCGGCGCAGGAACTCGCGCTTCAGGGCCTGGATCGCATCCTCTGAGATCTGGCGGGACTTGTTGAAGCCGCGGAAGTCGTCGATGTCCACGAGCATCACGATGTGGCTGCCGTGCAGGGGGTAGCCGAGGTGGCGGGCGCGACGCTGCGCCGCCGCCTCGTCGCCGTACGTCGAGTGGAGCAGGTCCTCGAGGAACTCGCCGCGCACCCGGCCTTCTACCTCGGACAGCTCGCGCTCTTTCGCCACGGCCAGCGCGAGCACCAGGGCCGCCTGCTCGATCGCCATGAAGGCAAGCTCCTCGTTGTGGGGCGGGTGATCGAGGACCGAGATGTAGCCGAGCACCTGGTTGGCAGCGAGGATGGGGGCGATCAGGCGCGCGCTCGACATGCCGACGTGCGGGAAGGGCGGCACCTTGACGGGCGCGCGCTTGGCCTCGACCTCGCGGAGCATGCGCTGGATCTGGGGGTCGAAGAGGACGCGCTGCGGCGTGCCTTGCTTGAGGATCGTCTCCTTGCGGTGCGGGTCGCCGGTGCTGCCGGCGTGGGCAAGGAGGTGGAACGAAGCGTCCTCGATCGTGACCGCGCTCTCGAGCAAGTCCGCCAACGTCCTGCAGATCTCGTTCACGCCCTTGCCGTCGAGCACGAGCTCGGTGAAGCGGCGGTGGATCTCGATCGATCGCTTGAGGCGCCAGTGCTCTGCGTTGATGATCCGCTCGAGCAGCGGGGTCATCAGGTCGATGAACTGGACGTCCGCCCCGATCGTGAAGAGAGGGACATTCAACCGATCGGCCTCGGCCAGCATCTCCGCGGGCAGCTTGCGAAGGTAGGGCAGCGGCCGAACCACGAGCCCGGCGCCGCCGGAGTCGGCGATCCGGGATACGAGCCGGATCTGAGCGTCTGGGTCGTCCTTGATCGGGAAGCCGGTGGTGAACATGAGGTCACCCGCCCGAGGCTGGACCTCAGGCGTCTCCATCAGCCGCACCCACTCGACCGGGTGGTCGAGGCCCTTTTCGCCGGCAACCAGCTTGGCGCCCGTAAGCACCGAGCGCATCGCGTCACGCACGGTGGGGCGCGGCTCGACCTGGCCTTCGGGAGCCTTTTTCGACGCCATGGCGAAAGTCTACGAGTGTGGGTGGAGGACAAGGCATGCCGGTTCCCGGTTGTGCCGCGCTCACTAGGAACATTTGCCCGTAGGGCGTAGTTTCAGTGGCATGACCTACGACGATGCCCCGGCTTGCGAGCGGCACGAGTCGAAAGTGCCCATGGAGTTGCGCACGATGCATTCCGACGCGGGGCAGCCCGATGTCCTGGTGGGGCTGTTCGAGTGCCCGGAGTGCGGGCATGAGCGAAGGCTCCCAATCCGGACCACCGAGGCGGCCTAGCTACACCGGCGCTTTCAGCGCAGCGGACCACGCCAATCGCGCGTGAGAGCCGGATCCTTTCTTAATCCGGGAAAGCCTTTTGCCTTAACTCAGCGATCGACAAGGCACACACCTGGAACAGCTACCCATCCAACCGTCGACCTAGCGAGCTATAGGCTCGCCGTGGTCCGGGCGGCCGCAACCACTCGCTCGACCGACGGAAGGTACCAAGCCTCAAACGATCCCGCGGGGTACGGCACGTCGTATGACGCAACGCGGTCGATTGGCGCATCAAGGTCGTAGAACGCCTCTTTCGCCAGCGTCGCGACGACCTCGGCGCCGAAGCCCGCACTTAATGGCGCTTCGTGAACGACCACGCACCGGCCAGTCTTGGCGACCGCACCGACCACCGTTTCGACATCGAAGGGAACCAGCGTCCTCAGGTCCACAACGGTCGCAGAAATCCCTTCCTCCGCCAGCTGGTCTGCTGCCCGCATGCACAACTCGACTGCCGCGCTCCAGGCCACGAGAGTGATGTCATCGCCCTCGCGAACGACTGCCGCCTTTCCGAAGGGAACGGTGTAGTCGCCGTCGGGTACTTCCATCCTGCCGAGCCGGTACAGCCGGTCCGGCTCGCAGTAAAGGACAGGGTCGGGGTCGCGGATGGCCTCCAGGAGAAGTCCCTTCGCGTCATACGCATTGGACGGCATCACGATCTTGATTCCAGGTGACTGGACGAACTGGGCCTCCACCGCATCGGAATGGAATTCGGGGCTGGTGATTCCGCCACCGAAAGGGGCGCGGATGGTGACCTGGCAGTGGTATCGGCCTCGCGAACGCATTCGGTACTTGGCAAGCTGCGGGCCGATCTGGTGGAAAGCCTGCGCCGTGAAACCGAGGAATTGGATCTCGGCGACGGGCACCATGCCGGAGATGGCAAGTCCGAGCGAAGCGCCGATGATGCTCGCCTCGGCCAGTGGCGTATCGACCACCCGCTCCGGACCGTGCTTGTCGAGCAGGCCTGACGTGGCTCGGAAGACGCCTCCGAGCTTTCCCACGTCGAGCCCGAGGACCATGACCCGCGGATCGCGCTGCATCTCCTCATCGAGCGCGTTGTTGATCGCCTCGATGATGTTTCGCTGTGTCACGACTCGCCCAACAGCTCCGCTCGCTGCCGGCGCACTCGCTCGGGCAGCTCGGCGTAGACGTGTTCAAAGACTTGGCTCGGCGTGGCGGGAGGAAAAGTAGCCGCTCGCTCAAGTGCGGCATCGACCTCTGCGCGGACGCTTGCTCGAGTCTCCCTATCCCGCTCCTCGCTCCACAGTCCCCGCCCGGTCAGATGCTTGATCACCCGCTCGATTGGATCGCGCCGCGCGGCCTCATCGCGCTCCTTCGGATCCTCATAGAGCGACGGATTGTCAGTCGTGTTGTGAAAGCTCATCCGGTAGGTGTGTGATTCGATGAGGGTTGGGCCGTCGCCGGCCCGGGCCCGCTGAACGGCGTCAGCCGCGACTTCGTAGACGGCCAATACGTCGTTTCCGTCCACCTCGACCCCCGGAAATCCATAGCCCGCCGCGCGCAGGGCGAAGCTCGGAGTACCGCTCTGACGGCGCCTTGGTGTCGAGATCGCCCATTGGTTGTTCTGCAGGAAGAACACAACGGGGGCTCGCATCACGCCGGCGAGATTGAGCGCCTCATGGAAGTCGCCCTCCGACGACCCGCCGTCACCGATGTACGTCATCACAACGGAGTCCTTCTTCTGGAGCTTCAGCCCCCAGGCGAGGCCGGTCGCATGCTGGAGCTGTGCTGCGAGGGCGACCTGGTTGGGAAGGACGTTCACGCCATCAGGAATTCGCGAGGCATCGGAGATCCGGCCCATTCCGTTGGCTGCAATGCGCTCCAGCGGATAGCCGTGGCGCACGATGGCCATCAGCTCGCGGTATTGGGGCACGATCCAATCCCGCGCCGGATCGAGGGCCATCGCGGATCCGACGACCGACGCCTCCTGGCCAAGAGCGGGAGAGAAGACCCCGTACTTGCCCTGCCGCTGGAGAGCGGTGGCGCGCTCGTCGTAGACGCGGGACATGAGCATCCAGCGCAGCATGTCGAGCAAGAGCTGGTCGCCCACCTTCGGCTTGGCACCCTTGGCGAGCGTGCCATCCGGGCTGAGGATCGAGACAGCGGTCATGGATGCAGCGCCGGCCCTCTATCACTGCAGAGCCAAAACTTCGCCATCGGTTTCAGATGACCCGCTCGATTGCAGACAGGTGGTCCTCGCGGTGATGAAACCGTTCGACCATTCGCGGATTCACGATGGGTCGCGCGGCCTCGATCAGGTCGTCGGGGAGCTCCTCGATTTTCTTGTCAACGGCCTCAGCCGCCTCCAGAACCAGCTGAACCGCCTTTCGCGGCGGTACAGCAATCCAGTCGGTGGCGCCTGCGGTGTTGACGACTTCGCTCAGCATCGACACGGGCTGACGATCCTTCACGAAGACGTTCCAACGCTCGAGCGTGACGCGGTCCCAGAACGCCATATGCGCCAACACGGCAGAGACCGTCCAGTCGCCGAAGGCGATTCGAGCCAGTTGCTCGTCGTTGATGCGCTCGCATAGGGAAGCGAGACGGGCGCGTGACTTGGCGTTGCGCTGACCGTAGTCGGACATACGCGAAAGAGTAGCCCTCAGCCCGGAGGCCGGGCTGAAGGCTTACCTTCTGGGAGGATGGCCAAGGTCTGGCTGTGAGCTACGGCGAGCGGGAGCGATGATCGTCGAGTGGTTCATGAGCCTGATCCCTGAAAGCGTGCCCAGCGTCACGTTCACCCAGGAGATCACCGATCCGATCCCGCTCCCTCCGCGGCCGACGGCCGAAAAAGTGCTCAAGCTGACCGGATGGAAGTGAACGGGTGAATAGGCCGCGAGGCTAGCGGAGGCGGCGATTTCCCTCGAGCGCGTGCGCCCACGGGTTTGTCGCCCTAGCTCTGACCTCCGCTCGAAATGCTGACGTGGCTGCGAAGCATGGCCTCGCGACGGGCGGCCAGGGAAGGATGGGTCGACATCCAGGGCCTCAGCGGTATAGGCCAGCGGTTGTCGCGAGTGAGGGTGGCCACCCAATCAAGAAAAGCGATGACAGGGTCTGGGCTCCCGAGCAGCGTTGCTGCTTTTCGGTCCGCCTCGAACTCCTCGCGGCGGGCAATGGCCAGCAGGATCAATCTGGGCGTAAATGTCAGAGCGAGCCAGGCGACCACTTCGATCACCCACAGCCACCAGTTCCCGGTGCCATGGAGGAGCTGGAGCGTGAACAGGGCAAAGAAAGCGATGGACGCGAGCACGATCGCCGCGATTGCGCCGACCTTCAGCCGCTGGAACATGGCCCGATGACCCAGAGCTATGTGCGTGACTTCGTGGGCGAGGACACCCATGACGACGAGCTCGGATGCCGTCAGCAGGACTGGTCCAATCACCACCTTGAAGCCTTCCGGCCGGCGCACGACACGTGCCACACGCCGCCACCCGGCACGCACCTCAACTCCTGGCGTCGCCACGTGAGCGGCCGCGGCCAGACGGCGCAGCACCTCGGCCGCGACGGCGTAGGTGACGGTCAAGTCAGTTCCTCGGGCATTGGACGAAGCGAAATCTATGCTCACGGACCCTGTTGACGCAGTTACAGCGCCTGGGATGACTACGACGCGGCTCGCCTCTGAGCGGTTCGCGAGTCGGGGCCGAGAAGTCCGAACACCGCCGTGCCGGCGACTCCTCCCTCCCCGACGAGAGTCCTTGACCTGATGGCGGCGCTGGAGGCGAGCGTCAAGGCCGCGAAGGCGGCCCGGAATGGGGAAGATCGGCAGACAAAGTCGCTGCGGCGACGATCAACTGGAACGTAAGAGGGG
>DATCPI010000082.1:0-5202 GCA_036570165.1 Candidatus Dormiibacterota bacterium | reverse complement strand
GTCTTGAAGGCGAAGTCCGCCCCGTAGGTGGTGCTTCCTGTCAACCAATCGCAGCCGGCGCAGGCCACGAAGAGCTGGCCGCCCGGGTAGTAGTCGGCCGCTCCGCTGGTGTACCACTTGAGGTCGCCGCCGATCACATTGACGACGATGGCGTACTGGGTACCCGCCGTGACCGGCACTGCCGGGTCGAACGTGAAGTCATGGAACTGCTGGCAGCACACGAGGCTGCCTGCGAATTTGGTCGTGCTCGAGATACGGGCGCCGGGGGTGCTGGGCGTGCCCGGCACGACCGAATAGATCTCGACGGTGATGTTGGCGGAGCCCGCGTCCGACATCAGCGAGACCTTGTCCAACGGCGCGGTCTTTCCGGCGGTGAACGTCTGCGCCATGACGTCGAGGTGCTGGTAGTTCCACGGCCAGCCTAAGAGCTGAGCCTGGTCCACAGTGTCGGTCGCGGTCGCCGCTGCAGAGGCGGGCAGTGTGAGTGAGAGGAACAGCCCGAGGGCGACGGCAAGCGACCACATGCTCCGAAGAGCGCGGCGGCCACTTATGTCGCTGAACAAGGGCTTCATGCCCCTTAGGACGAAGGGGCGCTCGATTCCCTGCGCAGATTTGAGAACTGATTTGATGGAAGGGGTCGCCAGCCCGGGGTTTGACGGCCTTCTATTTATGTGGCGTGCTCGGGCGAGAGTCCGCGGAACCGGTGGCTGACGTCCTGGCTTCCCCACAACACCCACCCAAAACCGACGGCCCACAGGCCGTAGGCGATCGTCGCGAACACTCCGACCGCGCTCGTCGCGCCCTGGGCGCCGGTCCAGGTCGTAACGCTGATCGCGAGGAGTCCGGCGCCCGCAAGCAGGCCAAGCGCATCGACCCCGCGCGGGAATCGCTCAGCGCCGAAGCCAAGGCTCGAGGCGACAATGAGCCAGATCCCGACGATGGCCAACGGCCAGGCCGCCCACTCGCTGTAGGCGTCTCCACTCAGTTCGCCGGAGACCGCGAACCCTTGAAGAACGATCAGCCAGAGGACCCCAATCACTCCCCAGAAGCCGGCGAACAGGCCCCAGGCGGGGACGCGCATCGGGTGACTGAAGAGCGCGATCGCCACCGGCAGGAGCAAAGCCGCCCACGCGAGTAGGAACCAACCGCGAACATACGGCCAGCCGGCGAGCTGGACGATGACAGCGCCGAGCAGCGCCACCGCCGACCAGTACGTGAGGACGCCGGTCCAGCGCATCCCTCGACTCATCGCCATGGCCAGGACGAGAGCCACCCACACGATGAGGATCACGCTCCGAGCGACTTCCCAGCCAAGGAACTGGCAGAGCAGCGCGGCAACGAATGCCGCGACGGTGGTCCAGGTTAGGGCGGGGCTCCAACGCACGCGGCTATTGTGGACTCAGATCACCGTCTCTCTGCAAAGTGGCCATCGGAATTCGGCTTGAGTACCTCGAGTGCCGGCTCCCGCGGGTTTCGCCCCGCACGCAAGGCCGCGAGTGCGGCTCCCGCGGGGAATTCTGGGTCGGGGCGGTCACAAAAATTGGTGCCGGCGCAGGGATTTGAACCCTGGACCATCGGTTTAAAAGCTTTGTCCGAGCTCCGCGAGACGCCTCCTCGAGCATCCTCCCGAACTCGGTTCTCCGCATCTCGCCTCCTCGTGGCACCTCAAGGCACCCCGGCTTGGCTATACAAATTGGCTATACAAACGAAGGTGGCATTGAGCTATTGGTTGCAAGCACATCGACGCAACCCGCGCCTCGCCCACAAGCCCGTCCCTTGGCTCGCGCCGGCTCTTTCACGTAGTCGGTGAAGCCGAGCACCTTGCTCAAGGATCGGCGATCTCGAGCGCCCAGCCGGTTAGACATTCGAACGACGGCTGCAGCAGCTCGACGCCGCGTGAGCGTATGTTCCAGGGCGCGTTTGATCAGCGCGGCCGGCGGCTTGTCGCGCCAGTCCCCCGACACAACTACGTGACCGCCCACCAGGTGACCGGCCATCGGCTCGAAGTCGGGGCCGCCCTGCCTTTTGACCTTGGCAATCTCGTCCTCGGGCAGACGGAACATTACTTGTCGCCGAAGATCGCGGGCACATGTTGCCGTTCACGAACGCGGACAGCTGGCCGAAATCGGCTTCAAGGTGATCCCCGGCCCGTCGGGCACGACCTTCGCGAACGCAGCCTTGGTCTCCTCCCTGGGCTTCGGCACCTTCATCGGTCTGCGCGACGCTGGGCTCACGCTGGGATCGTTGTACGCTTCACGCATTCTCAGAGGCGCGTTACGGAGGTGTACCCATGAGCTGGACTGTCGAGGGGACCTACTTCGAGAACTGCAACTGCGACTTCGCGTGCCCCTGCTCGGTCACGAGCTTTGCGGCGCCGGCGACGCAGGACCGCTGCACCGTGATCCTCAACTATCACATTCAAAAGGGCGAGATCGACGGGGTCGACGTCAGCGGTCACAGCGTCTCTGTGGTTGCCGACGCACCCGCCAAGATGCTCGACGGCAACTGGCGCGTCGGACTGATCATCGATGACAAGGCGTCCAAGGAGCAGGCGGACAAGCTGGCCGGCGTTTTCTCCGGGCAGATGGGCGGCCCGATGGCTAGTCTCGCTCCGCTGATCGGGGAGGTGCTCGGCATCGAGCAGAAACCGATCGAATATCACGACAGCGGGCACAAACACCGCGTGAAGATCGGCCACGACATCTCGGTCGAGGTCGAGGACTACACGCCCGAAGGCTTTCCGGAGCCAACCCAGCTGGTGGGGGTGTTCCATCCCTCGAACTCCACGCTGACCATCGCCCGTCCGACCGAGTCGCGCGTCAAAGCCTTCGGCATGGAGTTTCAAAACAGCGGGAAGAGCGCGTTCTCGGCGCCCTTCCACTGGTCTGCCTGACCACGAGAATGCAGCAAGTCGCCCATCTACCCCGGCCGCTCGCCACGGCGATCGTCGCTGTGCTTCTCGCCTGCGCCGCGGCGGCGTGGCTGTTCACCATCTCGCAGGCCAACTCGATGGCCATGGGCGGCCTGGCGATGATGACCGCGGGGCTCTTCCTCATCACGTGGCTCGTGATGATGGTCGCGATGATGTTCCCGTCGGTAGCGCCGATGACGCTTGCGTTCGCCTCGGTGACGCGCTCGCGGGGCGAGGGCACTTTCCCGACCGCCGCATTTGTGCTCGGCTACCTGCTGGTCTGGTCGGCGGCGGGATTGGGGCCGCTTGGTGTGCTCCAGGGGCTGAATCAGATCTGGATGACGCCGCCGTCGTGGCTACCCCGCGTGGGCGGAGCCGTGATCATCGTCGCCGGGATCTACCAGTACACGCCATTGAAGGACGCGTGCCTGCGAGCGTGCCGGTCGCCGTTGGGTTTCATCCTCAGCCACAATTTCGGCGGCGGTCCCACGTCGGCGGTGCGGGCCGGCGCATCGCACGGCCTCTACTGCCTTGGCTGCTGCTGGGCGCTCATGGCGGTGCTGGCAGTGCTGGGGTTGATGAATATCGCCTGGATGGCGGTGTTCGCCGCGGTCTTCTTCATCGAGAAGAACGTGCGTCGCGGCGAGCTGCTGCCCAGAACGGTCGGCGCGGCATGCATCGTCGGCGGATTGGTGGTCGCGATCTGGCCCGCCGTCCTGTCCGGCGCCCAACCAATGTGACCTGGCGGGTCAGCGGGACCTACTTCGAGTCATGCAACTGCGACGCGATCTGTCCATGCCGGCGCACCGCTGGAGCGGACGGGGGCAGCTCGACGGACGGCGTGTGCGACTTCGCGTTGTCTTGGTGGATCGAGAAGGGGCACTACGACGAGACGCAGCTAGACGGCCTCACCACCGTGATGGTCGGTTCCTACGTCGACAAGCCGACGTGGACGCCGTGGCAGGTGGCGCTCCTGGTCGACGAGCGAGGTTCGACTCACGCTCGGGAGGCGCTGGCTGCGATCTTTCTGGGCAAGGCGGGCGGCACGCCGATGGCGAACTTCACCAACGCGATCGGAGAAGTCCGGGCAATCCGCCCGGCCGCAATTCGGCTCGACCACACCCGCGGCCAGGAGCGGATTGACGTCGGATCCTCGGTCGAGGTCTGGGCCGGCGACGCGGCCTCGGATGACGGCGAAGTGTCCTGCGGGATCCCGGGCCACGACCAGCCGGGCACTGAGGTCCATGCAACCTTGCTTGCGGTCGACGCGTTCGGTTTTGAGTTTCGTTACTCCGGGGTTTGCGGCTTCACAACGAAGTTCGACTACCGGTCCGATTAGTTCTCCTCCCCAGGGATGAGATCAAAATCGATCTCGCGGGTGAAAACCGAACGCCGCTAAACCATGCGGAGCAGTGGTGCGAAAACCGCTGCTCATCGAGTTCGAACCTATCGGCGTTAAGAGAGTGTCTGCCTCTTTGCGCCGTGCCGCCAGTTCCCCCACTGCGCTGCCGCCAGGCAACTCATTGGCAGTACGTTGGCTGCACGCCACCCTGGTCGTCGGCCCACGCTAGACGATTTTGAATTCGTTTTTGGTGCCGGCGCAGGGATTTGAACCCTGGACCATCGGTTTAAAAGACCGCTGCTCTGCCAAGCTGAGCTACGCCGGCACGGCGTCGATTCGAATACGAATTGGAGCAGAAACGGGGCAAACCGGCTCGCGCCAGTAGCCCCGTTTACAGCAGTTGTACAGCAAAACGTCAGCGGGCAGCAATCGCCAGTACCCGATCCATGGCGTCGGCCGCGTCCTGGCGGAGCGACGGCATCACGTGGCTGTAGATGTCCATGGTGGTGCTGATGTTGCTGTGCCCGAGCGTCTCCATGACCATGCGCGCGCTGACACCCTGAGCGAGCAGCAGCGACGCGCACGAATGCCTGAGATCGTGGAAGCGAAGCCGTGGAAGGCCTGCGCGCTTCAGCAGCTTCTGAAACTGGTGCGTGACCACGCTTCCGTCCAGCGGGGATCCGTCCGGGTGCGCGAAGACGAAGCCGGCCAGCTGCACGATTGGCCGCTGCTCATCTTGCTGTCGGCGCCGGTGGTCGCGCAGGGCGTTGACAACAGTCGCCGGCATGGTGATGGTTCGTCGCGAGCGCGCCGTCTTGGGCTCGACCAGCTGGAGCCGGCCATCGATGCGCTGCAGGGCATGGCGGACGTGCAGCTGTCGCGCCTCCAGGTCGACGTCGTGCCACCGCAGGCCCAGCGCCTCACCCTGACGCAGGCCGAGCGCCAACGC
>DATCPI010000081.1:0-8529 GCA_036570165.1 Candidatus Dormiibacterota bacterium | reverse complement strand
TCGACCTCGACCCCGAACCTCTTGGCCGCGGCCTTGATGCGCCTCCATGCAGCGTCGCGTTCGGCGTCGCTCACACCCTCGACTTGGTCGAAGCGCGCGATCGCATTGCGGACGTGGCCGGCGTCGTTGAGCGGTTCCTTTCGCTCCTTGGGAAACGCGAACCGTTGGGCCGGGATGCGGTTTCGCGTACGAGTGCTGATAGTTGGCATGCTAAGCCTCCTGAACTTCGAAATCGCTGCCCTCCACGAGGCGGGAAGGGGAACCACACCCACTATGGGTGCCGCCGCACGGAGAATCCAGGGCCGGATGCCCTGCCCGTTGCGGGACGAATGGCACGTCCAACGCCGGCGACAGATGGTCAGGCTCGATGCGTAGTGGCTTTAGTCATGTTTGCCATGGCGGCCGAGATGCGTAGGAGTGCTTTGAAGCCCAACCGGAGTCGAAGCGAGGCGTTGATTTTCCTCGGCACCGCGAGCTCGCGCCTGGGCGCCGCCATCTGCGACCGTCTTGGGTTCCATGTGGATGGGGTACGCCTTCGCAGCCATCACGCTAGTCTCTCTGCCCGCCGCCATCAACTCGGGCCAGGTCATCATAATCGTCGCCTGGATCGCCCAAACCTTTCTCCAGCTCGTTCTGTTGCCGATCATCATCGTCGGTCAAAACGTGATTCAAGCCACCAACGATGTCCGGGCCCAAGCCGACCACGAAACGTTGAGCGCTGTCCACAGGCTGACCGTCGAGGTCCACGCGATCAATGAAGCGCAGACCAAGATTCTGAAGCAGCTGCAGGGCGCGTCCGCCTAGGTGTCGGTAAGCCACGACAAGACATCTCCTTCCCCTCCACCCGGGTCCGAGTCCGGCACTACGGCGAACAATCACCCACGACCCATCGCGTTCATTCATCGTTAAGAATGGGAAGCGCTGCGAAGCAGCGATTATTGGCGATAGCCTCTGCATTCGATCTCAGCAGAGCACCGATTGGGCATTGATCCAGCAGCATTTCCTTGGTAAGTAAAAGGGACCGCGGTCCGACCCAAAGTAGCTCAGCTTGGTCCAGGATAGCCGACCCAGCCGGGCGTGTGGATCGAGGAGATGTGCGTGAGGTCGACTAGCTTCCTCTCAACTCCCGTTAGTCAGCTTTCCGAGCCCGTTCGCTGCGTCTTCTGCCGACAGGCTTTGAGGACCCCCGCGCATACCAGTCCGCCGGCACGTCGACATTGAGTGTCAGCAAGAAGTCCTCAGGTTCCACCTTTAGCCGAATCCCCGTCACCGTGGCGGTGACGTTCTTAGGCAAGCCTCCGGCCCCGGTCACGTCGCCCAGGTCGATTTGGCTGCCAATTGGCAGGCACAGCGCGGCCTCGATCGACATTACTGGCTCGCCCCGATCGTAGTCATACAAGAGGGTCCGGGCTGCGAGCGGAAGGGATGGCTTGCCGGCATACGTATTCATGAACGCGAATTCCTCGTCGACCACGGTGGCGACAGAGATCACCGGGTCGAGCCGTGATCCCTGCGGTGGCGGCGAGATCGAGATTACGACGCGTCGGGCAGCGCGTGAAGTGCTTAACAGAATCGTATGGAAACGGACCGAATGGCAACACTTTGGCAATGTGCCCGCCCGGCACGCCGAAACTCCCCCGCCACAAAGGCGGCTCGGAAGCGGCTAGCGCCACCAGATCGTCGACCCGAAACCAGCTCCCGCCTTCGGACAGGAGCAGGAACGGATCCGGACCTTCGACGTCGGTCCAGCTGAGCACTGCCGATCCAACGCTCAGCGTGGGCATCGGCGTAAGCCGATCTTCTCCGGGGACTCGAAAGAACACCCGGTGCTCGCCCCAGGTGTGGGCGTAGCCGAAAACAGGGTCCCAGAATGGGCGAGAAGCATGCATTTCTGATGCTCGAGCCAAGCAGGTTGGCGTACCAGTCCTCGTCGCTATGCTCCGCGGTAGCCAGGTCTTTGCGCGCTAGCTTCTCGTCACGCAGCATCTTTCCCTTGCGCAGCCGCTCCAGCACCGAACGGGTCACCTCGGGATCGAGGAGGCTCTTACCGGCACCGACCTCGCGGATGGCGCGGATCAACTCTCCGCCTCGAATCTGCTTTAAGACGTAGCCGGAAGCGCCGGCCATTATCGACGCGAAAAGCGCATCGTCGTCGGCATACGACGTCAGCATCAGCACTTGCGTGTTCTCAAGGCGAGCCCGGATTTCACGCGTGGCCTCGATGCCGCTGCCATCGGCGAGGCGGACGTCCATAACGACCACGTCGGGCTTGGTTCGGACTGCCTGGTCGATCGCTTCACGAACAGAGCCTGCCTCAGCAGCAACGGTAAGGTCGTCATTGGCGTTGATGAGCGACTTCACCCCGTCGCGGACAACCTCGTGGTCGTCGACGAGCAGCACTCGGACGCGACTCTTCACCACCCGCCCTCTTGTCTCTTTCAGTCCTGCGCCTCGATCGGGAATGTGACGCACAACTTGGTGCCCGTTCCCTCGGAGCTAGTGACTTGGATTGTGCCGCGCAGAGCGACTGCACGTTCCCGCATGTTCCGCAGCCCGTTGCCGCCTAAATGGCCCCTCGGATCGAAGCCGACCCCGTCGTCCTCGATCGTGAGCACTGCGTTCGATCCTCTCCGCGCTAGATGGACTCCCGAGTGCTTGGCCTGCGCGTGCCGGGCGACATTGGACAGCGCTTCGCGCGCAAGTTGGACGATCTCGTGTGATCTAGAGGAAAGATTCGCCGCCAACGCGGCGTCCACTTCCACGCCGATGCGGACTTTGGAGCTGGCTTGGACGTCCTCTCCGAGCACGCGCAGTGCCTGATCCAGCTGCCTGTCCGCGAGAATCCCGGGCCGGAGCCCGAAGATGTAGTTGCGCAGGTCGCGTATGACGCGGTCGAGTTCCCCCACCGCGCCCTCGATGCGGGCCGCGGTGGGCGGCGAGCCAGCCATTAGCGCCGTACCCTGGAGTCCCCTCCCGACGGCAAACAATGACTGGATGATCCCGTCGTGGAGCTCTTTGGCAATGCGCTCACGCTCCTCCATCAGCCCTAGGCGCCGAAGATCCGCCTGCGCGCGGCCGTACTCGATCGCTACGGAGGCCTGGTCCGCAAACGTCACGACTAGCTGGACTGTCCTCTCGTCGAAACGGCGCCCACCCTTCAGATTCGTGACTATCAGCGTGCCCATGGCGCCGCCAATAACACGCAGGGGAACGAAAAGGGCGGGGCCATGGCGTCCAAGCTTGACGATCGGCTGATAGGCACGCCGGTCCGCGCTGACATCGTCCAGGACGAGCGGCTTGCCAGCGCGCATGACCGCACCCGAGATCGACTCGTCCGCCGGCATGGGCTGTCCTCGCACCTCGCTGGCCCGAGCTCCGACCGCCGCGGCCACCACCAGGTGACCCGGAGTCGAGCTCACGCTGACTATGGTCGCCGCGTCTGCGAGGGCCAGGTTGCGGGCGTGCTCGGCGATGTCTTCCAACAGCGAATCCGGTGCCGCGCCGGCGAGTATGCCGTTGGTAATGGCACGGAGCGCGTCGAGCCATCGCTCTCGCGTACGCATTTCGTCATAGAGCTTGGCGTTCGCGACGGCAACCCCTGCCTGTGTGGCCAACACGACCAATGAGTGCTCGTCCTCCACGCTGAACTCCCGGGCACTCCGCTTCTCGGCTAAGTAGATGTTGCCGAAGGCTCTCCCCATCGCTTGGACCGGCGCGCCCAGAAAGGAGTGCATAGGCGGGTGATTGGGCGGAAACCCGACCGATCTTGGATGATCTGCGATGTTCCTAATGCGCACCGGGCGCGGCTCTTGAATCAGCAGTCCAAGCACCCCGCGGCCGATCGGCAACGCCCCGATGTCCCGCCGCTGCTTGGCAGAGATTCCGGTCGTCACGAACTCCACCAGCTCACCACCAGCTCCAATCACGCCGAGAGCGCCATAGCGGGCGTCTGTGACTCTTGCGGCGAGGTCGATGACGCGTTGCAGCACGATCGGTAGCGGCAACTCGGAGGCGAGTGCGAGCCCGGCCTCGAGCAGCGCGTCCCTCCGGTCCCGTTCCGCCGTCATCGCCAAGGAATCTACGCCACGACGACCCGGGCCGAGCATCGGGGTCGCCTTTCAGCGCCCTGACTCCCAGGATCCCCGCTCTACGGCCGGCTTGGCGCCGATCACGTCGACCACCCGGAGAGCGGTCGCGTGAAAGGAGCCGTCGAGACCGATAACGATCCGCCTTACGCGCGAGCTGGTTTTCGCCATGGCCCAGGCCTGTTGCGCGCTTGAGGGTGCCGAATGATTACGAGACCTATCAGCGTCGACGTGACGGAGCGACAACCACCGGACGGCGTGTGCGATGGATTACAGCCTCAGCCGCGCCGGCGGTGACGTCACCGCCCACCCAACCTAGTGCTCGTGAGCCGATTACGATCATGTCAGCCCCTGTCGCCATGACCTCTCGAGCGATCTCGGGAGCGAAGCCCCGCTGATTGTCGATCATGCGCGACCGCACTTCCACTCCCGCCTCCTTGAGCGCCGCCACCGCTCTGGCGACCGCCTCTTCATCGGGGTTGGCGGCGGTCGAGGGCTTGTTTGCCGACTCGGCGGAGTAGACGAAGGTGCGGCCCACACATACGACTTCGGCGGCCGCCTGCAGCGCACGAGCGAGCCCCACAGTCGCGGCCACTGACTGCCCGGGATCGCCTTCGCCGTCAATGACCAGCACAATCCGCCGCGGCGTCGCCTTTGTCATAGCGCCAGTGGGCACGATCACGACCGGGCAACTGGCACCCATCGCCACCTCGTGGCTGACGCTCCCGAGCAGGAAGCCGGTCAGCTCACCGCGAGCTCGAGAACCCATGACGATCAGGTCGGCGTCGAGACGGGTAGCGGAGCCCAGTATCTCACCAGCAACCTTGTTTGGGTTGCAGCTGCGTACTTCTCCTTTCGCTTTGACACCGGCCTCCACCAACTCCTTCACGACGTCGTCGACTAGCTCGCGCACAGACTCGTGCTCTCGCCCGCGCTGGTCTTTCGCCCCTCTCTGTTGCGGTCCCGGCACAAGCAGGCTGAGCACGGTGACCGGGGCCTTGAGTTTGGGCGCTAGGTGAACCGCCAGGCGAGTTGCCTCCCACGACGGTGCACCGCTATCGATAGCAAGCAAGATGTGCCTCATGACAAGAGCGTATGCCGCCAGGCCGCCGGCGGCGACTGGTACACGGCCCTCTCACGAGGGGACCTTTGGCCCCCTTGTCACAGGCCAGGTTCCGCTCGGAAGCGCAGACGAGCCAGGTTAGGCTGGAGAGACGATGAGGATCACACGCCGAGTCGCCCGCCCCGCCAGCAAGACCACAGTTCGTGAGTTGATGGCGAAATCAATCGTGAGCGGCGACCTGCGGCACGCGCTGGTGGAAGCGGCAGCGCAGATGCGCGCAAACCGGATCAGCGCCCTGGCGGTGCTGGATGGTGACGCGATCGTCGGCATCGTCACCGAGAGAGACCTGCTGCATGCGATCGCAGATGGCCGCGATCCCCGCGGCCACGCATGTCTCCCCAGTACATGACTAGCGCGCCACGAACGATCGAGTCTGCTGAGCCGGCTGCCAAAGCGGCCGAGATTATGGTCAAGCATCGCGTGAGGCACCTTCCCGTGACGGACAAGGGCCGGCTGATCGGCTTCCTTTCAGCCCGCGACTTGCTCGCCTTGACACCGTGGCCTCGAAACCTGCCGATCGGCGAGAGCTGGTGAGCTGATTCTGCTTAAGCCCCGACGGTTCGAAAGTGAGCATGCGCTGGTCAATGGCCGCTCCCACGCGTTCTATGAGCCCCGCGAGCTCCCTCGCCTGGTCGCGTCGTGAGAAACCTGTGGGAAAGGTTCGACTGTGAGCCAGTCGGGAAGAGCCAGCCGATGGGTGTTTTAAGCTCGCCGCCTGAGCCTTTCGCACGGAGCACCTTGTCTCCGACCATTTTTCAGGGCTAGCCGAAAGGTCGATACAAAGCGACCCTATTTCGTCCTGCCCTTCGACCCCCTGACGGTTTGCCTTACCACAGCCGAACGCGGCGGTTGGCTGGTCGCCGCTTGACGGTCCGATCGCGGCTTAACGGTAGTTGAGATCAAAAGGATGGGTCGCTTGGAGTGCAGGACCAACTCATGGCTCACGCTGCCCAGCACCAGTTCAGCGACCCCACCCCTGCCTCGGCGTCCGACCACGATCACATCGGCGTCAATGCTGTCACCGACCTGTGCGATGACCGTCGCCGGTCGGCCATCCTCCATGACCGTCCGGTATCGAACGCCCGCGTCTCGCAGCCGCTTGCACCACTTCCCTTCGAACTCCTTCTTCATATCGGCCCGCCATTCTGGGTCGAATTGCGGCGCCGGGATGGGGGCCATGTACCCGCCGTCAAAGTAGATAGGCGGGGCGATCGCAAATACCGCGTCCACCTCGGAGCCCATCCCTTTTGCCATTCGCACGGCCCAGTCGAGGGCGGCCGCCGAGTGCTCAGAGCCGTCCACGCCGACGACGATCCGACTGATGCCCGAGCGCTTTGTCGCCATCTCTGACTCCTTGCCAACCGACGTACGTAATGTGATGAGCATCCACGATGCTGGTCTCGCCCGACTGGGCTGTTGGTCCCCCCACGTTGAGGACCCTCGACCCTTTCGACAGAGCGTGTTGTGCGTCAGCGTAGTTTTGTGCTCAAGGCGCTAGGCACTGTCAAGTCACTTTTGTTTCGCGGGACCGAGCCGCTGCCCGATCTGGGATCTCAGCTGGAGGAACTGCTGGTCGAAGTTTGGCGACAGGAAGCGTTCGAGCGCAAACATCCGTTCACTTGCGCGGTCATCCGACAAGCCGCGGGCCCTTTGCAGTCTTCTCGGCCGCAGTCGATCTCGTGACCACTCCCGCCACGATGACGGTGCCCGAATTGGAGCTACTGCTGCATCAGGAGACGCTGCAGGGCTTAAGAGATCTCAGTCGCGAGGCGTCCGGTCGCCAGAGGCGTCGCCTGGAAGGTGAGTTGAGGCGGCAGGGAGATTGGGTTCCTCATTGGCACCTTCGTGGAGACCTCTATCAACAGCCTTAACCGGCAGTGCCCTTCGCTGATTGATCGTCGTGCACAAGTAGGGAAGGACGGCCCGTGTCAATGACTCCGGATCGCAACGCTAACGTCAGAGCGCGGTACTTCAAGGCTGTAGCCATCGATTTCGATGGGACGTTGGCCGAAGGTGGCCCGCCATCCGCGTTGGTCCTGTCAGCGGTTGATTCGGCGCGAAGCTTGGGTCTTCGACTTCTCCTTGTCACCGGACGAACGTTGCCTGACCTCTGGGAGGTCTTCCCCGACGTCCACGACCATTTTGATGTGACGGTGGCGGAAAACGGGGCCGTCTTGCGGGCGGGCGATGGCCACCGCCGGCTCGCCACACCCATCGATCCGGAGCTTGCCAAGGCCCTCCAAGGCCGTCATATCGCGGTTCAGGTGGGCGAAGTCATCCTCGCCTGCGATGCGGTGCATGACGCTGTGGTGTTCGAAGAGATCCGGCGATTCGACCTCGACTGCCAGCTGATCAGGAATCGCGGCGCGCTGATGGTGGTTCCCGCCGGGGTGACGAAGGCTTCGGGCTTGGGCGCCGGACTTAGAGAGCTCGGTTTGTCCGCGCACAGCGCTATCGCAATCGGGGAGGCCGAGAACGACCTGGCGCTGCTGGAAACGTGCGAGCTGGGCGTGGCTGTTGCCAACGCGGTACCCGTCGTTAGACAGCGCGCCGACCTGGTGCTCGATCACGCCGATGGGGTCGGTATTACCGCCTTCCTGGAGGGGCCCATCGTTCGCGGCGACCAGAGCATCTATCCCGATCGGTGGCGGATCCGGCTCGGAGTGTTCGACGATGGTCAGCCCGCCACTTTGCCCAGCTCGCAGATCAATGTGTTGGTGGCCGGCGCCAGCCTTTCGGGCAAGTCGTACCTCGCCGGCCTCATCACCGAACAGCTCATCCGCCTCCGATACTCGGTGCTGGTCATCGACCCAGAGGGCGACCACGTCCGACTTGGCGAGCTGCCGGACGTCCTCGTCGTCGGCGGCCGCGAAGGGCTCCCGCCTCCGGAGCGCCTTGCCAACCTGCTAGGCATGCGGCGCGGCAGCGTGGTGGCAGATCTGTCATTCCTGTCACGGGAGGATGCCAACCGCTACCTCCTATCAGCGTCACGGCTCCTTTGCCTACGGTGACACCAACATTGGCCGAATCGACTTTGGGCTCCCACGCCAGCTCACGGACAACGTCTGCTTGAAGTTCCGTGTCCAGTCTCACGGCACAACCTCCTAGGTGATTAGGGCTCAGCAACCCCTGAGTACGTTGTGCCTGAGATCCCTGGCCGGCGAACCAGGCGACGGTCCTTCCATCTGAGGGCCGGACGGCACTACCTGATCACGCATGAGCGATCAAAGATTCGACTGAAGTGGAAGTGGCCATTCACGATCGAACCCACAATCTCCCGACCGAGCTTCGCGCTTATGTTGAAAGGAAAGTGATGGCGCT
>DATCPI010000080.1:0-3138 GCA_036570165.1 Candidatus Dormiibacterota bacterium | reverse complement strand
ATCCGAAGCGTTCTCGACAAGGGCTCGAAAGCGCGCCTCGTTGGCCTGGACAGCCTCTGCCTGCTGTTTCAGTCTGGTCAAGTTGCGCACGGTGACTACCACGGACTCGACGGCGCCTTTTGGGCTCGCCAGAGGGCTGATGATGTACTCGTAGTAGCGCTCGCCGCCGGCCGCGGGCACGCTTGCCTTGCCCTCAGCGCGCTCTCCGCTGGCCACGACGCTCTTTAATCGCCGCTGGCAGGCTGTCGCAAAATCCGGTGTGGCTGGGGTCGTAGCTCGTTTTTCACCCGGTTTTGCCAGTCGGGTTGCGCTCCTCAAGTCTTTGGGCCCATCCCTCAGCGTGCTGGGCGGCCCGCAGGGAGAGGGCTTCTAGCTCGGTGACGAGTTGGTGTAGACGTCGGGCGTTGTCGAACCAGGGCTGGTAGCGCGCGAGCTGCTCGGGGCTCAAGTATCGGGTAACGGTCTTGCCCTGGACCCGCCAGGTCCACTGTACGTAGGGGCCGTGCAACTCCGGCGGGTCGGCTTTGCACCGACATGCTGCTTTGCCGCAGCGCATGTGGCGCTCCACGACGCTGCCCGGGAGCGCGAAGCCGATGTCGGCCAAGGCGCCCGACAGGCGTTGATGGGCTCTTCGATCGCTGGGCCTCAGTGTTTGCTTCGACACCATCACTCCAGTCTGGCGCTCACCATGCACCACTATATCCTACATGTATTATACTGTAGGCACAGCAACCCTAGACGACAGGGAGAAGGTCATGGCGTACTTCTACATCGGTGCCAATCGGGAGCAGACGTTCCTCATGCCGGTCGACATGCGCGACTGGCTCGAAGAAGGCCACCTGGCCTGGTTCGTGATCGACGTGGTGGATCGGGTGGACACCTCGGCTTTCCATGCGCTGCACCCAAACGACGGGCCCGGCCGCCCCGCCTATGACCCCGAGGTGCTGCTGGCGCTGCTCTTCTATGCCTATGGCCGCGGGCTCCGCTCGAGCCGTCGCATCGAGGCGGTCGCGAGGAGCGACGCCGCCTACAAGGTGATCGTAGGGGGCCTGACACCCGATCACGCCACCATCGCCCGGTTTCTCGTCGACCACGAGGCCGCCATTGAGGCCGTCTTTATCTCGGTGCTGCGCCTGTGCGCGGCGGCCGGGCTCGCCTCGGTGGGCACGATCGCGATCGACGGCACCAAGATCGGGGCCGACGCCGCCCTCCATGCCAACCGGGGGGCGGAGTGGATCCGCGCCGAGGTCCAACGCATCCTCGCCGAGGCGCTCAGCACCGACGCCGCGGAGGACCACGAGGGCGCTCTCTTCGGTGTCGCCGAGCTACCCGCGGAGCTGTCCACCCACAAAGGCCGCCTGGCCCGCCTCGAAGCCGCCCTGGCTGAGATCGAGACACAGGACGCCAGAGCTCGATCCGAGGCCACTGCTCGGGCCGAAAAGGCCCGGGCTGCAGCGGCCGAGGGCCGCAAGCTCCGCGGCCGCAAGCCCAAGGACCCCCATGCCGCACTCGCCCGGGCCGAGGCCGAGCACACCGCCGCCCTCACCCGGGCCGAGGCCAACGCAGCGGACCGGGAGGCCAGGGCGCGGGCCGCGGCGGCCCAGGGCCAGACACTGCGCGGCCGAGCGCTCGGCCCCGACAAGTGCCTCGCTCAGGCTGCTTCAGCGCTCGAGGCGGCCCGGGCAGCCGCCGCGGCCGCCACCCCGGCCGTCAAAGAGGCGAATGTGACCGACCCCGACAGCCGCATCATGAAGACCAAGACGGGTTGGATACAGGGCTACAACGCCCAGGCAGCCGTCAACGAGCACCAGATCGTGGTGGGCTCAGCAGTAAGCCAAGACGCCAACGACGTCAACCAGTACGTCCCGATGGTGACGCTCGTCCAGGATGCGCTCGAGTCCGCCGGCATCACCGAGCGGATCGAGATGGTCCTCGCAGACGCCGGCTACTGGTCACAGGACAACGCCACCGCGGACGGTCCCGACCGCCTCATCGCCACCCTCAAGGACTGGAAGCAACGCCGGGCCGCGCGCGCGATGGGAACCACGACGGGCCCACCACCGCCGGACGCCGCTGCTCTCGAAGCCATGGAACACCGCCTACGCACCGTCGAAGGTGCCCAGGCCTACGCCAAACGCTCGTACACCGTCGAGCCGGTCTTCGGCGACCACAAGGAGAACCGTGGCTGGCGCCGGTTCCGCCGTCGAGGCCTGGCCGCGGTGCAAAGCGAATGGGCGCTCATGAACGCCAGCCACAATATCGCCAAGCTCTTCGCCCACCAGAGCCACCAGCACCTCTCGCTCGCCTGACGCTTACCCCCGGCGCATTCGGGATCGCGCCAACGGACCCCGTGTCCATCCCCGGTCCCACAAAACCAACGAGCGCATAGTCTGCTTCTCTTAACACGCCCCCGTCAGGCTTCAGACACGTCCGTGGTCAGCGCCTGGAGGTCGCGATAGATCAGGAAAAATCCAGCCAGCTTGTGCTCGTCGACGCCGGTCCGACCGCTGAGTTCATTTTGCGACAGCCTGCCAGCTAACAATTTGCGGGTCCGCCGCGCGGAGGTTCGTGCAGGAAGCGCGGAAACGTTGCGGAAAAGCTGCTTGCTCTGAACCTCGGGCCGCGGTTCAATAGGCGCACTTCGTTCGCAAAGGAGACGACAAGCAATGTCTGAGGCACCCCCCGAATCCATCCTGCAGGGGCTGTCGACCAACAAGATTGCGGCCACACTCCACATCTCGCCCCTCACCGTGCCGGACCACTTCAAGACCATCTTCGACAAGGTCGGCGTGCGCAGCCGGCGCGAGCTCATCGCGCGCGTGCTTGCAGACCACTTACCTTCCCCAGCTGCTGCGGCCAGAGTCAGGTCAGAGTCAGCCTCTTGACAGGCATGGCAGCCTGCGCCTAACGTCCTCTCCAGAGGAGGCTGGCTGCTGCTGCCGCGGACACGTTACGCCAAAGCCGGCGATGTCCACATCGCCTACCAGGTCATTGGAGATGGTCCCCGGGACGTGCTGTTCGTGCCGGGCTTTGTATCCAACGTGGAGGACTGGTGGGAGGAGCCGAGCTGCGTCCGGTTCTTCGAGCGGCTGGCGTCGTTCTCGCGTCTCATCCTGTTCGACAAGCGCGGCACCGGGC
>DATCPI010000079.1:0-33283 GCA_036570165.1 Candidatus Dormiibacterota bacterium | reverse complement strand
TCGACGATGTCAACCACGCCCTCGAGTCCGCTGAAGTCGTCGATGTTGCGGGTGTACAGCGGCAGGCCGACGGAAAGAGCGGTGGCTGCGATCAGGAGATCGATCGCTCGCTTGCCTCGCGCCTTCCGTCCCGCGCCTGTGATTGCGGCGAAGACTCTTCCATAAGCTCGCGCCGCATCAGCGTCGAACGGGAGGGCTTCCAAGGTCGCCTGGACTCGTTGTAGACGATCCTGCCGTGCAGCCCGCTCATTTGGATCGCGCGTAGCGTGGACGCCCGCGACCAACTCGGCGAGCGTAATGGCGGCGACACTCGCCTCCTCTGGCATGGCTGTCTCAGGCGGAGGGTCGATCAAGACTGACGTATCGACCATGCCCCGCGCCCGTCGCGGCTCAGGCACGCGGTCGCGGATCCTGATCGATCAGTTCGTCAACATCCTTCCGGAACCTGATCGGATCGATTCGCGGTGCGCCGGCGAGCGCGGCCAGCAGCATCCCGGCTGGCACCGCCACACGGCGGCGGACGGGCATGAGCTCCCCGACGGGCACACCATTGCGAGTGACGATGTAGGACTCCCCGCGGTCGAGGCCGCGCATGATTTCGCCGCTGTCATTCCGAAGCGTCCGCTGGGTGATGACCTTCGCCATAGGACCAGCGTAGCACGTGTGCGACAGGATATGCCTCCTGCGCTAGAGCCGGATCCGCGCGCCGACTAGGCGACGCCGTTAACTGAACTTCAGATCGCGATCTGCTTCCCGACGATGGTGACGCCGTGGTTCGCGTTACGGAACCCCCGGCCCACAACTGGAGTCACTCGTCAGCTACTCGCCGAGCCGAATGACGATCTCGCCTGCATCGCTTGAGATGTAGATCGTGGTCACAGCAGGCTTGCCTGCACGTACGACGATCGGCAGCTGATGGTCGCCGAGCCAGTTGGTGAGCCGGCCAGGATCCGCATCAAGGACGAGCCTGGAGATCTCGGCCGTGCCGACACGGTGGGAAATGGCCGCCTGTCCGGGGAGCTGTGTCTGCGTTCCCCATTCGATGAAAAACGGATGCGAAGGCTCGGCGATAGCCTGATCAATCCCGGCGCTCCGCCATCGCACCTGGTCTCCGCCAAGCGTCGTCCTCGACCCAGCGTGAACCGGTAGGTCCAGTCGTCGGGCGACCTCGTCGAGCTGAGAAGTGCGAACGGCCCAGCCGAGCGGCCGAGCGGTGGCGGACACGCCAGAGGCGACCCATCGGCCGAAAGCGCTCTCGACTGCCTTGGTTGCATCGACTACCGCAACCAACTCGAGGTATGAGTCGCCGAGCGGCACGATCCTGTTGGCGGTGCCCCACTCTGGGTGACGCCCGCCCTCGATAGACGCGAGGCCGTGACGAGACTCAATCTCCCGCCCGGCCGCTGCCAGGTCTGCCACGGCTATCAGCACGTGGTCGAGCTCCATCGAGACGAGCGTACTGCGTGAGTTATCGGCCTCACGCCTGCACCGCGTGGGTCCCCAGGTGTCCCCCCTCCAGCCGTTAACATCCGGTATGGTCCGCCCTTATCCTGCCCCTCATATCCTTCGGGAGAGCAGTTGCAAACCACAGTCAGCCGATGGATCCCCTGGGCTAGGCCTGGCGCCGCATCTGCCAGCAGGCCGAGCTACAGCACGCGCGAGGTGGTGACGGCCCTTGCCTTCGTGGCGCCCTCGCTGCTGCTCTTCTCGATCTGGATCTTCTATCCGCTGGTCCGATCGGTCTACCTGAGCTTCCATGGCAATGACCTGTTCGGCAACCCCGCGGCCTTCGTCGGCCTGGCCCAGTACCAGCAGCTATTCACCCTGCCCGACCTGCGCGAAACGATCGTCCGCACCGCAGTCTTCACCGTCCTGACGGTGGTGCCAGGCCTTGTCCTAGGCACCCTGATTGCTCTCGCCCTGCAGGCGCGCATTGCAGGCATCGGCATCTTCCGGACTCTGCTGGCCACGCCCTTTGCCTTCTCGGTAGCGACCGCCTCGGTGATCTTCCAGATCTTTTTCAACCCGGGCGTGGGCGTCTTCAACGGCATCCTGAACGTCTTCCACGTGCAGCCGGTAGGCTGGCTGACCAATCCCGCGACGGCGCTGGTCAGCGTCGCGGTGGCCACGGTGTGGCTGCAGCTCGGCTACAACCTGCTGGTCCTATCCTCGGGGCTGCAGGGCATCCCCGACGAGATCTACGAGGCGGCCAGGCTGGACGGAGCCGGCAGCTTCAGCCTCGCGACCCGCATCACGCTTCCGATGCTGACGCCCACGCTCTTTTTCCTGCTGGTCGTGAGCACCATCACGGCGCTGCAGTCATTTGGCCAGATCCACATTCTGACCCGCGGTGGGCCGGCGGGCGCCACCACGACCCTCGTTTACAGCGTCTACCTGAACGCGTTCGCGTTCGGCTCGACGAACTACGGCCTTGCCAGCGCGATGGCCCTCGTGCTCTTCGTCATCGTCCTCGCAGTCACCGCGATCCAGTTCGGAGTGCTCGAGCGAAGGGTCTTCTACAGATGAAGCAGCATCCGGCCGCGGCGGCGGCGAGCTACGCGCTGCTTGCGGTCCTGGCGTTCGTGATGCTCTTCCCGCTCCTGTACGCGATCTCGGGCAGCCTCATGACGGCGCGCGAGATCTCAACCTACCCGCCGGCTTTCCTGCCCTCGCAGCCGCGCCTCAACAACTTCGCCGACGTGCTGAACGCGCTGCCGATCCCGCGTCAATACTTGAACAGCCTGATCGTCGCCGCTTGCGTCATGGTGGGGCAGCTTGCGACTTCGATCCTCTCGGCCTACGCCTTCGCCTTCCTGCGCATGCCGCTGCGGAACCTGATCTTCGCCATTTTTCTGGCCACGATGATGGTGCCCTGGGAAGCGATCATCATTCCGAACTACCTGACGATGGCGCAGTACCACCTGATCAACTCGTACCCGGCGCTGATCCTGCCGTTCCTGGCGGCCGGCTTCGGGACCTTCCTGCTCCGGCAGTTCTTCCTGAGCTTCCCAAAGGACCTCTACGATTCGGCACTGTTGGACGGCGCCGGCCACCTTCGCTTCCTGTGGTCGATCCTGCTTCCGATCTCGCGGCCCGCCCTTGCGGCGCTTGCCATCTGGTCCTTTCTGTCGGCCTGGAACCAGTTCCTCTGGCCGCTCCTGGTCATCAATCGCGACGAAATGCAGACCCTGCAGATCGGCATCTCGAGACTGCAGGACGTCGAAGCGGGCACCGCGCCCAACTTCATCCTTGCCGGCACGGTGCTGGCTCTTGTTCCGACGCTGCTGCTGATCTATTTCGGACAGCGTCACATCGTCCGCGGTCTCACCGCGGGTGCTCTGAGGGGGTAGGTCATGAAGCGACTCGGTCTCGTGGTCCTAGCGATTCTTTTCGCAGCGGCTTGCGGTGACAACAGCAACGCAACACCGGGACAATCCGAAACGCCGCCGGCCGGCAAGACGGTCGAAGTCACTTTCTGGCATGGCTTTGCGGCCGGCGCCAACCAGGACGCCACCAACGCCCTGGTGCAGAAGTTCAATGACGCGCACGCGGGCAAGATCCACGTGACGCCCGTCTTCGCCGGCAACTACGACGACACCTTCGCGAAGATCAAGACCTCGATCACTGCCGGCAACACGCCGCAGCTGGTGCAGATCTACGATCTCGGCACCCGCTTCATGATCGACTCGAAAAAGGTCACGCCGGTCCAGAAGTTCGTCAACGAGGACAAGTACACCACCGACCTGGAGCCGATCGTCGCGAACTACTTCACGATCAACAAGCAGCTCTACTCGATGCCCTGGAACAACTCGATGCCGATCCTTTACTACAACAAGGACGCATTCCAGGCCGCCGGGCTCGATCCCAACACGCCGCCGCAGACTCTCGACGAGATCCGCACCATGGCACAGAAGCTGACCAAGAAGGACGCCAACGGCCAGACCACCCAGTACGGCTTCGGCGCCGCCATCTACGGCTGGTACCTCGAGCAGTTCGCCGCCCGCGCCGACGTGGAGATGTGCAACAACGGCAACGGCCGCGACAAGAACGCCACCCGGCTCCTCGCCGACCAGCCGCAGCTGGTCAAGGTGATGGATTGGTGGAAGAAGATGCTGGCCGACGGTCTTGCGCTCAACACCGGTCGGCCGACCGCGAACATGCAGACGGCCTTCAAGGCCGGCCGTGTCGCCATCACGCTGGAATCCACCGGTTTCCTCGGCGGGGCAATCAACGGCTCCAAGTTCCAGGTTGGCACCGGCTTTTACCCACGCAGCGAGGACTCGACTGCGGGCGGTCCCGCGGTCGGCGGAGCCTCGCTCTGGATCATGAGCGACCACCCCGCCTACGAGCAGCGCGCGGCCTGGGAGTTCGTGAAGTTCCTGGAAACCTCGGAGAACATGGCGTACTGGTACACCAAGACGGGCTACTTCCCGGACACCATCAAGTCGCAGACCGACCCGGTCGCCGCCGCCTACAGGGCCAGCCGGCCGCAGTTCGACACCGCGCTCCAGCAGCTGCACCAGGAGAAGCCGGACAAGGCGACCGCAGGCTGCATCCTGGGCGTGATAGCTCAGGCGCGGCAGGAGAATGAGAACGCGATGGAGAAGATCCTGACCGGAAGCAACGTCGACTCCAAAACGGCGCTGACGGGTGCGGTGACGGCCATCCAGCCCGCAATCGACCAGTACAACCAGGCGGTCGGGGCGAAATAGCTAAATAAGTCGACGGCGTGCCCGTCCCTTCACGGGGGGCGGGCACGGCCGCGTCACGGGCTCGACAATCGCAGGGTCTGCGTGACCGAGTGGTCGACGGTGGCTTAACTCAGGCGTAGCCGGGCGCCATGTAGCGCGGCCAGACGTCGAGGAGATCCGACAGGCGAGACACGACCTCCGACGCACCCGCGATGCTGTAGATGTAGGTGAGGCCTGTCGGGGTGGGCAGGCCTCCAAAGCAGGTGTCGCACGGCTTCTCCCCGATGTACCAGACCAGGTCGTTGGTCAGGAACCTTGGCCTGGCACGCGCGGGCGGAGACGTGCTCGTGACGGAGTTCGACTGCACGCTGTAATAGCCAACCGCATCGACATTGTTCGTCTGGAGCGTGTAGGCGATCCAGCGGCCGTCGGGCGACGCCTTCGGACGGATCCACCGCAGCGGCAACATCGTGGACGATTCGCCGGCGGCGTCCCATCGGTGCACCGTGCCGCCGGAGTCTCTGAAGAACAGTCGGCTCGGGACTGACGCCCAGACGCCCATCGTCATCCCCGATGTCGAGTAGACGAGGGTGCCGTCGCTGGCCTTCCGCACCTGGTCGGGCGCGGTCTGACCGGTGCCCCCGGTGTGAAAGGTCTGGACGAGGGCGATGTACTGGCCGTCCGGTGAGTAGCTCAGAAAGGTGTCGTCCTCGTTCGGATTGACGCCTCTACCCGGCACTGGCGGGAGCGTGGTCAAGACGCGGTTGCCCGACGGCGTGACCAGGTGCCACGCATTGCCGTCGAGGTAGGTGAACGACTGGCCATCAGGGCTGAACGACAGCTGGCCCGAGCCGAAGCCGTCGCCGACCGTCGCGAGCACGGTGGTGGTTCCATTCGCAAGGTCCGCCTTGATAAGCTGCTTGCTCGATGTGGCGTAGGCCACCTGGGTCGCGTTGGCGAACTGCGGGCTCAATGCGCCGGGATCGAAACGGCATACGGTCTTTGCGTTGGCTGGGTCCTGGATGTCGCGGACTACGATCGTGGAATCTTCGCCGACCCTCCCGATCACCAGGTTGTCCCCGGCGGGCACTGCCGCGTCGCAGTGGACCAGGCCGGCGCCGCCTGGCACCCCGATCGGGCTGGCGGTGGCGCTCGATGTGACGATGGGCTGCGCGCTAGGGCGTGGCGAGGTGGAGCCCGAAGAGGGCGAAATGCTGCACGCGGAGACTGCCAGCGCCATCGCCACCAACGCAGGGCTCAAACGCACGGGGTAACCGTACCCGGTCAGTGGATCAGCTGGGCAAGAATCCGTTGGGTGGCCGGTGCGAGCTTGCCGCGCAGGCGGTAGTAGGTCCAGATGCCGCGCTTTTCAGAATCGACCAGGCCGGCAGCTTTGAGCTTGGCCATGTGGTGGGAGATGGTCGGCTGGCCGAGATC
Source organism: Candidatus Dormiibacterota bacterium (assembly GCA_036570165.1). Classification (GTDB taxonomy): domain Bacteria; phylum Chloroflexota; class Dormibacteria; order Dormibacterales; family Dormibacteraceae; genus Palsa-870. The sequence continues at coordinate 27,155 of DATCPI010000079.1, read as the reverse complement.
AAGGCCTGCGGTGAAGTCACAGATGCAGATCGGCTCCTCGGATTTCCATAGCGACGCGAGCATCGTGAGCCGCGTGGGATCGGCCAGTGCTTTCATGAGGTCTGAAGTCTCTGCCGCCCAACTTTCTTTGACGATCGGAAGCTCGCAGCATGCTCCGCGCTCTCGCAGCATTGGAAGTTCTTTGACGGCCACTCGATCAATCATACACAACCCATCGACGTTCATCGATGCGTGTGCTAGCATCGACACCATGAGTGATGTGAAAGAGGCGGTGCGTTCGAGGTATGCGGGGGCTGCCAAGCAGCTGACCGTTCTGCAGGGTGACCCAGCCGCGGCATGCTGCGGGGTCGATGGTGCTGAATGTGGCTGCACCGGTTCCTATTCGGCGACCGAGCTGCAGGAGATCGGACTTACCGAGTCGGTCAGCCTCGGCTGCGGCAACCCGACCATGCTCGCGCAGCTCGAGCCCGGCCAGGTCGTGCTCGACCTCGGGTCAGGCGCCGGCCTCGACGTGCTGCTGTCGGCCAGGCGAGTCGCACCCGACGGCCACGCCTATGGGGTGGACATGACGGACGAGATGCTTGAGCTGGCGAACACCAACATGAGGAAGGCGGGTGTCGAAAACGCCACGTTCCTCAAGGGATCGATCGAGAGCGTGCCGCTGCCGGATGCATCCGTCGACGTCGTGATCTCCAACTGCGTCATCAACCTGGCGGAGGACAAGGGCGCTGTGATCAGGGAAGCGTTCAGGGTGCTGCGCCCGGGCGGCCTGTTCGCGGTCGCCGACATGGTCGAGCTCGAAGAGCTGAATCCGGACCTGAAGAAGCAGCTCGATTCGTGGGCCGGCTGCATCTCGGGCACGATCCCGATCGACGAGTATCGCGACGCGCTGGTCGGTGCGGGATTCCAGGACCCCGATTTCCAGGTCCACTCCACGCAGACGATGCCCGGCAAGGATGAAAAGGACGGCAAGGTCGGAAGCGCCTACATCAGGGCGCGAAAACCCTAAGTCCCAGCTCGACGACCTCCAGCCGTTTTGACGCGAGCTAAAGGGTTGCGGGCGCTCCGCACTCAGGTCAAAATGCCCCACGCATGGGGGACTCTCGGGAGATCGCGGCTCTGCTGCCGCTGACACTTCAGAACACCTACCGCGCCCGCTACCGGGCCATGCGGCCCGGCTGGCGGTCGAGCGGCGACCAGCTCGAGGCCCTGGTTCGGGGCTACGTGACCCCGGACAGCCGGGTGCTCGACCTCGGCTGCGGCCGCGGCGGCGTGGTCGAGCTGTTCTGGCGCGACGTCAAGCTCGCGGCAGGCCTCGACCCTGACGCGCCATCGCTCACCGAGCACCGCGCGCCGGGGATGCCGATCCTCCGCGGGGTCGGCGAGCACCTGCCGTTCGCAGGCGACTCATTCGACCTGATCGTCTGCCTGTGGGTGCTGGAACACGTGCGAGAGCCCCAGACCGTGCTGCGCGAGGTCGAGCGCGTGCTGCGGCCGGGCGGGCACTTCGTCTTTTTGACCCCCAACCTGCGCAATCCGCTCCTGCTGCTCAACCGGCTCGGCAAAGCCGTTCCGGTGGTCCAGAGGCGCCTGGTGTCCCGGTTCTACGGGCGGCGGGAATCCGATACGTTCCCGGTCCGATACCGCGCCAACACCGCCGCCACCTTGCGGGCGCTGGCCGAGGCAAGCGGGCTCGAGGTCGCCGAGCTTCGCGTCGTGCAAGACCCAACCTACCTCGCTGTGAACGGTTTCATGTTCACGACCTCGGTGCTGGCCGAGCGCCTGACGCCGAAAAGCTGGGGGGTGCACCTGCTGGGCGACTTCACGAAAGGCAAGAATCCTGCTGCAGACGGCTGACCAACAGCCGATAATGCCCACATGAGTTTGACTGAAATTCTGCAGATCATTGCCCTGATCGTTTTCATCGTCGCCGCGATCGGTTGGAGTTGGAAGAAGGCGAACCTGATCGCCGTCGGATTGGCACTGTGGGTGCTTTCGCTGCTGATCGACGGCCGGCTGGGGCACCTGAGCCTGGCCGTGGTCCTGCTGCTGCTGGCCTTCATCGCCTTCGTGCTCGCCGCCATCGGCTGGGGTTACAGGAAGGTCGAATTGATCGCGGTCGGGCTGGCGCTCTGGGCCGCTTCGATCGTGCTGCCGATGATCATCCACTAGAAAGGAACAAGCGACGATGACCAAAGGGCCGTTCTACTTTCCACTCGCGCTCGCCATCTTCAAGGGCACGGTGCAGAAGAACTACAACGGCGCGACGGCCAACCTGAAGACCACGCTCGAGAAGACCTAAACCTTAAGCGTCGTCCAGGCGGAGACCCACTGGTCGTATGGGACGCAGGTGCTGGTCCCGTCCGGGCACCGCTGCAGCGGCGTTTTCCAGAACTTGATCGCGTCGAAGTAAGGCGCCTGCTCGCCGGCGTGGTACTGCGCGCACGATCCTGCGGTCAGGGCCTCCATCTCGGCGCACGCCTTCGTGTTGACGGGCGTCTCGCCGAAGAACAGGGCCTGCTGGGCCTGCACTTTGGGCGTGCTCACGTATTGGGTCCACAGGTACGCGCAGTTCGGATGGGGCGCCTTGGCCGCGAGCATCCACGAATCTCCCCAGGCGGTCACGCCTTCGGACGGGATGGTGTCGGCGACCGGCGCCGCGGCCTTCTTGAGCTCAACGGTCTGGTACGGCGACGCGCTGCCCACGACCACCTCACCGTTGTGGAACATCGAGATCTCTTCGGAGACCAGCGCCCAGTACCTCTTGATCAGCGGACGCTGATCCTTCAGCAGCGCGATCGCGGCGTCGAACTGCTTCTGGTTCAGCTCATATGGGTCTTTGATGTTGAGGCTCGGCTGAGATTTGCTCAGGTACAGCGCCGCGTCCGCGATCTGCATCGGGTTGTCGGGCACGGTGATGAGTCCCTTGTTGGCTGGGGCGTAGATGACGTTCCAGCTCGTCGGGGGGTTGACGAACTTCTTGGTGTTGAAGAGCAGCGTATTCGGGCTCCACTGCAGCGAGATTCCGTAATGGATCCCATTGACCGTGTTGTAAGGAGGCGCCTTGAAAACCGCCTGGAAGTTGGTGAATTCGGGGATCAGCGCGGTGTTCATAGGGTTCACGTCGCCGCTGTAAATGAGCTGCAGCGCTGCATCGCCGGTCGCCGAGACCAGGTCCCACTGGCCCCCGCCGCCGTCGTGCATCGTCTTCACGACCTCATCCCACGAGGCCACGTACGTCGGGGTGATCTTGCATCCGGTCGCGTTGGTAAAGGGCACCGCCCACGACGAATCGGTGTAGCCCTCGGTCGTGATGACGTTGAGGTCGCCCTCTCCAGGCCCGACCGAGGCCAGAACCTTCACGCTTGCCGTCGGAGGCTGGACGCCGGGGGTGGGGCCGCCGGCGGCGGGGGTGGATGAGCAGGCGCCCAGCGCAAGCGCCGCCACCGCCGCGATCGCGCACCAACACGCTCCGTCAAGTGGCTGCTTATCGACCCTCACGCGGCCATTCAATCAGATACGAGCCGCCGCGCGGCCAGACAAGCGAGCGGCCGGCGGATCCCAGCCACGCTCCTGTGAGCCCGAGGAGAAGTCCAACCATGCAGGTCAGGATCACCGGAATCGCGGCCTGGTGGCCGAAGCCCAGGATCGCGCCCAGGCTCTCGGCGGCTGGACGCACGCCGTATAGAACCTGATCCCCGCCGAGCGGGAGGCCCCACGCAAGGAGGCCGACGACCGCGCCGGCCGAAACGGCGACGCGGGCTCGTGGGTAGTCGATCCCGATCCCGATGCCGACGACAAAAGGCGCCCACCAGACACCCAGCATCACGGCGACGACCGCTATGAGCACGCCGACGAGCAAAGCCGCCACCAACATCTTCACGGTTGGAGGCTCCACGCTTTCGCGCCACGGGACGAGGCCGCCGCGTCGGCGGTCAGCATCGTCGCGTACCGGCCGTTCCACCACGTGTCGACACGGTCCGCGTACCACTGCGACGCGGGGTTCTCGCTCTGGCCTCCGGGGTAGATGCCCTGGAAGGTGCCGGCGCCCCAGTCGACGACCATCCGCCAGCTAGGCCCATGGCTGGACGGGAAGCCGGGCGCCGCCAGCGGTGTGAACCCGTCGCCTCGGTCAGGGCGCGGCCCGTAGTCGAGACCCTTGATCTGCGCCAGGTTCTGGACCACGCGCTGGTGCACCTTGCCCCACGTCCACTTTTTCGGGTCGGCGCCGAGTTGCTTCGTGAGCTTTGCGGTTGTCGCGGTGAAGGCCTTCCGAAGCGCCAGCGTCAAAGACAGCCGCTCGCATGCCGCGGTTGGGCACGCGGAAGCGACCGGGGCGGTGCAGTTCGGCGGCGCGCAGACGGTTTTCCCGGCGAGGGCCAGCGCTTCGAGGTCCTGGCCGAGCGCGTCGTTCAGCTCCGCGCGGTCCACCGGCACCTTCTTCGCCTTCCACCATGGATCGAAGCTTTCGGCGATGTACTCCTGCCAGAACGTCCACCAGATCGTCGCGGCCGCAGAGTCGGTTTCCATGCGGTAGTCCCAGGCGCCGAGGAGGTCCGCAGCCTGCTGGTCGCGGCCGGTCGTCGCTCCGGCGAGCGCCTGCATCAGGATCGGCGTGATCTCGGCCGCCAAGAAATCACGCGTATCCGTCTGCAGCGCCATCATGTCGGCCGCGCTGAGCTTGCCGCTCTGGCTCAGCACGCGGCGGATCTCGTTCGCCCGGTATCCGGGGTCGAAGAAGTTCGATGCGGTGCCGATGTAGTACGGATAGTCGGGTGTTACCTGGCGCTGGTTGGCCGACCAGATGAAGCCGGCCGGCGGGTTGTAGGCCTGCGGGATGTAGTCGAACGGGATGGTCCCGATGACGTCGTTCTCACCCGTTCCGGGCATCGGCAGCCACGGCTGGCCGGTGGCGACCTGCGGGTAGTAACCCGCCGAGATCAGGCCGATGTTGCCCTTGTCGTCGGCGTAGACGAAGTTGTGCGTCGGCGAGTACCAACCTTTCAGCGCGTTCCGGAACGATTGATAGTCCGCCGCCTGGTTGATGGCCATCAGCACGTCGAGGTCTTGCGACGGAATGCTGCCGGCCCACCAGACGGACGTCGTCTGCCCGCGTTGATTGATCACCGGGCCGTGCACGCTCAGCTTGACGGTCAGATGCTCGGTCGGGCCGCCGAGAACCGGGATGTCGTAGGCCACCGTCTTGTAGTTGCGCCAGACCCCGTTCCACAGGTACTGGCCCGCATGGGTCGAGTCCTCGTGCTCCAGGTAGTAGAAGGTCTGCTGGTTTTGGGCGTCGGTCAGGCTCCAGGAGATGTGCTGGTTGTGGCCGATCAAAACCCCCGGCGTGCCCGGGATGCCGACGCCGCTCGTGTGGTAGCCGGGTGAGTCCATGGCCAGCTGGAACCAGATCGCCGGCAGCGTCAGGTGGAGGTGCGGGTCGCCCGCCATCAGCGCCCCGCCGCCCGTGCTCTTGGCTCCGGCGACGGCCCAGTTGTTGCTGACGCCGCCGGTGGCGACGAGGCCGGCCGGGAGGGCGGCCAGCCGCTGATGTGCGTCGGCCGCGGCGATGGCGGCCTGGTCCGTGACCGGCTGCGCCGCTGTCGCCGCTATGGGCACCACCGACGGCTGGGTCGCATACGGGCCGGGGTCGTATGGGGACTGAGGGTTCGGCGGCAGGATGGGAAACCACTGCGGGGTCAGGTCGGGGCCGAGCGACTTCTGCAGCAGCGCCATCACCAGCGGGGTGTCGGTGAAGTTGAGGGTCTGGGTCATGTCGCCCTTGACGATCAGCGAGTCGATCGGCGTCCACGGCTTCGGGTGGTAGCCGAGCAGAGTGAACATCACCGGCAGCTGGTGGTCGGCCTCGACCTGCGTGATCCGGTCGTTCACGCCCTGCGCGTAAGCGACGAGAGCCTTGCGCGCGCGGTGGTCCGGCGCGAGCGCGTTCCATTCCAGCTGCGCCGTCCGCAGCAAGCCAAGCTGCAGCTCGAAGCGGTCGCTGTCCAGCGCAGCCTTGCCGAGGACCTCCGACAGGCGTCCCTCTCCCTGCCTGCGCAACAGATCCATCTGGAACAGCCGGAAACGAGCGTGCACGTAGCCCGTGGCCAGAAAGAGGTCGTGGTCGGTTTGCGCGACGATGTGGCTCGTACCGTCGGCCTCGAAGGTGACCTTGACGGGCTGCTGAAGCCCCGCCAGGCGCAGCGTCTCGTTTCTGATCGATGCGTCGAGGGCCATGGTCCAGGCGCCGGTGGCGGGATTGAAGGCCGGGCCGAGAGCAGGCAGCGGCCCCGCTCCGAAGAAGGTGGCGTACAGCACCGCGGCGGATACGATCGCAGCCACGACCAGGTTGACCGTGCTGCGTGCGGGCGGCATGGCGCGAAGTTTGAGGCCCCCGGGCTGTGACTTGCATCACGACTCGTATTTGGCGGCCGCTAAATAGGCCACGCGAGGCACTGGGGACGGTACTCTTTGCAGCCGGGCACTGGGGGGGCGCAGTGAATTCGCCCAAGGTCAAGGGATAGACGCCGTTGCAGCCAGGCATCGTTGGGTTGAGGGGAGCGATCACCTCCGCGTGGGAGGAAGACCTGCGCGCTGTGCGTCAGGATCGTTACGACACGGATGCGGGAAAAGAGGCGCTGGCGTTCATCCAGCGCTGCTACTCGCTGGTGTCCGACTTGCGCGCGCCGATCCAGAAGGCCTGGGGCCCGGGTGGCCACGTGCACGTGGCCGACAGCCCGACCCTCACCGGACCCGGCCCGCGCGTTTCGCAGACGCGGATCAAGCTGCGCAACCATGGCGAGCTCGTTGCGGTCGAAGCTTTCACGTACGTGGACGGCACCGCCAAGCACAAATCCTCGCTCGGCCTGGACCGTGAGATCAGGGTCGCGGGCGCCGGCGCCCTTGCGTTCGTGGAGGAGCTGTATCGCCTGACCGTGGACTTCCTTCAGGTCGCGCTCAACCTCCAGCTCGCGCTTGATGGATCCGCATGGCTCTACGAGCAGGTGGTCGCCGACCACTTCGTCGCCACCGGGAAGTGGCCGGCTGTCGGCGACGTGTACCAGCGAGTGACGCGGGAATTCGCAGTCGGTGACAGCTTTGAGCGCGTGGCGGCGATGTTCGGGCCGGCGCACGAAGGCAATGGTTCCAACGATGGCTTCAGCGCCGACGCGGAGGTGTCGCTGACCGTCGAGCAGCTGCATCGATGTCGCGACACCCAGCGCGACCTCGACCGCTTCGTCCAGGTGGTGCGGATGGCTGTGGCGGCGGACCAGGAGAACCGCCGTCTCACCAGCGAAGAAGTGGCGCGGGAGCTGGGCCTGGACGAGGTCTCCATCATCAAGTTGGGCCGGCTCTTCGTGGTATCGCCCGGGATGTATCGAGACGGCGAGTCCGGTGCCGACTTCGCGAAATGGAGCTTGCTCCCCTCATACAACGTCCATTTCTTCCGGCGCGCCAACACGATCGACGAGTACGTCGTGGTGGCGGGAAGGATCGGCTCCAAGTTCGACGCGGACGCCGCGCGCGGCTCGCGTCCTCCAACCCCCATCGGCGCCGAGACGGCGACCTCGTTGCCGGACGGAATCGTCACGTTCCTCATGACCGACGTCGTCGAATCCACGGCGCTCTGGATCCAGGGCCGCGCTCAGATGTATGCGGTGATGAGACGGCACGACCAGCTGCTGACCCAAGCGATCGAGTCGAATGGCGGAATCGTGCTCAAGGAGCGTGGCGAAGGCGACAGCTTTTTCGCCGTGTTCTTGCGTGCGACGGACGCGGTCATCGCCGCCCTGGACGCCCAGAGGGCGATCCAATCCGAGCCGTGGAGAGACGAGATCCGGATCAAAGTTCGGATGGCCGTCCTGACCGGTGAAGCCGACGCGCAGGATCGCGATTATCGATCGCCCGCGGTCAATCGCTGCGCCAAGCTGCGCCGCCGCGCCGTGGGCGGCCAGGTCCTCGTCTCGGAGACGACCTACTCGATCGTGGCCGACATCCTGCGCGACGACGTCCAGCTCTTGAGCATCGGCAAGCGGCGGCTCGAGGGCCATGAGCGTCCCGAGGAGATCTACGTGCTGCAGCACGCCGAGGTGCCCCTGGAGGCGGCCGTGGTCGAGGACGAGGTCCTGGCCTAAGCGGCGGAGCTCGGCATCACCAGCCGTTCGCGCGGAACCTCGACGATGTTCCGGTTCTTGAGAAAGTTGAGCGTCACGACACTTACCACCAGAATGGCCGCGCCCAACATCTCCACCGGCTGCAGGGGCGTCCCCTGGCCAACCGGAAGTGGCAGAGAGAAGATCAGGAAAAGCGCCAGGGGGTAGCCGAGCTCGGCAATGGTGGCTAAGGATGCCGGCGTGTGGGAGAGTGCGAGGTAGTAGAGGAGCATCGCCAGTAGACCGGGCACGATCACGATGCCCAAGAAGGCAGGAATCTGGCCGGCCGCGTAGCCGCTGAAGGCGGCGCCGCCTTTGTCCACAAGGACGATCACCAAGAGTACCGGCAGCGCGAGCAGGAAGCGCATGCCAGTTGTCACAGGAAAGCTGACGTCCCGCAGCGCATACCGGCCCAATACCGTGCCGGCCGCCCACATGATTACCGCCCCCAGCACCAGCAGCCCAGCCACCAGCTCGGGGTGCTTGATCTGCCACGGCGCGGCGGGGTTGTCGGCGAACACGATCAGATACACGCCGATCAGCGCGGTGGCGGCGAAAGGCCAGAAGGCGCGACGCCGCCGTTCGCCCAAGAAGATGCGCGCGAATGCGAGCCCGAACACGGGCTGTAGGAGATACAGAAGGTATACCTCATGCAGGACGTCGAACTGAGGCCCGGCGGGATTGGCGAATGCATAGCCGATCGCCTTCGTGAAGAGGACGGTCGCCACGGCCTGCGGGCCAACACCGATTGCCGCTAGGGCGAGCCAGCGCCCGGCGGTCAACCGCCGGAGCGAGCCGACGTTGATGAGGATGATCGGCACCAGGCAGATGCTGATCAGCAGGTCCTCGACGAGCACGATCTGGCCCGCGCTGAGCTGCTTGGTCAGGCCCGGCCGGAAGTAGGCGTCGGTCGCCCACATCGCGGCCGCAACCGCGACCAGCATCGTGGATGCGGTACTAACCAGACGAGAACGAGTTGGATCCATCCCTACCGTAAGAGGGTATCGGGTTCGGTCATTCCACCTCTAGGGACAGCGCGGTCGCCGAACCCCACAGCTGCTGCGCTCGCACGCCAAGGCCGTGCACCACGGCGGTGAAGGCGTCGCGCTGTTCCAGCCGCTCGGCGCCGAACAATCCGTCGAGGTCGGCGCGAAACGCCGGGATGTACGCCGAGCCGCCGGTGAGCAGCACGCGCTCGACTTCGTCCGGCGCGACGCCGGCTTCCTTGAGCGCGCGGTCGATCGCCTGGCGGACGAGGTCGAGCTCCGAGCGGATCATGGATTCGAAGGCGGAGCGCCGCAGCGTCACCTGGAGGCCGAGGGGAGCAAAGCGCAGCTCGGTCACCTCGTCGGTGGACAGCGCGATCTTGGCTGACTCGATCGCCTTGTAGAAGTTATACGCGTGGCCTTCGTAAAGGAGCGCGTGGACGACGTCGGCGGCGGGGCCGCCGAGGCGGCCCAGGATCGAGGGGATGCCGGGGTCGGCCATGAGCAGGCGCACGGAGCTGGCGGTGCGCAATTCATTGAAGAGCCAGTACGGAAGCGCGTCCAGTCCGAGCGCCGGTCCGACGCTGGTCTCGAATAAGACGCCGTCCAGGATCTCCCCGCCGATGGCGACGCCGGCCAGGCCGGCGATTCGCGGGTCGCCGCCGCGCGAGTCCATGACGGCGACGTCGAACGTACCGCCGCCGAAGTCCACCGCGACCTCGATGCCGTGACGCACCGGCGTGCCGATCACTGCCGCGGTGGGCTCGGGAAGAAACGCCACCTGCGTGAAGCTCGCCTCGTGCGCCGCTTGCTCGAGCCTTCGGAAAGCCTCGGCGTCGGAAGCGGCGCGGTTGTCCGGGTCAGCGCCGGCAAAGACCACGGGGTGTCCGAGCACGACGGAGGTCGCGCTTTGGCCGGCCGCCCTGTCAGCCTCGTTTTTCAGACGCTTCAAGACGACGCTGATCAGCCCGCCGACTGTGAAGTCGGTCGCCCAGGAGTTGGTGCCCGCGAACCCTAGCTTCGCCAGCTCGTGCTTCACACCGGCCAGCAGCCGCGCGTCGCTGCAGCCACCGCCTTTGCGGTACTGCCGGCAGTCGGTGTCCCAGCCGTAGGGAGCGAGAGGGCACTTCCAGCAATCGGTCTTCTCGTGGCCGGACTTGAGGAAGGTCTTGACTGCCTCGTCGCCCGCGGCGCGGCGGCCGGCGCGATGCAGGTAGATGAAGGACGGGAGCGTGCGGGCCTGGCCGATGGGCACGACCTCGACGCGATCTTCGTAGGCGATCGACACCGCGCTGTTGCTGGTGCCGAAGTCGATTCCGTACCCGACCGGCCGTGCGACCACGATGCGACTATAAGATGGCGTCCGAAATGGCTGAGTACGGGACGTCGGTCGAGACGAGCGCTTCGCCGGACAAGGTGTGGAGGATCTGGTCGGACATGTCCACCTGGGGCGACTGGAACCCCAACGTGTCGACGATGGACTGGCAGGGTGGCTTCGTCCAGGGCAGTACTGGGATCATGAACACCCGGGCCGGGCAGCATCACAAGATGAAGCTGGCCGAGGTTCAGCCGGGCCGGTTCTTCGCGCTCGAGACGAGCGTGATCCCGGGCACGACGTTTCGCTTCAACTGCAGGGTCGATCCGTTGCCGGGCGGTAAGACCAAGGTCGGTCAGACCGTCGAGGTGAATGGTCCGTTGGGGCCGATCCTGCGAGGGATGCTGGGTCCAGGGGTTTCGAAGGAGTTCGGGACCTTGCTGGCCAACCTGGCCAAGAAGGCCGAAACGAGCTAGAGGCGCGGCCGAAACCCTCGGCTAGAGATCCGGCGATCCAGGTGGTCCAGATCTGGGCGAAGCGACGAGCAGCGGAGCGAGCGCGTCTGACCACTCGTGAGCGAGCAGCACAGGAGCTGAGCCCGGAGATGGGCCGCATGGGCGCCGAAGATCAGTCGAGGGCTTTCTGGCCGCGCCTCTATTTCGAGCTCAGCCGCGACAGCGCAGTCTGAACGAGCTCCGCTTCGCCAGGCTCCAGCTGCTTGAGGTTGCGCTCGAGGCTGCGGACGAACACCGCATGCGCTTTGAGGTACGTCGCCTTGCCCTTGTCGGTCATGAGGGCGTATACGCCGCGGCGGTCTGACGCGCACAGGAACCGTTCGATCAGGCCGGCCTTGATCATCTGATTCAACCGTCGGGACGCGCCACTGTCGGTGATGCCGACCACTCGGGCGAGGTCCTGGAAGCGCAACATGCCGTCGGGTGCCTGGCGTAGGTGCGCGAGGACCTGGTACCAGGCAAGCGAGATACCAGCAGGGAGCATGTCCTTTTCGATCGCGGCCGTCATCGAGCAGTGGGCGCGCGTGATGCCTTCCCAGACCTGCTCCGCCTTGTTGCCGGTTAGCTTTGCCACCGGCGTAATCCTATTCAACGTGTCTCACATATAGAAGGACGAGGGGGCGCCGCCCGGCACCCCCTCTTACTTAGTTCGCTGCGGACGCCTGCGCCGGCTCTTCGACCTTGACGACGATCTCGGCCTCGACCTCGAGCTTGATGGTGTGGCTCGCGAACGGCACGGCGCCGGCGACTCCATCCCAGTTGAGGCCCCAGTCCATGCGGTTCAGCTGGCCGCGCACGCTGATGCCGAGGCGCTCCTTGGCGCCGAACGGGTCGGGCATTCGGCCTTCGATCGTTGCGTCGAGCGTGACGGGCTTCGTGATGTCCTTGATCGTCAGGTCGCCGCGCACCCTGAAGTTCTCGTCGTCCACTGGCTCGATGCTGGTGAGCTTGAACGTGAGGTACGGGTACTTCTCGACGTCGAAGAAGTCGGCTGAGCGAAGGTGGGTGTCGCGCTGGTCGCTCCTCGACTCGAGGCTGGCGACTTCAACCTTGACCTCGCCGCGGGCCTTGGTGTAGTCGTCGTCGGGACCCTCGAAATAGCCCTCGAACTTGTTGAACTGACCCCGGACCGTGGACACCGCGAGGTGCTTGGCGGTGAACCCGAGATGAGTATGTGCCGGATCGAGATCGTACCTAACCATCTTTGTTCCTCCTGGAAACGAAGAGTTGTTACTTGCTTGATACTTGATTGCGCAAGCAACTATTCCAAAGGAGATCGCTGGCCCCGCCGGCTAGCGTCGGGAAGGAAGAACCAGCCGGGCGCGGCCCGTTTCATCGCCGAGGTGCTCACAGGCTGTGGCGCTTTCGCTCGATGAAGGCTGTGCGCGACCGGCGCCAGCTGATCCAGATCCCGGCCATCATGACAATCAGGTAGACCGCCAGGCCAAGCGCGAAGAGGATCGATCCGACCTTGCCGGAGCCGACTGCCGCGGCGAGCGGCGCCCAGTCGACGGTGGCGGCTCCGTTGAGCAGCGCGATCAGGCCTGCGCCGAAGGCAATGAGGGCCAGCGTCCACCGCTTCTCGGAAGTGGACATCTGGGCCAGGTCGAGGCGATGCTGGCGGGGCGCGACGGGAATCCGGCCGAGGCGGGTGAGGAGGAAGATCCAGACGGCGAACATCACGACGCCGATGCCGAGCGCGATCCACGGATAGGCCGTCTGGTCGATTGGCGAGAGATCGGCCGAGCCCGCCCAGGCGGCCATCGGCAAGAACCAGATGAGGCTCGTCAGCGCAGCAAAGCCGGTACGTCCGTAGCGATCGACCCAGCGGTTCATGAGTATTTCTCCTTCAGGTACTGCTCGAAGGTGATGGTGCCGTCGAGGTGCTCGGGGCAGAGCAGGTGGCCGGCGGCGACCTGGCGGCTGAACTTGAAGGGCAGCGGCAGGTTGACCCGCCGCTTGTTCATCTTGCGGGCGATGAGCCACGACTCCGCCAGGCTCCAGAAGTTCCTTACCTCTGGGCCGCCGAAATCGGGGAGCCGGCCCGCCGGCTCGTTCTGGACGACCTCGACGAGGCGAGCCGCCACCTCCACCGGGGCGACCGGCTGGAACTGCCACTTGAAAGGGATGGTGGCGATGAACGGCAGCTTGGAGAACGTCTCGAGGAAGGTCTCGACCAGCGGGTGAAACTGCGTCGCACGCAGGATCGACCAGGGGAGGATGTTCTCCTCGATGACTCTTTCGGCCGCCAGTTTGTACTTGAAGTACGGATAAGCGGAGTCGTCAATGCCGACGATCGACACGTAGACGACACGCTGCACCCCGGCTTCACGCGCCATGGCAAGGAGGCGGCGGGTGCCGGTCACGTCGGTCGCCTGCAGCTTCGTGACGTGACTGGTGGCGGATGCGGCGTGGATGATCGCGTCCATGCCCACCACCGCCTTCGCGAGCCCGACCCCGGTGATGAGGTCGCCCTGGACCGCGTCATCGTGGCCTTTGGGATTGCGGCTGAAAATGCGAGCCCTGTGACCCGAGGCGCGCAGGAGGCTCACCACCTGGCGTCCGAGGACCCCTGTGCCGCCGGTGACGAGGACGTTCATCTGAGATCGATCATGGTGAGCGAAAGACGCCAGATGTGCCGATCTCGTAAACTGATCGCCTTGGCCGGCTCGCCGGCCCGCTCCGCTCGGGTCCTCTCTCGCCGTCACGGTAACGGTGTCCTGATCGTCGCGATCCAAATACGAACCTAGAGGGGATCAGGAGAAATACGTTGCCATCATTCGCCGAAGCGGGCGTTAGCCCGCGCACACTCGCCGCCCTGTCCGCACTGGGCATCACGGAACCCGTTCAGGTTCAGGCTGAAGCCATCCCGGCCCTGCTCGCGGGCCGCGACGTCGTCATGGAGGCCCAGACCGGGTCTGGCAAGACGCTTGCCTATCTCATCCCGATGGTCGAGAAGCTGCCGCGCGGCGGGGCCGGGCCCCGGGCGATGGTCGTCACGCCGACCCGGGAACTTGCGCTGCAGGTCGAGAAAGTGCTCCGCACCCTCTCGACTGACCTGCGCACGACCGTCCTTTACGGCGGCGTCGGCTACGCGACGCAGCGGCTCGCCCTGAAGCGCGGCGTTGACGTGGTCGTCGGGACCCCGGGCCGCATCATCGACATGCTGGGCCAGGGGAAGCTTTCTCTATCCCGCATTCAGTACCTGGTTCTCGATGAGGCGGACGAGATGCTCGATGCCGGCTTTGCCCCGTCGGTCGAGAAAATCCTGGGTCTCACCTACGAGCCGCAGACGGTGCTCGCCTCGGCGACGATGCCGGCCTGGGTGAGCAGGATGGTGCAGAAGCACACGAACGACCCGGTGGAAGTGCGCCTCGAGTCCAATCACGCCGACCTGCTGGAGCACGGTTTGGTCCGCGTGGACCGCGAGCAGAAGCTGCCGACGCTGAGCCGCCTGCTCCGCAAGCACGGGGGCAGCGCGATCATCTTCGGCCGCACCAAGCACGGTGTGACGAAGCTCAACCAAAACCTGCGCAAGCTGGGTCACAACTCGGTTGAGCTGCAGGGGAATCTTTCCCAGCTGGTGCGTGATCGGACGATGAGCTCGTTCCGCGAGGGCCGCAGCCAGATTCTCGTCGCGACCAACGTGGCCGCGCGAGGGATCGATGTGGTCAACGTCGGGTTGGTGGTGAACTTCGAGCTTCCCGATTCGCCGCAATGGCTGACCCACCGGGTGGGCCGGACCGCGCGAATGGGCGAGGCGGGTCGCGCGCTTACGTTCGTGTCGCCCGAAGACGAGAACGCGTGGGTGAAGCTGGGACGCCTCGGTGCTCCGGTCATCCGCGAGCTCGACACGAAGCGGTTGCTCGACGAGGGCAGCTGGCACTACCGGGAAGGCCGGCCGATGCAGTCACATGCGGCAACCTCTGGTCCACGCGTCAACCGGAATCGGGGCCGCAGGTGGAACTCCGGAAGCGGAAGTGGCCGGCCGAGGCAGTCCGCCTAAGACTTCTTCGCGCCGATCTGCTCGCCGAAAAACTTGAGGACCCGCGCCCAAGAGTCCTCGGCAGCCGCCTTGTCGTACGAGCGGCCGTCCACGTTGAAGAACGAGTGACGGGCGCCCGGGTAGATCTTGATGTCGCGCGCGATGCCGTCGCGCTCTAGCGTCTTGTCGAGGGCGCGGCCGGCGCGCGCGGTGAAATCGTTCTCGGGATACGAACCGACCACAGGGCATAGCCGGCTGACGACTTCCAGGGGTCGTGGGTTGGTGGCGTAGAAGGGGGCTATGGCCTTGAGCCGGGAGTCGGTGCAGGCCCAGGCGATAGCGAACCCGCCGCCCATGCAGAACCCGATTGCC
Organism: Candidatus Dormiibacterota bacterium; assembly: GCA_036570165.1. Taxonomy (GTDB): domain Bacteria; phylum Chloroflexota; class Dormibacteria; order Dormibacterales; family Dormibacteraceae; genus Palsa-870. The sequence continues at coordinate 11,829 of DATCPI010000079.1, read as the reverse complement.
CCCATGCGCATGGCGTCCACGTCGCGATTCTTCGCGAGGAACGTGAGCCCGGTCTTCAAGTCGTTGATGCCGTATCGATGGACCGATCCGAGAAGCAGCCCGGCCATGTAGCGCGCCATGCATACAGCGCGATTGCGGTCGGTGAACAGGTCCACCGCCAGCGCGACATATCCCGCGTCGGCGAACCGCCGAGTGATGTTCTTGATGTTGTCATTCAGGCCGTACGCCTCATGGATCACGACCACTCCGGGATGCGGACCGGGTCCGTCGGGCGTTGCGAGATAGCCGCCACCCTTCAGCTCGCTGCGATCGATTTCACGGGCCTGCATCGGCAGAGCAGATCGTAGAGGAGGGTAGAAGGTGGGCGGTATCATCAACTACTCCGCGAAGCGAGTCGTGGGCCGGTGGCGCAGTTCGGGAGCGCGCCTGCATGGCATGCAGGAGGTCAGGGGTTCGATTCCCCTCCGGTCCACCAATTGCCCTCTTTTGCATAATGCTGATTCGCATAACGCAGATTGGCATTACGCAGGCTTGCGCAACAGGCCAGGTAGCCGTTAGCCCGCGATGAGATCGCGCGTGAGCCGGAGCTCGCCGAGGTGGAGCGCTGCATGGCGGATGCTATCGACGATCGCCTGGCGGCGGCTCATCTTCGTGGAGTTCGCCCTCGCCGTAGAGTTCCCGCGGCGGTAGCAGGCGTTCGTCGAGGAGTGCGGGGTCGAGGCTTGAGAGCGTGTACGCCCGCGTAGCCCCGATGACGTGGCTCACGATCGTGAAGGACTGTTCGCGGTCCCGCCTCGCCGGTCGGCGAGGTGCTCGTCGAGTCCTGCGAGCGATGCGGCGAGCTGGTCAAACACCCATGACAGCTCGAGCGCGTAGACCTCGAGCTCCGCGCTCACGGGTCTTCACCTACCGGGTCGCCTCCGCCGGGCGTCACTGGCCTAGTATCGCCGGGCTCCAGATGAAATCTCTCCCTCTCCGCTCTCCTAGAACTGACAGACGTCTGTGACATTGGGGTCTCCATCACAGCGGTGAGGCCCTTGTGGCAGAAAGAAAAAGCTGAGCACGAAGGCGTTGCGACCATTCGTCACGCCCCGGAGGTGAGCGGCAATATCGCGAAACGCTCGAAGGGGACAGGACGAACCCCTTCGCTTACAAGGGCACTCCTACTGGAATGGCGGCCCCTCGCGGACATCTCGCCAGACTGAGTGCTCCACGTGCCTTTACCAACGCAAGGTCCGCCCGGTTCTCAGACTGGGCGCGGTTAGGTCTTCGGTGTTCAGATCACGTGGAACAAGAAATGAAGTATCAAGTAGACGACGATTAGTGCCACCACGATACCGACGATGTTTCTCGTATTCAAGGCTTCCTCTCCTGAATGTCACACATCAGTAGACCGATCATGGGTCTCGTTCCGTGGTCAGTATGGCACGCGCCGTTCACCATCGAGATCCGTGGAACGGAGCCCCCGTGGCTCTGGGCCTCGAGGAGCACGGCCATGGGCCAGGCTCTTGTTGTTCGCATCTTCTAGGGCACTCCCGAAAGCGGCCTCCACCCTCACGCGATTTTGAGTTTGCAGACGTGCTGGGTGGGGGGCAAAATCCCTCCCGCTCCGCCAACAGCTCTGCCGCGAAAATGCGTGGGCCCGCAGGGGGGTCCTGCAAGTAAGCTGCCAATGCACTGTTGACACGAATAGGAATGCGGTACAGACACTGGGCCGCGCGGGCCGGTGCGGCGGCGGCCGTTCCAGTTGCTGGGATGCTGGCAGCGACGGCGGTCTTGGCCGCACCGTCCGGCTGGCTCGCCATCGACGGGGGCATCCGGTTCAACCCGGCGAGCGGTGCCACCCACGACTGGGCCAACTCGGGCAGCGCGAGCCCGACCTACGCCTGCCCGGCGGGAGCGGTCAACCTCAGCGGTCCCGGCGGCATCTTCAACTGCGGCAGTCCGGGTGCCGGCTCCACTCCGCCGATCGCGCCGACGCTGACGCCGGCGGCCGCGGCCGACCCCAGCATCATTACAGCGGTCTTTGTCGTCGACCCGATCTCGAGCGACACCACCACTACTCCACTCTGCCCTGCGGGCGATCCGACGATCATCGCCGGCGGCGCGAAAAACGGCGACGCGCTCACCTCGATCGGGACATTTCATGGTCCCGTCCCGGCCAAGGACGATCTGAGCAACGTCTACGCAGTGAGCCACACCAGGGCCGACACCGGGCACCCGGAGGTCTACTTTGCGGCCGAGCGTCTGGTCAACAACGGCGACAGTCACATGGACTTCGAATTTCTCCAGAGCGTGGTTGGGGTAACTGCCGCATGCGCTGGCACTTTCACGGGCAACCGAACCGAGGGAGACCTGCTGGTCGCGGTCGACTTCACGGCCGGAGGCGCAGTGGCGGGGACATCCGTGTATCAGTGGCACTGCCTCGCAGATCCCGCTGTTCAACCGCCCGATGGGACCGTGTGCAATCCGGCGGGTGCGAGTCCGCCCGAGCACTACGAGCTGATCGCCGCCCCCTTATTTCTCACTTTCCTGGTGAATGGGGCTGACATCCCATGCGGAGGTTGGGTGTGCCGCGACGCGATCTCAGGCAACTCGACGATCGTGTCGACCAACGACTTCCTCGAAGGCGGTGTCGACCTCGCCGGCATTCCGTTCGCCGGCTGCTTCAACACCTTCCTACCGCACACACGCACGGCTCAGTCGTTCACCTCCGGACTTAAAGATTTCGCGGGACCGCTCGCGTTTCGCTCGTGCCGCGATCCGGCCATTGCGAGCACCAGCGCTCCTGGCGGGAGTGCGGTCGCTCCCGGCGCTTCCGCGACCGACTCGGTCAACGTCGGCAACGGTGGTGCCGGTCCAGTCCCGACCGGTGGCGTCACCTTCTTTCTTTGCGCGCCCGCCCAGACCACCGCGAGCGCGTGCCCCAGCGGCGGCGCCCAGGTGGGGTCCGCCAAGCCGTTGGTTGCCGGGAGCTCGACGTCTGACCCAACCACGGCAACGAGCTCGCTCGGCAAATACTGCTGGCGCACCGAATACGCGCCCGACCCGGCCAGCATCGGCGTCTTCGCTGCGGCGACACACACCAACGCGACCTCTGAATGCTTCACAGTGGCCGTCTCCGCGCCGCCCGGACCGGGCCTGCCCAACACCGGCATGCCGGTATCTCCGCCGCAGCCGGCACCGCTGCTGCCTGGGGCTGTACTGGCGGTCGTGCTGCTGGCCGTGGCCTGGCGCAGGAGCCGGGCCGTGACCGTGCTCTTGATCGCTGGGCTGGTCGCAGGCTCGAGTCCCTCGTTGCCGGCGCCGTCCGTTGCGCCCAGGCTGACGACCGCTGCCGAATCCGTGCAGTTAGATCGCGGTCTGCCTCGCGAACGGTCGATCGCACCGCCTGCTCTCGACACTGTGGCGCCGGAACGTCTGGAGCCGCCGGCCTGGCGCCTGGTCATCGCAAGCATCGGCGTCGATGCGCCCATCGAGCCGGTCGGCCTGGACGCACAGCACGCGATGGCCTCTCCGAGCAGCCTCGCCACGGTGGGTTGGTTCAGTCAAGGGCCGTTGCCAGGCCAGCCGGGTGACGCGGTGATCGATGGACACTATGGGCTGCCGTCGACTCCAGCCGTCTTCCGCGGCCTCGACAGGCTTCGGCCTGGAGACACCTTGCAGGTGATATGGCCCGATGGCCGGCAGCTCCAGTTCCGAATTGCGACGTCGACGATCGTTGCGGCGAATTCCCCGCCACCGCCGGACGTCTTTACGCGCACCGGCCCCGCTCGTCTCACGTTGATCACCTGCGCCGGCGCCTGGGAGCAGAGCCAGAGGACGTACAGCGAGCGCCTGATCGTGACCGCCGAACTGATGTCTTAGGCCGGGTTTCGCGCCCACGAGTCAGGCTAGAATTTGTGGCCGCACTTAACGAAGGCCAGGGCCATAATGGTTTACGTGAACTTCAGCCTCGAGTACAGCCCCGTCCGCCCGGACGCCGTAGAGGCTCGACCACTCGTCCCGCTGGTCGATTAGGTTGCCCTCGCGACCGATGCTGTAACAGCGCAGGGGTACCCCGAGTTGCTGTACGGCATGCTCGCCCGCAGCACGCCAAGCCTGGCCGTTCTCGCCTACCAGGAGCACGAAGCTGGTGTCGAAGAGGTCGAGTGCCGAGATCTGCTCTCCGTCTCGCCCCAGCCACAAATGCGGTGCGCGGCTGCCAGGGCGCGCGGCAGGCACATAGTCGATGACGGGGTTCGCCACTGGTGGGACGTCGCTCCCGTCGGGGATCACGGCGGGCGAGTCGTAGCAGAAGCCAAGGACGCGGCCGCGATTGCTGAATTGCTCCGGCCGCTGCCCAAAGCCGCCGACATTCCGAGCGGCATCTTCGCTGACGGTGAGGGCGAAAGGACGCCGCTCAAGCTGGTACGTGTCGAGTAGGCCGGGCCCGGCCCAGCCCCCAACATGGGCGGCCAGCTTCCAAGCCAGGTTGTGCGCGTCCTGGATACCGACGTTCAGTGCCTGGCCGCCGGTCGGCGGTATCAGGTGAGCAGCGTCACCGGCAAGGAAGACACGCCCCTGACGAAAGCGCTCGGCGGTGGCGGATGACGCCGCCCACGGTAGGGCCGACACCACCTCCACGTCGAGATCTTGGGCACCGACGGCGGACCGCACCAGCTGAACGCAGCGCGCGTTGGTGAAGTCCTCTACCAGCTCCCCGTCACCCGGCCGGAAAGGAGCCATGTAGAGCCAGAGGTCGGCGAGGTTTACGGCAGCCATCACCCCCGGCCCCTCGGGCGGTGAAAGCACGTATAGGAGCGCCGGGCGCTCATGTCCGACTTCGCGGAGATCCGCCCGGAAGTAGATTCCCATCCGGTGTCCGAGTTCGCCCGGACCGGCCATCCGGATGCCGAGCACTGACCGAATCCGGCTCTGTGCCCCATCGGCGGCGATGACCCAGGCAGCCCTAACCACCCTTTCCTGGCCGCTCTCGCGATCGACCACGGTCGCCATCACCCCATTCGAGTCCTGGTCGAGGGCGAGCAGTTCGTGACCGAACCTCAGGTCGGCCAGCTCGTAGGAACTGGCGGCTTCTCGGAGGACCGGCTCCAGCTTGTCCTGCGCGCAGCCGACGCTCGTCGTCGGGCTGTCCGCCACTTGCCGCTCGCCGGCGCCACCGTAGGGGAGCCGGTTCGACTCCGGGGCCAGAAGGGTCGCGGCCCAGACCACGTCCAACGCTCGCTCGAGGTCCTTTGCAGCTGCACGGACGGCCGGTTCGAGCCCCCAGACCCGAAGCAGCTCGAGGGTCCGGACGTTCAGGCCGCGAGCCTTCGGATGGATCGACGTGCCCGGGTGCCGCTCCAGCAGCAGCGAACGCACTCCGTGTCGCGACATGAGCAGCGAGGAGGACAGACCAACTGGGCCGCCTCCAACGATGAGGACCGGCAGATCAGCTTCGGGCACGCCTTTCCCGGATCCCTTCAGAGCGGTGTGGGACAGGCAGCTTGGTCAAAGGTCTTCTTGAGCCTAGGGCATCCGGGTCGGGAAGGTCAGCTTCAAGCGCTAGGCACGCGGGATGATCTGGCGAAACTTGGCTGGATGGTCGGTAGTCTGTACACCTTTAAGAAATACGGGGCAACCAGTCGCCATTGGTCGAGTCGTGCGCGCGCCGGAAAGATGGCGAGCTGCGGTTGGGGATTTCGAGTTCGTCGTGGTTGTATATCCAGTCGGGGGCACTTCAAGACATCGCCTTCCACCTCCAGCGGGTTCGAGTCCCGTCTCCCGCTCCACCTTTTGATCTCCAGGTCGTCGAGTGTGCAGCCGATAGGCTTTAAGGGCAGTCAATTCCCTCTTTCCCGCACACTCGTTGAAGGTACCGGGCGAAGTGCCGGCCGATCTGTAACGCGGTCAGGACCGGGCGCTAGTAACAGCCAGGAGCGATTCCAGGGCGTCGGCGGCGTCCTTGCGTGCATCTGTTCGCGCGATCAGCTGCCTCATCCGATCGGCCTTGTCCCGAAAGGAAGGCGTGTTCAACACCTCCACCGCGGCAGCGCGGATGGCGTCCACCGCGGCATCAGCCGGCAGTGTTCTGCCGACACCGAGCGCCTCGGCCCGGGCACCGTTGATCGCCTGGTCGGCGGCCTGGCCGGGCATGACGACGACCGGGACGCCGTGGGCCAGCGAAGCCATGATCGTCCCGTGGCCGCCGTGCGTCACCGTCAGGGCGGCATGCGGCAGGACGCTCATATGGGGTAGGGAGCTGACGACCGTCGCGTTGGCAGGAGCTCGAAGGAGCGTTGCGTCGGTGGACCCGGCCGTGGCCAGGACCTGAACCGGCAGGTCGGCGAGAGCGTCCAGCGTCCGCTGCAGGCGCTCGACAGACGCCTGCGCCGCAGCGGTGCTGAAGCCCACGAGGACGAGCGGCCGTTGATCTAGCTCAAATGGCAGCGCGGCGGAAACAGGGCGATCGAGCACTGGCCCCACGTAGCGCAGGCCCGGCTCAGCCTCGCCGGGTGAATCGAACTGCTCGATGCTGGTGACAAGCCGAAGCGGCCACCGGCGCCAGATCTGTCGGGGGTCGGGGACGAGCGGCCGGCCGTCGGCTTGGCCGACCGCGTTGATGCGGGCGACCATCCCCGCAATCCCGGGGTAGGCGGCCCGATAGAGAAGATGGATCAGCACCCCAACTGGTGAGCCCAGGTCTTCGTTGAGCGCTCCCCAGAGAAGCGCGTCGCCGACCACGGCGTCGGCGTGAAGAGCCGCCACGCGTTCGCGTACTTCGGCGCCCATGGTCGGCGAGAAGAGGACTCCGAAAGCGAAGACGCGCAGCGCATCCGGGTTGGCCATGCCCCGATGAGTCGGCGGCACCGTCTTGAAGCCTTCGAACTCAAAGCCCGCCGTTTCGATCAGCTGCGCCTGCGCTCCCTGGCCCAGGAAGGAAACCGAGTGACCGCGGTGTTCGAGCTCGCTGGCGATGCCAAGCGCCGGCGGCACGTTCCCGCCCCCTTCCCAGGTCACAAAAAGGAATTTGGACATCTCGGTTACCTCCCTTCGATAACGCCGCTGATTAGTCTGGTGACGACGGCTTCGGCTTCCGCTCGGTCGAGCTTCTTGTCGCGGCGCAAGAGCTTCCAGGTGTAAACGTCGGCGGCCGCGATAACGGCATTGACGGCTTCCTCTCCCCGAGGAGCGAAGATGCGCTCAACCCATTGGCGATGCGCGCGCCGTCCGGACTCCACGCTTTCGTGGGCACGGGGCACTTGGTCCTCCTGGGCAAGGTTGCGGATCACGTAGTCGCCCCACTCCTCGTAGTGATCGAAGAGCTTGGCGACGGCGCCCGGGATGTTGCCGATCGGTGCGGTGTTGCGCTGGTCGACCACTCTCTGCCGCAGGTCCGCCCCCGCTGCGTCGATGAGCAGGTCGCGTGTGCCGAAGTGTCTCAGCACGGTCCGGACCGTGACACCCGCCCGCTCGGCGATGCTCTCCAGGGTGACATCGTCCAGGAACCGCTCGCGGAGCAAGTGGCTGGCCGCCTCCACGATCAGAGCTCGCGTTGTCGTGGCCTTCTCCGCCCGTACCGCCATCCGATATGGGCGCTTCGTGACTTTCATGTCATGATATGGTGACACGAAACGGGGGAGGCGGTAAAGAGCTGTTCCTCCGTCAAGGGCTCAGTGCCGGCGGCTTGAGCCCTACGCGAGCCGAAAACTGAAGTCAACGCGGTGCTTGGTACTAGGGACGACAAACCCCGTCTCCCGCTCCACACGTCCGTATTCGAACTTTTTCGGGTCAGAGAAGATCAAATCGAAGGGTTCCTGATACGTGACTTCGGCAATCTTGCCGTCCTCACGGCTGACAAAGAGGTGCACACCGCCGATCCTTCCGCGTTGCCTGAATTGGAGCACGGAACGCGTTGCATCCACGTCGCGTACGACGCGCGTGCGTGGGCGACATCTTTTACCACAGAGGCATGGCAATTCTTCCACTCAGCCCCCTCGCCACTAGGCAATGCCCTTGACCGCGACCGTGAGCGAGTATCTGCATCCACTCACTCAGAACCTGCGCTATCGCTTCATGGCGTCGGGCTTATGAGAGGTTCCTCTACCCCTGTGCGACTTGCTCGCTGCAATCTATCGGGACCAGATACGTCGCAGCCACAGCCAAATTCGTCGCAATATTCCACGCCGCCGCTGGCGATCGAGGTCATCGAAGTACGCGCGCCGCCGCGCCTGTTCGCCTGCCCGTCCCGCGGCGACCTGCTCTGGCGTCCACTTGGGAGCCCACACAACTTCACCCCGGTCGATGAAGTAGTGCGACTGACAAGCCTGCTGCCAGTTGCCAACCGAGGGGCTGAGCGATGGTCCGGCCGGCGTTTCTTTGATCGACCACTCGGTGGCGCCGAGAGGAGTCCTTATCTTCGAACCGCATCCGCACGCGCATAAATGGGCAGCGGTTCCGAATTCTTCTGAGACGTACAACACGCCGGGCCGCAGCTCCTTCGGCATGTACCGCACGCGCTCAAGCTCAATTCTCATTGATGTCTGACTCTCCCACTATCTTGAGATCCCGCAATTCAAAGAGAAGGTTGTAGATGGGGGCATCCTCCAGGTAGAAGCCGCGCAATTGCTTGAACTTGATGACCGCTAGGGATGCATTGAGCGCGTTGAGCTCGCTGATTTGAATGTTGACCCGGTAGATGTCATCAGAACTATCCACCAGCGGTACGAGCTGTTTGCCGCGGAGCTGCTGCGCTGTCTCTGCCGAGTAGTAGGTTGTCCGTAGCTGGCCATTCAGCATTCCGCCGGCTTCCTTGCGCTTGAGACCCATGCCAACATCGATGAACGGAATGCCCTGCGCCATGAGGAGGTCGAAGATCCCCGCCCGCGAAACGCCTTTGTCTACGCAAACAAAGGCAAACGTCACGCCCTGAAGCTCAGTGGTGGAGGACGTGTCAATGAACTTCGGCTCAATTGAGAGTCCGTTACGAAAGTTCTCGTAGCGTTTTAGATACAGCTCGGCCTTTGTCTTGCCGAACTCGCTTTCCTCCAGTCGTCCAGGTGAGCGAAAGGCGGTGTGAACTTGAAACACGTCGTGGTCAAATGCGCGAATCTCACGCACCGGCGTTTTTACAAGGAAGTCCAGCACGTATGCACCCGTGCCGCCGAGGCCAATGACCGCAACGACATCATCCTTGAACTTGGCGGCAAGGTCGGTGATCTCTGCCCTGCTGGTGAGCGTGTCGTGGAATTTGAATATCGTGTTGCTGACAACGCTCTCTACGGCACGAAAGGTGTAGGGATTGGCGTCATGCAGCTCGATCGCTGGCCCGCAGATGATCGTGACGTAGCTCTCGATCTTGTCGTAAAAGTTCGGGAAACCCGTGCCTACCTTCGGTTTGTTTGAAAACGCGCGCTGTACGACGACGTCTTTGCTCGCTTCACTCAATGCGAGCTGTGCGCCTCCTTCGCCGAGATTGGGAATTGGCTTGCCGTCTAGACCGTGAGGAGTGGACCCAGCGAAGAAAATCTGGTGGTTCTCCTGTTGCACTCGCTCCTGGTCGACGAAGACGAGCTTCGTGACGATGGCGCCGATTTGAAGGTTGTGCTGAGCGTCGAGATATGGCACGTCGCGCACAACCAAATACTCGCTATCGAACGCGATAGCGTAACCGCGCTCGACTAAGCGGCGAATGTCCTCGTTATGACTGACCAGTCTCTGAAACACTGAAGACCATGTCGTCTACGACTTCTACTGATGCGCCCGGTGCAAGGATGCCTTCGGGCTTCTTCTTGGGGCCGTGGGTGTACTTCACGGCATAGACGATCTCAGGGTGCTGCGGGTAATCAGGCACTTCAAGCGTGACCACTTCCGCATACGAGATCGTGTCCTTCGACCACGGGTGCTCGGTTCCCTCGACGACGATGTCTTTGTCCTCTTTCTTCTCTTCAGACATAGCTTGCCCCCTCCTAGATTCGTTCAGCGAACGTACGTTCGAGTATACCAGCGGGTGGGGCGATTCAAGGCCGGTTCTCCCGACAAGTGGCGGAAGGCCTAGCGCAGGTCAAGCTGAGCGTCTCGGCCGGCATACGGCCGGTGAATACCCTCCCTTCGCGTCCCTAATATCGGCCTGTCGATCGTACCCGGGCGCGGCCCGAGGTAGGGGGCAGTCGGTCTTGGTGACCCGCCCAGTGGGCCGCGACCCAATTCGTACACCTTAAGGAAATACAGGGCACCCGGCTCTGGCCGAGTCGTGCCGCTCTAGGAAGGCTCGGCTTCGTGAGTTGAGACGAAAGCTGTGGCCGGCCTCGGGTCGAATGATTCGTTTTTGGCCGAATCATTTGTTATCAATTGGGCCCATCGAGACATCCCCAAGTTCAAATCCCGTTGCCCTAATGCTGCGCGACCCATCGCGCCCCAACATCTGGGATCGGACCCGGTTCGATCGCCTAGATGTTGGGGTGACTGCGATCAACTTTTGGTCGGGGAGGCGGGACATTATTTGAACCAACCGGGCAAACCCGGCGTCGGTGTCCTCGACCTTATCAGAGCCCACCGAGACCGGCTCGAGCGATGCCTCCCCTTTAGTGGACGCTCTTCCAACTAACGTAGTGGCGCCAGCGACCGAATCCGCGAGACGATCGATCATTTCCGTGGACCGGAATCAGATTCAGCGAGAGTTGTGCGTCACGATGGGCGTGCCGTTTACGCAGACCCAGATGACGCTGGCACCTGACCAATAGGTGATCTGACCTGCGGATTGATTCGGATGCTGCGAGCACGAGGGATTGTTCCAAAACGTCATCATCATCGCCTTTCTCCTTCCGTAGACTGGCGTCACGGTCGGCGGCAGCGCCCAAATCTGTGGATCGCTGCTAGCCAACCGCTAGACGTCCTGCATGGAATCGCGCTCCTTGCGAAATCGGGTCGGGAAGCTGTCCGCAACGCGTTGTAGTAGCTCCTTGCCTGAGACGGTAGTTAGCGCCCCACGATCGTATGCGTACGTTAGGCCCCATGACGGATCCGGATACTTGGGGTTGTCCCAAACCTCAATGATCACTCGACCCAGATAGGTCGCCTCTGGGCTCGCGTTTCCTCCAAGAAAGGGTTGCCCGGTGGTTGGAACCCGAGGCTTTCCGTCGCCTTTAACGATCTTGCCTTCCGGAGCGGGGTTCGAAGCCATTTCCGATTACACCTCCTTTGCGTCTAGGTGCACCCTGGACAGGTGCAATTTGGTATGTAGCCGAGTATCCACAACAGGTGGGCCTGGAAATAGATGGGGATACAGGTGTAACAACCCGTCGGGCAGTAGCAGATACAATCGACGTCGCAGGCGGCGCCCCCCGAGCTGGGATGACAGTCGGTAATGCATGGATCGCAGTGGCTTGTGCATTCTGGGCAGCCAATCGCTTCGGCATTCTGAACCGCCGGACCTGCGATCCCTGCATTCATGATGATTGCAGCACCCACCGTGCTCAGGCCGATCTTCCCTACCCACTTGAACAAGCCGCGTCGAGAGACAGAACTCATCAGGATGCGAAGCATCCGATCGGGCTCGGGATTCGAGAGTCGATCATCGTCCATCAGTCAACTACCTCCTTTTGTGAGTTGGCCTTAGCCAGTCCTGAGAACGGCGCGTGGCGCGAGACCCTGGTCGATTGGCCGGTCCGGCCCAGGGACTCGGAGCGTCAAGTACAACCAATTAGGTCCGGGCTGAGCAGATTGCGACTCTAGCCTCCCAGCCGAATCGAAGGCCATGCCCACTGGGAATGAGCCGATCAGCAACGAGCGGGCTAATTCACCATCGGCATCCATGAGGTGAATAACGTGCTCCGTGACGGGCAGGGC
>DATCPI010000078.1:0-3961 GCA_036570165.1 Candidatus Dormiibacterota bacterium | reverse complement strand
CGCAGCGGCATCGCCATCCCGCCTTCCATCAGCGCTCGGGCGACTCGCTCGGCGTGTTGCGGAAAGCCTGACTTCCGCAAGCCCGAGGCTGCCATGGCGGTGTCGAACGGCCAGACAGAGCCGTTGTGGTAGCTGCCGGGGCTGTAGTTGATCGCCTGAGTCGAAAGCGTGCGAATGCCCCACCCGTTGAACAGCTCGGGGGATAGCAGCCGGTCCGCCACGTTCGCCGCGCGGGCGCCGGGCAGCAGCCCGGCCCACAGACAATGGCCAGGATTCGAGGCGATCGCCGCCACCTGGCGCTTCGCGCCGTCGAGCGCTTGAGCGACATATTTTTCCTTCGCCATCCAGAAGTCGCGGTCGAAGCGCCGGCGCAGCTCCGCCGCCCGCTCCTTCAAATCGGGATCCCTGACCGACATGGCGATCAGTGCGCGGTAGAGGTACGCCTGCACCTCGCACAGCGCGGCCGGCCGCGGCGGGTCGGTGCCGTCGACGTGCGTCAGCGAATCATCCGAGTCCTTCCATCCCTGGTTGCGCGCCCGGCCGCCGTGGTACTCGATGTAGCCGTCGCCATCGACGTCACCGTACTTCGCGCACCATTCGAGCGCCGACTCGGCGGCGGGCCAGAGCTCATCGAGCAGGCCGTCGTCGCCGGTCCAATCGACAGTCTCCGCCAGCGCACACACGAACAGCGGGGTCGCGTCGATCGTGCCGTACAGCACGTGCGGCCAAAGCCCTCGGTCCACGACCTCGCCGGTGCGGACCTCGTGCAGGATCTTGCCCGGTTGCTCCTCGCTGTCCGGATCGGTGCGCCGGCCCTGACGTTCGGCCAGGTACCGCAGCACCCCGCGTGCGATTTCGGGGTTCACCGGCGCCATCTGCATCGAGGTGATCAGCTGGTCTCGGCCGAATGGCACCCCGTACCAGGGCAGGCCGCTTGTCGGGTAAAGGCCGGTCGGGTACCGATCGCAAAGCATGCGAATGTCGGCGAGGCTGCGCTCCAGCAGCTCGTTGACCGCGGGGTTGTCGGTGCGCACCGAGACGCAGTCCGCCATCCACTGCGGGTACACAGCCTTCACGCGCGCCAGGCCGTCGTCGAAGTCGTATTGAGCGACTGCCGCTTCTTGAGGAACCACGTCGACCACGATGGTCACCTCTTGCCCCGAACCCAGCCTGATCCTGCGTCTGATGCCCTCCGGCCGCACGACGATCCGCGACGACTGGCCAGGCCAATCGCGCCGCGTGATGGTCAGCCCGTCCTTGGTCTCGGTCGCGGGAGCCGGCACCGGGGGGGGAAGCTCCGGCACGATGCCGCGGATCGCGAGCATGGCCGCGAAGTCCGCGGCGAACACCAGCTCCACGTCGTCCTCGAGGGTTGCGTCGTGCGGGTTGGTGATGGTGATCTGATCGTGGAGGCCCCCGTCTACGTACCGCACGACGCGGACCCGCAGGCCCCGAGCGACAAGCTGGAACGAGGCGTAGCCGTCCTCGTTCACAACGCTGACCGGAACGGGATCGATGCCGCCGATGAGCAGGCGGTACTCAGAAAGGATGCGAGTGTCGGCGAACCACAACCCGTCGCCCACGCGTTCGCCGGCGCGCATCGACCCGTCGCCGGCGGAAACCGCAAAGAAGCGGTCGTGCTTGACGATGACCCGGTCTTGGATCAAATGCTCAGCGTTTGGTGCCGACCGCCTGCTGCGAAGGCTGCTTGGTCCCGGCTTCGAATGCGGGACGCGTGCCGAGGGCGTAGCCGGTCCACGCGCCGCGCGCGAGCAGCTCGACGGCCATCGCCTCCAGCTCCCGCACGCGCTGGTTGGCCCGGATCGCCTCGCGAATCGAGAGGATCCCAACCGCCGGGTGTCGCTTCTCGATGACGTGGCGAAGCATGTTCAGATGCGCATTGTCCGGCACGCCCGGCTCGCGAATCCTGCGCACGGCCGCGCGCACCGTTGCCTGTGTGCCGTCGATCGCCTCACCCTTTCCGAAGTCGAACTTGTAGCTTGGACTTCGGCCTGCGGCTCGCCGCTCGCCGCTCAGCTTGATCCACTTTGCGTTGTCCGCACCCTTCCCGACGTCGATCATCAGCTTCACCGGCCTGCCCTGGTAATGGAAGGTCGCGTTCATCCGCGCGTAGCTCTCGCGCTGTCCCGTCAGGCCTTCATGGCGACCCACCCGCAGGGGCGACTCGGCGTCGAGCTTGATCCGGTCGATCGGGGTCAGCAGGGAGATGATCGCGAACGCGTGCGGGATGAGGTCCGCGATCACTCCGATGTCGGCGGCCGCCCCCATGAGCGGCTGCTCCTCGAGGATCTCGATCCGGATCTCTTCGACGCTGTCCAGGAAGTTGCGCAGCGTGCGCTCTTCGGTGAGCATCAGCTGAAGCAGCCGGACCTCGAGCTTGAAGTAGTAGTGATCGGCGGCCACGATCTCGACTCCGCCCGGCGCCGTGTCGAGGAATTCGCGATAAGCCTCCGGCGGAGCGCCCAGCGGCTTTTCGATCAGGACGACGTCGCTCAGGTCGTAATAGAGCTGAAGCGTGGGCAGGTGGGTCGCGGCGGGTGTCGCCACGTAGGTGATGACGTACGAGCTCGACTCGAGCTCGTGCTCGAGCTGGTCATGGGCAGACGATCCGTGGCTGTCCCAGTAGAAGGAATCGCCGTGAGCGCGGACCTCCTCCTCCTTGGCTCCGAGCCGTTCGCGAGCGCCCGGTGAGTCCTGCTCGACGACGTGTGTGCGGAAGTTGAAGAACTGCTTCAGCGTGAGCAGGTGCTGATAGGCCTTCTGGCCCCACTGGCCGAAGCCGATGAGCACGAAGTCCTTCTGCAGGTGCCGCTCCTCCTCCGCCAGCGCGTGCAGGCGCGCGTTCTTGATCGCGACCGCCGCCTGAATCGCGAGGCCCTGCGCCCGCTGCACCTCTTCCGGCGTGAAGCGTCGCCGTCGTTCACGTTCGGCCAGGATCACTGCGCCGATGGGCTGGCCGTCCGCGACAAGGGGCAGCGCCATGAGAGATCGCACGCCGAAAGCGCGCACGTATGCCGGCTCGACCTGGGTCGATGACTCGGTGTCGTCGATGACCAGCGGCTGGCCACGGTCGAACACCTCGAAGAGAAACGAACCTTGCGAACGCTCGGCACGCTGGTGCCGCCACTGGTCTTCGAGGTCTGACGCGGCGGCGCCATACCAGCCCTCGCGATCCTCTTCCAGCAGCGCGATCTGGCAAAGCGACGCGTTCACCAATCGCACCAGGTTCTGGGCGACCAGCGTCAACGTCTGGTCGAGGTCGATCGAGCTGACGATCGCCTTGCTCACATCCGCGACGAGCTCCAGCTGCTCGGCGTGGCGGCGAGCGCCTTCGTACAGGCGCGCGGTCTCGACCGCGACCGCGATCTGCGCGGCGGCGGCGCGCAGCGCCTCCACCTGGCCCCAATCCGGACGCCGCTCGAACGATCGGTGATAGCCGACCTCGAGCGCACCGGTCGCCCGCCCGCTTTCATCGGTGCCGAAGGGCACGAAGATGCGGATCAGGTCCTTGTGCCCGCCCTGCTCGAAGACCTCGCCCGCCAGCGTGAAGGGAGGTCCGTCGCCGCCATGAATCCGTTCCTTCCCACCGACCAGACAGGCGAGCACCTGGCCGATCACCGACCCGTCGGCGCGGACGACCGGCACCTCGGTCCACGTGGCCGGCACCGGGATGGATCCCGCGACCACGTCCGCCCGGTCGCGCGACGGCAGCGGCCCGACGATCGCCGTCTGCCACGTTTGCGCCACGTGCACGAGCACGTCGTCGTCGGCCAGCGGCCTGTCTTCTTCGAGCGCCCACCGGGGCACGCGGGCATGCTTCCCCCCGCTGCCCTTCTTCGACGTTTCAGCGTCGATGGTGGCGGCGGTCGCCGCCCCCGCGGCCATGCGCACGAGAAGGCCCTGGTCCTCGGCCTCCTCCAGCAGGTAGATGCTGGCGAAG
>DATCPI010000077.1:0-99215 GCA_036570165.1 Candidatus Dormiibacterota bacterium | reverse complement strand
TTGGTCGGGGGCGAGGGATTTGAACCCTCGGCCTCACGGTCCCGAACCGTGCGCGCTGCCAAACTGCGCCAGCCCCCGACTTGAAGGTGATTCTATCGGGGCCCTACTCGCGACGCCGATAAGCGACTGCGCTGATTCTAGAGTGCGCGGTGTTCAGCCCAAGAGCTGAGGCGGAAGCCCGGTGATGAGCCGGGCCTCCGTTGGGGGGGAAGTTCTACATACCTAACGCCAGAAATCCCCCGTCCAGTCGTTCGGCTGCGAACCGACGTTTCTACGGGACCGGGTCGACCTTGGCCTCGGCCATCATCAGCGTCGCGGTCGCGTCGGCGATCCGCGAGGCGTCATCTCGGTTCTCGATGACTGCCGACGCGTAGACGAGCGTCCGCCGGATGCTCTCCACCTTCCCCACAACCCGCACCGGCTCGCCCAGCTTCAGCGGCCGGCGGTAGCTCACTTGCAGCCGCCCAGTCACCCCCGGGTGTCCCGCGTGCCACGCCGCCCATCCCACCGCCTCGTCCAGCATCAGGGCGACCAAGCCGCCGTGTACCATGCCCGCCCAGCTCTGAAACCGGTCCGGCACCTCGAACTCCGCCACCGCGCCGGATGGTCCCGGGACAAAGATCAGGCGCAGGCCTTCGAGGTTGAGCTGTCCGCACCCGAAGCAGTGGCCGTCGAACCTGACTTCCATCGCGTCAGCCGCGACAGTTCCAGCGGCCGGTGATGTGTTCCACCCCTGCCTTACCTGTGGCGGCATTGGTCAGCGCCGCGTCGATGGTGCCCGTCTGCTGATTGCGCTCAATGGTGAACGTGACTTTGTCGGGGTCCAGGCTGCGCCAGACCTTCGATGCATCCGCACTGTGCATCTCAACATCGACCGTTCGGTTGACATATGTACCAGGCCCGCTGAAGTTCGCGATCAGAAAAACGACTCCCCAAGCCTGCCCACTGGAATCAAGCGTTCCATAAACGACGTCCGACCATTTCTCCCCCACGTGGGTCTTGGAGCCCGTGCACTCGCTCCTCAAATCACCCGTGCCGGGGATGATTCCTGACATCTGGCCAGGGACCTCGCCCGTGAAGGTGAGGCTCTGCGTCCAGGTGCCTTCCGGGATCACCGGCGATGGCGAGGCTACGGTCTTCACCGCTGTCGGGCCGCAGGCGATGGCTAGGACGATGAGGGCGACGATGCCCACGACACGGAGCATGTGGTCGAATGTTAGCCGTGGCAGCCGGCTCGGAACAGCTCACCCGGGCCATGCGTGCTCTCGAGGCCGCCTTTCTGATCGGCGTGGAAGGCGTCACCGAGATCTGGCTCATTCGCCATGCGGACTGCTACGAGGAGCTCGCCGAGACCTTTGATCCGCCGCTCAGCAAGCTCGGACGCGACCAGGCTGTTCGCCTCGGCGAGCGCCTGCGACGGACGCAGCCCGTGGCTGTCTACTCGAGTCCTTACCGGCGCGCGATGGAGACCGCGAACGCGATCACAGGTGAGGTCAACGTCGACGAGCGGCTCGTCGAGATGAAGCTCGAGGTGACCGACGACGGGTCGCTGGAACTCCGCGAACCACAATCGGGTGTTGTCGAAAGGATGCAAGCCGTGGTCGATGAGATCACACGCCGACACACCGGCCAACGCATCGCGGTGGTCGGGCACGGAGCCGCGATCATCGCGTACCTTACCGACGTGCTGCGCCTCGACCCAGGCCAGCTCCGGCTCCTTCCGTACTACACCAGCATCAGCGTCGTCAGGGCGCTCGGCGACCGCCGCATGGTTGGCGCGCTCGGCGACATTGCGCACCTCGAATGACCGAACAGATCCGGCAAGACCTCGAAGTGCAGTGCCGCGAGAAGCTCGGCCGGCCCGGTCTCCGCGTGACGGCCGTCGAGCCCATCCCCGAAGGCCATTCCGGCTTCACGTATTTCGTCACGGTCGAACAGAGCGACGGCACCACTCGGTACGTGCTTCGCCTTCCCCCACCCGGCGCGAGGATCGCGGGCCCTGCCGACGTCGTCCGGCAGGGCCGCATCATGTCCGCCCTGAACGCAGCGGGACTCCCCACTCCGGCGATCCCGGCGATGAGCTCCGATCCGGTGGTCGACGGCCGCCCCTTCATCCTCATGGAAGCTGTCGACGGAGTGAGAATCGAACGTGCCGCCGCCAGCCAGAGAGCGCTCGACATCACAACGTCCGCGGTCGGAGTCCTCAAGCGCCTGCACGCGCTGCCGCTCGACCGGACCGGAATTGGCGACGAGGAATCAGTGGGGTTGCAGTCCGAGATGATGCGCTGGGCCATGCTCATGCAGCGAGCTCCAGAAGAGCTGACTGTCCGTGCGGGCGAGCTCGGCGGGCTGCTGGCCGTGAGACTGCCGGCGGAGCGAGCTCCCACTCTTGTCCACGGCGACTATCACTACGGGAACATGCTGTTCCGGGGTTCGGAGGTGGTCGCGGTCCTGGACTGGGAGATCGGACAGATCGGGCAGCCGCTGCTCGACGTCGGCTGTCTGTTCATCGCCTCCATCCGCCGCCAGTACCAACGTGCCGGCAGCGCCATGGGGGCGATCGATGTCTCGTACGAGGACATCTATCGCCTCTACGGGGTGGACCCCGAGGAGATGCGCTGGTACGCGGCGATGAGCCTGTACAAGTACTCGTCCATCCTGGGGTACAACCTCATGCTCCACCGCCGCGGCAAGCGGCCGGACCCCATGTACGAAGGGGAAGTCATGACGACTACCATCGTCGGCATGATCGATGAGGGCATCCAGCTCCTCGATCGCATTGGTTAGGAGACTGATATGACCTGGGATTTTTCGACCGAGCCGGAATTCGAAGCCAAGCTGGAGTGGATGCGCAAATTCATGCGCGAAGAGGTCTACCCCCTCGAGGTCCTCGAGACTGACGAGTCCGGGTTCATGCGTGTGATCCGGCCTCTGCAGCAGGAAGTCAAGAAGCAGAAGCTGTGGGCGACGCATCTTCCACCCGAGCTAGGGGGTCAGGGCTACGGCCAGGTGAAGCTCGGCCTGATGCACGAGATCGAGGGCGCGTCAATGTGGGGACCCATCATCTTCGGCAACCAGGCCCCCGACTCCGGAAACTCCGAGGTCCTGGCGCACTTCGGGACGGAGGCGCAGAAGAAACGATGGCTCTACCCGCTGCTCGACGGCAAGCTCCGGTCCGCGTTCTCGATGACGGAGCCGAACACGGCGGGTTCAGATCCGACTCTGCTGTCCAGCACCGCGGTGCTCGACGGCGACGACTGGGTGATCAACGGCCACAAGTGGTTTACGTCGAACGGAATGATCGCGGACTTCTTGATCGCGATGGTCGTGACCGACCCCGACGCGGGGCCGTACGAGCGCGCGTCGATGATCCTCGTCCCGGCAGACGCTCCCGGGCTCAAAAGGGTGCGCAACGTCCCGACCATGGGAGGGCACGAGCAGTTCGGTTACGGCCACGCCGAGATCCTCTACGAAAACGTCCGCGTGCCCAAGGACAACCTCATCGGCAAGCGAGGTCAGGGCTTCCTCATCGCGCAGGCGCGGCTCGGGCCCGGCCGCATCCACCACTGCATGCGCTGGCTCGGCCAGGCGCGCCGCGCGTTCGACATGCTGTGCGAGCGGTCATTGCAGCGCGAGGCGTTCGGCAAGAAGCTGGCCAGCCACGAAACGGTGCAGAACTGGATCGCCGACTCGGCGGCCGAGATGTCGGCGGCGCGTTTGATGACCTTGCACGCCGCGTGGGTGATCGACACCCAGGGCGCCGCGGCCGCCCGTAAAGAGATCTCCCTGATCAAGTTCTTCGGCGCCAAGGTCCTGCACGACGTGATCGACCGCGCGATCCAGATCCACGGCTCCCTTGGCTACTCGTCCGACACGCCGCTGGAAGAGATGTACCGGCACGCCCGCGCTGCGCGCATGTACGACGGTCCCGACGAGGTGCACCGCGTCTCGGTCGCGCGGCAAATCCTGGCGGGCTACCAGGCGCCCAAGGGCATCTGGCCGAGCGAGCACGTCCCGACCCGGCGCGACGCAGCACAGCGCAAGTTCGCCGCGCTGCTGGAGGCGGCGGTCACCGATGCCTAGGGCTTGCTCTCGGCCAGGTGCAAGCGGTCCCAATCCGAGTACGGCCCATTGACGTGGATGATCCGCTTGAGCCCCGCCTGCTCCAGCAGGCTCGCCGCGATCCCCGCCCTGTATCCGGAGGCACAGTGAACGGCGACGGGTGCCTCCGTCGGGATCTCGCCGGCGCGATGCGAGACGTCGGGGACATAGAGATGAACCGCACCCGGGACGTGGCCCGCCGCCCACTCGTGCTCGTCTCGCGTGTCGACCACCGTCATCGGCTCCGCGCTGAGGATCCATTCCGCCATGTCTTCGACATCCTTGGTTTCGAACGTGGACAGCTCGCGACCGCTTGACTTCCAGTCGTCGATGCCGCCGTCGAGCGCGCCCACAACGCTGTCGAACCCGATGCGCTGGAGCTGCAGCTGCGCTTCATCGTGCTGCACCTCGCTGCCGCCGGCCAGCACGATGGGCCTGCCGCGCGGGATCAGCCAGCCCACCCACGCGCTGAATGGGCCATCAAGGCTGACGCTGTAGCTGCCCGCGATGTGGCCCGCATCGTAGCGGCGCCCTGACCGCACGTCGACCACCGCGGCGCCTTCGCCCATCAGACGGGCGACCTCTGCGGCGGTCAGCTTAGGCAGCGGAGCAGGCTTGCGCCCGAGGAGTCGGAGGCCTTCACGATTGATCGCGGCCATGTCCCGGTAGTAGGTGGGATACCGCTGCAGGTTGAGGGCTCGGGCCAGAAACGGCATCACCTCCGTGGTCAGAAAGAACGGGTTGGTCCTTCGCTCCTGGCCGAGCGTGGTCTCGTACCCGCTTCCGCCACCCGTGCCGCAGAACGACCCGCCCCCGTGCGTCGGATACACGGCGATGTCGTCCGGCAGGCCGCGCAGCCTCACCTGCAGCGTGGTCAGCGCCTCGAGCGCGAGGTGAACTGCGAGGTGAGGCCCGAGGAGATCCGTGCGGGCCATCCCTCCCACCATCACGGCTCCGCCCGAGAAGAGCGCGCGGGGCTTGTCTCCCTCCACCAGCAGGTAGCTCTTGTGGTCGGGCGTGTGGCCGGGGGTGTGAAGCGCGCGGAGCGTGAAATCGCCTACAGCGAGTTCTTGTCCCGCATCCAGCTCGTCGATCTTTGTGCCCGCCTCGGCCGCCAGCTCGCGCCTTCCCGACACGAAGTCGTTGTGGAGGTGCGTGTCGAGGGCGTGCGTCACTTTGATCCCCAACGAGTCCGCGCGAGTCAGGTAATCATCGACGTCCCGAAAGGGATCGACCACGATGCCAACCCCATGGTCGGGGTCCCCGATCAGAAAGCTGGCGTTGCCGAGCTCAGTTGCGGGAAAAGCCTCGACCGTGAACATCAGCCATCAGCCGAGCTTGATTGGCGCGGTGGTCAGCAGCACCCAGATCGTGATCAGGGTGACCAACACCGCGCCGCCATAGAAGATCACCTGCGCCGGCAGGCTCTTTGCGGCATGCACTCCAAAGTCGACGAGCAGATACCGGAGGCGATGCGCGAAGTGGAAGAACGACAGCGCGATCACGACCAGCAGGTAAAGCTTCACCAGCGGGTTGCCCAGGATGCCGATCCAGGTGTCGTAACGCTGGTCCACCACGGGCAAGACGCCAAGCGGCCCGAGAATGCCCTGGACCAGGATATGCACGGGGAGCACGAGCGCGGCCAGGCCCCCGCCGTTGGCGAACATGAACCACCAGAACAGATGTGACAGCGCGGGCCTGTGCTGTGTCTCTTGGGCGGTCATCGTGCCAACCCGATAAGAACCGCGCCAATCACGACCGAGGCCAGGGCCCAGAGCGCGAACATCGTGAAGACGATGGCCCTCGGCGGCACATGCTTGTCGAACGCCTTCACGTGGATGATCACGCCCGCCAGCTTGAGAAACGTGTAGCTGTGATACATCGCGAAGGCAAAGCAGACGGCGCTGAAGACCACGAAGGCCGTCGACCTGGGAGGCTGGAACCCCGCGGGTCCGGCGCCGGCGCTCTTGATGTCGAACAAGAGCCACAGCAACCACAGAGCCATGGGCAGCGCGGTGAACTCGCGCACTACATAAAGGAAGTAGTGGCGCTTGCGCAGCCACCAGCCGCCCGGCATGGTCCACCTGTAGCTGCGCGGCGCGGCCGGCGCGGACGTCTGCGCTGGCGTCCGCACTAGTCGCGGTTACCGTACGGAAGCGTGAAGCGCAGCGTGGTGTCGAGCTTCGACTGCTGGATCGCTTTGGCGGGGTCGACGCCCTTCGGGCAGACCACTGAGCATTCGCCGACAAAGCTGCACTCCCAGACGCCTTCGGGCTGCGCGATGACGGGCAGCCGCAGCTTGAGGCCCTGGTCGCGCGAGTCAAGGTTGTAGCGCCGAGCAAGCGCGATCGCAGCCGGCCCGAGGAAGGAGTCGTCGAGCCCGTACACGGGGCAAGCCGCGTAGCAGAGCATGCAGTTGATGCACTGGCTGAACTGCCTGAACTCATCGACCTGTGCGGGCGTCTGCAGGTGCGCGCCGGCACCCAGCGGCATCTCCTGCTTGCGGATGATCCACGGCTGGATCGACTTCAGCTTGTGCATGAAGTCGTCCATGTCGATCACCAGGTCTCGGATGATCGGGAAGTTGGTCAGCGGCTCGACCACCACGGGCCCCGGCCAGTAGTCGCGCAGAAACGCGTTGCAGGTCAGCTTAGGCGTGCCGTTCACCATCATCCCGCAGCTGCCGCAGATGCCCATCCGGCACGACCAGCGGTAGCTCAGGCTGCCGTCGACGTAAGACTTGATGTGGTTCAGGGCGTCCAGCACCACCATGCTCTCGTCGGCGAAGGGGATGTCGTAAGACTGCAGGCGCGGCTTCTCGTCCTTATCGGGATCGAACCGCGTCGCCTTGATGGTGATTCGCTTTTCCTTGGTGGCGACCCGCTTCTCAGCCAACTGAATCTCCTCTAGTAAGTCCGTGCCTGCGGCTTGAAGTTCGTGATGCGGACGTCGCGGTATTCGAGGCGCGGGCGCCCGCCATTGCGTTTGAAAGCGACTGTGTGCTTCAGGTACTTCTCGTCATTCCGCTCCGGGAAGTCGCGACGGGAGTGGGCGCCGCGAGACTCCTCGCGAGCCAGCGCCGAGACCGCGATCACGTTCGAGACCTCGAGCATGTAGTCGAGCTCGAGGACGGCGGTGAGCTCGGTGTTGAACGTGCGGCTCGAGTCCTCGACCCTGATCTGCGCGAAGCGCTCGCGAAGCGCGCCCAGCTCCTCGATGAGCTTCTCCAGTCCTTCCTTCGTGCGAAAGACGCCCGCGCCTTCATCCATCTCCCGCTGCAGGTCATACCGGATATTGCCGATCCGCTCATGGCCCCCCTTCTTCTCGAGGTACTCGACCTCCACGCGCCGGGCCTCGTCCCACAGCATCGCGTCGACCGGGTTGGCCGTGACGGGTTTGGCGGAAGCGGCATAGTGGGCAGCCGCGCGTCCAGCTGCGGCGCCGAACACCAGACACTCGGAAAGCGAGTTCGAGCCCAGGCGATTTCCGCCGTTCAAGCCGACGTTCGCGCACTCGCCCGCGGCGTAGAGGCCGAGAATCTCCGTCGCGCCTGAGATGTCCGCGTCCACCCCGCCCATCATGTAGTGCTGCACGGGCCGGACCGGGATGGGCTCATGGACGATGTCGATGCCGACGAACTCACGGCCCAGCTCGCGCATGAACGGCAGCTTCCGGTCGATCACCTCTTCGCCAAGATGTCTCACGTCGAGATGCATGAACTTGCCGTGCGGGCCCTCGAAGCCGCGACCCTCCTCGAATTCGGTGACCATCGCGCGCGAGATGATGTCGCGCGGCCCCAGCTCCATCTTGTTGGGCACGTAGCGCTTAAGGAACCGCTCGCCGTCCTTGTTGGTGAGGTAGCCGCCTTCGCCGCGCACTGCCTCCGTGATGAGGATGCCGGTGAACGGCAGGCCGGTCGGGTGGAACTGGACCATCTCCATGTCTTTTAACCCGGCGCCGGCGCGATAGCCGAGCGCAATGCCGTCGCCCGTGCAGATGTTGCCGTTGGTGGTGAACGCGTAGACGCGGCCGAGGCCTCCGGTGGCGAGGATCACCGACTTGGCCGTGATGGCGTCGAAGCGCCCGGTGCGCTGGTCCAGGGCGACGACGCCGACGCAGCGTGAGTCCTCGACCAGGAGTTTCGTGACGAACGCCTCGTCGTGGCGGTGGATCTGCGAGTACTTGAGCGAGGTCTGGAACACCGTGTGGAGCATGTGGAAGCCCGTCTTGTCAGCGGCGAAGCAGGTGCGCCACGTGGTCATGCCGCCGAACGGGCGGGCGGAGATCTTGCCGTCCGGCTCCCGGTTCCAGGGACAGCCCCAGTGCTCCATCTGGATGATCTCCGGCGGCGCTTCGCGGACGAAGGCCTCGACCACATCCTGGTCGGCCAGGTAGTCCGATCCCTTGATCGTGTCGAAGGCGTGGGTCTCGTATGAGTCCTCGGGCCGGAGCACCGCCGCGGCCCCGCCTTCGGCGGACACCGTGTGGCTGCGCATCGGGTAGACCTTGGAGATCAAGCCGACCTTGACGCGGGGATTCGCCTCCACAGCAGCTATGGCTGCCCTGAGGCCGGCGAGCCCTCCGCCGACGATCAGGACGTCATAGGTCTCGAAGTCCACTGGCGTCGTCAATGTTATTCGGACCCGAGAATTGACCGTGCTTAAGGGGTCCCCGCGAACTCACGGCGAAGCCTCAGAGTTCGTGGGGTTGATGGACACTCCTTACTGGGCCCCGCCGTCCGAGCGCTACCCGGGAGTGCTGCCGGACCGCACGGATGTGCTCGTCATCGGTGGAGGGATCGCGGGAGTGAGCCTGGTGCACCACCTCGCCAGGCGCCGGATCAGCACCGTCCTGGTCGAGCGCAAGCATCTTGCCGCGGGTGCGAGCGGTCGCAACGCCGGCTTCCTGCTCGCCGGGGTCGCCGACTGCTATGCCGAGGCGGTGCGAATCCACGGACGCGAAAAAGCGCGCGAGCTGTGGAGCATCACGAGCGAGAACCACGACCGGATGCTGGAGGCCGTCGAGGGTTCCGAGGTGGGCCACCGGCGCCTCGGCAGCGCGACTCTTGCCTCGGGAGAAGATGAGCGCGCGCGGCTCGAAGAGTCCTCGCAGCTCATGCGCGATGACGGCATCGAGGCCCGGTGGGACGGTGAACGGATACTCAACCCCCGCGACGGCGAGGTCAACCCGGCAGCGCTGGTGGCCGCGCTGGCCGCGCAGGCAAAGAACGGCGCGATCCGCGAGGGGGTCGACGTCACGACGATCGACTCGGGCCGTGGCGAGGTAGCGGTGCGCGCCGGCGAGCATGAGTGCCGCGCGGGCGTCGTCATCCTCGCCACCAACGCTTACACCCCGCAGCTCGTGCCGCAGGTGAAGATCCGGCCGACTCGAGGGCAGATGCTCGCCTCCGCTCCAGTAGCGAGGACGGTGTGCGACGTGCCGACGTACTCGCACTCCGGGTACCGCTACTGGCGGCAGCTGCGCAGCGGCGAGGTTCTCGTCGGGGGCTGGCGCGATACGTCAACCAGCACCGAGGTCGGCTACGAGGAACAGCCGACAGACCAGATCCAGGAGCACCTCGACCGCAAGCTCGAAGAGGTGACCGGGGGCGCGGAGGTAACGCACCGGTGGGCTGGGATCATGGGGTTCACGGAGACGGGGCTGCCGCTGGCCGGGCCCGTCGACGGCATGCGAAACGTCTATCTATGCGCTGGGTTCAACGGGCATGGGATGGCTTTCGCGTTCATGAGCGCGAAGCAAGTCGTGGAGATGCTCTAGTCGGGAAGGGAGCGGCCGAGGAAGTCGATCCAGTTGTCGCCCATCACGCCATCGACCTGAGTCTTGTTGAAGCGGGCGGAAAGAAGCGCTCGGAGCTCCCGAAGCTCGCCCAGGTCGTTCATCGGCGCCTGTCGCGCATCGAATCCTCCGTCCAGGTCAGTACCCAGACCCACCCGTTCCGGTCCGCCGGCGGCCCTGGCCAGGTGCAGCACCTGCCGGACCACGTCGGCAAGCGTCGCGCGGCCCGACGTCCGCAGGTGCTTCGCATAGAAGCTGACTCCCAGCATGCCGTCGCGCCGCGCCACCTCCTTCGCGGTCGCGTCGGTGATCTGTCGGTCGCCGGGCACCAGCGCCCGCGCGTTGCTGTGCGACGCCATGATCGGCCCGCGCCACATGGCAAACGCGTCGGCCACCGCCTGGTCGGCCATGTGGCTGAGGTCGAGGATCACGCGCTTGCGGCGCATCGCCTTGAGCAGCTGCACGCCAAGCTCCGTCAGGCCGCCCGGCGCCCCAGTGCCGCCGCTGTACCGAGTCGCGCCCCAGGCGGGTCCGATGATGCGCACACCCCGGTCCGTCCACGCGCCGAGCTGCGATGGGTCTTCCACCGGGTCGGCGCCTTCCATCAGGAGGACGGCGGCGAGCCGCCCCTTCCTCCTCCCGCTGACATAGGCCTCGAGCTCCGCTTTGTCGCCGATCAGCTGGAGGCCGCAGCTCTTGTAGTAGTTGACCTGCGCCGTGGCCATGATGTGCGCCTCGTGCGCGTTCTCGTACACGAAGCGCGTGCGCATGGCCCGTCCGGCGCGGGCGGGGGCCGTGTACAGGGTCGCGAACACCAGGCCGACGCCAGACGCCACAAGGGATGAGCGGCTGACCAGGTAGCCAGGGGCGGGTGGCGCGAGAAAGCCGCGCCCGGCGGAGAGCGCATTCCAGCCGATGTCCAGGTGCGCGTCGACGATCACGGCTCGGGCCGGGCGATAAGAAACATTCGGCACGGAGAATAACTTGCACCGGAAACCTGTATTGATCGATAATGAAGCCATTCAATATGAAAGAAATCACTATGAAGTCTCCCGAAACCGGCAAACCCGACTCTTTCCCCCACGAGCTCGCACGGGACGAGTCCGGCCGCCTCTACAGCGTGCGCATGCGCGAGCTGTTCGACCCGGCGAAGGTGGACATGAGCGTCGTCGAAGCCATGGGCGCAGTTCGAATCGCCGGCCGGATGATCCACCACCTGCAGGAGCGCTGGGCCGACAAGCATGGCCTCAGCGAGGGCCGCCTTGGCGTTCTGTTCCGTCTCCTCAAGTGCGGGCCCACCCCGCTCGGCGAGCTCGCCACGGACCTCGATTCAACACCGCGCAACATCACCGGCCTAGTCGACCACCTCGAACGCGACGGCCTGGTGGAGCGCGTCCCCGACCAAGATGACCGCCGCTCCGTCCGCGCTCGCCTGACCGAGGCGGGACGCACCCAGATCGAGTCGATCTGGCAGGAAGCCTTGACGCACCAAGGAAAACTCGCCGCCGGAATGAACACGGAAGACCTGGCGCAGCTGCGACACCTGTGCCTGCAGCTGGTGGAGAACGCCAGGAAGGAGCTGGGGAAATGACCGAAGGCCTCTCGCGACAAAGAATGATCCTGGCCACGGCCGGCGCCATGTTGGCGCTGCTCCTGGCCGCCCTCGACCAGACGATCGTGGGCACCGCCATCCCGAGGATCGTGGCCGAGCTCAACGGCCTCGACCGGCTCGCGTGGGTGACGACCGCCTACCTCGTCACCTCGACCACGATGACCCCGATCGCCGGCAAGCTCGGAGACCTGTTCGGCAGGAAGCCCTTCCTGCTCGTCGGGATGATCGGGTTCGTCATCGCGTCAGCCTTTTGCGGACTCGCCCAGGACATGACGCAGCTCATCATCGCGCGCGGCATCCAGGGCATCTTCGGAGGCGTCTTGTTCGCGACGGTGTTCTCCGTCATCGGCGACCTCTTCTCCGCCAGCGCGCGGAGCCGCGTGCAGGGTCTGTTCGGTGGCGTGTTCGGGCTGGCGTCGGTCGTCGGACCGACCATGGGTGGATTCATCACCGACAACTGGAACTGGCGCTGGGTCTTCGAGGTCAACATCCCCGTCGGCATCATCGCCGTGGCGGTGGTCGCGATCGGTCTCCCCTACGTGCGCTCCAAGGCATCGTGGCGCGACATCGACTTCTGGGGCGCGTTCGCCCTGGCCGCCGGCGTGGTCCCACTTCTGATCGCGCTCACCATCACGCGCGACCACTCCTGGACGTCGCCTCAGGTTCTCGGCCTTCTCACCCTCGCCTTCGCGATGCTCGCGGCATTCATCGCCATCGAGCGGCGCGTCGAGCATCCAATCGTGCCCCTCGAGCTGTTCAAGAACTCGACGTTCACGGTCAGCATGATCGTCAGCTTCCTGACCGCATTCGGCATGTTCGGGTCGATCCTGTTCACGCCCCTGGTGTTCCAGGGCGTCCTCGGCATCAGCGCGACCAACTCGGGCGCCCTGATCACCCCGATGATGTTCGGCCTGATCGGCGCGAGCACGGTGACGGGTTTCGCGATGCGGCGGATCAAGTACTACCGATTTCTCGGCACCCTCGGGGTGGCGGTGATGATCTTCGGCATGTGGCTCCTGTCGCAGGTCACTCCGACTTCCGCCGAGTGGCATGTGGTCGTCGACCTGATCGTGGTCGGCATCGGCCTCGGCACCACCTTCCCGCTTTACCTGACCGCGATCCAGACGGCGCTTCCTCGCAAGTACCTGGGCGTCGCCACGAGCCAGATCCAGTTCTGGCGCAACCTCGGCGGCACGGTCGGCAGCGCCATCCTCGGCGCGGTCCTGGCCAACCGCCTGCCCGACTACCTCAAGACGCGAGTCGCCGACCTCCACCTCCCGCCGCAGGTGCTCAACAGCCTGCCCAAGAACGGCAGCGCGAACTCGATCCTCGACCCGACGCTGCTGAACAAGCTCCCGGCCGCCTTCATCCACGCCATCCGCCTGGCCCTTTCCGACACTCTTCACGACATCTACCTCTTCGCCGGGCTGGTCCTCGTGATCGCCCTGGTCTCGACGGTGTTCCTGAGGGAGGTGCCGTTGCTGGGCGCCCGAGCGGGGTCGGGTCTGACCGAAGCGCCGGTTGCGGATGAAACTGACGAAGAGGAAGCGGACGAGCCCGCCAGGGCTACCGCCTAGCCGTAGATGCCCGGCTGGCTACCTTTCTCCAAATTCGCTGCAGGCGAGTTAGAATCGCCACCGCAACGCTGGAGGGGTAGACCGGCCTTTTCCGTCCGGGCCTCTGAGCGAGAAAGTAGGGAGGCCAGACGGTGAGTTTCGTGGATCGGACCTTGACGTGTCGCGACTGTGGGCGGGAGTTCTTGTTCACGGCTGGGGAGCAGGAGTTCTACCAGTCGCGCGGGCTCCAGAACGAACCGCGGCGTTGCCCGGAGTGCCGGGCAGCCCGCAGGACGTCAGAGGGCAACGGGCGGTCACGCATTCTGCATGACGTGATCTGCTCGAACTGCGGCAAGCAGACGCAGGTGCCGTTCGTGCCGACGGGCGCGAGGCCTGTGTACTGCCTGGACTGCTTCCAGACCGTAGGCCGCCGCTAGCTCCGTAAACCGCTCCTGCTAGGAGGGAGCCGAGCCGGCTCCCTCTTTTCATTTCCGGCCGGACTGTTGCGCTGTCAACTCTAGTTCGATTCCTTCACCCTGCGACGGCGCCGCAGCGACGGGGACCATCAGGAAGATCGCGTCAGGGAGGCGGTCGGCGGGGAGCCTAAACCGTGCTCAACGACCTGGGCCGGCGAATCGGCTCCATCACTGAAGTGGGCATGGATGTGGAGGTCCGCGTTCGATGGGTGGCTACCCATGATTGCTTACTTACAGGTCGGCGGTTAACGGCCGCCCAGGCGTTGGCTAAGCGATGGCGATCGGTCGGACGGGCGAGCCGGTTGCTCCGCGCATCTTGAGCGGGAGGCAGATGAACGCGAACTCGTGCACGCGGGCCTTGGCCAGCTCTTCGAGGTTCAGGTTCTCGATGATCGGAATGCCGGCCCGCACCAGGAACAGGATGTGCCCCGGCAGCGTCACACCGAGTTCCGGGTCGGTCGGGCCGATCACGTCCCAGGCCATGTTGTCTGCCCCGACCGCGCTCACCTTCTTTTCGATGAGCCAGCGCGAGCCGGCGCCGCTGACACCAGCCCCGCGCAGATATTCGAGGGGCTCGGACCAAAGCGCGCCATAGCCCGTCCGGACGAGCACGACGTCGCCCGCCCGAATCTCTACGGCGGCTGCGGTCGCGGCCTGCTGCAGCTCTTCGGGCGTGATCGAGTGCTCAGGCTCGAGGCGCTCTTTTCCGGCGACGTCGAGCAGTACTCCCCTGGCCACCAGCGGCGGCATCGTGTCGATGCCGAGGACCCGAAACCCCTGGGAGGTCTGGATGCCGCTGTCAACGTGCACGCCCCCGTGCAGGGTCAGGTTCTCTGCCTGGTGCGCGAGCGCGTCGATGTGCGTACCCGAGTGCTCGGGCATGACGACGATGCCCGATGCGCCGGTGCGCGCTTCCACGCCGCCGCGTGCGTGATGGCGGTGGAGGAAGTAGTTGAAGCCGGGCTGGTGCGCAGGATGCGATGGAGCACCTGCGTAACGAAGCTGCTCGAGGTCGAAGACGCGCGCGGACCCTAGTGCGTTTAGAAGGTCCGCCACGCTACTCGCGGTAGCGATAGACGATGCGGCCGCGCGACAGGTCGTACGGCGACAGCTCGACGCGGATCCGGTCGCCCGGGGTGATGCGGATGAAGTAGCGCCGCATCCGGCCCGCCGCGTACGCGATCAGCTTGTGGCCGTTCTCGAGCTCGACCTCGAACATCGCGTTGGGCAACGCCTGCGCGACGACGGCGTCCATGACGACCGCCGCTTCTTTCTGGTCGCCATCGTCGCGGTCCGCCTTAGCAGCCTTCGGTGGTCGCCTCGGACCTCTGCGCTGACTCTTGAACTTTCCCAAGACTCGTGAAGTCTAGCCGGGCGCGCGCAGGGCGCACTTCAAGAAAGGCGAGCGGCGCCCGACGCGAGGCGCTCTTGGATCGAGGTGGCGAGCTCTTGCGACAACCGGTCGACCACGACAAGACGGCGCATGGTCTCCAACCACCGGGGATCCTTGCGCACGACCTCGGCGATCAGCTTGGTGCCGCCCTCCATGTCGCCGGCCTGAGCCATCGTCAGCCCGGTCCAGAAACGCAGCTCGATCATCTCCGGGGCGAGAGCCAATCCTTCGCTGCGCTTGTTTGCTGCGCCCGCGATGTCGCCCGCCGTGGCGAGCCGGTCGGCCTCGGCGACGGTCTGCACCGCTCGCTTCACACGCAGCAGGCGGCGAAGCTCCGGCAGCGGTTCGGCTGCATCCTCGACTCGCAGGTCGATGGTTCGATCGTCCCACGAGCGGCCCGTCGGCTTGCCTGAGACGACGAGCATGGCCGCCGACTGCTTGCCGCGGATGTCTCCGCCTTCGGCCTCGGCTGCCTCCAGCGCGGCCATCATCCGCTCCGCGAGCGGAGCATCAGTCGAAGAGAAAGCCTCGGCCATCGCCGCCCACACCGTGTCCCTTTCCATGAGGTTGGCCTGGCAGCTGAAGCCATCGCCGAGCTGATGGCCGGCTGCCGCGATGCACTTGCTGCCGGTGTGCGCGGCGACGTTGCCGGCCGCATCGACGATGGCGCACTGCCTGATCTCGGGCTGCGAGTCACCGGACGTCAATGCTTTGAGCGCCTGGGCGGCCGTGTAGCCGGAGCGCAGGAGCTCGAGGCCGAGCGGCCCGTAGCTGACGTTGACTCGCGATTGAGTCGCCACCGCGCCGACGCCCGATAGCGCCCAGGGCACGGTTGGTCCGACCTGGAAGTAATGCGACTGCACGGCAACGCCGAACTCGCCGGTCTCTGCGTCACGCGCGACTATCGAGTAGGTCACGACGTCAGTATCGTAGGACCCGGTGGCCTACTACCGAAAACCAGACTGGTTCACGAAGAACGTTTTCAACTCCGCCGTCGCGTTCTTCACTCGCGCCGGGATCAGCGTGTGGGGATCGCGCATCCTGCGCGTGAGAGGTCGCAAATCCGGCGAGTGGCACAACCATCCCGTCAACCTGCTGACGTTCGAAGGGAAGCAGTACCTGGTCGCTCCGCGAGGCGAGACGCAGTGGGTCCGCAACATTCGCGTGTCAGGTGGGGGCGAGCTCGTGCTCGGCAACAGGGTTCAGCCGTTCAGGGCCGTTGAGATTTCCGACGAAAAGAAGATCCCGATCCTGCGCTCGTACCTAAAGCGGTGGAAGTTCGAGGTGGGGATCTTTTTTCAGGGCGTCAGCGCCGACTCACCGGATGAAGACCTGAAGCGCATCGCCCCCAATCACCCGGTTTTCCGGATCGAGACTACTCAGTCCTCGTAACGCAAGTCGCGCGGCTTCGAAGCGTTCCACCGCTCGATCCACGTGCCCTGGAGGTCCGGCTGACGCGGTTCAGTCGCAAGGGCGCGCACCGCCTTCTCGACCCTCGCCGTGAACTCGCGCGAACCTTCCTTCGGCTGAGGCGACATAGGCTTGCCGATGCGCACCCGCGCCGGGCCCGGGAGCGGCAGCTTCTGACCGCGCGGCATGATCTGATAGGCGCCTCGGATATGCATCGGCACAACCGGCGTGCCGGTCTCGTTGGCGAGGTGCCCGACCCCGGGCTTGAACTCCTGGATGCGGCCGTCGGGCGACCTGCTGCCCTCAGGAAACAGGACCAGGTTCCAACCTGACTTGAGCAGCTGGCTGGAGCTGTGCAGCTGAGCCTGCGCACCGCCCGTCCGCGAGAACGGGAAAGTGTTGAGGAACAGGCTGACGATGTTGCCGAGCAGTGGGCGCTTGAACCAGTAGTCGGCGGCGGCGGCCACCACCGTACGTTCGCGAGCCCGATCCGTCAGCGCGTGCAGGATCAGAGAAGTGTCCGCGTGGCTCGAATGGTTGGCCGCGAAGATCACAGGCCGTTTGAGCTCGCGCACCCATTCACGTCCTTCGACCTTGGGGTGCGCCATGACCTCGGTGAAAGGCAGCAGCAGGCCCCGCTGGATCAGGTAGCGAAGCGAGCGCACGGGCTCCTGTCGCGCCCAGCCAAGGTCGCTCGCCGGGGCGGGCACAACTGCGCCTTGCTCAGGCCAGGTGTGTGGACGCGGAGCATTCCAATGCCAACCGCGGCGCACGCGCCTCACGTCGTCGGCAATTCGGCCGGCCGCGCGGACCAGTCCGCTGAGCCCGCCCTGGCCCGAATACCAGGTCATTACTCCACGTCCGCGAGCATGATGGGCGGCATCCGCATGTGCGTCACGCTCGGGTGACGCCCAACCGTCTGCTCGGCCATCTCGAAGGCATCCTCCAGCGTGGTCGCCGACTTGAAGCCGAGACGGTGGACGACCTCTCGCTCCCCGCCGACGACGATGATGTCGCCCGCGTGCTCCATCGCATGCGCTGCCCAATACCACGCATAAAAAGGGTGTACTCCGTGGTAGGCGTGTGACTTGCGATACAGCTGACGAAACCACGGGTCCTCGGCGAAACGCAGCTCGTACTTTTTCTCGATCGCGGCCGGGTCGGTCGTGTCAGCGAGCACCTCGTCGTAGAAGTCGATGTAGCTCGGGTGCTGCACGGCGTCGAACTCGTAGCGGCACGGGTGAGTGAGGATGAGAACCCCGCCTTTCCTCAAGACCGGCTTGCCGCGGTAAAAGTTGAACATGTACCCGACGCCCATACAGACGACGAGGACGGGGTTCATCGGCGAGTTGACGTTGTAAGGACCGAGGTACGGAACGCCCAGGGTGACGATGTCGGTCTGTCCTTCCACGCGCACGCTGAGCTGGTTCCGCACCGCTTCCATCGTCTTCTCGTGAACGGCGTCGACCTGTCCGGCATGGACCGAGGTCAAGCCGTACGGCGCGCGCATCGCGTGAAAGATGTTCCGCTTGAAGGCCGGAGGCGCCAGGTCGGTCATCTGCTTCATGCCGAGAAACATCGCCTGGTCTTTAGCCGTCCAGTCCGTCTCACGCTTCTGCATGAAGTTCGCGATCGCCGGAAACGCGTGATTGTTTACTGTCGTCTCGATGTGGAAGACGCGCACCGTGTCCTCGATGAGCTGCCCCTGCCGGATGCACGAGTGGTGCAGCGCGGAGTCGGGTGGGTTCATGTAGGACCGCGAACCCAACAGCGTTTTTACGTTGTGATGCGCGCGTATCCCGCGATACGACGCAAGTCCCGTGGACATCGACTTGTGCCCGCCATCCATCGGGACGAGCGTCAGGTTGACGTACACCACCAGGTCGGATTCGGCCGCCCGCTTGTGCAGCGTGACCTCCTCCCCGTCCGCGGTCTTGCCGATGTACACGTTGAGCTCCGGGTCTTCCCCATCGTGCTGGTAAAGGCGGTCGGGCCAGAAAGTGCTGAAGATTCGCTCACCGACGATGTGCCGGATCTCGTCCTCCGTCATGCGCCGGTGCAGGCCGAGTGCGGCGATCAGGTGGATGTCCTCGATGCCCGCCTCGGCCGCCATGTCGATCACCTCTTCCATGACCAGCTGCCGCACGTCGGGGGCGGCCATCGGCGGCAGCGGAAGCGACAGGTCGTCGAAGGCGATCGTCAGCTTCATCCCCTTGCGCAGCAGCGACTTCAGCGGGTCGTCGTCGAGCGGCTTGGCGAGCGCGCGCTTGATCGCTCGCTCCGGGTGCGCGATGGCATCGAGCGGGTCAGGCGGGTAGACGATGCGCGAGCCGAGCGGAAGCTTCTCGAGCCGCACGCCCTCGCCGTAGTGGAAGAGCACCGGCGGGGTGTTGCGATCGACTTCGATTACTGCACCAGGCCTCGGCACTTTAGGAGTGAGACCCGAGCCTGTCGTCGGATCTTTGGCCCCCATGCGGCCCGATCCGGGCGTCATCGCCTGCGCTACTCGGTCGCGCATCAACGGATGCGCTCCCTGCGTTGCTCGCCGCTTCCTGCGGCTCGAGCCACCTGTGAGCCAAATCTCTTGACGACATCTCGGGTCTCACTCCTACCTCAATCCTCGCAGATCGAATGCGACCTTCACGGCGCCCAACTTTCCGGCGCTCATCGCGTACGCGATCGCGTCGCGGTATTCGCCCAGGCCAAACAGCGGACCCGTCAGCGTCTCGAGATGCAGTCCAGGCGCGGCCTCCATCGCCAGCTCGAAGGTGCGCCGTCCCTTCTTCTTCGGCTCAGCCCCATACGCGTAGGCCCCCATCACGGTCAGCTCGCGCTGCCATATCGGCGCCCAGTCCACCTTCTCCTCTCCGGGCATCCCGACCGCGACTACCGTGCCGCCCTCGCGCGTGTAGCGGACCGCGTCATTCAACGTGTCGGCGCGACCCACGCATTCGAACGTCACGTCAGCGCCACCAAGCAGCAGTGATCGGTTCATGCCATCGAGCCGCCGAGCGCCGGTCGCAAAGCGGATACGTTGGAATACCTCGCCGGGCGAGATGACCTGGTCTGCGCCGAGCTTTCGCGCCAGATCGCGCTGCGTTGGGTGTTTGGCGACGGCGATCAGGCGCTTCGGCGGGGTGAACAGCTTGACGGCGGCGACGGTCAGCAGTCCGATCGTGCCCGCGCCCGACACGACGACGATGTCGTCCTTGGTGGCGCCGCCGCGCAGCGCCGCGTGGACACAGCACGCGAAGGGTTCGATCAGCACCGCCGCTTCGTCGGACAGCGTGCTCGGGACCTGGTGCAGCTGGCTTGGATGCGCCACCAGCACCTCTCCCCAGCCTCCGCCCGTGTCCGCGCAGTAGCCGGTCTGCAAGCCGACCTCGATCGGCCCCTCGGTCACGTTGTAACAGAGCCCCGGCCGCCCCTCGGCGCAGCGCGGGCACGGCGGCTCGACTCCCCGCACCTTGCAGCCGAGGGCCGGCTCGACCACCACCCGCGTGCCGTCCTCAAGCGTGCCGACGACCTCGTGGCCGGGCACGAACGGGTAGCTCGTCAGCGTGTCGAGATACAAAGACGCATGACCGCCGATGGCGGCCAGGTCCGAGCCGCAGACCCCGCTCAGCGTCGGCATGACGCGAACCCACTCGCGGGCTGGAAGCTCTGGCTCCGCCACGTCGCCCAGCTTCAGCATCGACAACGCGCTGGTCGCCACGTCAGGGCGGCCGCCGGCGGCCTTGACGATGGCAAAGGCGGGGATGGACCGGACGAACTGGAGGGCTAGCGTCTCACTGCCTCCCGGTACTCCGGCGACCGCGGGTCGGGCATCGGCAGCCGCCAGTTTCCCGGCGCCATCTTCCATCGCTCGATGCGCCACCCGCGCTGTCCGGCGACCTGCGAAAGCCGCGCGTCTGGGTTCACCGCCACCGGCGTGCCTACGAGCTCCAGCATTCCGAGGTCGGAAAGCGAGTCTGCGTACGCGAAGCTCTCCGCCAGCACGATCCCGTTGCGCGCCGCGTACTCCTCGAGCAGCGTGCCGCGCGCCTCGCCGGCCGGCGGAGGTGATTGCAGGTCGCCCGTCAACCGGCCTTCCTTCGTGAGGAGGTGCGCGCAATCGACCTCCACCTCGAGCAGCTCGGCGAGCGGTTCGACCACGACGTCGAGGGCGCCCGTGAGCAGCAGCACGCGATGGCCGGCCCGCTTGTGCTCGCGAATCCGCCGCATCCCTTCGGGGTAGATCCGCCGCAGCGTCACGGCGTCGAGGGCTTCCCGGCCCAGCCTCTTCATCACCTCGTAGTCGAGCCCGTCGTACTCGCGGTAGAAGCTGCGCTGGAACTCTGCGCGCGACCGGCGCTCGAGGTACAGCCAGCGCGGAGCCTCGCGAAGCATCTGCGCCATGAAGCCGGGCCAATCCTCGAGCGGTTGTGCGCGCAGCCGCATCCACAGAAAGTACTCGACGACATTCGTTTCGACCAGCGTGCCGTCGACGTCGAAGACGGCGAGCACGTCGGCGCGACCCTTGCGCCGCTCGATCATCGCACGCACCGAGCTCGACTCGGCTTTGACCGCAGTGCTGCCGGTCGGCTGCTTGCCCTTGCTCGCCACCGTTTCCGCACGGGACATGCGGACCACGGTCGGGAAATGGACGTCCTGGAAGTAGTGCTCCCAGTCGTAGAGCGCGGCATCGAATGGGAACTTCTTGCGCTCTTCAGCCGGCACCGTCTCCCAGATGGACATCAGGTTGCGGGTGTCGAAGATGCAGTCGACCTCCGTGTAAACCCCATAGAGCTGGATCAGGTTCACCCCACGCTCGAGCCGCTCGCGCTCGGCGTTGAGGTCGTTGGACACGTCGGCGACGCTGGCGCCGAGAGGCAGCCGCTCGACCACCCACTGGGCGGCCTCGACGAACCGCAGCGCGGTCTTGGCGCGCGTGGCCAGCTCCTCGCGGGTGGGATACGTCCAGTTCGGCGTGCCGATCGCCTGGCCGTAGCGGTCGCGCAGCGGATGCTTGCCGAAATACCGCGCTGCCGCGTCGGTCATGCCTCGGAAGCGCAGCGGGTTGCGGCTCCCCGATGCGGCGTGGTACACGCGAGGCTTGGTGTCGGCGGGCGGATTCGCGGCGACGGCGAGCACCGTGTTGACGACGTAATCCGCAGGGATGATGTCGAGCACCGAATCGGGAAGGCCCGAGAAATCGCGAAGGATGCCGCGGCCGAACGCCAGGATGAGCGGCTCCGCCATGCGGAAGCCCTCCAGCCATCCGGGAAACGGTTCCTCGAGGGCGCTTTCGATGATCGAGGGCCGGACGATCGACAGCGGGATGTCGCCGTGAAGCTCGACCACCGCGTGCTCAGCCATCGCTTTGGTGAAGGAGTAGATGTCAGAAAAGCCCATGGCCCTTGCGTGCACGCGACCCCGCTCGACGAGGCGGTCCTTCACCCATCGATCGCGCAGGCGCTCGGTGGCCCGGGCAACAGCCGGCATCCCTGCGGGTCCCATGCGCGAGCGGGCTTCGCGGCTGAGGCGGTTCAGGATCTCAGGGCGCCGCGACTCCTCCTCGACCGGCCCTCGCAGGTTCGTCAGCACCTCCGCCTCATGCCGCCAGTTGAGGCCCGGATCGAGTGGAGCTTCTTCTCGCACCAGCCCGCGCAGCATTCCGCCCACGTATGCGGTCGAGACGTGAACGAGGTGCGGCCGCGCGCCGCTTGATTTGAGTGCCTCCACCATGCGAGCGGCGCCCAACAGGTTCGTCTGCGCCGACAGGTCGGCGGGATTGTCGAACTCGACCGCCGCCGCGGAGTGGATCACAATGTCGCACCCACGCAGCTGCTCGCGTCCGCTGTCGCTCAACCCCAGGCCGTCGCGCCCAAGGTCGATCTCGACCACGGCGAGCTTCTCCTTGACCAGCTTGGCAAATGCCTCCTCGCCCCGCTCTTCCTTGAGGCGCTTGAACGCGGGGCTCGACAGCACTTCGCGCTCCAGGCGCTCCGCAGCCGGTCGGCGGGCGCTGGACCGGATCGCCAGGTTGAGGCGGCCCACGTCGGGGATCGTGCGCAGGCACTTCTCGACGATCGACTTGCCGAGGAAGCCGGTGCTGCCGGTGACCAGGATGGTCTTGCCCTTCAAGGCCTCGGCGATCAATTCGGCCTGATTCTAGTTGGCGGGGCTACTGCACCTCGCCGTGAATGCCGCGCGGCACCGTGATCAACGGAGATCCGCTCGCGTC
This sequence comes from Candidatus Dormiibacterota bacterium, assembly GCA_036570165.1. GTDB lineage: Bacteria > Chloroflexota > Dormibacteria > Dormibacterales > Dormibacteraceae > Palsa-870. The sequence continues at coordinate 76,645 of DATCPI010000077.1, read as the reverse complement.
GGTCCACCCCAGGCCGGTCGTCACCGAGGCCCAGAACCAGTAGCTCAGGCCTCTCGTCCCATGGAAGACGGCCGACCCCGGCCCGGTGTTTCCGTTCCACAGCGTCATCGCGCCCGTGGTGGAAACGACATACACCTTGTATCGATTGCCGTCCCCGGGGCTCGACCATGACACGTCGATGGCGTTGGGATCGGTCCCATCCAGCTGCGCCGTAACGGTGACCGACGGCAGCGGCACATCTGCGAATCGCGGCGATCCTGAGAGCCACAAGTCGCCCCGGTCCAGCGACCAGGGGTCGGGACCCGAGCCCGACCAGCCGTACGGATCGACCGCGGAGGGGGCGCTGTGGTTGAGGACGTAGACGCCAAAGTGGAGATGCGGACCGGTTGCTGTGCCTGTGCTGCCGGAGATCCCGATCACCTGCCCGCGGCGGACCCGCTGGCCTTTGGCGACGTCGATGCGCGACAAGTGTCCGTAGAACGACAAAAGCCCGTTGCCGTGATTGATCTCGACGGTCAGCCCGCTCAAGCACGTGTGGCAGTTGGGGTCAAGCCAGTTCGCCCAGATGACGGTGCCGGGTGCGGCCGCCGCCACAGGCTCGTACGTGAGCGCGTAGTCGTAGCCATCGTGCCCGTCGTAGTAGAGGTAGTCATGCCCGCCGGGTGTCTGCGCATAGCCTGCGTCAAACGTCGGGTCCGGGCCTCCGACTTTGACCGATGCCTCCGCGCCGTCGTAACGGCAGACGCGGCCGCTCGTTCCGTAGTCCGGGTAGCAGTGATCGAAGAGCGCGGTGACTATATGTGGCCCCATGAACGGCAGCGTGAGGAAGGCGCCCGGCGCCGGCCGCGAGCTGGTGTCGCCTGCACCGGTCTCGATCGGACCGTAGCTCGTCTGGGCCGGGTAGTACCACCGCACGTACTTGTCTGCCTTCTGGCCCGGAGGCTGCGCTTCAGAAGCCTGCACGGGAAGGACTCCGGGCAGGAATAACGAGACGAAGGTGACGGCGAAGACAATTACCCGCATAGCCCTTGAAACGGAGAGCTCGAGTTTAGGTTGCGCGCCGATGCGATTGGCCGCGGATTTCGTTAAGTTTGGCAAATGACCCCTGCCCCGGCTGAAGCTGGCGCCATTCTGAGCCAGGGACAGGCTGCCGTGTTCGAAGAACCGATCGGGCCGGCCGGGGTTCGGATTCGCGAGCGTCCCAAAACCAAGGCGGCGCCGGGAGCCGTTGCGGTGGCGGTCAAGGCCGCTTCGGTCAACCACCTGGACTTGTGGCTGGCCCATGGAGCCCAGCGGGTAACCCCTCCACGCGTGATCGCGGCCGATGGCGCAGGCGTCGTCGAATCGAGCGGAGATCCCGCCTGGCGGCCCGGCGATGAGGTCGTCATCTTCCCCACCCTGTGCTGCTGGGAGTGCGAATGGTGTCGCGCCGGGCAGCAGGTCAAGTGCGCCAGCTTTGGCGTCCTCGGGGAGCATTCCGACGGTGCCGCCTGCGAGCTGATCCATATCGATGCGCGCAACGTGTTCCGCAAGCCCGCCTCCTTGAGCTGGCCCGAGGCCGCCGCTTTCCCGCTCACCTTTCTCACCGCCTGGCGGATGCTCACGACCCGCGCCCAGCTGCGCGCGGACGAGACTGTGCTCGTGGTCGGTGCCGGCGCCGGCGTGGCGGTGGCGGCGATCGCCATCGCGAAACATCTCGGCGCGCGGGTATTCGCGACCAGCCGCTCGGAAGCGAAGCGTCAGCGGGCGCTCGAGCTCGGCGCCGAGGCAGTGTTCGATTCGGCTGCTTTCAGCAAGTCGGTGCGCCAGGCGACAGGCGACGGAGTCGATGTCGTCTTCGAGCACGTCGGTCCCGCGACGCTCGAGGAATCCATGCGCTCACTGGCGATTGGCGGGCGCATCGTGACGTGCGGATCGACGTCTGGAGTGAAAGCGGAAATCTCCATGCCGCGGCTGTTTTTCCGCAACGCGGGTCTGCTTGGATCGGCGATGGGGAATGCAAGCGAGTTCGAGTCGGTGCTGAAGGCGATCGACGGCGGCCTGCGTCCGGTGGTCGACAGCGTCTACCCGCTGGAGGACGTCCAGGCCGCGCTGCAGAAACTCGACGCGGCGGAGCAATTCGGGAAGGTGGTGTTGTCGGTTTCGGCGTCTTATGGGGAGAGAGTTCGGCGATGAAAGGCTTCAAGGCATTCCTGCTCCGGGGTAACGTCGTCGACCTCGCGGTCGCCGTGGTCATCGGGGTGGCGTTCGGGATGGTGGTGACGGCGTTCGTCAAAGACCTCGTGACACCGCTCATCGCCGCGCTCTTCGGCAAGCCCGACTTCGGCGCCCTTACCTTCACGATCAACCACAGCAAGTTCCTGTACGGAGACTTCATCAATGCGGTGGTCTCGTTCGTGATCATCGCCGCGGTCATCTACTTCTTCGTCGTGGTTCCGTACGCGGCCCTTCTCGCGCGATCGCGCAAGGAGCCGCCGGCCGACCCCACCACGAGGAAGTGCCCCGAGTGCTTGAGCGAGATCCCGAAGGACGCGCGGCGCTGCGCTTTCTGCGGCCAGGTGGTCGCTGCCTGACGAAGCGCAGTCGTTAGGCGGGGACCACCCAGAGTTTGGCCGCGGTGTCATGGCTCAACGTCACGGCTTTCTTGGTGGCCCGGACGCGAATCGTCCGCCCGACGCCATCCACCTCTACCACCCGGATCTCGCGCCCTGGAACCAGGTCGCGCTGGTGCAGGTAGGCCAGCAGGAGGGGCGCCTCCCGTTCGGCGACCTCGGAGACGCGGGAGATGCTGGCCCGAGTGCCTTCCTTGAGTGTGGCGAGCCTCACTTCCCCTCTCGCTGCCACCGAATGGCCGGGGATGGGGTTGCCGTGAGGGCACGTCCGCGGCCTGCCCAGGGCCTTGTAGAGGCGCTTCTCGACTACCTCGGAGACCGCGTGTTCCAGCCGTGCAGCCTCCGCGTCGGCGGTGACCCAATCGAATCCGAGCGCATCGGTCAGCCAGCGCTCCATGATGCGGTGCCTCCTGACGATGGCCTCCGCCATGCGCCGACCCTTCGCAGTGAGCTCGATCTCCTTGCGCGCGTTGAGCCTGACCATGCCGTCGCGGGTCATCCTCCGCAGCGCTACTGTGACCGTGGGCCTGCTGACGCTCAGCCAGTCGGCCAAGCGCGCGCTGCGCACCGGTTCGCCCTCAGCCCAGAGGTAGTAGATCGCCTCGAGGTAGTGGGAGACCACCTCGGAAGGGCCGCGCGAGCCGCCGTCAATGGGTCCCCGCGAACTCACTGCGAAGCCTCGGAGTTCGTGGGGTAATTAGTATTATCTAACTGAATCTCTTGCATCTACTAACTGAACTATGAACCAAGCGACAGCGATTGGACTGGGCGCGATCGCCGGGGCCACCATTTTCCTCGGCTTGCCAGTGGCGCGGGTGCGAGGCCTGCCCAAGGCCGTCCAGGGCTTCCTCAACGCATTCGCGACCGGGATCCTGGTCTTCCTTTTCTGGGACATCCTGACCCACGCGGCAGGACCGGTCGAGAACGCCCTCGTGCATCGGCCAGGACTGTCGTTCCCCGCCATGGCGATCATCTTCGCCCTGGGGATCGCCGCCGGCCTGCTCGGACTCGTCTACTTCAACCGCAGCCTGTTCAGCCATCTCAAGCACGGAACTTCAAGCCCAAGCCCGCGGTCACTCTCGCTGGCGATCGCAACCGGCCTTGGACTGCACAACCTTTCCGAGGGCCTCGCGATCGGAGAGTCAGCCCACGTCGGGGCGATCGCCTTCACCGGTGTGCTGGCCGTCGGCTTCGCGCTGCACAACATCACCGAGGGGTTCGGCATCGCGGCGCCGATGACCACCGAGGCCAGGCCGGTGTCATGGCGCTTCCTCGGTCTCGCCGGCCTCATCGGCGGCGGGCCCACGTTTATCGGGACGTGGATCGGCTTCCTGGCCAGCTCTCCGTACTTCTCCGTGGCGTTCTTGGCGGTTGCCGCGGGCGCGATCCTCTACGTGCTGAACGAGCTCTTCAGTCTCGGCCGCAAGCTCAACTCACCACCGGCGTTCGCGTGGGGACTGCTGCTGGGCTTTCTGACCGCCTACGCGACCGACCTGTTTCTCACCGCCGCGAGCGGCGCCTAGCTGGCCAAAAAACTAACTGGCGTAAACGAAGTCGTCAGATCCCTCGCCCTCGCCCTCGGGCTCGATGTCCTGCCAGTCCGGGTAGCGCCAGCGGAAAAGCCGCTCCTGGACCTCGAATAGGCTGTCCAGAGTGTCCTGGACCTGCCCGCCGTCCCTCAGCGGCTCACGAACGTGGTTGGGCATCGCCTCGACCACCTCGCGGAGCTCGGCGCGGACCGCGACCGGCACCGTCTTGACCCCATCGCGGTTCATCTCCTCGAGCCGCCAGAGCACGCGGTCAGTAGCCTCCAGCATGCGCTGGAAGGCGTACCGGCGCCGGTTTTGCCGGCGAAGCGCGGTCTCCTGCTTTTCGATTCGACTACTCGTTCGGTCAATCATGCTCAGCTACCTTTTGTTAGCTTACCCGCTCCAGCGAGTTCCTAAAGAGACGATTTGACGGATTTTCTGGGCCGGCTCGAACACCTGTTCTCGCCGATCGACGGCTGGGGGGAGTTCAGAAAGGGTGCCCGGCGGGCTGCGGTCGTATTCGTCCTGTATCAGCACGGCAGCCGCTGGATGGTGCCTTTCGTGAGACGCCGGGCCGACCTTCGGGACCACCCCGGGCAGGTTGCCCTGCCCGGCGGCGGGGTTAAGCCGGGAGAGTCCGCCTGGGACGCCGGCCAGCGTGAGGTGATGGAGGAGATCGGCGTCCCTCTCGGCCTCCTGGCTCCCCTCGGCGCCGGCCACCCGATCTACGCCGCAGTCTCGAACTTCTCGGTGGTGCCCTTCGTGGCCCATCTACCAGACCCGGTCCTGCCCTTCGTGCACGACGAGCGCGAGCTGGACGGCGTGCTCGCCATCCCGCTCGACCGTCTGTTGGATGACAGCGCATGGCTGGAGTCAGCCGATCCCTGGCGGTTCCGCTACCTGGCCCACGAGGAGAGCGTCGTGTGGGGCCTGACCGAGCGGATCGTTGCCGGGCTCGCGCCGCGGCTCAGGCAAGCGCTGCAGGGCGATGAAGCGGATTCGGCGAGCTAATCGGCTATCCAGGGGGCCCGCATGGGCGCCGAGGAGCCGTCGAACTCCGCTTTCAGCGCCTTGCTAACCGAAGATCAAATCCAGGATCCGCCAGCTGATCCACAGTCAGGTTAGCCCGAGCCTCCATGACGCGGCGGGCGCGCGCCACCGTGTGGTGATCGTTGACTCCGGCGGCGGCGACCAGCCGGCCGCCGTGCAGGTAGAACACGGTGAACGGCGGCTGCCCCACCCTGCCTCGAATCACGACCTGGTCCCACGCCAGCCCGGCGCCCGCGTACTGGAGATTGAGGTCGTACTGGTCCGACCAGAACCACGGCACCTCGGAGTACGCATCATCGGCTCCCGCCATCGCCCGCCCAACCGCGAAGCCCTGCCGCTGCGAGGTCTGGAAATGCTCGACCCGAATCCGCGCCTCGTAGAGAGGGCTCCAGAAGCGGGTCACGTCACCAGCCGCGAACACATCCGGCATCGAGGTGCGGCCATACTCGTCGACCTCGATACCGCGATCGATCGCCAACCCGGCTGGTTCGGCAAGCTCGGTTCGTGGCACCGAACCAACCGCCACCAGGACCGGCCCATGCACCGCCGGAGGAGCAGTGACACCCAGGCGCAGGTCGACGCCATGCGATCGATGTACGCCGGCCAGGTAGGCGCCGAGCTCGGGCCCCAGCACGCGTAGGAGCGGCTGCTCCAGAGCTTCATGCACGCGCACGCGGCAGCCCTTCTGAACCGCGACGGCGGCGACCTCGCAGCCGATGAATCCGGCTCCGATCACATCCAGGTCATTTCCGCGATCGATCAGCGCACGCAGAGATTCGGCATCGGGCAGCTCGCGCAGATACAGCGCGTGAGCGAAACCGGGCAGCCGACGCGCGGATGATCCGGTCGCGAGGCACAGCAGGTCCCACGATATGGTTGATCCCGACTCGAGCTCGGCCGAGCGCCGTTCCACGCCGAGGTCGGCGACCCGGTCGTCGAGGCGCAGCTCCACCTCCAGCTCGCGATACTGCTCGGCCGGCCGCAGTCGCAATCGCTCCAGAGGCACCGTTCCCAGGAGGTATCCCTTCGAGAGGTGAGGGCGCTCGTAGGGAAACTCGGGTTCCGCCCCGACCAGCACTATCCCGCCAGCAAAACCGGCGTCCCTGAGCCCGGCGGCGACCGCATCGCCGGCCGGACCGCCGCCAACGATCAGCGCCTGGCGCTGCGCTTTTCCATCTCACGAAGGCGGCGAAGCGACCGGGCCAGATACCCGCCCAGCAGCAGAACCGCGAACGCGTAGGCGCTGACCAGGTAGATCACCTGACAGGCTCCGGTTCATGAGGAGTGACGACTGGCGCACGCTCCATCACCGCCGCGACCTGTCCATCGGCCAGCGTCTCGATGCGATACCGGATCGCAATCATCACAGCCGCCAGGACGATGGTGCACGCCATGGTGAACAGGAAAGTCGCAAGCATCTCGGGCGGGAGCGCGTCGCGCGCGATCACCGGCCCCGGGTGCTGCGTCCGCCACCACGTGACGCTGAAGTGCACGACCGGCACGTCGATGAAACCGAAGATGCCGATCACCGCGGCAAAACGAGCCGCCTGCCGTCCTGGCTCCGCCAGGCGCCGGACGAGCAGATAGCCGGCGTAGATGATCCACAGCACCAGAGTCGACGTCAGCCTCGCATCCCAGGTCCAGAACGTGCCCCAGATCGGCTTGGCCCAGAGCATGCCCATGACAAGCGTCACCGTGGTGAAGATGAGGCCTACCAGCGCGCCGGCTCGCGCAAACCGGTCGGCCGCAAGGCTTTCGTTGCGCAGGTAGATCGCGCCGCCCAGCAACACCACCGCAAAACACCCGTAGGCCGCGATGGCCGAGCTGACGTGCAGGTAGAAGATCCGCTGCACCGGACCCTGCAGCGCGTCGGTCGGCGCGAACAGGAAGATGCCGCCGGCCGCGAACAGCATCAGCGCGACGGCGAAGACCGTCCACTTCTCGTACTTATTCATCGAGCACAAAGCGAGCAGCCAGCGAGGTGAGCACGACGAACAGTATGTCGAAGTCCACGAGCAGAGCCAGGGCCTGGTCGTAGCTTCCGCTCGCCCCCATCGCGACCTGGACGGCACGCCCGCCGGCGACAATGAAAGGGATCCACAGCGGCAGCGTGAGCAGCGGAAGCAGCAGCTCGCGAGAGCGAATCCTTGCCACCATCGCGGCGAACAGGCATCCGAGGGAGGCCATCCCGATCGTGGCCAGAAGCACCGCGGCGACGATGGGCACGGAGATCGGTGTCCCGAAGAAGAGTGCCAGCGCCGGCAGCAGAACCGCTTCGCAGCCGACGAGCAGCAGCGCCGCCGCCAGCGCCTTGCCCGCGAAGATCGCCACGGGTGAGGCGGGTGTCATGAGCATGGCCTCGAGCGAAGCCTGCTCGCGCTCGGCGGCAAAGGCGCGCCCGAAAGCGACCAACCCTGCAAACACCAGCGCGAGCCACAACACGCCCGGAGCGATCGAGGGCGCGTTGCGGGCATCGATTTGAAAACCGAAGTTGGCGATCACAAGCGCGAGCACCACAAATTGAGCGAGCGCAGGCACCAGCTCTCGCGTGCGCCACTCCGCTGTCAGGTCTTTGCGCGCGACGGCAACCGCGACGGCGAACGAGCTCGTCATTGCACGATGTGCAGCCGGGTGGGAGTGCCCACCGACCGGCCGTGCCGAAGCACCAGGGTCCGCTGGCATAGCCGGTTTGCCAGCGCATGGTCGTGAGTGGCGAGCACCACGGTTCGATCGCGCATCAGAGTGGCAAGCAGATCGGCTCCGTCCGAACCGAGGCTCGCATCGGGTTCGTCGAGCACCAGCAGCCGCGGGTCGTGGAGGATCGCCCGACCGATGGCGAGTCGCTGCTGCATGCCTCGTGAGAGCTCGCCGGCGGGGCGCTTCGCCGCATCGCTGAGACCGACCAGGGCGAGCGTCTCCGCCACCTTCGTCTTTCTGACGCCTTGAAGGGTGCAGAAGAAGTCCAGGTTCTCGGCCGCGGAAAGAGCCGGGTACAGGCCCGGAGCATGGGCGACGAAGCCTATGCGGGCCCTCAGGCGTTTGCGCTCTCGAAGCGCGTCGAGTCCCATGATCTGGAGCCTGCCGGAGGTCGGCCGGGCGGCGGTGGCGAGGATGCGGAGCAGCGTCGTCTTGCCCGCGCCGTTTTCTCCCAGCACTGCCATATGCTCGCCGGCGTCGATCGCGAGGTCGATGGACTCCAGTGCCACCTCTGAGCCGAACCAGTGTGTCAGTCCGTTGGCGACGACAATGCTCACCTGGGCTCCTCGGGCGGCGTCTTGATCAGAGGCCACAGCACGAATGGGCCGGCGGCGAAAAGAAGCAGGGTCGCCACCACAAGTGCCATCTAGACGAGGGCCACCTAAGAAAGCACCGTGGCAGGCACTCGCCGCGTGACGATCTCCGTGGCCGGCGCCCTTTCTCCGAGGTTTCCCATCAGCACGCCCACGATGATGATCGCCGCGCCCGCCCAGATCCACGTCACAAGCGGGTTGACGAAGATCCGAAATGAAGCCGACCCGTCGTTGCCGGCGCCGGCGAGCACGACATAGACGTCAGCCAGCGGCGTGGTGCTGATCGCAACGTGAGTCAGCGATTGCCCGCCAAGCCCCGCGTAGGTCGCGCGGGCAGGTTCGAGCGTGGTGCCGCTGAATCTCATCGCACCGACCAGTTCGGTGTGATCGGCCAGCTGGCGCTCGACGACTCCGACGTACGTGAGCGTGTATCCGGCGACGGTCGCCTGCTGGCCGGGCGCGAGCGTCACATCCTTTTCCTGCTGCCAGAAATGGGAGGCCGCGATGCCTGTCACCAGGACCGCGAGCCCCAGGTGCGCCAGGTACGCGCCATATCGCCGGCGCCTGCGCCGCAGCAGCCCCCAGCCCTGGCCAAGCCTTGTGAACTGTGTGAAGCACGTGGCCGCAACGGCGGCCGCAAGTGGCAGCACGACGAGCGCGGGAATCGAACGCTCTCCCGCGATAACCAGGGCAATCAGCACCAAAACGGCGGCAGCTCCCGGCCACAGCAGAGCGCGCGCGTAAGGCGCGAGTCGCCGCTGTTTGGAAAAGGCGCGACCCCAAGGCAGAAGCGGCCCGACGGCCATGAGGGCGAGGACGACCACGAGGAGCGGGCTCGCGGCGCGCTCGTAGTAGGAGGGGCCGACCACGCGCTGCTGCCCGAACATGCCGGACACGAGAGGCAGCACGGTGCCCCAGATGACTACCGCGACGACTCCGATCAGAAGCAGGTTCTGAAGGGCGAATGCTCCCTCCCGAGAAACCAGCGCCGTGGGTTCCGCGCGACCCCCGAGGCGATTGGCGCGAGCCGCGAGAAGGAAAACCGAAAACACGATGCAGACGAACAGAAAGGCGAGGAACCACGGCCCGATCGCGCTGATCGCAAACGTGTGCACCGACGGGACGACTCCGCTGCGCACGATGAACGTGCCGAAGACGACCAGCAGGAACGCGAGGATGACGAGACCGAAGTTCCAGGCGCGCAGGCTGCCGCGCTTCTCCTGCACCTGCGACGAATGCAAGTACGCGGTCGTCGCAAGCCAGGGCATGAGGGCGACGTTTTCGACTGGGTCCCAGCCCCAGTAGCCGCCCCACCCAAGGACGTGATACGCCCACCACATCCCCAGCACGAGACCGGTGGTCTGAAGGCTCCACGCCATCAGCGCGAAGCGGCGTGTGTGCGCGATCCAGGCGGAATCGGGCCTGCCGGCCAGGAGAGCCGCCGCGGCGAAGCTGAACGGGATGGCGAACGAAGCGAACCCCGCGAGAACGACCGGCGGATGGATCAGCATGCCTCCGTCACGCAGCACCGGGTTGAGCCCGAGGCCGTCGGGTGGGGTGACGGAGAGCAGGTCGAAGGGGCTCGCGACGAGCACCAGGACGACCAGGAGGAAGCTCAGGATCGCCGCCATCACACCCGCGGCGTAGGCGGCGAGCCTCGCGCCGAGGGAGGCGCTCGCCACCAGCGACGCGCTGCCGAGGAGGCCGAGCACGAGCGCCCAGTACAGGAGCGATCCCTCCTGGCCGCCGTAGAATCCCGCCGCGACCAGTGCCGTCGGGGTCGACAGGTCGGTGTGCTCGGTCACATAGGCGAGTGAGAAATCGTGGCTGAGGAGCGCCCACTCGAGCACTGCGCCGGCGAGCACGATCATCACCGCAGCGGCGTAGAACGCACGCCGGCCGACCTGGACCATGACGGCGTTTTCCTGCACCCCCGCCCAGAACGAAAGCACCCCCGCGAATCCGCCCATGACGAGGGCCGCGAGTAGTGCGCCGGCGCCCAGGTAGCCGAGTATCACGGCCGCGAGGTCCCCGAAATGCCCGGCTCGCGCCAAACGTGCGGAATCGCGCTCATTCGGGTCACTGCGTGTATGGCGCGGTCGAGAACCGAGAGGGACACTTGGCGAGGAGCGTGCGCGCGTGGAACACGCCGTCGCCGCCAAGCTTGCCTTCCGCCACGACCGTGATGCCGGGCTTGAAGATGTCCGGCAGGGTTCCCGAGTAGTCGACCGGCATCGAGGCGGTGCCGTCCTTCTCGGTGAATGTCACGTGCAGCCCGCCGTCGCTCTTCTGCACGTCGTCCTGTACGACTCCGGCGACGCGCACGTCGCCGGTGCCGGTGTGCGAGCGCAGCTCACTGACAGTCAAGTAGTACTCGGCGGAGCCGCCTGAGGCGTAGATCAGGTAGCCGACGCACCCGGCCACGACAAGCGCCGGCAGGACCCACTTCATGTGGCGATCAGTGCTAGATAGTGATCGAGTGTCGTGGCGTCGAGCGGTCCGGCAAATGACGCCGCCACGCGGCCCTGGGCATCAATGAAAAAGGTGACCGGCAGCCCGGCCACTCCGTAGGACTGATGGCTGCCGACAACGATGGGCCCGACCGGGTACGGGTGCGGGTGCTGCCGCTCGAAGCTGGTGAACCCGCCGGACGTGTCCTGGCTGTCAGCCCCCACGAACGCGACGCCGGGGTGAGCGCCGGACGCCTTCGACAGTACCTCGAGCTCCTGGACGCAGGTGGTGCACCAGGACGCCCAGAAGTTCAGCACGACGGGCTTGCCCTGCAGCTGCCACACGCTCACCTGCTCGCCACCCTGGGTTTCGATCGCCAGGCGCGGAGCCGCTTTGCCGAGCACCGACGGGTTGGCCAGCGCCGCGTGCTGGAGGCCCCAGGCGAGCGACAGGATGAGCACCGAACCGAGGACGAGCGCAACCCCGCCAAAGACCCCCGCCCTGCGGTTCACGGCCTGAGTCTAATTAGTTGCCAAGAGAGCGTTCGCCTTCGCGATGCGGGCATATAGCCGGCCGGACGGTTTGATCGTCCGCTCCAGGGTCGTGCGGTCGACGCCGATCAGTCCGAAGTGCATCTTGTAGCCGCGCGCCCACTCGAAGTTGTCCATGTTCGTCCAGTGAAAGTAACCACGCACATCGACGCCGTCCTGGATCGCGAGATGGACGTTGGACAGGATCTCTGCGAGGTAGCGCTGGCGCCATTCGTCATCGTTGCTGGCCAGCCCGTTCTCCGTGATGTACACGGGCTTGCCAAGCCCTTTCAGCTCGTTCAGGACCCGGCGCATCCAGGTCGGGTCGGTGCACCAGCCCATGTCGGTCACCGGTACGCCCGGAACATTGAATCGCTTGATGAACTGGTCCCGTGGGCGGAGCGGATCGAATGCAACGGACTGACCCCAGTAGTGCGCGATCCCGATGAAGTCCGAAGTGGCCTCGACCACCATGCGTAGCTGTCCTGGCGCGACCGGCCAGCGGTCCACCGCCACCTGAGCGGTGTGGGCGGCCAACCGATCGAGTGGCGAGGACGTCGCCGGGAAGAACAGAAACTTATGGTGCGAGAGCCCCACCGGAGCATCGGGCCACCGGCGTTTGATCGCCATGTACGCAAGCTCATGAGCACGCCGCATGTTCGCGGTCACTCGATAGACCGCGGCGATGTCGCCGTGGTGCGCCGGCGGGAACTCGCCGGTGATCCAGCCGTTGGCGGCATAGATGTTGGGCTCGTTGATGGTGCACCACATCGTGACGAGGTCGCCCAGCTCATCGACCACCCGATGTACAAACGGAAGAAAAGCCCGCGCGGAACCGGCAGCAGTCCATCCGCCTTTGTGCGTGAACCACAGCGGGCTCGAGAAGTGATGCAGGGTGACCATCGGCTGGATTCCCTGCTCGCGCAGCTCGCCCAGCGCGTCACGGTAGTGCCGGATCTGGCGCGAATCGAACTCACCCTCGGACGGCTCGATGCGCGACCACTCGATCGATAGGCGATGTGCGTTCTGGTTCATCTCGCGCAGCATCGAGAAATCCTCCCGATACCGGTGATAGTGGTCGCAGGCGATCGCCGACGAATCGCCGCCGGCGATGCGTCCCGGCTGGTGCTCGAACTCCCACCAATCGTTGTTTCGGTTGTCGCCCTCGACCTGGTGGGCCGCGCTGGCGGTTCCCCACAAGAAACCGTCAGGGAAACGATTGAGCAGCTCCGCCAAAGTCAGGCGGCTGCGCTCGTCGGCGCCGACACGGCGGGAGGCGGCACGTACTCCCACGTCCTGGGCGTCTCGCCCTCCAGGTCGAGCCGCAGCATGCCCGCCTTGTCGACCGACTTGCGGTACATCTCGCGCTCGTTGTGCGGGCGGCCGTCGAGGAGGATCCATGCGGCGTTGATCGGGTCGGCGTGGCTCACCACCGCCATCGTCTCGCCCGGGTGCTCGCGCGCCACCCGCCGAACCACCGACAGAATCCGGCCGCCCATCCTGTCGATCGACTCATCCCCCGGGACAATGCCACGCTTGGCCTTGTGCACGAACCACAGCGGGCGGCGAAGCGGTATCTGCCAGTAGGGCAAACCCTGCAGATAGCGGCTGAACTCGGCCTCCCTCAGCTCCGGGTCGCTCTCGAGATCTGCAGGCTCGGCCAATCTCTCGTTGATCAGCCCAGCGGTCTCGACGGCGCGAGCGAGCGGGCTGTGAACGATCCGGCTGACGTCTTCATTGCGCAGCCGATCGCCGATCGCCGTGGCCTGGGCGCGCCCCAGCGCGCTGAGGTCAAAGCCGTCGAGGTGTCCATAGAGCAGCTTGTTCGGGTTTTCGACGTCGGCGTGGCGGATCAGGTAGATGCGGGTCTGGGGAGCCAAAATTTAGAGCAAGTCGTAAGGCAAGTCAGCGGGCGTCAGCTTCGGTAAGCGCCCACTGAGGTCCGGTTTGTGCCCCCCGCACGCCCTACCTCCAGAGCCTGGTAAGCCTCCCGCATCAAGTTGCCGGTGTACTCGCGCCGGTTCCCGACGAAGCCGCCCTCCTCGTGCATGCCGGCTGTGACAGGGATTGTGGCGGCCCCACAGCTCACCGTGATTCGCTGCCAGTTCCCGGACGTCGTGAAGTCGTGCGACGCGATCGAGCGGCGGATCTTGTCGGCCGCGAGGGTCGCGCCCTGCTCGTCGGTCTCGGGCAGCACGATGGCGAAGTGGGGCGGTCCGTCAGCATCGAGGAAAGCGACCGTGTCCGTATCGCGAATGGCACGGCCCAGGCGTTCCGAGATCTCTCGCAGCAAGCCCTCTACCTGCACATGCCCGAGCTCGTTGTGGATATGCTCGGCGTGATCGATCTCGACCACCAGGACGGAGAGAGGGCGGTGGTAGCGCACTGCCCGGTTGGCCTCCTGTCCGATCAGCGCGTTGATGAACTTCGAGTTCCAGATTCCGGTCACCGGGTCGACCACCCCGAAAAGAGGGCTCGACGAGCGGTCGATCTGGCTGTGACCGCAGCTCGGGCAGTACTGGGCGGTCTCGGACAGCTCGGTATTGCAGTACCAACAGGTGGCCATGCCGGGCATTCTAGGCATCCGTCCGGGCATCGGGGCCCGTAGAAGCCATGGGAGTCAGAATTCCTGTATGGCAGGCCAGGGCGACCTTTTCGAGTTGCCGGTGGGGCCGGAGACAGATGCGCCGCTCGCGACCAGGATGCGGCCGAAGACCTTCGACGACCTCGTCGGGCAGCGCCAGGTGGTCGAGGTGTTGAGGCAGCTGACCCGCTCGGGTCACCTGCCCAGCATCGTGTTATGGGGGCCGCCCGGAAGCGGCAAGACCACCCTGGCCCGCCTGCTGGCGACCGAGACGAGCGCGCGGATGGTGTCGATGTCAGCCGTGACCGCCGGCGTGGCGGACCTGCGCAAGGTCGTCGCGGAGGCCAGGGTTCACCGACGGGCCGGTCTTCGGACGGTCCTTTTCATCGACGAGATCCACCGCTTCAATAAGGCGCAGCAGGACGCCATCCTTCCGCACGTCGAAGACGGCACGGTGACCCTGATCGGCGCCACGACGGAGAACCCCTCCTTCGAGGTCATCGCACCCCTTTTGTCGCGAAGCCGGGTGTTCCGGCTCGAGCAGCTGGAACGGGATGAGCTCAAGCAGGTCGTGCAGCGCGGGCTCGCCGAGCTCGGTGCGCGGATCGACGATGTAGCGTTGGATGCGCTGCTCGAAGGCTCGCGCGGCGATGCGCGAGTGGCGCTCAACGGACTCGAGGCTTCGGCCGCGCTGGCCGGCGACGAGGTCATCTCGGTCGAGCACGTCGAACATGCGCTGCAGCAGCGCCACCTGCTGTACGACCGCGCGGGTGACCAGCATTACGACATCGTCTCCGCGCTCATCAAGAGCGTCCGCGGCAGCGATCCGGATGCTGCGGTTTACTGGTTGGCTCGAATGCTCGAGGCGGGCGAGGACCCGTTGTTCGTGGCCCGTCGGCTCGTCATCCTCGCGGCGGAGGACGTTGGCCTGGCCGACCCCCACGCCCTTTCCGTCGCGATGGCCGCCCAGCAGGCCGCCCATTTCGTCGGCATGCCGGAAGCCGTGCTCCCGCTGACCGAGGCCGCCCTTTACCTCGCACTGGCGCCTAAGTCCAACTCCACTGTCACCTCGTATGGCGCCGCGCGTGCGTTGATTCAGGAGACTGGCAATGAGCCAGTTCCGAAGCACCTGCGCAACGCGGTGACCGGGCTCATGAAGTCGATGGGATACGGCAAGGGCTATCAGTACGCCCACGACCATGAAGGCGGCGTCGCGGACCAGGTGCACATGCCCGAGAAGCTCAAGAGCCGCAAGGTGTACAAGCCCAACCCGCGCGATGTGAAGCCCGGGAAATAGACTTTCGCCTCGTGGCTGACGCGCTGCTGATCTTCAAACCCGACGCCGCCTACCGGCTTGCCGCGCGCGCAGGCCTGTGGAGCTGGCTCGCCACCGAGCGCGACTGGAAGGTCAAGTCGCTCGAATGGTTCCAGCCCCCGGTATCGCTCATCGAAAGTCATTACGACTTCCTGCAGGGCCGGCCCTTCTTCCCCTGGCTGGTCGAGTTCATGACCGCGCTCCCGCTCATCGTCGGGCGCGTCACCGCGTCAGCTGACGCGCTGAAGCTCATGCGCTACGACCTCGGTGAAACACGCATCGCGCAATCGCGACCCGGCTCGCTGCGCGAGCGCTTCGGCATCTACGGCGGCCTCAACTGCCTCCACCTTTCGGACGCGCCTGAGACGGGAGCGGCGGAGGTCGAGAAATGGTCGAAGGTCGTGCAGCTCGACAAGGTCGCGGTCGAGCTCGACACGGAGTCAGACCGGCCGGACCACACCTACCACCTTCGCTCGCTGGCCACGCAGGTGGCCGCCGGCTTCCAGGTGGAGCTTGCGACCAAGGCGATCCGCGACCTGCTCGCGGAGGAGACAGAGATCGACGGCAAGCAGCGCGAATCGCTGTACCGGATCATCCTTGGTGCTCTTACTTAGAGGTCTCCGCCGCCCGCTCGACCGCGCGGACGTGCACCGTCACCGCCTTGTTGAACAGCTCCGCGTTCGGCACCACCATCAGGTCTCCAGAGTCGGTCTTGAGCAGTGTCACCCTGAGCTTCACATCCGTCACAGTGCCCGAGCCAACCGCCTCCAGCGAGATGCGGTCGCCGACCCTGATGTGCCGCTCGAGCAGGATGTAGTAGCCCGACACGTAGTCCTTCAGCAGGTCCTGCACACCGAAGCTGGCGACGATGGTGGCGAGCAGGATGCCGGCCAGGGTGAAGTTCTGGCTCTGGAACGCGAAGCCGATCGCGAAGAAGATCCCAAGCCCGATCAGGACGGTGGTCACGACACGGCCGCCGATCTGGACCATGTCGGAGCGCAGGTTCCGCCGCCGCAGGGCTCCGACCACGATGTTGGACAGGAAACGGGAGCCGACGACGAAGATCAGGAGGACGACCAGGCCGACGCCTACATATTCGAGGTTCTGATCTGTGGCGAAGGGAACGACCGCCAGCGGCGGCGCGGTCATTCCTTGGTCTCGGCGGCTTCCTCTTCGCCGGCTTCGCCCTCGGCGGCAGCCTCGCCCTCGGCGGGTACCAGCGCCTCCGCGGCCGGGACTTCCTCTTCGACCTTCATCTCGCGCTTCTTGATGATCTTGACCACGAGCTCCTCAGGGTCGATGAGCACTGTCACACCCTTGGGGATTTTGAGGTCGGAGATGCGAAGCTCTGACTCGATCTCCTCGAGGGGCGTCAGGTCCACCTCGAAGGCCTCAGGAATGTCGGAGGGAAGGCACTCGACCCGGAGCGAGTGGATGGGCTGCAGGATGTCGGCATCGCCGCGCTTGACAGCGGCCGATTCACCCACCAGGTGTACCGGCACCTCCACGGTGATCTTCTCTTCGAGGTTGACCTGATAGAAGTCGACGTGGATCGGGCCCAGGCGGCGAGGGTGCGTCTGGATCTCGCGCACGAGAACCTTCTCTGCCTTGTCACCGTCCACCACGAGGTCGACCAGGTGGGTTCGCCCGGACTTCACGAAGACTTTCTGGAACTCGAGACGGTCGAGCACCAGAGGAGTTGGCTTCGCGTTGTGCCCGTAGACGACAGCGGCGAGCTTGCCCTGGCCGTACAGCCGGCGAGAGCGCTTGCCGAGGAGTTCGCGAACAGAGGCTTTGAGCTGCATGGTTGACCCTCGGATGGAGGGGCGTCGTTATGATACGGCAATAGGCCCCACGCGGCGAACCGCCGGGCGTGTCCACCAGCTGATCAAGGAGGGCCCACGGCATGCAGAACCCACCGCCATCCGGAGGGATGCCACCACCACCACCACCACCAATGGGTGGCTACGCGCCAGCCCCCGGTTCCGCGCCGGCGGGCAACTATGGGGGCTTCTGGATCCGAGTCGTCGCCTACATCATCGACGCCATCATCCTGGGCGTGGTCGGCGCAATCATCAGTACCATCCTCGGCGTCAGGCCGTCCAACCCAACAGGCGGGTCCTACGCACTCGCCAACGTCATAAATCTGGTCATCAGCGCCGCGTACTTCGCCGGACTCTGGACCTACATGGGCGCCACCCTGGGCCAGCGAGTCTTCAAGCTGCGAGTGGTCGATGCGAACACCGGCCAGCAGCTGACCATCGGCAAGGCCCTGCTGAGATGGCTTGGCCTCCTCGTCTCGTTCCTGGTCTGCTTCGTCGGCGTCATCTGGGTAGCGTTCGACGCCCGCAAGCAAGGATGGGCTGACAAGATCGCCGGCACGTTGGTGCTCCAGGGGTGACGTAGGGGAAGAATGCAGAGCCCACCACCGCCACCACCACCATCCGGCGGCTTTCCACCGCCACCACCACCATCCGGCGGCTTTCCACCACCGCCTCCGCCATCCGGCGGCTATCCGCCGCCGCCACCTCCGGCGGAGGGATATCCACCCGCCCAACCGGCGGCATACGCGTACGGTGCCACGCCGCAAGTGACTTACGGCGGGTTCTGGATCCGCTTCGTTGCAGTCATCATCGACAGCTTCATCGTCGGCATCCCCATCGTCATCCTGGCCGCGATCCTCGGCGCGATCTTGGGCGCATGGACAGCCGGCAGCAGCAGCAACAGCACGACCTCCGCTGCCGGCACAGGCCTCGCGTCACTGATCCAGCTCGTCTCCTTCGTGATCAGCGTCGGCTACTTCGTCTATTTCTGGGGCCGGGGCCAGACCATTGGCATGCGGCTTTTCCACCTCCGCGTCGCGGACGCGAACACCGGGGCGCCGATCGGTTACGGCCGGGCCGCGCTCCGCTATCTGGGCTACATCGTCAGCGCAGTTGTCTGCTACATCGGCCTGATCTGGGCGGCGTTCGACGCTCGCAAGCAGGGCTGGCACGACAAGATCGCCAACACGGTCGTACTGCACGGATAGAAAGCACTTCCCTCCCCCGCCAAGGGGAGGGTGAGGGTGGTGGCCTTGCGGCAGCTAAGCGCCCTTCGGAAACCTCTTGCGCAGCCAATCGACGATCTCCTGGAGCGGGGTGCCAGGAGTGAACAGCTGTTCCACGCCCTGCTTCTTTAAAGCCGCGATGTCGTCGTCGGGAATGATCCCTCCGCCAAACACGATGATGTCGGTTGCCTTGCGTCGCTTGAGCTCCTGGACTACCGCGGGAAAGAGGGTCATGTGCGCTCCCGAGTGAATGGAAAGCCCGATTACCTGCGCATCCTCCTGCAGCGCCGCGTCCACCACCATCTCGGGAGTCTGCCGCAGCCCGGTGTAGATGACCTCGTAGCCCGCGTCGCGAAGAGCGCGCGCGACCACCTTCACGCCACGGTCGTGGCCGTCGAGCCCGACCTTCGCGACGATGATCCGCACCGGGCGAACCGCGGTGGCTGGCACGGCTAAACCACTGCCCGTTCGGTGTAGATGCCGAAGACCTCGATCATCGTGTTCATGATCTCGCCTTCAGTGGCATAGGCTCGGACCGCCTCAAGGATGTACGGCATCAGGTTGTCGGAGCCGGCTGCCGCTTTGCGCAGCTGGCTCAGCGCGTTCGAGCACCTCGCCTGGTCGCGCTTCTTGCGCACCTCACGGACGCGGGCGACCTGCTCGCTCTCCAGCTTCGGGTCGATGCGGAGGATCTCGATCGGCGTGTCCTCATCGACCGTGAACTCGTTCACACCCACCACGAGCCGTCGCTTCTGCTCGAGCTCCTGCTGGTAGCGAAAGGCCGAATCGGCGATCTCCTTCTGGAAGAAGTTGGCCTCGATCGCCGGGATCACACCTCCGAGGGTTTCGATCTGCTTGAAGTACCTCTCCGCCTGGCGTTCCATCTCGTCAGTGAGCGCTTCGACGAAGTAGCTGCCTCCAAGTGGGTCGACGGTGTTGGCCGCGCCGGACTCATAGGCAAGAAGCTGCTGCGTGCGCAGCGCGATCCGAGCCGCCTTGTCCGTCGGCAACCCCAGCACCTCATCCATCGCGTTGGTGTGGAGCGACTGCGTCCCGCCCAGCACTGCGGCAAGGGCCTCGATCGCCGTCCGCGCGATGTTCAGCTCAGGTTGCTGCGCGGTCAGCGACACGCCGGCGGTTTGCGTGTGAAAGCGCAGCTTCCACGACCGCTCCTGCTGAGCGCCGTAGCGCTCGCGCATCCACCGCGCCCAGATCCTGCGAGCGGCGCGGAACTTCGCGATCTCCTCGAAGAAGTCGATGTGAGCGTCGAAGAAAAACGATAACCGCGGCGCGAAGTCGTCGATGCGCATACCGCGCTCCAGGCACGCGTCGACATACGCCATGCCGTCCGCGAGCGTGAACGCGAGCTCCTGGGCAGCGGTCGAGCCCGCCTCTCGAATGTGATAGCCCGAGATGGAGATCGTGTTCCACTGCGGAACCTCTTTGGCGCAGTACTCGATCGAGTCGACGACCAGGCGCATCGATGGCGCCGGCGGAAAGATGAACTCCTTCTGTGCGATGAACTCCTTGAGGATGTCGTTCTGCAGTGTGCCGCCAAGCCGCGAGGCGGGGATGCCCTGCTTTTCGGCGACGGCGATGTACATGCACAGCAGGATCGCCGCGGGCGAGTTGATCGTCATCGAGGTCGTGATGTCGCCTAGGGGGATTCCTTCGAAAAGCGTTTCCATGTCGGCCAGCGAGTCGATCGCGACCCCGCAGTGGCCAATCTCTCCGCGGCTCGTCGGCGCGTCCGAGTCCTGACCCATCAACGTCGGCATGTCAAAGGCGACCGACAAACCGGTCTGGCCGTTGGCCAGCAGGTACTTGTAGCGGCGGTTCGTCTCCTCGGCGGTGGCGAAGCCGGAAAACTGGCGCATGGTCCAGAGCCGGCCGCGGTAGCCGCTCGGATGAATTCCGCGTGTGTAGGGATACTGCCCCGGGAACTCTTCCGTTTGATGCGGGCGGTCCGCAACCGTGTACAGCGGCTGCAGCGGAATCCCCGAGATCGTCGAGGTCTCGATTCCGTCATCGCGTACCGGGCTGGACTCGAAGTCCTCCTTCCAGGCCTCTTTCGGATCGCGCACTCGAACTTTCACTGAATTGATTATGGCTTCCGGTCCAGGATCTCCTCGGCTGTGCTGTACGGAGCGCCTTCCTCGAGCAGCCGCTCGGCCAGCGCCGGATCGTCGGCGAGGGCCCGCCGCACTCTGTCGCGGGCGATCTCTGCCGCCACCTCGGCGGTCTCGTCCTTGAGTCGCTGCTCGGCCAGCTCACGGCCGCGCCCGCTCGATTCCAGGTGCTGCCGGTGCGCGACCACCGCATCCCAGATCTCTCCGATGCCCTCCTGTTTGGAGGCGATGGTGGCGAGGATCGGGGGCTTCCAGGCTCCCTTGGGGGCAAGGCTCAGCATCGACCGCAGCTCGGTCAGGACGCGGGAATGGCCCTCCAGGTCCGCCTTGTTGACGACGAAGATGTCCGCGATCTCAAGGATGCCCGCCTTGATCATCTGGACTCCGTCGCCCAGGTTCGGCGTCAGGACCACCACCGTCGTGTCGGCGACGGCCGCGACCTCCAGCTCGGACTGACCCACCCCGACGGTCTCCAGGATCACCTGATCGAAACCGAACGCGCCCAGCAGCCGGATCGCTTCGCGTGTGGCGAGCGACAGCCCGCCAAGATGCCCGCGCGCCCCCATGCTCCTGATGAAGACCTTCGCATCCAGCGCATGACGCTGCATCCGGATGCGATCGCCGAGGATCGCGCCCCCGGTAAAGGGTGAGTTGGGGTCGGTCGCGAGCACCGCGACGGAGTTGTCTTGCTTTCTAAGGAGTGCTACGAGGCCGTCGACCAGAGTCGACTTGCCGGTCCCGGGCGCGCCTGTGAAGCCGACCACACCCGGAGGGACACCTCCACGCAAGGACTTCTCGAGCCCACGCACCACGGGGTCACGCCGCTCCACCAGGCTGATCGCTTTGGCGAGGGCCCGCACGTCGCCGGACCGAAAACTCTTTATGAGTGGGTCGTTCAGCTCGTCACTGGCCCAAGAAGCTTCTGGCGAAGTCGCGCCCGAGGACCACCACGATGCCGGTCGTCTGCTGGCCGCGGGCCGGGGCGGGATTGGTTGGAGTGGCCGCGACGATGGTGCCGCCGAAGAAGCCCTGGAGCCACTTGGTCGTCAGCGGGTACTGGCCGCCGGAGTAGTCGAGGATCATGGTCTGGGCCGCCGTCGGATGGGCGACGGTGTCCAGCAGCTGCAGGCCGGTCGGGTCGAACATAGAGGCGACCCGCGTATCGAGGCCGGAAAAATTGTTCGCTCCGTTGGTGAATTGTATGGGCGCCTTCTCGCCGAGGATCTTGGGGTCGATGAAGATCGAGGCGATGTACTTGTGGATCATGTTGTAGCTCGCGTCGTCCGGGCACAGCTGGGACACGTACGTTCCCATGCCGCAGTTGAAGGAGTCGAGCAGATTGCCTTCCCCCACGGCCGATGGCGCGGTGAGCGCGGTCCGGATGATCGAGCTGTCAGGAAGGTTCTTGCCCCAGTCGTAGATGGCCTTCATGTCGGACAGCGACATGTCCGTATGGATGTTCTTCTGCAGGGCATCGAGGAGCTGGGGGGCTTTGGAGAATCCGTTGACGGTCGTCGCCTTTTTCTTGATCGCCTGCATGATGTCCTGCTGGCGACGAGCTCGGCCGAAGTCAGATGACTGCTGCGCCTCCGCTGCGTGGCGCGAACGCGAGATCTGAAGCGCCTGCTCGCCGTTGAGGTGCTGGCAGCCTGCCTGGTAGTGGATTCCGCCGCGGATATAGCCGTCGCCGTAGTCCGGGTACTCGTAGTCGTCCAGGTTGGTGCTCAAGCAGACGTCGACTCCGCCCAACGCGTTCACTATGTCGCGAAATGCGACGAAGTCGACCCCGATGTACCGGTCGAACGTGAGCCCGGTCACTTTGCCCACCTCGTGCTCGGCCGCATGTCCCCCGCCGTCGCGTCCCGTGAACTCCGGGGCGACGCAGCAGATGATGCTCACGTAGGGCACCTCGAAAGCTGCGTTGATCTTATTGGTCCAGATCCTGCTCGACGGCGTCTGCAGGTTCATGTGCACGACCATGTCCCGCGGAATCGACAGGAGCATCACGCGGCCGGTCGTCGGGTCGATCGTGACGGGCATGATCGAGTCGGTCAGGTACGGCGCGTCGTTCTGCTCGCCACCCATGCCGAGCAGCAGGATGTTGACCTGCTGGCCGTGCTTGAGCTTGTAAGCGATGGTGCCTTGCGCGGGCTCGACGACCTGCACGATCTCGCCAGGCGTGATGTGATGGCCGGTAGTCGCACTGATGAAATCATCAAAACGCTTGTAAGTAAGTGTCGCCACCACCAGCACGACCAGCAGCAACGCAGCCACTACCGCCGCGGGGACCGACCTGGTCAGGCGGTAGGAGACGTTGTAGCGAGATCGCCTGGCTCTAGGCCTTGCCCTGAGCATGCGCACGGGGATTCTACCGTCCAGACACCAAAAACGGCGGTTGGAGGAGTGCGGTTACGTCACGGGGTGGGCTTGCCGGTACTCGAGCTGAAGGCTCCCGAGATGGCGATGAAGAAGAAGCCGACGCTCACAACGAACCCGATGACGCCCAGGATGAGGCCGACTGTGGCCATCGTTCCGCCACCGACCATGCCTCCGCTCGAGGTGACCCGCTGGCGTGAGATGAATCCCAGGATCGCCGCCGTCGGGCCGAGGACGATGCCGAGGCAAATGAAAAAACAGACCAGAGAGAGGATGCCGAGGATGAGCGAGGCGATCGCCAGGCCGTCCGTTCGTGGCGCGGCATAACCGGCGCCCATCGGCGCGTATCCGACGGGCGGGGGCGGCACGTAACCTCCGCCGGGAGGCGGTGGAGGCTGCGGGGGCATGAAACCTCCGCTCGGAGGAGGAGGTGGTGGTGGAATGAAACCTCCACCAGGGGGCGGTGGAGGCGGTGGGGGCGGAATCGAACCTCCGCCTGGGGGCGGTGGAGGCGGCGGGGGCGGAATTGAACCTCCGCCTGGGGGCGGTGGAGGCGGCGGCGGGGGCAAATCCGACATGCGATTACCTCCTCAAGCCGCTTTCGCGGCAGGTGACCCGACCTCGAAACTCCGCACTATCCATGCCTGCATCGCAAGCGCATACACCGTGGTGAAAAGGATTCCGACACCGCACGCGACCATGCCCAGCGACCCGACGAAGCCGGCGGCGATCAGCATAAGGCCGGCGATCAGGGTGTTGGAGATGTTCTCGCGAGCCGCCCGCAGCACAGCGCGCACGTTCAGCCCACCGCGGATTCCGTCGCGATCTGTGGCCAGCACGATCGCCGGCATCGCGAAGTTGAGCGCCAGGGAGCCCAGCGTGGCGAGGCTGAAAGCCAACAGGCTGAGCAGGATGGCAAGCGACACCAGGGCGGGATTGGCCTGTTCGTGAGATTGGTTGGTGGCGACGATGACCGCCGGGACGTAGACCAGGGCCGCGACCAGCACGACGCCGAGGAAGTAGACGAAGTTGACCACGAAAAGCGCGAAACCGCGGCCGATGTAGCGAAGATTCGCAGGCGCAAGCCGTTCCTCCCCGGCACGCAGCCGGTCGAGCGACGCGAGCATCCAGCCCAGCCCGTTGATTGCGCCGGCGATCGGAATCAACAAGGTCACGGCGATGATCAGCAGTTTGGCTGGCCATTCAGGGTCTCGCAGAGGCCAGGCGAACGCGTCGGTGATGCGGTCCAATCCCGAATCGAACCATTAGCCCGCGGCTGGCTGGGAGATAGCGACCAGGACGACCACCAGCCAGGCCAGGGTGACCGCCGCCCCGACTCCCATCGCAATGGCCCCGAGCACCCATGCGGAAACCGCGACGCCGCGCCCCCCGAGAGCACCCTGCGAGCTGTCGATCCTATTCACCGCGGATTTGCCGAGGAAGTACGCGAGAGTCCCGAGCACCATCCCGGGCAGGCCCAGCGGCAGTCCGAAGACGAGCCCCGTGACCGCCGCCAGGAAGCCAACTGTCGCCCGGCCCTCGGTCGCTCCGGAAGCCAGTGCGAGCGGAGGTGGATGGGCCGGTGGCGGATGCCAGACGCCTATCGCCGGCGCAGGTCGCTCGACGTCGGGACGGCTTTTTTCGATTTCCGAATGCGCGCTGCTCACCGCAAGAGCGACCTGGCGATCACCACTCGCTGGATCTGGTTGGTGCCCTCGTAGATCTGCGTGATCTTGGCGTCTCGCATCATCCGTTCGACCGGGTAGTCGGAGATGTACCCGTACCCACCCAGCAGCTGCACGCAGTCTGTCGTCACCTTCATCGCCATGTCCGACGCAAAAAGCTTCGCCATCGCTGCGATCTTGGTCAGGTCAGGGGCCTTCGCGTCCACCTTGGTCGCCGCGCGATATACGAGGTGGCGCGCAGCCTCGATCTGCGTCGCGATGTCGGCCAGCATGAACTGAATGCCCTGGAAGCTGGCGACCGCCTGCCCGAACTGCTGGCGGTCCTTGACGTACTGGAGCGCGTAATCGAAAGCCCCCTCGGCGATGCCGAGAGCCTGCGCACCGATGCCGGGGCGCGACCGGTCGAGCACTGCGAGCGCGAGCTTGAAGCCCGCACCCTCATCACCGAGCCGGTTCGCGACCGGCACCCTCACGTCCTCGAAAACGAGCTGCGCCGTCGGCGAGCCGCGGATGCCGAGCTTGTGCTCGAGCTTCGACGCCTTCCATGGGCTGGTCTCGCGCTCCAGCACGAACGCCGAGATGCCGCGATGATCGGCTTCGGCATCGGTCTGCGCGAAGACGACGAGCGTGCTTGCCACGCTCCCTGCGGTGATGAACTGCTTCGTGCCGTTGAGCACGTACTCGTTGCCGTGCCGCTTGGCGCGGGTCTTCATGGCGGCGGCGTCGGAACCGGACCCTGTCTCCGACAGCGCATATGCCGCCACCTTCTCACCCGACGCCAGGGGCGGGCAAAGTCTCTTTTTCTGCTCTTCGGACCCGGCGACCAGGATCGGATAAGAACCTAGCGCCTGGACCGCGAGGATCAGTGACGACGTCGCGCACGCCTTGGCGATCTCTTCGATGCCCATGCAGATCGTGACGCTCGAGCCGGAGATTCCGCCGTACTGCTCCGGAAACGGGATGCCGAGGATGCCGTTCTCGGCAAAGAGCTTCTCGATGTCTTTCGGGTACTCGGCCTTCTCGTCGATCTCCGCAGCCCGCGGTGCTACGCGGTCCTGGACGAGCTCGCGGATCGTGTCTCTGATTGCAATCTGCTCTTCAGAGAACTCGAAGTCCACGGCGTGAGCTTAGCCTCTGGCTCGTGGTCGCAAGCAGGCCGGATTCACTCCGGCCGTCCCGATGCGCACATTTGTATCTCCATGCATCGCCAGGAGTGACTACTCAATAAATCCGATCCCGGGGAAAGTGAGCAGGGCCTCGAATCCGGCCGAGTTGGGCTTCTGGAGCGAGACTACCGTGCACGGTCGTTGAGAGGCCCGATGCATTCAGTAAGTTCCATCCTTATCGCCGCTTGCGCGCAGCGAAAACCGCCGAGGTTTTCGCTCCTAAGTCCGTGAGCTTAGCGGAGCACCTCTCGAGCGATGACTATCCGCTGAACCTGGTTCGACCCCTCGTAGATCTGAAGCGCCTTCGCGTCGCGGACATGCCGTTCGAACGGGCTGCCGGAAGCCGCTCCTTCCTCACCCGCCAGCTGCAGCCCGTCGAGGGCCACCTGCATCGCCGTGTCGGTGCAGTGAAGCTTGGCCATCGACGCCTCGCGCGTGAAGGGACGCCCGATGCTGCACAGCCAGGCGGCGTGGTAGGCGAGCAGCCTGGCCGACTCGAGCCGGGTCGCCATGTCCGCCAGCAGGAAGTCGTCGCCCTGGTCGCGGCCGCGAGCGGCGAGCAGCGCGCGCGACTCGTCCACAGCCGCCTGGGCGATGCCGAGCGCCTGGCCGGAGATCCCGATACGACCCGAGTCGAGCGCACGCATCGCGACCACAAAGCCCTGACCCTCTTCGCCAAGCCGATTCTCGGCAGTCACCTCCACGTCGTCCAGCACAAGCTCGCCGGTTGGCGAGCCGTGCAGCCCCATCTTTCTGAAGACCTGGCCCACCCGGACGCCTGGTGTATCGGCCGGCACGAGAAAGGCGGTCACGCCGCTTGCCTTTTCGTCGGGCCCCGTGCGCGCAAAGACCACGTACATTCCCGCATGGCCGACGTTCGTGATGAAAACCTTGGTGCCGTTGAGGACGTAGCCGCTGGCGTTTCGCCGCGCGCTCGTCAGCAGCGAAGCTGCGTCGGATCCGGCGGCCGGCTCGGTGAGCGCAAACGCGCCCAGGAGCTCTCCCGACGCAAGTCTCGGCAGCCACCGCCGTTTCTGCTCCGGGGTGCCGAACAGCACGATCGGCTCGCTGCCGACGCTCGTATGCACGTCGACGATGACCGCCGTTGACGCGCAAGCCTGCGCGAGCTCCTCGATACAGATCGCAAAAGCAAGGGCGTCGAGGCCCGCGCCGCCGTACTCACGCGGGATGAGGACTCCGAGCAGACCCGCCTCCGCGGCTGCCTTGATGGCCTCCTCGGGGAAGCGGTGCCGGCGGTCGACGTCGGCCGCGAGAGGCAGGACCGTGCCCTGCGCCAGCTCGCGCACCGCTGCACGAAAGGTCGCGTGGGCGGGAGCGAGTTCAAGATCCAAGTGAGGCGTTAACTAGAATAGTGACCTGGTCATGGAAGCTGGACCCCGGTACCTCGAAGGCACCACTGTAGGCAGTGGGCGCGACATCATCGGCGTACGGCGGGATCGAATTGCCGACATCATCGGCACCGGGCGCGAGATCATCACCCGCGCGAAGTCGGAAAAGATCCTGCCCGACACGATCACGGGCGCTACCGCAGCGCTGCTCGTGACCATCGCAGGCTACGGTGAGCCGCTGTCGGAGGGGCAATGGCGGGAGCTGGCGGGTGTGGTCGGCGGCATCATGCGCGACAGCACGTACGCGGACCTCGCCAGGCTGCGCACTCTCATCACCCAGGAGCAGTTCCTGAACGTAGCTCGCAACCAGGGCTACGGCCGCTTCATCCGGCGCCTGGACGATGGCCGCTGGGTGTGCGAGCTGGCCCCGAAGCTTGAGGACCTACCTGACGAATAGCCGCACGGCCGCGGCGCTCCGCTCTCGGCCGGTACGCATCTTCTTCGCAATCGTCTTCGTGCTGGCGATCGTCAGCCCCGCTGGTGTGGTTTTTGCTGTCGTGTGGACAGCTCCGCCCGTCGCGAGCCAGCCTGGGTTGCAGGGCACCGAAGCCAGTCGCATGCTGCCCGCCCCGGATGTGCAGCCGATAAGCCTGCCCGAGCCCGCCCTGAACGTGTACGCCAACACCCTGTCCGGCACCGTCCCATGCCCTCTGTGCGAGCTTCCTCCTCGCGTCTACGTTCCGAACAGCACCGCCGGCACCGTCGACGTAATCGATCCAGCCACCTTCACCGTGGTCGACCACTATTCGGTCGGCGCCATCCCCCACCACATCGCGCCGGGCTGGGACATGAACGAGCTCTACGTCGACAACGAGGGATCGAGCAGCCTCACCGTGCTTGACATCCACACCGGGAGGCCGTCGGGCCGGCGCATCTCGATTCCGTTCCCCTACAACCTGTACTTCACACCCGACGGCACCAAGGCGGTAGACGTCGTCGAACGCCTGCAGCGAATCGAATTTCGAGACCCACACGACTGGCATCTGCTCGGATCGGTCGGGATCCCGTGGCCCGGAGCCGACCACCTCGACTTCAGCGCGAACGGCAGCTACCTGATGATCTCGACCGAGTACTCGGGCATCGTGGCCAGGGTGGACGTGGTCAACATGAGGCTTGCCGGCTCGGTCTGGGTGGGCGGCCTCCCGATCGACATCAAGCTCTCCCCCGACGGCCGTTACTTCTATGTCTCCAACCAGGGCCGGATGGGCGTCTCGGTAGTCGACCCGGTGGCGATGAAGGAGATTCAGTTCATCCCCACCGGCCGCGGAGCGCACGGCTTTCAGATCTCTCGCGACACCAAATCGCTGTACGTGTCCAACCGCCTCGAAGGGTCATTCTCGGTCATCGACTTCGCGACCCGCAGCGTGGTGGCGAAGTGGTACATCCCCGGCGGCGGGAGCCCGGACATGCTGCAGATCAGCCCGGACGGCACGCAGCTGTGGGCTTCGGGTCGTTACCACCGGACCGTTTATGTGATGAACACAACGACGGGCGCGCTCATCGCCAAAATCGCGGTCGGATCAGAGGACCACGGCCTGACGTACTTCCCCAACGTCGGCCTTCACAGCCTGGGCCACAACGGTGTCTATAGGTAAGGACTGCTTCCCCGCGTGATAGTGGGATGTGAAGCTTCCCCACTTGTGGGGAAGGTGGCGCGCAGCGCCGATGGGGAGGTGGAGTTTTGCCTGACCTGGGCTAGCAGCCCAAAAGGCGTGCGATCAGCATCCGCTGCACCTCGGAAGTCCCCTCGCCGATCTCGTTGATCTTCACATCGCGCCAGTAGCGCGCGACGGGATAGTCCTCGATAAAGCCATAGCCGCCGTGGATCTGGATCGCCTGGTCGGCCGCACGCTTGGAGGCCTCCGAGGCGTATAGCTTGCACATCGCCGCGAGCATGCGCGCCTCGTCCGTCGCGATGGCCCCGTCCTTCATGTACGCCATTGCGGCTCGATACACCATCGTCCGCGCGAGCTCGGTTTCCATCGCCATGTCGGCGAGCTTGAACTGAATCGCCTGGTGCTTGGAGATCGGAACACCGAAGGTGCGCCGCTCTTTCGCATACGCCAGCGATGCATCGAGACAAGCCTGCGCGAGGCCCACTGACAGCGCCGCGATCGCGATGCGCCCCCCCATCAGCGTGTGCAGGAACTGCTTATAGCCCCCGCCCTGCACCCCCAGGAGATGTTCCCTCGGCACGGCGCAGTCCTCGAAGCTGAGCGGGTGGGTGTCGGACGAATGCCATCCGAGTTTGCGGTAGGACGCGAGCACGTGGTAGCCGGGCGTCCCGGTCGGGATCATGATGGCGCTGATCTCGGGACGGCCACCGTTCACCTTGCCCGTCACGGCGGTCACCGTCACGCCCGCTGAGATGTCGGTCCCGCTGTTGGTGATGAACTGCTTGGCGCCGTTGACGACCCAGCTCCCGTTGCGAATCTCAGCTCGCGTCTTGCTTGCGCCGGCGTCAGATCCGGCCTCGGGCTCGGTAAGGCCAAAAGCCCATAGCTTGCGTCCCGCGAGCAGCTCGGGCAGCCACCGCTCCTTCTGCTCCTTGGTGCCGAAATCGTGGATTGGCGCCGCCCCGAGGCACACCGCCGCTTCGAGCGTGATCCCGACCCCGGTGTCCGCTCGGGATATCTCCTCGATGGCAAGGCACAACGAAAGAAAATCGGCGCCCGCGCCTCCGTACTCCTCCGAGAAAGGAAGGCCGAACAGGCCCAGGTCTCCCATCTGCCGCACGATGTCGTAGCCGAATCTGTGCTCGCGGTCGAGCTCCTCGGCCGCCGGAGCCACGACCTCCCGCGCGAAATCACGGCACGTATCCCGGATCGCTTGCTGCTCGGTGCTCAGGTCGAAATTCACGTCGTCAATCGTTGCATGCTCGGGCCGGGGAACGGGGTGTGATCAAAGTTCCACGTTCATCTCGAACTCGCGGCGAGGCTCGTCGACTAGGGCCCCGGTCCGGATGAAGCCATTGCGCCGGTACAGCGCTTCCGCGTGAAGGTTGCCTTCGGTTACCCACAGCAGCAGCTGGCTGAAGCCTGCCGCCTTCGCCCAATCCACTACGGCAACCACCAGGCGGTCTCCAATTCCATGGCCGCGTGAGCCGGGCGCCACCCACAAAGAGGTCAGCGCGGCGACGCTGGTTGAATTCGAGTCGCCACCGGCCGCCATGCCGATCACGTGGTCGTCCTGTACGGCCACGAATCGCAGCCTCGACGTCACAGCGGCTCGCCATTCTTCCTCGCTGCGGTCCTTCTCGCCCTCCCATGTAGACCCGAAGGCATAGGGAGCTTCTTTCAGGGCAGCGAGCCTGACCTTGCGAAACGTTTCCCAGTCGTTTGGTACAAGACGCCGGACTTCAGTTGCCGAGGACGAAAACCTTCAGCGCCCAGCTCAGCACCACCGCGCTCACCGCTCCGATGGCCACCGCGCGCCACTGTGCACCCGTGAGATGAGGCGTCCAAGTGCGGCCGCTCACCGCCCCGACCGCAAGTCCCGCGACCGCGGCAAGGGTACCCGCGAAGAGCGCGGGACCGAGCGGGTACAGCCTGACGGAGTCCGCAAGGTCGCCCTGCCACATGTAGGCGAACGACCGCGTTCCGCCGCAGAACGGGCATGGATGCCCGGTCAGGTAATAGAACGGACACGGCGGGGCGGTCAGATGAGCCGCCTGGAGTAGAAAGTAGATCCGCGTGTAGGCCAGCCAGAGCAAGAGCCCGGCGAGAACACCGAAGTAGCGCAGCCGGTCGGCTGGAACTGCCCTCGTGAACGAGATGGGCGCCGCCCTCATTTGAGCAGGCCGACGATCTCGTCGGTGGTTTCCGCGACCGCGACGCCCGCCTTGCGGAAGGCCTCCTCCTTGCTCTTCGCGGTGCCACGATTGCCTGAGATGATCGCCCCGGCGTGACCCATGCGCTTTCCCTCCGGGGCGGTGCGACCGGAAATGAACGCCACGGCCTTGAGGCGGCTGCCACGGCCCAGCAGCTCGGCCGCGTGCTCCTCATCGCTTCCCCCGATCTCGCCGATCACCACCAGGTGCGTCGTTGCAGGGTCCTGCTCGAAGAGCTCGATGACGTCTGTGAAGGTCAGGCCGAGCACCGGATCACCGCCGATGCCGACGATGGTGGACTGTCCCATGCCCGATGCCGAAAGCGCCGACCCGACCTCGTAAGTCAAGGTGCCGCTGCGCGAGACGAGTCCGACGTGCCCGGGCAGGGTGAGCCTCTGAGGGATGATCCCGATCTTGCCTACTCCGGGGGTGATCAACCCCGGGCAGTTGGCGCCCAGCAGCCGCGCCGCGGGGTAGCCGCGCAGAAAATCTTTCACCCTGATCATGTCCTGGATGGGGATGCCCTCGGTGATGCAGACGATCAGCGTGATCCCGGCCGCTGCGGCTTCCATGATCGCGTCGGGGGCGAAGGGAGGGGGCACGAAGATACCGCTCGCGTTGGGGCCCGTCGCCTCCACCGCATCCGCAACCGTGTTGAACACCGGGACCCCGAGGTGTGTCGTGCCTCCCTTGCCGGGGCTGGTGCCTGCGACGACCTTGGTGCCCATCGCCAGCATCTGTTCGGTGTGGAAGCTGCCCTCACGACCCGTGATGCCCTGCACGACCACGCGGGTCGCGGCGTCGAGTAGGACGCTCATTTTTCCCCGCGAACTCCGAGGCTACGCCGTGAGTTCGCGGGGGCCCCTTCAGATGCCGGCACCCGTGTGAGCTGGACGATCTTCTGCGCGGCCGCCCAGGCGTTTCCCTCCGGCTCGATGCCGTTCTCTTTGAGGATCTGGCGACCCTCCTCCTCCTTGGTGCCGCTCAAGCGGACCACAAGCGGCAGCTGCATCTTCAGGTTGTCGCGCGCGGTGACGAAACCCCTTGCGACCTCATCTCCCCGCGTGATGCCGCCGAACACGTTCATCAACACGCCCTTCACGCGGGGGTTCATGAGGATGACCGCCAGCGCGTTCTCCACGACCTCGGCCTTCGCGCCTCCGCCAAGGTCGCAGAAGTTCGCCGCGCGGCCACCGGCGCGCTGGACCAGGTCCAGCGTACTCAAGCACAATCCGGCGCCGTTGCCGATGATCCCGATCTCGCCATCGAGCGAGACGTAAGTGAGGCCTCGCTTTTTGGCTTCGACTTCGTACGGATCGCCTTCGAGCATGCTGCCGTAGCGCTGCTCAAGGTCCTTGTGGCGCCACGCAGCGTTCTCATCGACCTCGAGCTTCGCGTCACCGGCTATCACCTCACCGCTCTTGGTCACGACCAGAGGGTTGATCTCCGCAGTGACGGCGTCGAGCTCTGGGATGGCTCGGTACAACTTTTTGATGAGGCTGCTCAAGGGTCGCGCCAGCTCGCCCAATCCTGCCCTGTAGGCGAGCTGGTTGAGCTCGAAATCGAGCGGTCCGCGCCAGGGGTTCGGATACAGCCTCGCGATCGACTCGGGCGACTCCTCCGCAACCTGCTCGATGTCCATCCCACCCTTCGCCGAGAGCATGAGGATGTTGGCGCGCGCATCGCGGTCCACCGTGAAGCCGAGATAGATCTCGCGCCCGATCTCCAGCGCCGCCTCACAGTAGACAAGCGGCACCTTGAACCCCTTGATGTCCATGCCGATGATCTGCGCGGCCGCCCCGCGGGCCTCGTCCGGAGTCTTCGCGAGCTTGATGCCGCCGGCCTTGCCGCGACCTCCGACCGGGACCTGCGCCTTCACGGCCACAGGACCGAGCTCGGCGCAGGCCGCCGCGGCTTCCTCCGGCGTGCGCGCAACCTTGCCCGGCGGTATGGGTATGCCAAGCGAGGCAAGCACCTCTTTGGCCTGGTACTCGAGGAGCTTCACGAAGCTAGATCAAGGAGGCGAAGGGTGGAAAGGGCAGACGTTGTTGGCATTGCTCCTCGTGTATCCGTTGCAATAAGCTCGCTGGAAGTCGGCGCTGTTGAACACGAAGATCCCCGTCACTATGGTGAGGACCAGCCCGACCACCAGCACAAAGCCGCAGCCGATCAAAACGACGGGCAGTGCTGAGCTGGTTCTGGGCGCCTGGACGCCAAAAGGCCGCCATGCGGTGCCATCCCAGTACTGAAGACCGTCGTCGGAGATCCAACGACCCTGGGGATCCTGTCTCGGCACGACTTAAGTGTATGGATGCGCGTAGCGCCGCTCGGTTGTCGCTCATAGAGGGATGTTCCCGTGCCAGCGATTGCGGCGCCGGCGCTCCTTGCGCAGCGCGATCTTCAGCGCCCGGATCAGCTCGCGCCGCGTGCGTCCAGGCTCGATCACGTCATCGATGTAGCCCCGCTCCGCGGCGATGAATGGATTGGCGAACTTCTCCGTGTACTCGTTGACGAGCTCGCGGCGGCGGGCGACCGGGTCGCCGGCAGCCTCCAGCTCGCGGTGAAAGATTATGTTGACCGCGCCCTCCGGACCCATGACCGCGATCTCCGCCGTCGGCCACGCCACGTTGAAGTCCGCTCTGATGTGCTTTGAACACATGACGCAGTAGGCGCCGCCGTATGCCTTGCGCGTGATCACGGTGAGCTTCGGCACAGTGGCTTCACTGAACGCGTAGAGCAGCTTGGAGCCGTGACGGATGATCCCGCCGTACTCCTGCGCGGTGCCAGGCAGGAAGCCCGGGACGTCCACGAACGTGACGAGCGGGATGTTGAAGGCGTCGCAGAACCGTACGAAGCGGGCAGCTTTCACCGACGCGTTGATGTCAAGCGCTCCCGCCATGACCTTCGGCTGGTTGGCCACCACGCCGATCGGGTGGCCGTCCAGGTGTGCGAACCCGACCACCATGTTCATCGCGAAATACGGCTGGACCTCGAAGAAATCACCGTGATCGACCACCATCCCGATGACCTCTTTGATGTCATATGGCTCTTTCGGGTTGTCGGGGATGATGGTGGCCAATCCCGGAGCCTCGCGCTCGGGGTCGTCGGTGGCCTCAATGACCGGCGGCTGCTGTTCGGAGCTCTGCGGGATGTACTTGAAGAGGCGGCGCACCTGGGCGAAGCACTCCTCCTCCGAGTCGGCGAGAAAATGCGCGACGCCGGACTTCACGTTGTGCACCTCCGCGCCTCCGAGGGAGTCGAACGTCACGTCCTCCCCGGTGGTGACGCGAATCACATCAGGCCCGGTGATGAACATGTAGCCGACGTCGTGGACCATGAAAGTGAAATCGGTGATCGCCGGTGAATACACAGCTCCGCCTGTGCACGGGCCAAGGATCAAGCTCAGTTGAGGGATCACGCCGCTCGCCTCGACGTTTCGATAGAAGATCTCGGCGTAGCCCGCGAGCGAGACGACCCCCTCCTGGATTCGGGCGCCGCCGGAGTCGTTGATCCCGATGATCGGAATGCCGTTTCGCTGCGCGAGATCCATGACCTTGATCACCTTCTCGGCGAACACCTCGCCAAGCGAGCCGCCGAAAACCGACGAATCGTGGCTGAAAAGCATCACGTCCCTGCCGTCGATCTTGGCCATGCCCGTGACCACGCCGTCGCCGGGCACCCGCTTGCTCTCAAGGCCGAATCCGGTGGCGCGATGCATCGCGAAGATGTCGAGCTCCTCGAACGAGTTGCGGTCGACGAGGCGGGCGATCCGCTCCCGCGCCGTGAGCTTGCCTTTGGAGTGCTGGCGCTCAAAGGCTTCGGCGTCGCCGTGCCCAGCCTCGTACTTGCGCTGGCGCAGCTCGTTGAGAGGATCGACCTTCCGGTGCTTGGGAGTCATGTCCACTCAGTGACCGCGCTCCGTGAACATCCAGCGGTGACCCTCGAGGTCCTCTGCCCTGTACCGCTTGCCGGGTCCGCCCGACTCGACCTCGAGAAAGCCGAATGCTCGCGCCAGCCAGTCCATCGCCGCGGGACCACCTTCGTATGCGAGCATCGGAACGACCTGCGGATCGGGCTCGGCCATCAGGCTGCCTCCCCGGGCTGGTACTCGCCGAACACTCCTCGCAAGACCGCGCAGCACTCGCCGATCGTCACGTAGTCCGCCAGCGCCGCCTTGAGCGGGATCATCAGGTTGTCGGTGCCGCGCGCCGCGCGCTCGATCTCGGTCAGGTGCCGGTCCACGACCGCCTTGGAGCGTCGAGCACGCAATCGTTTGAGCGCACGCGCTTGCGCCACCTGGTGACGCGGACTGATTTTCATGATCTCGACGGCCTCCGCGCCGGTCTCGGCGTAGCGGTTGATACCGACCACCACGCGCTCGCCGGACTCGATCCGCCGCTGCAACCGGTATGCGCTGTCCGCGATGCGTCGCTGTGTCCAACCGTTCTCGATGCAAACCACCGCGCCGCCGAGCTCGTCCACCTCGGCCATGATCGTCCGCGCCTCGTCCTCCACCTGGTCGGTGAGACTCTCGACGTAGTACGAACCCCCGAGGGGGTCCGCCACCAGCGGGACCCCTGTCTCATGGCCGATGAGCTGCTGCGTTCGCAGGGCAAGCTCCGCCGCGCTCTGGGAAGGGAGGCCGAGCGCCTCGTCGTAACCGTTGGTGTGCAGCGACTGCGTTCCCCCCAGCACAGCGCTCATCGCCTCGAGCGTCGTGCGCACCACGTTGTTCAGCGGTTGCTGCGCCGTCAGCGTCACGCCGCCGGTCTGGGTGTGGAAGCGAAGGGCCAAAGACCGCTCGTCGACGGCGTGGAATCTGTCCCGCATGATGCGCGCCCACATGCGCCTGGCGGCGCGGAACTTCGCCACCTCCTCGAAAAAGTCCATGTGCGAGGCGAAGAAAAAGGAGAGATGCGGTCCAAAGTCGTCCACCGAGAGCCCCGCCACGCGCGCCGCCTCGACGTAGGCGATCGCGTGGCTGAGCGTGAACGCGACCTCCTCCGCCGCGGTCGAACCCGCCTCCCTGATGTGGTACCCGGAGATGGAGATGGTGTTCCAGTTCGGAAGATTGCGACCGCAGTAAGCGAACAGGTCGGTGATCAACCGCATCGAAGGACGAGGGGGAAAGATGTACGTCCCTCTAGCCGCGTACTCCTTGAGGATGTCGTTCTGCACGGTGCCCGTGATCTTTTCCGGTGCGCAACCCTGTTTTTCGGCCACCAGCTGATAGAGCAGCAGCAGCATCGACGCTGTCGCGTTGATCGTCATCGAGGTCGATACCTTGTCCAGGGGAATGTCCTTGAAGAGAACCTCCATGTCCTCGAGCGAATCGATCGCCACCCCCACCTTCCCGACCTCGCCGTTCGCCATCGGATGATCTGAGTCGTAGCCGATCTGCGTCGGCAGGTCGAAGGCAACAGAAAGTCCTGTCTGGCCCTGTTTGAGCAAGAACTGGTAGCGCTTGTTCGATTCCGCCGCGGTGCCGAAGCCGGCGTACTGCCGCATCGTCCACAGGCGCCCTCGGTACATGTCCTTGTGAATGCCGCGCGTGAAGGGAAAGGTGCCTGGCAGCGGCTCTTCGGCGCGCCGGTCCTCGACCGAGTACACCGGCTTCAGCGGCAGACCACTGTCGTTCTGCACGTCGTTCAAATCTCGACGAGCTCCGTCAGCACGCCGCCCACGCTTTTCGGGTGCAAGAACGCGATGCGCGTGCCGTGCATGCCCATCCGCGGTTCGTTGTCGATCAGCTCGAGGCCGGCCGCGCGCGCTTCGGCGAGCGCCCCTTCGATGTCACCTACCCCGTAGGCGACATGGTGGAATCCAGGTCCGCGCTTGGCCATGAACTTCCCCACTGGAGAATCCTCTCGCAACGGGGACATCAGCTCGACCTCGCCATCGCCCACCCGCAGGAAGGCCGCTTCGAGCCCTTCCTTCTCATTGGTCGCGCGATGCACCAGCTCCGCGCCAAAGGCGCTCCGGTAAAGCTGTATCGACTCGTCCAGATCGGCCACCGCGACCCCTATGTGATGAATCCGGGACGGCATGCTCAGTAGCGGTACCAGCCCTCGCCCGACTTGCGGCCGAGCTTCCCCGCTTTGACCTTCGCCTCCAGCTGAGGCGACGGGCGGAATCGCTCGTCTCCCGTCGTCCGGTACATGTGCAGCCTCGCGTTGTAGGTGATGTCCAGCCCGGTGAAGTCTCCGAGGCGAAATGGACCCATCGGCCAGTTGAGCCCTTTCTCGACCGCCGTATCGATGTCTTCGAAGCTCGCGACCCCGGCGTCGAGCAGGCGGTAGGCCTCCTGCGTCGCGGCGTGGAGGATGCGGTTGACGATGAACCCGTCGATCTCCTTGTTGACGAGCACAGCCGTCCGGCCCATCTCGCGCACCATCGCCATCGCTCTCTCCACAGTGCCGTCGGACGTCTGAGGTCCGCGCACCACCTCGACCAGGTCCATCACCAGCACCGGATAGAAGAAGTGCACGTTCACGCAGCGCTCGGGCCGTGATGTCGCGTCGGCGATCTTGCTGATCCCCATCGTCGAAGAGTTGCTGGCGAGGACGCTTTCAGATGGGGCCAGCCGGTCCAGCTCGGCGAAGATCGCGCGCTTCAGCTGCAGATCCTCGAAGACCGCTTCGATGACGAAATCGGCATCGGCGACCGCTTCCGCGAGGTCGTTGGTCGTGCCGACGCGGGAAAGCGCCAGCTCAGCGTCGGCCTGGCCGAGCTTTCCCTTCTCGACGCGGCGCATCAGATGTCCGCGATTCGACTCGACCGCCTTCTTGAGCTGGTCGGCGCTCTTGTCCTGAAGCTGCACGCCGACGCCGTTCAGCGCCGCCTGCTGTGCGATCTGGGCGCCCATGCTGCCTGCCCCGACGACTGCCAAGCGCGTTTTCCCTCCCCCTTCAGGGGGAGGGTAGGGAGAGGGTGGAGACGATTTGGCGCTCACTGAACGGAGAAGATCCGCGTGACGCGGTTGAGTGTCGCTATGTTCGGCAATCTCTTTTGAGTTTTGCCTTCGATCTTCAGCTTGCCGCGCAGGAGCTTCGCGGCAACCCCCCTGCCGACCTCGTCGTAGTACACGGGCATGCCGAAGACGCCGATCTTCAGGTTGCTGAGGCTCATCACCGTCTCCGCTTCCGCACGGATCGTGATCGTGCGCCCAGGCTCGAGCCCGTTGTAGACAGTCAGCTTGCCGGCATCGAATGCGAGGGTCACGCCCTCGTCGATGTCGGTGACCCAGAAGCCGACGCGCGCGACCAGCGTGTCGAAGTCACGCTTCTTCTCGGGACGCGCCATCACGTTGGCCTCGATCAGGCCGCCGAGCATCTCCGCGAACGCGCTCGGTTCCTTGCTCGCGTACTCCACCACGTCAGGCTCCTTCGCTGTGGCTTCTACTGTTCGTCCGGCCATTCAGTCGGAACCCGGCTCGTGCACAGGGTCAGCTCCTGCGACGCCTTCGTGTAGCGAACGATGGTCGGCAGGTCGCCCTTGAGCTTGAGCTTGCCCTGGAGCATGCCCTTGGTCGCGTCGAGCTCCAGTTTGGAGACCTGCTTCCAGCGCGAGTACGGGGCCGTGATCACGAAGTCGCACTTTTGCGCGTCCGCCGCTGCCCCGAGCTTGACGTCGCGCGCGTCACCATCGAAGAGGTCCATGACGAGGCCGCGCGCCTCCGGGAAATTCTTGTCCGGCTCAGCCTCGACGACCAGGCCAACTGTCCACTTCCAACCCTTGCCTGCCGTCTTGTACACGCTGGACTTGTTGATCTCGTCCTTGAACTGAGCCGCCCACTCGTCCGTGAAAGCCTTGATCGCCATGTGCTCCTCCTGGTTCCTGACAGCAGCCGCCGGCGACAAAGCTACACCACGCGGACACGGTCGCCGGAGGCAACGAGGCCGGGCCGGGTGACCAGGCAGTACATGCCCATGCGTGTTTCCCGAGTCTCGGTGAGGAGGCGCAGCAGCTCCGGCGTCGTGATCGTCGTGTCCGGGTCGCGCGTGATGACGACGCAGCGCTCACAGCGACTGACCACCTCCAGCTCCGCACCTCCCACCTGCACGCGCCGCCCCAACCAGGCGATCTCCTCCTCCGAGGCAAAGCCGTCGACGTACAGGTTGGCCCGGAACCGCCGGTGGTCGATCCGCATGCCGGCCTGGTCGCCAAAGGCCGCGACGGTGGCCAGATTGACCACCAGCACCGGGGAGTCGTCGAAGTTGGCGCCCTCGAGCTCGCGCATGGTCAGCGGGCGCGATGCTTCGGCAGCTAGTTGGGCGACCATCCCGCTGTCGAGGGGCCGCCTCTCGCCGGCGGGAGTCAACACTTCAACCTCATCGCCGGAGAGGCGTGCTTGATAGGTCATCAGCCGCTCTTCCTCGCGGATGGTCAGCGGCTTGCCGGCGCGGTTGGGCGTCCCGTCGACCAGGGCCCAGCGACGATCGCCCTCGAGGCCCTTTACGCCGACCGCGCACGAGTCCAGGCGCTCGCCTGCCATCGACTTCACCGGGTACCGCCAGATCTCGACCACCGAGGCCATCGCCCGCAAAGCCTACGATGGCCCCGTGGCTGTCGGAGCCAAGGTTCCACCCTACTTCGAGCCCCTCTCGGGCAGGGATGCCTGGTTCCTTTATGCCGAGCGCCCGGAGACCCCGCTCGACATCGGCACCGTCTATGTTTTCGAGGGCGAGTCCCAGTTGCCCGGCGGCCGCGGCGCGCTTGGAGTCGAGGAGACGGTCAGGGAACGAATCCACATCGTGCCGCGCTACCGGCAGCGGATCCACAGGGTGCCGTGGAACATCGCCCATCCGGTCTGGGTCGACGACCCCCACTTCGACCTAGGCGCGCACATCCGCCGTGAGGTTCTGCCGCCGCCCGGTGACGGCGCCTCGCTGAGGCGGCTCGTGATGCGTATCCTGGCGCGGCCGCTTGACATGCGGCGGCCGCTGTGGGAGATGACCATCGTCACGGGTTTGCGCGGCGGGCGGGTGGTCATCGTCAACCGCGCCCATCACGCGATGGTCGACGGTGTGGCCTCGGTCGACATCCTGAGCCTGCTGCTCGACCCCAATCCCGAGGGCTACACGCCGGAGCCGCCGGTCAACGGCTGGCAGCCACGCCCGCAACCTTCGAACTGGCAGCTGATCAGACCGATCCTGTGGGACCTCCACGCGTCACGACAATCGGAGCGGACGAGGCTGCCCGCACTGTGGCGAACCTGGCGCTGGCCCTGGACAGGTGTGCTGAAAATGAGCGGCAAGATGGTCACGCCGCGAACCGACCTGTTCTTCAACCGCAAGATCGGCGCGCAGCGCACCGGCCGTGGACTGAAGGTCCCGCTCGCGGCGTTCAAAGCACTCAAAGAGCGATTCGGCTGCACCGTGAACGATGCGGTCCTGGCGGTGGTCTCTGAGGGCCTTCACCGCTGGTTCAAGGCGCGTGGCGAAACGGTTCCCGAAAAGGTCCGGGTCTTCTGCCCGGTGAGCGTGCGCGGCGACGACACCCGCGGCCGGATCGGAAATCAGATCAGCGCCATGGTGCTGGAGCTGCCCACGGGTGACCTCACGATCGAAGAACGGCTGCGCCAGATCAAGGTGACGACAGGTGACTTGAAGCGCACCCGGCAGGCGGTCGCGGCCGACAAGCTCGCCGGGCTCGCGGATTGGGCCCCGGCGTCGCTGCTGGTGCTGGCGGGCCGATTGATGTCGAATCCGCAGGCGGGCGCGAACATCAACGTGACGAACATTCCCGGTCCACAGTTCCCGCTTTACTCAGGCGGCGCGCAGCTGCTCGAGGTGTGGCCCTTCGCCCCGCTTTATCCCTCGATGGGGCTGGGGGTCGCGATCGTTTCTTATAACGGCGACGCCTACTTCGGGCTGACCGCCGATCCGAGCATCGTCCCTGACGTCGAGGAGTTCACCGCCCGGCTGCGCGAGGCGGCGGTGGAGTGCACCCAGCTCGCCGCTTCTGGCTAGCCCTCGAGCGTGAACCTGATCGTGTTCTGACCGATAGCGATCAGGTCGCCGTCCGCAAGCTGCTTTTCGATCACGGGCTCGCCGTTGACCAGCGTGCCGTTTGTGCTGCCGAGGTCGCTCATCCAGAACGCGCCCGCCCGCGTCTCGATCCTGCCGTGGTGACCGGAGGTGGCCGGGTCGCCGACCACCACGTCATTGTCCGGCGCGCGCCCGACGGTCACCATCTGGCTGGGAAGGGCCACGATCCGGCCCGCGAACGGCCCTGACTCGAAGGTCAGCATCGCCGAGTAGCCCGTGCCCGCGGCGATCTGCTCGAGAGGAAGCGCCTGGAGTGACACCGTGCGAGTCGAATCGGACGGGGGATCGGTGTGCTGCCAGGCCGGGATGATCGAAGTCGCCTCCTCAAAGGTCTCGGGCTGCGCCGAGGGCGACCCGTTACCGGGTGACGTGATACCCGGGGAGGTGCTCCCGGGCCAGCGAAGCATCGTGGACTTGACATCGTCGGGCGGCGTGGGTCGGGGCGTGACCTCGGGCGCCTCG
The DNA here is from genome assembly GCA_036570165.1 of Candidatus Dormiibacterota bacterium. GTDB lineage: Bacteria > Chloroflexota > Dormibacteria > Dormibacterales > Dormibacteraceae > Palsa-870. The sequence goes on along the minus strand of DATCPI010000077.1, from coordinate 35,130 downwards.
GCAACGGGCTCCGCCGCTGCGACCACCGGCTCGGGCTCGGGTTCCGGCTCAGGCTCAGCCGTCGCGACCACCGGCTCGGGCTCGGGCTCGGGTTCCGGCTCAGGCTCAGCCGCCGCGACCACCGGCTCGGGTTCCGGTTCCGGCTCGGGTTCCGGCTCAGGCTCAGGCTCAGGCTCAGCCGCTGCGACCACCGGCTCGGGTTCCGGCTCGGACTCCGCCTCCAGCTGCTCCGACTCAAGCCAAGGTTCCCCCGGCATGGGCTCGGGCGCCGCTTCCAGCTCGGACTCCGCGGTCGCGACCACCGGCTCTGGCTTTGGGTGGGGCTCGTGGTCGGGTTCTGCCGCCGGAACCGCTGCGACCGGCTCCGGTTCCGTCTCGCTCTCTGCCTTGGCAATCAGCAGCTCTGGCGTCGCTTCATGTTCGGGCGGCGGAGCGGGCGTCGACTCGGGTTCCGGGAGATGGGGCAGCGCCTCAGGCTCCGGGATCTCCGCCTTGGCGGCCGCCAGGGTCTGGAGCACCATCGTCTCGGCAACATCAGACTCCGCCACCGGAGAGACCTCGATCGGCGCAGCCGGTGTCACTTTTGGCAGCACCTGCGTCGCTTCCTCAACCACCCGGTCAGTGGCAGCCGTCCCGAGGAATCGCTCGTACCAGCCGGCGATGCGGCGCAAGCGTTCCACGCGGCGGTCGGGCCGGCCGCTTCGCGAGATATCGTGCGATTCCTCGGGAAATCGAACCATCTCGACCGTCTTGCCCAACAGTCGCATGGCGCCGAACAGCTCTTCCGATTGCGAGATCGCGCACCGCAGGTCCATCTCGCCACACGTCAAAAGGAGCGGTGTGCGGATGTTCTTGACGTAGCGAATGGGCGACCGTTTCCACAGCTCGTCGAGGTCGGGCCAGGGTGGGGCGCCGAGCTCCAGCGCGCCCCAGAGCACGATGTCGTGCTGCGGGTATTCGCTGACAAGGTTCGAGATCGAGCGCATCGAAACCGCCGCTGAGAACCGATCGGTCTGGCCGATCACCCAGTTGGTCATGTAGCCGCCATACGACCCACCGCCGATGCCCATGCGATTGGTGTCGATGTAGCCGGTGCGCTCGATCAGCTGGTCGAGCGCGCTCATCAGGTCCAGATAGTCCTTGCCGCCCCAATCGCGGACGACCTCGCGCCGGAAGCGCTCGCCATAGCCGTCTGATCCGCGGGGGTTGACGTACAGAACGACATACCCCATGCCGGCAAGGATCTGCAGCTCGTGGAAGAAGGACCATCCGTACTGGCCATGCGGGCCGCCGTGGACCTCCATGACGAGTGGGTGCACCTTGCTGGTGTCGAGGCGATCGGGCTTGAGCACCCAGCCCTCGATGATCCAGCCGTCCGGTGCCGTGAACTGATGTCGCTCGGGCTGTGCAATGTAGCGGTCGTGAAGCCACGGGTTGAGATCGGTGAGGCGTGCCTCCGCTCCCTGTGTCAGCATGTGCAGCTCACCCGGGCTGCTCGGGTCGGAGGCGGCGAACGCGATGACACCGGAAGCGGCGTCGAAATCGAAGATTCGCCGCTGGCCGCCGGCCTCCTGCCGGACGGTGCCATCCAGGTCGCTCGAGTAAACGCCCGTCACGCCGGGGCCGCTCGCGAGGAAGTAGATGCGGTCGCCCTCCGCCGACCAGCGAAGCCGTACACCGTGTCCGGCGCGCATGTCGTTGATCACGCTGTCGTCCAGACCCTGGTCGAACGAGGCTGTCAGGCACCGCGGGGCGTCGCCGGTCAGCGGCACGATCCAAAGGCGATCCAGCAAGCCGGCGTCCAGGCCGTTGGGGGCGACGAACGCGATGACGTCGCCTCGAGGCGACCATGAGGGGGAGCTCAAGTAGAGCCCGCCGCCAAGCCGACGGCGATTGCCGGCAAGATCGACCAGGTACAGGTTGAGCTCGCGCTGCAGGTCGGCGCCAGGCTCGGCGTTGCCCGCGGTGACGAGCCTTGTACTATCCGGAGACCAGTCAAAACCGGTGACGTCCCACGATCCGCTCGTCAGCTGAGTAACGTTACCGCCGCCCGCGGGCACTACAAAGAGATGGCGATACCTGCCGTCGACGAATCCCGAGCCGTCGTGTTTGTAATCGAGCCGGCGAGCGATCCGCGCGATCGGCGCCCGGCGGACCTGCTCTTTGCTGTCGGGCGGGCGCGGGTCGTCCACGATCGCCTCCGGGTCGGACATGACGGTGCCGATGAATGCAATCCGGCTTCCGTCGGGGGACCAGAGCGGGCTCGCGGCCCCTTCAGGGATCGAGCTCAGCTGCCGAGTCTCGCCCCCGCCGGCGAGGTCCACCACGAAAAGCTGATCCACGGCGCCGACCCTGCTCATGAAAGCGATGCGGCGTCCGTCGGGGGACCACTCCGGCGAATGGTCTCGCCGCGGGCCGCCTGTGGTCTCGACGGGCTCGGGCTCGAGGAGCCTTCGATGCACGACGCGGCTTCGGTTCTGGCGCGAGTCGGAATCGGCCCAGGCAAGTTGGTACGCGACCCGCTCCCCGTCGCGGCTCAGCCGGACGTGGTCGATCCAACGAAAACGATAAAGGTCTTCCGCGCCAATTGGCCCGGGCATGAAGTTCCCCCGATGCTATCAGCAGGAAACATGGTTACGGCGAGGGGCTCCCAGTCCGCCGGACCGTATCGTGTCGCGGTAAAGCACATCAGATGACTGGATTGAGCCGCCGCACTACGACGCTTCGGGGGTTCGGTTGGGGAACGCTCGCAGGGCTGGCGCTGGTCGCTCTCATGTACCTCGCGAACCTTCTTCTCGGGCTTCGACCTCTACCCCAGCTCCTCAACCAGCCGCTCCTCTCGCTGATGCCGGGCTTCGTCTTCGGCTTCCTGATCGACACTCTCCAGCACGCCGGCAAGGTCGTTGAGGAGCTGGGCCTCATCGTCGCGATGATCGCCGGCCTGGGCGTGCTCGGCTCGGCCTGGGCGCTCGCCGGCCTGCGCTGGCATTCGCAATACCTGGCGCTCGGATTCGCGGCCTTCGGGTGGCTGGTCGTGACCGCGATCCTGCTGCCGCTGTGCGGTGCGGGGTTCCTGGGCTTGAACGACGGGCCGACCACGCCCCTGGTCTGGGCCACGCTGTTCGTCGCTTACAGCGTGGTGCTTCAGCTGGGCGGGGGAGCCATCAGCCAGGACGGAGTTGACCAGGGGCGCCGGCGATTGCTGGGCGCGATGCCAATTGCGATCGGCGCCGTCAGCCTTGGAGTCCTTGGCTTCCGGCTGCTGCCTGATTGGTACCGGGCGATCTTCACGCCACCCGAGTCAGGTCTGCGCGGGCCATCTCCGGAAATCACGCCCATCGAAAACTTCTATGTCGTCTCGAAGAATTTCAGCGACCCTTCAATCGCGGAGCAGGGCTGGAGTCTTAGCGTCGGCGGCATGGTCGAGCGGCCGATGCGTCTCTCGCTTTCCGACCTTCGAGCCCTGTCCGGATCCACTGAGTACGTGACGATGGAATGCATCAGCAACAACGTCGGTGGCGACCTGATGAGCACCGGAAGCTTCACCGGCGTGAGATTGCTCGACCTCGTCGCGATGGCAAAGCCCAAACCCCAGGGCACATGGGTGGCATTCAAGGCTCGAGACGGTTACTCGGAGAGCCTGCCGATCAGCCTGGTCCAGGGAGCGCCGGGGATCATCGTGGCCTACGAACTCGACGGAGCGCCGCTGCCGACGAACCACGGCTTTCCCACCCGCATGATCATCCCCGGCCACTACGGGATGAAGGGGCCGAAATGGCTCGAAAGCATCGACATCGTCAACCAGGAAAGCGGGGGCTACTGGGAGCAGCAGGGATGGGATCACAACGCGGTCGTCAAGACCACGGCCCGCATCGACGCGCCCAGTGACGGGGGCCTGATCAAGCTCGGGGTTGTCTCGGTTGCGGGCGTGGCGTTTGCGGGCACCCGCGGGATCGGCAAGGTCGAATACAGCACCGACGGCGGCTCGACCTGGAGGGCGGCTCCGTTCAAGGCGCCGCTTTCAAATTTGACGTGGGTGCTCTGGACAGTCGATTGGACGCCGGCCCACGAGGGCGCCTACCGGCTGATGGTCCGCGCCACCGACGGATCGGGCGCTGCGCAGGACCCGCGAGCCGCGCCCAGCTATCCCAGCGGCGCCAGTGGATACCACAGCATCCACGTCGACATCAGCCGCTAGTTATTTCATCGTCCAGAGCGCTTTGAGCGTGTCCCAGCCCATGCGGAACATGCCCTCCTTGCGCAGCATCTTGAGGATGTTCGACTGCTTCTGCCACTTTGAGGCGCCGTCGACACGGAAGAACTCATCGAGCATGCGGTCGAGGACCTGCGGGTACTTCGTCAGCATCTGAGGGTTGTGCTCGAGCAAGGGAACCGCGCCGTCGTACTTCTTCATGTCGGCCATGATCCACGAGCTGTCGAGCAGCCCCTTGTATTCGGCGAGGCGACGCTCCGAGAAGTCGTCAACCTCTTTGGCGTGGATCACGGTCTTGCCGGCGAGCCGTCCGGATTCCATGGCGAGGTTCGAGCCCTCGCGGTGCACAGGGTTCGACAACATCGCCGCATCGCCGCAGACCAGGTAGCCGGGTCCGTAGACCTTCGGGATCCCGCGATAGCCACCCTCTGGGATCAGGTGCGCCAGGTACTCCACCGTCTCGGCGCCACGCAGCAGCGGCTTCACCGCAGGGTGGTTCTTGAAATGCTCCATCAAATCGTTCGGGCTTCGGAGCGTCGCGTTGAACTCGCTCAGCAGCGCGCCTCCTCCCACCGACAGCGTGTCCTTGTTCGTGTAGATGAACATGAACCCGGACATCCCCATCGTCGAGTCGCCGAAGCACTCAAGCGTGCATCCCTCGCCCGGTTCGCAGTTGAAGCGCTCCTCGATCAGCCCCGAGTCCAGCTGCATGATCTCTTTGACCGCCATCGCGACCTCGTTGGGCCGCAGCTTGCGCCGGAGGGGCTTGCCGTTGATCAAGGTTTTCTCCAGCAGGCCGGCGCCCAGACCGATGCCCTCACAGACGATCACGACGTCGGCATACACGTCGTCCCCTCGACCGGTCCCGACGCCCACGACGCGGCCGTGCTTCACGATGAGTCGATCGACCACCGTCTCCGGCACCAGCATCGCCCCAGCCTTCTCGGCCTGCTCCGCGAACCACGAGTCGAATCGCGCCCGCAGAACGGAAAAGGAGTGCGGCTTGGTCCGGTTGCGAAGGTTCTTGTAGTCGAAACCGATCGCCGCTTCAGGCGTCATCATCCAACGCCGCTCCTCGATGATCGGCCGCTCGAGCGGAGCCTCTTTCCAGACGTCGCCTACGATCTCTTCGAGGTAGTGGTTGTAAAGGATGCCGCCCATCACGTTCTTCGAGCCGGGTTTGACTCCACGCTCCAGCAGTGCGACCTGTAGGCCGGCTTTCGCCATCGTGATCGCGGCGGCTGAGCCTGCCGGACCGGCGCCGACGACTACGGCGTCGAACTTCTCCTCGTCAGCCATTCACGCCAATTGAAACTCATTGGGCTGACTGGCGGCGCCGGCTCCGGGAAGTCGACGGTCTCGGCGATGCTCCGCGATCTCGGAGCGGAGGTGGTCGACGCGGACGAGGCGACCCACGCCGTGTACGAGCCTGGCACTCCTGGATTCGACGCCGTGGTCAGCGAGTTCGGGGCTGGCTACGTTCGCGACGGGAAGATCGATCGTGCCGGTTTGGGCGCCCTTGTCTTCGGTGACGAGGACGCGCGCCGCAGACTCAATGCGATCGTTCACCCGCTCGTTCGGGAGTGGATGGCCGCGCGCACCGCCGAGGCCGAGCAGAACGGCGCCGAGGTCGTGGTCCAGGACGTGCCGCTGCTTTTCGAGAACGGGCTCCAGCATCTTTATTCGTCGGCGCTGCTCGTCTACGTTCCTGAACAGGTCCAGCTGGAGCGACTCGTAAGAGGGCGCGGCCTCAGTCAGGAGCGGGCTCGCGCAATGATCGCGGCGCAGATGCCGATCGAGGACAAGCGCGCGCTCGCGAATCACGTGATCGACAACAGCGGCAGCCGCAACGCGACACGCAAGCAGGTGAACAAGATCTGGAATGACCTCGCAAAGGGGCGGTCAGGCTGACCGCCCCACTATCAGCTAGATGACCCCTTGCGCTTTGAGCTCGCCCAGGCGGTGAGCGTCGACGCCGACCTCGGCCAGGACCTCGGCATTGTGCTCGCCGAGGCCGGGGGGATCCAGGCGGCGCCAGTCGCTGTGCAACTGAACGGCCGGGCGAACCTCGACGCCGGTCTTCCGCTTCGCGATCAGCCCGCGAGCCGCGACTTGCGGATGTGAGGCCACCTCGTCCAGCTCCAGCACAGGCTCGCAGCAGACCTCCAGCCCGGCCAGCGCGACCTCCCACTCGGATCGCGTGCGTGAGGCGAACACGGCTTCCATCTCGCGGTGCACGACTTCCGCCTCCGCACCTTCGGCGAACTGGACCGCGACCAGGTCCGGGCGCTCGACGGCGGCGCAGAGAGCAGCCCAGAATTTGGGCTCGAGGGCCCCGACGCTGTAGAAGCCCCCATCCTTGCAGGCATACACGCGGTAGCAGGCATTCCGGCCGCTGAGCCGCTGATCCCCTCGCCCGACGACCTCGCCGGCGCCCCGTGCCGCGAGCGCCAGGGCCAACCAGCTCACGGCGCCGTCCGTCATCGAAACGTCGAGCCAGCGGCCTTCCGCGCCCCGCTGCACGGCGACCAGCGCGCCGAGGATGGCGACCGCCGGCTGCAGGCCACCGCCTCCGATGTCTGCGACCTGGACTGACAGCGGCACCGGCGGCGTGCTCTTTTCGCCGTTGAGCCCCAGGCCCCCGGCGGTTGCCATGTAGTTCAGGTCGTGCCCCGCTCGGGCGGCAAAGGGACCGTCCTGGCCGTAACCCGTGATCGAGCACATGACGAGCCGCGGATTCCGCGGGTGCACAACATCCCAGCCCAGGCCGAGGCGCTTCATCACCCCCGGCCGGTTGCCCTCGACCAGGACGTCGGCGCCGTCGACCAGCCGCAGGAGCAGGTCGCGCCCCGGTTCCGACTTGAGGTTCACGGAAACGCTTCGCTTGTTGCGGTTGACTGCATTGAACAGAACGCTCTGGCCGTCGATCAGCGGAGGCGACCAGCGCATGTAGTCGCCGCCGTCAGGATCTTCGATCTTGATGACGTCCGCCCCCATGTCGGCCAGGAGCATCGTGCAGAACGGGCCGGGCAGAAGCCGGGTCAGATCGAGCACGCGGATTCCGCTCAACGGCATGACGAGATCATTCTCTTTCACGTCCCCACTTCCCGGGGTGGTTCCTTTGTCGGACGACCAGACATGTATTACCAGGAGCACCGACTGGGCCGTGAATACGACGGTGAAACACATCGGGTCAACCTCGTTGAGGACAACCGCCAAACCCGCATATCACAGGGCGGCCATCGCGGTGAATGGAAACCCGCATTTCGCAGTGCGATGTGAGGTATGGAGGGGACGACCAGGAGACATTTGGCGGCCCCCGTGCGTTAATACGACATGGCAGGCCAACGCCGCACCATGCGTCAGAGCAACCCTGGACTAGGCGAGATGACGATCAAGGTCCCAGCGCCGTTCGCCGGGATCTCCGATCTCGGCTTCACTGCGCAGTATCGCGCCCAGAAGTTCAACGAAAGGCAGCGCGACGTGCCACTCCTCATCGAGGGCCCGGAGACCCCGATGCGAAAGCTTGCCGAGCTCCTTCAGCTGCTCAGCGGAGCTGAGTCGGCGGCATATGCCTGGAGCGACCCCGTGATGCTCAGCGACGAGGTGGTGGTGCTTGCGTTTCGCGACCGAGTCACCTCTGGCGGGACGCTTTCAGACGGCGCCCGCGCGGCGGATTACGTCCTGAACCTGGTGCGCCCGGTGGTTTTCACCTTCCTGCGCGACTGCGCGATGATCGCGGACCTTCGCCTCTCCGAGGTGATCGAGATGCGGGTGAGCGCCGAGAAGAAGTCGGTCGCAGAGCTAACGCTTCCCCTCGGCGACATCGTTCAGCCGAACGGCGAGCGACTGCTCTGGCAGTTCGCCGGCTAGCGCGACCCGCGCCGCTACTTGGAGGGAGTCGGCGAGGGAGAAGTTCTCACCGGGCTCGCGATCTGCGCCGAACTGGCGGTGGCGCTGGGCGTCGGGGTACTTGGAACCGCGATCGGGCCAGGACCCTGATTGGCCAGGTAAAGGGCGAGCGGCACGACGATCATGCCGACCACGACGGTCAGGACGAACGTGACAGCACCCCACTCCCTACGTAGAACAGCCCAGTTCACGAGCGCAGAATTCTACCGAGACTGGCTAATAGTCGTCGTCGCCGGAGCCCGCGCGACCTTCCTCTTCCTTCTTTTTGCGCTGGTTCAGTAGGCGGATGAAGTCTTGCGCCCGTGCGAGAGCCTTCCAGCGCTCCGGGAAAAAGTCCTGCACCAGGATCTGCCTGTCCGGCAGCTGATAGACCGTGACGCACCACTTGTTGAGGGTGCGCGAAACCTCAACCTCGAAGTCCTTCTCCGCGGTCTCGTACTTGACAACTTTGTCGTCGTCGAACCTTTTTCGTCCTGATACAGCCATAGGTAAATCACTCGTCTGGGAATTCGGCTCATAGAGCGTGTTTCGATTATAGACCCGATTCCCCGGGGCCCCCGGGACCCCCGTCGAGGAGCTCACGGAGGAGCGGAGCAAGCTCGTCCCGCAGGCCTTCTCGCTTCATGGCCAGGGTCAGATTGGCGCGCAGGTATCCCGGCACCGTGCCGGTGTCGTAGTAGTCCCCCTCGAACTCGAGCGCGACCACCGGGTGAGTCCCAAGCGTCCGTTTGATCGCGTCCGTGAGCTGAATCTCCTGCCCTGAGCCCTGCTCAGAGCTGCCCAGCTCGCCGAAGACCGCAGGGGTGAGCACGTAGCGCCCGATGATCGCCAGGTCCGAAGGAGCTGCTGCTCGAGACGGCTTTTCGATAAGGTCTTCGACCTCGTGAAGCGGCCCGCCCGAAGGCTTGACGGCAAAGATGCCGTAGCGACTCACCTGGTCGGGCGGAACACGGCGGGCGGCGATAACGGTCGCACCCGTGTGCGCGTAGGCGTCGATCAGCTGTTTCAAGCAGGGAACGTCGCCGAGGATCACGTCGTCAGGCAGGACCACCGCACACGGTTCGTTGCCAATCAGAGGGTGCGCCTGGTAGATCGCGTGGCCCAATCCCAACGGCTCCTTCTGTTGAACCCACGCCATGTGCACGCGATCGCTCAAAGCGTCCACCTCTTCAAGGATCCTGAGCAGCTCGGGCTTGTCGCGCTTGCGGAGGTAGAACTCGAGCTCTAGGTTGCGGTCGAAGTGGTCGACGATGGCCCGCTTGCCACCGCCGGTGACGAATATGACCTGCTCGATCCCACTGGCGATCGCCTCTTCGACGCTGTACTGAATGGTGGGCTTGTCCACCAGCGGCAGCATTTCTTTGGGCTGAGCCTTCGTGATGGGCAAGAACCGGGTGCCCAGGCCGGCCGCCGTGATCACCGCCTTGCGCACCGGGGGCATCGTCATTGAGGACAATCTATCTCGTAGATGCTGTGGAAAGTATTCGGCCTGGGCTGACCGGACGCCTGGAGAGAGTGGTCGACGGTGAGCTGATCACGCACCATGTAGGCGGCGCGGGCACATTCGCGACTCCGGCCATGATCGGCCTGATGGAGATCACGTGCCATCGCTCCGTAGAAGGGCTGCTTCCCAAAGGCCACACGAGCGTGGGCTATGAGGTGCACGTCCGCCACCTGGCGCCCGCGGCTCCGGGCAGCACGGTCGTCGTCACAACCCATCTGACCGAGGTCAAAGGCAACAAGCTCTATTTCGAGGTCGAATGCCGGCAGGGTGACAAAGTTCTTGGCTCGGGCACGCACAAGCGAGCCATAGTGCCCGCAAGCTTTTAGCTGTGCAGTACTGGCAGCTTGTCAGCCGTTCATTCGCGATCACCTGGCGCCACAGATACCTCTGGCTGCTTGCGCTCTTCGCCGGAGAAAGCGGAGGTGGAGCCAGCTTCAACTCAAGTACGTCACGGCCGATAGGGTCACTTCCGATCGGGTCACCTCCGCAAGCCGGAAACCCTCCCGACTTCAACTCCATCCAACAACAGGTATCGGATTGGTTCAGTCAAAACGTCGCCTTGGTGGTGGTGATTGCGGTGCTGCTCATCCTGCTCACGATCGCCTTTTTCGTGCTGGCGGCGGTATGCGAAGGCGCGTTGGTGCGCGCATCCGCCGAGCATGACGCCGAAAGACCCTTCGGCCTGCGTGTGGCCTGGCAATGCGGGGTGGCAACGATGGGCACCATCATCCGGCTCCGCCTCCTTTTGATCGTGCTGGGGCTCCCGGTTTTGATCGTGTTACTCGGGCTCGGCGCCGGATTGGTGGTGGCTCTCTTGACCCACAACGTGGGCGCTGCAGTGGCGGTCGGCCTGGTCTTGCTGCTCCTGGCGCTGGTGGCGATTCCTTACTCGATCTACCTGGGTTTCCTCAATCTCTTGGGGGCGCGAGCAGCAGTGCTGGAACAGCTTGGAGCCAGAGCTGCCCTTGTCCGGGGCCACCGTTTGTTGTTGAAGCGGTTGGGCCGGGTGCTCCTGGTCTGGCTGCTGTCGATCGCGATCGCGATCGCGCTCGGCATCTGCGCGGCCCTCGTGGTTACGATCCTGATTCTGCCCGCGACAGTGATCGGGGTCGTCGCCTTCACAACCGGATCAACGGGGTTGTGGATCGTGGTCGCCATCATCGTGTTGATCCTCTTGCCGCTCGTGTTCATCGTTGAGGGATTCATCCGTGCGCAAAGCTCCACCTACTGGACCATGGCGTTCAGGCGGTTGGAGATCGACCAGGCCCCCGCATATGTATATGCATACCCGCAGGGTGCACCGCCCCAGGTGACGCCGTGAGCGTCAGGCCTTCGCCTTCTTCCTTCGTTTGTCGGCCAGGTGCTGCGCGAGCTTTTTCAATCCGGGATTGACCGCGACCACCTTTGGCCCCCTGACCTTCTTGTCGCGCGCCTTCGCGTGCGCGCTTTCGCGCGGCGCGATGCGGTCCAAATCGTCACTCACCTCTTGATGGTAGCTTCGCGGCTTTGAAGCAACTGGACGCCGAGGTGCATGGCGTCACTCCAGAGGATGTCGAGCGAGCCGCCACGGAGCTGCGGGCCTATCTCCCGCCCACGCCTCTGCAGCATTCACGGGCTTTTACGGAGAAGGCTCGCTGCCATGTCTACCTCAAGATCGAGTCGATCCAGCCGATTCGCGCGTTCAAAGTTCGTGGCGCCCTCAACAAGCTGATCCGCCTGACCGGCGAGCAGCGCTCCGCGGGTGTGATCACAGCGTCGGCCGGCAACCACGGCATGGGCGTGGCCTACGCCGCCGCGGCCTTCAACGCGCCGGCCACCGTGTATGTCCCGGAGACAGCCAACCCATTCAAGGTTGAAGCGATCCGCAGGCTGGGCGCGCATGTGGTCGAGGCCGGCCGCAACTACAACGGCGCCTACGTGGAGGCGCTCCGTGCGCAGAGCGAAAGTGGAGCTACCTTCGTTCACGCCTACGACGACCCGGAGGTGGTCGCAGGTCAGGGGACCATCGCGAGCGAGCTTCTGTTCGACCTCGCCGACTTCGACACCGTCCTCGTACCGATCGGAGGCGGCGGCCTGATCGGCGGCATCGTCCGGCTCGACCGGGTGAGCACCATCGCCGACGGCCTTGCCGCCTCGGCACCTGGCAAGCTCACGCTCCAGCTGGCCCAGCGCTACGTCGACGAGGTGCTCCTGGTGGAGGAAACCGAGATGCTCCGCGCGATACGGCTTCTGTTCGAGTGGGAGCACCTGCTCGCCGAGCCTGCGGGCGCGGCCGCATTAGCGGCCTTGCTGTACCGCTACCGGCCGGCGCCGAATGAAAGGGTGGTCGTCATCCTGTCGGGTGGAAATGTGACCGACGAGGTCATGCTCCAGGCGCTCAAAACACGCTGACGCGAGTACTCTGAACGGGTTACGTCGGCTTCGAAACTGGGGGTTAGAAGATGAAGGCTTACGTCCTCATCAATGCGTCACCGGGGCGCGCGCTCGAGGTGGCCAAGAAGATGGAGGGGACCAGCGGAATCACCGCCGCCGATGCCATCACCGGGGAGTACGACGTGATCGCGGTCTGCGAAGCGCCCGACGTGAACTCGATCGGATCTCTGATCGTCGACAAGATCCAGAAGATCGACGGGGTCTTCAAAACGATCACCTGCCTTGCGGTGAAGTAGCGCGGGTTTCGTTCTCGCCTTGGCTGGTGGAATTGGTGCCCTGGTTGCGGCATTGATGGTGTCTCCCTTCCCGACCGGCGCCCTCGACGTGACGTCAGATGGACCATCGCTGCCCAGCACTCTGATCGGACTCATTGCAGCAGCTGCCGCCATCGCAGGCGCAGTAGTCGCGTTGAAGAGTCGGTACGCGGAATTACTTCCGACCTAGAGGCAACCTCTCTATCGTTGCGGTGAAGTAGCTGCCGGCGAGGCGGCACGGAGAGCCGCCGCGACCTCCGGCAGTCGCGACAGCCAGCCGGCCATTCTCGGCATCTCCTGCTCGAAGCTGCCGACCGAAGGCGACCACGTGAGGTCGCGTCTGGACTGAGAGTCGTCGTAAAAGTGAGGCTTGCCGAGCACGTCGGTGGCATAGATCCCCGGCCATATCACTGCTCCCGGCGCGGTCACGGTCTCCATCGCCAGGGCTCTGAAGTAGAGCAGGTCATAGGGCAGGTTCACGACGGTGCCTCCGACACCCACCGCGCGGATGGCGGAGTCGAGCAGGTCGCGCCAGCTGGCGTCGAAGCCCCCCACCAGGTAGGCGTGCCCGGGCCGGCCACGGTCCGCGGCGGCCAGGCACGCGCGACCGACGTCGGCCGCGGAGACGAAGGTCTGCTTGGCGCGGCCGCCGCCCGGCAGCCAAACGCGGCCCTTGACGAGGGCGCCCATGAGCCTGGGCAGGATCCAATCCTCGTTCTCGCCGAAAATTCGCGCCGGGCGGACGATGACCACCTCCAGGTCCCTGGCCGACTCCATCAGCCACTGTTCCTCGTTTAGCTTCAGGCGCTCATAGGCGTGCACCGGCCGCAGCCGCGACTTTTCGTTCACCGGTCCGGTTTGGTCCGGCCCGTAAACATCGGCCGTCGAGACGTGAACGATCCGGCGGACCTTCGCGCGCCGCGCGGCCTCCACGATCTTCTTCAAGAGGGGCGGAGGGCTTTTGCGGAAACGAAGCCTGCGGGTCGGGGACCACGTCTGAGCGCAGTTGATGACGACCTCGACCGAGCTGATCGCGTCGGCGAGCGTTTCCTCATCGGCGTCGGAGTTCAGCTCAATGACCGGCACCTCCGCCGCCAAAGCACGTGAAACGTGATCGCCGAGAAATTCCCCCGCTCCGATGACCAGTTGCACAGCCGCCAGCGATTCTAAGGGCGCCGGCGTCTCAGACCTTGGATCAGGGCGAGCCTGACGTTGTCCACGATCTTCGTCACGCGGCTGCTCAGCGCCCACCAGGCGGGGAGGTCGGGCTGGATCGGCGGGCCGACGGTGACGTCGATCCGCCTGAATGGAAGCAGTGCATCGGTGCCTCGGACGGTGACCGGGCAGATGGGGACCCCCGCGTGCAGCGCGAAGAACCCGATCCCGGCCTTGAGCGGCCGCAGCGCCCGCCCGCGCGAGTACCGGCCTTCCGGAAAGATCAGCACGACACCCCCGCGATCGAGCACCTGGTACACAGTTCGCAGCCCTGCCTCGTCGAGCTCTCCGCGCTGTGGGGAGATCGGAAAGACTCCGATTAGCGGGAGAAGGCGACGCTTCCAGGCGTGATTGAAGACGGTCTCCCGCTTCGCCATCGTGTAGATGACAGGCGTCTCGGGAAAAAACGGAATGATGAAAGCCGGGTCGAACCAGGCCTGGTGGTTCGCGGCAATGATGAACGGCGGGGCAGGAATGTTCTCGAGGCCGGTCACCGTGACGCGAAACAGCACACGCACAAGCCACCTGACGACGCGGCGTACGAGGCGATAGAGGCGCGGCGGGTGCAGGGGGTCCGGGTGGACGAGCTCGTCGAGCGGGCCGCCGACAAGCTCCCGGTACTCCGGGCTTGTATAGCGCTTCGGGTTTTTACTCCTCGGGCTTTCAAGGTGTCCCCGCGAACTCACGGCGAAGCCTCCGAGTTCGTGGGGTAATCAGCCGAGGAACTTGTCGAGGACGCGGTTGAACTCCTCTGGCCGTTCGGCCTGGGGCGTGTGTCCGGCGCCTTCGATGACCGCGAGCCTGGAGCCCTTGATCAACGAATGCGCCAGCGTAGCGTGAGCGAGAGGGAACAGTGGATCGTCCGCGCCCCAGATCAGCTGCACCGGGATCTGCAGCTCGTCCAACCGCATGGTCGCGTCGTGGTGGCCGCCAAAGAGCGCCTTTGGGCGGACGAGGGAACGAACTGTCGCGAGGTACGCATCGTGGTAGCCCTGCGCGCCGTAGAGCTCGCGGAGGTTGTCCAGGTACGCGTCGTCCATCGTTCGCTTGAGGTCGTGGCTCGCGCCCGAAAGGCGACCGGCCACATGCCTGATCAGATGAGACGGCGCCCAGTGAAGCGCATCGCGCGCCATGCCCATCACCGCCTCGCCGAGCCTGGGAATAGTGACAAGGCCGTAGGAGACGTGAACGTTCGGGCGTCCGAAGCCGAGTGCGTTGACCAGGACCAGCTTGCGCACGCGATGAGGATTCTCCAGCGCCAGCTCCAGCGCGATCCTGCCTCCCAAGGAGGCGCCGACCACTGCTGCTGAGCGCAGCCCGCGGGCATCCATGTACCGCTCGATGAAGCGCGTGAAGTACGGAACGCCGTAGCGAGCGCGAGGTTTCTCGGTGCGGCCGAACCCAGGGAGATCGGGAGCGAAGACGCGATGTCGATGCGCGGTCGCCTCGAGGTTGAAGCGCCACTCGATGTAGCCGGACGACCCCAGCCCGTGGATGAACAACACCGGCGTCCCGCGTCCGCCGTGCGTGTGGTGGACGCGCAGCGAGCCGAGCTCCGTGAAACCTGACTGGAGTCGCGCGGCCGGCAGGCGAACTTCTCCCTTTATCACTGACGAGGAAGCATACGGACGGGCGCAGGGAGGCCAATGACTTTTGAGCCCGCCGCAAACTTCGCGATCTTCGAACCCCTGATCACGGTCACCGAGCCCGGACCGGCGGCTAGCCATTCTTCCTTCATCCAAAGCGCTGCGCTGCGTTCGTCGATGCCGAGGAGCGTCAAGCCCGGCGCGGCAGCCTGTGCCGACTCGACCCAGCGATTACCGAACGTGTCGAAATGAGGCAGGACCGCTGTCTTGGGCAAGAGTCCCAGCGCGTCGATGGGCCGCCGGTTGAACCGGTTGGGCCACTTGGCTCGAACCAGCGCGTGACTGCAAAGGGCCATCGCCCCGGCCGACGAACCGGCGAGGGCGGCGCCTTCTCGCCAGGCCTGGAAGATGGCGCCCCAGACCGCGGAGCCTCGCAGGACCTGGGCCACGTGCCCTGGGTCGCCGCCGACGAGGTAGAAGAACCCACCCTCCCGCGCTCGCGCCGCGAGGGAGGCGGATTCGGCGTCGCCACGCTTCAAGACCGGCAGCTCCTGGAGCTCGAGCCCAAACTGCTTGAACCACCGCGTGGCGTGCTCGACCGCAACCTCGGGGCCCTGGCGGGCGGCCGCCGTCGGCACGACAAACGCAGGCCCTGGTCCGGCCGCCGCAGCGAGCATCCGGTCCTGCTCTTCGTTGCCCGGATTGAACTCGTCTCCACCGACCAATGCGACCATGCCCGCAGTCATCCTCACATTGAACGCGAGTTCCAGAGCTTAGGGGGTTCTTCCGCTCAGGCGGCCCAGCGAACCCCCGGCCCGCGCGCCCTTCTCATGACCACCCGTTCAGGTGGAAGCGTCTGTTGTTTACCTGGCGCTCCTCACGAGCTAGAAACTCGTGGTACGCCGCCTCCAGTTTCTCGAGGGGTGTTCCCCCTCCCCCAACATTGTTCCAATGGTACCAAACATCTGTTCGAGCCGCAATCCTTTACACGATTAATTTCGGTCCCACACCACAATTTCTAGAGACCCGTCAACCCACCACCCAAGCCCGTCCCCAACTCCTTTTTCCAGTCCTTTCCGACGACCTACATCTCACCCACCAACCGACACTCCGTAGCATATGGCGGTGCCCGACACGTCCAAGGTTCGGGTGCGAATCGCGCCCAGCCCCACCGGCTTCGCTCACCTGGGCACGGCCAGCACCGCCCTCTACAACGTGCTTTTCGCCCGCGCCAACGGCGGGAGCTTCGTCCTGCGCATCGACGACACGGACGCCGAGCGCAACCGCCCGGAGTACGAGGCGGTGATCTACGAATGCCTGCACTGGCTTGGGCTGGACTGGGACGAGGGGCCGGACAAGGGCGGCCCGTTTGGCCCCTACCGCCAGTCGGAGCGCATCGACCTCTACAAGCAGGATGCCGCGCGCTTGATCGCGGAGGGCAAGGCCTATCGCTGCTACTGCACCCCGCAAGAGCTCGATGAAGAGCGCAAGCAGGCGCAGGCCGAGAAGCGGCCCTACAAGTACTCGCGCCGCTGCCTGACCAACCCGCCAAAGGACAGGGCGGAGTTCGCGGTTCGCTTCAAGGTCCCGGGCGGCGAGGTGACATTCAAAGACATGATCCGCGGCGACATGGCCTTCGACGCCAACCTCATCGGCGATTTCATCATCATCAAGTCAGATGGATTTCCGACCTATCAATTCGCGAGCCCGGTCGACGACGCGACAATGAAGATCACGCACGTGATCCGGGGCGAGGAGCACCTCTCGAACACTCCCTATCAGCTGATGCTCATCCACGCGCTCGGCTACGAGAGGCCGCTCGCCTATGCGCATATGCCGCTGATCCTCGCCAAGGACGGAGCCAAGCTGTCCAAGCGCAAGCACCCTGAGACGAACCTGATGCTCTTCCGCGAGCAGGGCTACCTGCCCGAGGCGCTCGTCAACTACCTCGCGCTGCTCGGCTGGAACCCCGGCACTGAGCAGGAGATCTTCACGTTCGACGAGCTCGTGCACACCTTCTCGTTCGACCGCGTGCAGCACGGCGGCGCGCGGTTCGACTGGGAAAAGCTCAACTGGATCAACGGCGAGTACATCCGCCGTCTCGGCGACGAAGACCTCACGCGCCGGCTTCAACCGTTCCTGCCGGAGATCGACGAGGCCACCATCCGCCGCGCGGTGCCCGCGCTCAAGACGCGGATGACCAAGCTGGCCGACGCGACCAACCTGCTCGAGTACCTGTGGACCGATCCTCCAGCGCCCGCTCTCGACCCCGAGTCGGCGGTGAGCGTGCGCGCAGCCATCGGAGCGTTGAAGGACGTGCCGTGGGAGCCGGCGCCCATCCACGCGTCACTGATGGGAGTCGTCGAAGAGTCCGGTGCCAAGCCCAACAAGATCTTCATGCCGATTCGCCTCGCCGTGACCGGCAAGAAGATTTCGCCGCCCATCGACTACACGCTCGCGCTGCTCCCGAAGGAGGTCGCGATGTCGCGCCTGCAGCGTGCGATCGGAAACGCCTGATGTTTCTCACCATCGTCATCGACCTGAACCCGAACCTCTTCCACATCGGGCCTTTCCTCGTCACGTGGCACGGGGTGTTCGCGGTGCTCGGAATCCTCGCCGCGGCGCGGCTTGGTCTGTGGCTCCTCGAGAAAGACGGGGTCGACACGAGGCGAAGCTCAGACGGTGTGGCGTGGATGGTCGTCCTCGGACTCATCGGGGCACGCCTTCTTTATGTGTGGGAGAACTTCAAGCTCTTCGCCGGGGGATCGCTACTCCGAATCTTTGCCCTCAACGAGGGAGGCATCAGCCAGTGGGGCGGGCTGTTCGGCGCGATGGTCGGGGCCTATGTATGGGCCCGCAGGTCGCGCATCTCCTACTGGAAGCTCATCGACGCCAGCGGCGCCGCGGCCATGATCGGCGTAGCAGTCGGCCGGATCGGCGACGTCATCAACGGTGAGCACCACGGCACGCCGACCAACCTGCCGTGGGGGGTCGAATACGTGAACGCGGCGACGCTCGGCGAGCCCGGCAAGGTGGTTCATCCCGAGGTCGCCTACGAGATGGTCCTCTGCCTCGTGCTGCTGGGAGCAATCCTTCCGTTCCACCAAAAGTTGAAGGCGCGGCTGCCCGACGGAGTGGTCGGCTTCATCTACGGTGGCCTCTACGCGATCGGCCGCTTCTTTCTCAGCTTCCTGCGCACGGATCCTTCCCTGTTCCTCGGATTGCGACAGGCCCAGCTCGCGTCGCTGCTCATGGTCGTGATCGCAGTCGGCGCCTCTGCGTTCCTCCTCTGGCGAGCGCGCACCGCCAGTGAATCGGTTACTGCCGCGGTTTAGTCACCAACCGCAGGAGTCGTGTCGCCAGGCCCGGCGCCTCGGGGTCATGCTTGAAGTACACGTGGACCTCGTCGTGCGAAGCCAGGGCGGAGCTCACCTCGGCGATCCACGGCCGCAGCGAGGTGGCCGTGTAGCCGCGCCGCAGGCGGAAGTACGCCACCGGACCAAGGTCGACGCGGGGCGCTCGCGGCCACTTTTCGTCATCGGTAACTACCAACGCACCTCGGTGCTCGCGCAGGATGTCGTAGGTCTCATCGCAAAACCACGATTCATGCCGGAACTCGGCGGCCGCCGAACGGCCGAGCGCCCCGAGGAGCGAATCGAGAAGGTTCAGGTTTAACTGGCGAGCCGGCGGAAACTGCACGAGGACTGGACCGAGATGGTCGCGTAGCGGCGCCAGCCGCTCGCCGAGGATGCGGGCGAGACCGACCCGGTCGAAGCCCTCGGCCGAATAGGTGAGGCCGCGATTGGCCTTCATGCAGAAGAGGAAGCCTGGCGGTGTCGTGGCGGCCCATTTCAACATCGCCGACTCAGGTGGGGTGCGATAGAAGCTGCCGTTGAGCTCAACCCCGTTCAGTCGCTCTGCGTAGTAGGCGAGCATCCGGGCGCCGGGCAGCGTGGCCGGATAGAACTTTCCTCTCCACGTCGCATAGCTGAAGCCGGACGTACCGGCGTAAAGCATTACGAGACCGCGGCCTTGTTGCGCATCACGCGCTCGTGCAGCTGGCCGCACGCCGCGTCCGCCTCGCGGCCGCGAGTGTCGCGCACCGTGACGTTGAGGCCCTGCGCCTCGACCATCTCCTTGAAGCGCCGGATCGCTGCACGCTCGGGCGCGCGATAGGGAGTGTCCTCGACGGGGTTGAACGGGATCAGGTTCACGTGCGCGAGCTTTCGTCGCAGCAACGAGCCGAGCTCCTTCGCGTCGCGCTCGGTGTCGTTGACGTCCGCCAGCATCACCCACTCGTAACTCACGCGCCGGCCGGTGGTGGCGCCGTACGCCTGCGCCGCATCGACGAGGTCTTTGACCGGATATTTCTTGTTGATCGGCACCAGAACGTCGCGCAGCTCGTCGCGAGCTGCGTGGAGGGAGATGGCCAGCGTCACTGGCAAGCGCTCCTCGGCAAGCTGAACGATCCTTGGAATGAGCCCGCTGGTCGAGACGACGATCCGGCGAGGGCTGATGCCCAGCAGCTCTGGGTCGGACAGCCGCCGCACCGATTCGACGACCGCGCCGTAGTTGGCCATCGGCTCGCCCATGCCCATGAAGACGACGTGCGAGAGCCGCCTATCCTCGGCGGTTAGAAGCCGGGCGGCGTCGACGGCCTGCTCGACGATCTCGTGGGCGGCGAGGTTCCGGCCGAAAGGAAACTTGCCGGTCGCGCAGAACGGACAGCCGATCGGACATCCGGCCTGCGATGAGATGCAGAGCGTGGAACGGTCGGCGTAGCGCATCACGACCGCCTCGACCGAGTGGCCTCCGTCAAGCTCGAAAAGCGTCTTGGTCGTGAGGGAGCGGTCGGCCTGGCTGACCGCGACCGGTACGAGCGACGTGATCCTGAAATCTCGCTCGAGCGCCGCGCGAAGCGGCTTCGGTACGTCGTGCATCGCCTGGAATGAAGTGACACCGCCGGCGAGCCAGCCCCAAAGCTGCCGCCGCCGGTAGACGGGAGCATCGTTGGCGACGAGCCAGGCTTCGAGCTCGGCCTTGGACAGGGAAAGGATCGGCGGTTTAGGGTCGGACACCGCGCCTAAGATACCGGCGCGTCGAAAACCTCTTCATCACCCTCGCCGCTGGACCGAACCAGGCCGTCGTCGACCAGCTTGCGTAGATGCGCGCGCATCGTCATTTCCGCAGCGACCATCAGCTTGTCGTCAAGGTCTCCATAGACACGCCGGGTCAGCTCTTGCGCCGTGCCCTGGCCGCGCCTCACCTCCGCCAGCACCTGGGCCTCGCGTTCGAAACGGTGCTTGCGATATTCATCGATCTTCCCCATCGCGTCCTCGACAGGGTCCCAATGACCCGGAAAGAGCAGCCACGGGTTGAGCGAGGCCACCTTGTCGAGCGAATGAAGGTAGTCGGCAACGTTCCCCTCGGGGTACGTGACCATCGAGCTGCCGCGGCCGAGGATCAGGTCGCCGGTGAACAGGGCACGGTCGCCTTCCAGCCAGAAGCACAGGTGATCCGCGCTGTGGCCTGGCGTGTGGAGGGCGGTCACGTTGAGCGTGCCGACACGCACCACGTCCTGATCCCCCAGCTCGGGATAACGCTGGACGGACGCGTGATGCGAGGCGGCCAGGCGTTCCGCTAGCGGAAGGTGGTCTGGATGCGAGTGAGTCACCAACACGACGCCGACCGTTGCGCCCCCGATCCGTTTGTTGATCGCGGCGAGATGGCTTTCGTCGTCCGGGCCGGGGTCGATGACGGCAAGTACAGGGCCGGCCTCCACGATCCACGTGTTGGTCCCTGGACCCGTGTACGGCCCGGGGTTTGGTGCGACCACGCGGTGGACCGCTGTCACGGGAGGGGGTATGCAGGCAGGTACAGGTCGACGCCGTCCGGCCTCGACGTGTCGAGCCACCCGTCGAGATGCGTGTCGACGATCAGCCGCAGAAGCGGCTCGCCCATCTCGGGCACAGCGAGCGAGCGCCGCGGCCCGGATGCGTCGATGCTCACCTTCCACCACGTGCCGACGGGTTCAGCCGCCACGCTCAAGCCATCCCCGCCCAGCCACTCTTTCGCGCGAGTGAACGCTTCGACCAACGCCGGTTCGGAGCCGAGGACAACCGCATTTGCGGGAAGCTCACGCCCGGCAGACGGCATGGCCAGGTTGAGCACTGCTCCGAGCACCACCCCGCGCGCACGGTCCGTCGACTGAACCGCCGCAGCTTCCAGCGCGGCGGCGCGGCGCCCGACCTCCTGCGCCTGTTCGAAGACGGACTCGAGAAGCTCGGGGCGTCCGAAGGCCGCCTGCCGAGACGACTCCTGAAGGGCGAGGACCGACGAGCGAAGCTTGTGGCCGAGCCGGCCCAGCAAGTGGTCGCGATGCTCGTCGACGAGCTGCTGGCCGAGCTCGGCGCAGCGCCGCGCGACCTTCAGCCCGGGCTCTTCCGCCCATCCGACGAGCTGCCCGCCGAGGTTGACCGCCTCCCACGGTCCGCCGGGCGGCGGAAAGTCCCGGTCGGCGGGGCCGTGGCGGCGGTGGTCGGGGATCGACTCCATTCCGCCGCCCACTCGCACCCACATCGGCGTGGTGGACGGCAACCTTAAGGTCGATTCCCGGCAGGCACTGTGAACTTGAAGGTTGTGCCATTCCGGTCGCTCGTCGCGACCCAGATCCGGCCGCCGAACGACCGCTCGACCACCAGGCGGCAGAGATACAGACCCAGCCCGAGGCCTCCCTGCGACCGACTCCGGCCGGCCGGCCCGGTTTTCTCGAAGACCGTCTCCAGGCTCGCTGCGGGTAGGCCGGAGCCATTGTCCGCGACCGTGATCTCGAGCCAGCCGCGCTGGCCCTGTCGCGCCTCGATGAGCACCGGCCCGGTCGTGTACTCCAGTGCGTTGGCGACGAGGTTGGTGAGCACCTGGGCGAGGTGAGTGGGCTCGCAGTAAGCGCGCAAGCCCGCAGGCAGGCTGATCTTCACCGCCGCTGAACGCTCCTGGTAGCGGTGCATCAAAACCCCCATCACGCCGTCCAGGGCAGGGCCGAGGTCCACGATCTCTGGGTTCGGCTCGAAGTGCCTGGTCTCGAGCTTGGCGATGATCAGCTGGCTTTCGACCAGGCTGAGCAGGCGATCGGACGACTCATACGCCTCCTGCAGCAGCTCGCGCCGGTCGGTCGGACCGATGGTGTTGTCCCACTGCATGATCCCGGCCAGGGTGTTCTTCATGGCGGCGGCTGGACTTCGCACCTCGTGACCGATGGCGCGAAGCATCAGGTCTTTGGCTTCGAGCGCCAGGCGCTGCGCGGTCACGTCTTCATGCAGCGTCAGGAGTCCGGCGGGCTCGCCTTCAAGGCCGGGGATCACGACACGGCGCACATGCACCGTCCGATCCGGGTCGCGCATGCGGAGCTCGAGAGTCCCGTCTGCCGCGCCCTCTTCGCTTGGGACGGCTCCGGCCGCGGAGTAGATGTCGGCAGGTTTCTGCCCGGGCATCTCCGCCGCCCGTAGGTTGTAGATCGACTCGATCTCCGGGTTGGCGTATACGATGCGGCCGGCGGCATCCTCGAGCATCACGCCCACTGGCGAGTGGCGGAGGATCGCATTCATCATGCGGCGCTCGCGATCGAGCGCATCGACCAGCTCGAGCTGGCCGATCTGAACCGCCGCCTGGCCGGCAAGCACTGCCGCGAGGCGCCGCGTTTCGGCGCCGCCGGCGGTCATCCTCGCGACGAGGAGCCCGGCGAGCCCACCTTCGACCTGGATCGGGATGGCGAAAGCGTCCGGCGGAGCGCCGAGCAGGTCGAGGAGCGCGCGCAAACGGCGGCTCCCGGCCGGCGACCCGAGCGCCCGCAGCAGCTGCGCGCTGTCGCTGACCGGCACCCTGGGAGCATCCTCGCCGTCGTCGGAGCGACGGACCAGCTGGCCGTCCTCCAGCAGCCAGAGCTCGCCTTGCGAACCGGCCAGAGCCCGACTGATGAGCCTCGCCATCTCCGACCGGGCGCGGTCGGGCTCGGTTGGGGTGAGCTCGGCAAAGGCCGCCACCGCCTCCAGGGTCCGAATGCGCCCACGCGTTTCCGCGACCAGCCGGGAGTTCTCGATCGCGACCGCGGCATGGCGTGAGAAATCGAGCACCGCTGAGGTCGGTTCGGCGAGGTGCGTCGACGCGTGAACCGACCCGATCGCACCGACGAGCCTGTCGCCGTACCACAGCGGGATCAACCCCCATGCGTGTCCATGCGCAGTTCCGCTCATGACCCCTGGATGCGCATCACGCCAGCTGTCGGCGGTGCTCAGGCCGGCCCACGACAGCACCTGCTCGGCTGCAAGGTCACCACTGCCCCGCGTCGCGCTGATGCGTCCCTCGGTGTCGAATGCCCAGCACACCGCCCCGGCGCATTCGAGCATCGTCCTCGCCTGGTCGGCAATGTTCGCCACCACGCTCATGAGCTCGTGGCCGGCAAGCGCCGCGAGCTCCTGGATGCGGACCGATTGCGCCAGAGCCAGCTCGTTGGCATGGTGCAGGCGCATCGTGCGCAGGGCGATCCCGACGACCGGCGCCGCCGTCTCGAGCAATCTGAGGTGCGTGGGCTGAAACCGGCCGCCGTCGTTGCGCATCGCGGCGATCCCCGCCACCACACGTTCGGTCTGGGTGATCGGAACCCAGACGACGTGGCTTGGAGACTGGGTGAAGATGTGGCTGCCGATCGGCTCGACGAGGTCGCCCGGATCGGCGGGTTCCACCTCGAGCACAGCCGTCTCCTCCTCGATCATGCGGCGGAAGAACGGCGCCTCACTGATGGGCACCGGACCGATGGCCGTCACCGGACCGCCGCGCTCTACCGTGAACGCAGCCACATCGCCGGCCGCATCAAGGTAGGCGAGGACCATATGCGTCGCTTCCAGGTACTCGCTGGCGACCGAGAATATCGCTTCCGCGATCTGTTTCTCGTCCGACGCCCCCGCCACGCCCATCTCGAGGATGTGAAGCGCTTCCAGTCGCGCGCGCTCGGCCTGCGCCTCGGCGTAGTGGCCGGCGTTGGCAAGGGCCAGGCTCACGTGCGCAGCGACGTCCTGGAGCAGCTTGACGTGCCATTCGTCGAATGCACCCTCGCGGTAGGACTGCAAGGACAGCAGCGCCGTGATCTGGTCGCCGCTCAGCACCGGCACCCACACGAACGAACGGGAGATGAGGCGCCGGTCGCCGGGAGGTCCTGAAGGGAAAATCGCCGCGCCTTCGCCGATGTTCCAGCGTTCCCTCTCGAGGCTCGACCGCTTAAAGGTGTGCGCCCACGGGTTGGTGCGCATCAACACCGGCTTTCCTGTCTCGTACGCCTCGCGAGACGCGCCCGTGACAGCCAGGGCAACGGGCGGAGCCACCTCTTCAACGCCCGCGACGTACTGATAGCCCGATGCGATAGGGCCGTCCGCGGTCTGTGTGATGGTGGCGAGGATGAAACCGTCGAAGCTCAGGAAGCTCGCGAGCTCCTCGCGGAGAGTCCGCATGATCGACCAGCGGTCCAGGCTCGATGCCAGCCGGCGTCCGATCGAGTTGACCACCTCGAGCCTTCGCCGCTGGTTCTCGATCGCTTCGTAGCTGCGCGCGTTGCGCAGGGCGAGCGTGACCTCGTCGGACACGAGCTCGAGAAAGGACGCGGTCGATTCCTCGTAGAGGTAGGACCTCTTGCTCTTGATGCCGAGGGCGCCGCGCACAACGCCTCCTTCTTTGATGGCGACCCACAACGACGACGACGGTTCGTGTGTAAGCAGCGGCTTCGGGTCGCGCGCCAGGGCGCGTGCTGGAACGAGCTGTGGCGACCGCATCGGCACCTGTCGCGAGATAGGCACGGAATCCGCCTGGACGCGCATGAGACGAGCCTCCTGGGCGTCGCCGTCAGGCAGCGAAACCATCTCGAGAGTGTCGACAGGCAGCAGCTCGTTGAGGGTCGAGTGGAGCGCCGTCAATACGCTTGCCTCGTCCAGCGTGGAGGCCATGGCTCGGGCGATGCTGTTCAAGGCCTCCAGCCGACGAGCCTGGTTGCGGGTCAGCTCGTTGAGGGCGGCATTGGCGATCAGGACTCCGAGCCTTCGATGGACCTCCTCGAGGAACGCGGTCTCGGAGGCGGGCACGCGGCGATTTCGGTAGGACTGGTAGATCAGGCTGGCGATCACCTCGCCGCGGTGCTCGACAGGAACCCAGATCGAAAGCTTGGTCGTACGACTCGCCCCTGGCCCCTTTCCCTGCTCTCTCCACTTGGGATCGAGAGTCTTCACGGTGGTGCGTGGATTCTTGTAGTGGTCCGCGAAAAATGACCCGGCGAGTGGCCGCCGGCGCAGGTCCTGGAGGACGCCCGTGTCGATCGCGAGGGAGTGGTACCAGCCTTCCCGATCCAGAACTTGGAGCAACACCACCCCGTAGCCGAAGAGTGGTTCCAGCCCGCGATACAGGACCTGGACGATGTCGGCTTCGGTGATGCAGCTGCTCAGCTCATGGATGAGCTCGGCAGGCGTCGTCGCGAGGACCGGTTCCTGCAGGCGTCGGGCAGCCTTGAGCCTGGCGGCGGCGACTGGTGCCGCTGGGACTCTCGCCGGCTTGGGTCGCGTATGAACCTTTAGCCCTCGACGGGCTGGACCTGGCATTGCCACCGATACACTACCCCCGTGCCGTTCACCCCGCCCAAACCGATAGCGCCGACGCCGGAGGACCTCCGCGGCTCAACAGTGCTCGTGGTGGACGACGAGCGGGCCTGGCGGGTGATCCTGGAAACCGACCTGAGGATGCTCGGTTACAAGGTCTCGATGGCGGAGGACGCGGACCAGGCGCTCGAGAAGGCGCAGTCGGACAACCCGGAGGTCGCGATCATCGACCTGATGCTGCCCGAGCCGATGGACGGCTGGGGTCTGCTGAGCGAGCTGAGGGCGCGCGGGCAGAAGGTGCCTGTCATCTTCTACACCGCTTACCCCGTCTTCCCCTCCGGAACCGACGACCCTGACGTGGTCGGCTACATGAGCAAGGCGATCGACAGGGCAGACCTGTACGCTTTGCTGCCTCCGGCGATCAGGCGCTCACGCGAGCGCCGAAACTCGGATTCCTAGCTTGTTACAGGCCGAGGCCGAAGCTGTCGAAGGGGTCGCCTTCGATCCAGCTGGCGCCTGATGCCAGGGCAAGAGCAGCGATGATCGCCAAGGCGAAGATCACGAGCCGAACCTTGATTCCCCAAGTCATCCCTACCCTACCCCTTTGTTTTTCGAACCGATGCCAGGACCGAGATGGAGTATGCGCCGGTCCATTCGTATCCGCTTATTCACATCCGGTCAATATTCGTTAAAAATTATTTAAAGCCAACCTTGGAAAATCGCAGGTCAAAGGGAAGGTCGCGCGGCGCGCCGCGAAAAGGCGAGGTGCGGCTGCCTCCGCTGCCGCCCG
Source organism: Candidatus Dormiibacterota bacterium (assembly GCA_036570165.1). GTDB lineage: Bacteria > Chloroflexota > Dormibacteria > Dormibacterales > Dormibacteraceae > Palsa-870. Next base: position 8,592 of record DATCPI010000077.1, on the reverse strand, counting down.
GACTCGAGGTTTACCGGCCCGCCGATGTCCTCGGTTCGTCCGTGCTGGTGGTCGAGGACGAGGCCGCGATGCAGCAGCAGTTGAGGATCGACCTGCAAGATCTTGGCTACCGGCCCTCCGTCTCGTCTTCGGCCCCAGAGGCCCGGCAGCTTCTCGAGCGCGAGCGCATGGCCGCGGTTCTGCTCGACCTGGTCCTCGACGAAGGCGAGGATTCAGGCTTCGACTTGCTGCAGTGGATCCGCCAGCACCACCCCGGCCTGCCCGTGATCGTGCTCTCCGCCGCGCAGGTCAGCTCGGCGTCGATCCGCAGGGCTTATGAGCTTGGCGCCAGCTCGTATTTCGTCAAGGGCAACGTGCCCATGGCGCACATCTACTCCGACCTGGCGGCCCGACTGGTCGAGCGAGGCACCGGCCGGCCTGGCAGCTATCGGTTCGGACGCCTGGAGTTCGACCCGACACACCGAACGGTCAAGGTCGGTCGAGAGGAGATTCGCCTCACCCAGCAGCAGACTGCATTGGTGCTCTTTCTCGCGCAGGGCTCCAAGTCCGCCACGGCCAGAGACCTGATCGAGGCCGGCCTGTTTCGCACCAACGCCGCGCACTCGACGGTGCATTCGGCGCTGCTGACCTTGAGGCGGCGACTCGATACTCTCGAGCCTGGCCTGGGGCAGAAGCTGGTGCGCGCGACCGCGCGGGGGTACAACCTGGTGTCAGTGCATGACTGACAACGACCCGACGATGCCTACACCCAGCCGCTCAGTCCTCGAGGAGGTGATCGAGCTCAGGCGTCACTTCCACCGCCACCCCGAGGTGAGCTTCAGCGAGCACGAGACGAGCCGCCAGCTCGGAGAGCGGTTGCAACAGTTGGGGCTCGAGCTCCAACCGTGCCCGACCGAGACCGGGGTCGTGGCGATGCTCGACACTGGCAAGCCGGGAAAGACGGTGATGCTGCGGGCGGACATCGACGGGCTGCCGATACAGGAAGAATCCGGCGTGACGTTCGCATCGCGGACCGACGGGCGCATGCACGCATGCGGCCACGACGCGCACATGGCGATCATGCTCGGCGTCGCGCGCACGCTGGTCGATCACATCTTTGACATGCGAGGGCGCTACCTCTTCGTCTTCCAGCCCGCCGAAGAGATCGTCGAGGGCGCGAAGGCGATGATTGCCAAAGGCCTCCTCGACCAGCACCATCCCGACTCGGTCATCGGCCTGCACATAGCGAGCTTCCTGGAGTCAGGGACGGTGGTCTCGAAACCGGGATTGATGTGGGCGGGATCCGACGCGTTCGAGATCAACTTCTCGGGACCCGGTGGACACGGGGGGATGATGGGGCGGCGCGGCAATGTGCTCGCGGCGCAGGCGTTTTTCGTGGAGCGGCTGCACACGGTGGTCGAAGGCCTCGAGCAGGATGGCGTGCAGTGCCACACGACGATTGGCGACATCAGAAGCGACGGGGCGTGGAACATCGTGCCGCGTGGCGTCCTCGTCAAGGGAAGCCTGCGCACGTTCAACGCATCTCTTCGCGAGCAAGCTCTCGAGCGCCTCAACGACCTGTTGCGGGAGACGGACAGCGAGTTCGAGGTGGGCTCCAGGGTGGATCTCGTTCATGGAACCGTGCCGCTGATGAATGAGCCGAACGTCACGCGCACAGTGCTGGCCGTGGGACGGTCGATCATCGGCGACAGGGCGAGCATCCTCGGTCGACCGCTCACGGTGAGTGACGACGTCGCAGAATTTCTCACCCGAATCCCGGGGTGCTATTTCATGCTCGGCGCGATGCCGAAAGGCGCACCGCCGCCGGCCCACCACTCACCCGGGTTTCGGATCGACGAGGATGCTCTGGAGATCGGCGTCAAGGTCCTGGCGGGAGCGGCGTCACGACTGTCGGCTGAGTAGATGGTCTGGATTGCCGCGATTGGAATCGGCCTTTTTGCCGGCTTCGCGGTTCGCGGGCGGATCGAAAATCTGGCCCACCTTCACTTTCGATGGCCGTGGCTCGTCGTCGCGGTCGTGGTCATCCGGGCCGCAGCGGTTCTCACGCCGCTCCGGAGTGTCGACGGAGTTCAGTACGTCTACGCGGCGGGCCTCGCGGCGCTGGTCGCCTGGACGCTCTGGCAAGTCAACCGAGTCGCCGGCATCTGGCTCGTCGCGGTGGGCAGCGCGCTCAACATGGTCGTCATCGCGGCCAATGGTGGGCGAATGCCGGTCGCGTCAGCGCTCGCCGGCTCCCTGGTCCAGCGCGGCCACATCGGCCAGTACGTCGTGATGACGTCCGGCACGCACCTCAACTGGATTGCCGACTGGATCTCGCTGCGCGGGCTTATCGGATGGGGACCCCTAGAGGCTTACAGCCCTGGCGACCTGATCGTCGCCCTCGGCATCGCCGCCGTCATAGCCCTGGCAATGCGAGCTGGCGCGGGGGCCGCCGAAACCCGGCCGGGTATAGTGGGTGACCCGCCGTGATCATCTTCTGGATCTTCACGCTCTTCGTCGGCAGTTCAGCCTTTGCCTTCGCTTACATCTACATGCAGCTGGGCATCGGTTGGTCGCTGGCCTACGCCGTCGTCGCCATGCTCCTGTGTCGCGGCATCTTCAGCATGGGGAAGCGTTGGCTGATCGTCCGCGAGCACATCGCGCCCGAGGCAGATGTCAACACGCGCACGGTGGAGACCAACCGGGCGATCTTTTGGAAGCGCTCGATCTCCGTGGCCCTGGTTCCGGTCATCTATTTCGGCGCCGCCAATCTCCTGTTCGGCCTGACGCCGGAGGAGGCGATCGTCGCCCTGCCACAGTTCCTGCAGAGCGCCCTCACGCAGCTCATCTATCTGTTCTTCCTGTTGCTTGCCAACTCGCTCCTTTTCCTGGGCCCGTTCTACATCCTCTCGCGCATCGGCAAGACGATGATCAGCCCGGACGACGCGCGCTTCGGCGTCGACATGGACGACGTGCGCGGCCAGAAAGCGGCCGTGGGCGAGATGCGCAGGATCCTGAGGCTGATCGAGCACGGAAGGCTTTATGTGAAAGCGGGCGGCAAGCGCGAGCGCGGCGTCCTCATGGTTGGGCCTCCCGGTACCGGCAAGACGATGCTGGCGAAAGCGATCGCTTCCTCGCTCCACGTCCCCATCTACGTCGCGAACGGCGGGTCGTTCGCCATGTTGTTCATGGGCATCGACGCCATCAGCGTGTACCTCATGGTTCGCGCGGCGCGACGCAAGGCGAAGGTGTGGGGCGGCTGCATCATCTTCATCGACGAGATCGACGCGCTCGCCCAGAGGCGTGGCGGGATGGGAGGAATGGGCGGCGGCGGAATGATGGGCGGCATGATGGGCGGGGGCGGCATGATGGGGTTGAACATGCTGCTCGTCCTCATGGACGGGATCGACAACCCCGGCTATATCTCGCGCCAGCTGCGAGGGCTGGTGAACATCACCCTCGACGGCCTCTTCCTCCCGCGAGTCATCGCTTTCAACGGAACGCGCATTTCACTACGTATCCCCGCGCTCAAGGCTCCCGCCTTCAACATCCTGTTCATCGGCGCCACCAACCGGCCGTCCGTGCTTGACGAAGCGGTGACGCGGCCGGGTCGTTTCGGCCGGCAGATCGTCTTCCGTCTCCCGGCGCGCGAAGACCGCAAGGACATCGCCGCTCTCTACTTCGACAAGAAGAATCACGATCCTGCGCTCGACACGCCGAGCCGCCGCGATGAGTTCGCGCGCATCACCGACAAGTACTCGCCGGCCGACATCGAGCAGGTCCTTTCCCTGGCGCTGCTGTACGCATTCGAGGACGGCCGCGATGCTTTCAACTGGAAGGACCTTCGAGAGGCGATGGGCAATGTGGAAGCGGGTCTCGCGATCCCCGTCGAGTACACCGAACGCGACAGGATTGCCGTGGCTCGACACGAGCTCGGCCACGCCGTGGCATCCCATTTCTTCAAGACCGATCACTCGCATGTCCGGCTCTCCATCCGGCGCCGGGCCACCGCGATCGGCGAGATCGGCGGTTACCACAAGGACATGCCGGCCGAAGAGGAATGGATGAAGTTCCGTTCCCAGATGGCGGCCGATATTCGACATGACCTCGGGTCGATCGCGTGCGAGCACGTCTTCTACGGCGAAGGTACAAGTGGTGTCTACATGGACCTGAGGATGGCGACGGCGGAGGCCACCGCCATGGTGGGGACAATCGGCATGGGGGCGGACAAGCTCGACCCGAAGATGTCCATCAGAGCTGCCAACATCGGTGAGCAGCTCATCTCGGTGGCCGAGATCGCGCAGGGAGCTCACGAGCAGGGCACGTGGGCTGGTGCTGTGCTGAACAACCGGCGCAGCCGGCGCGTGGTCGCGCAGATCTTAGGCGCCGCGTACATCGACGACTGGCGACTCATGTATGTGAACAAAGAGGCGATCGACCTGGCGGCCGAAGCTCTGATTGCGCAGGGCGAGCTCATGGGTGACGAAATCTCGGGGCTTCTTGACTCAGTCGGCCTGCGAAGGCCGACCGACGCGGACCCTTATCCCGAAGACTTGCCCTCTGTCCCAGAGGAGCGCGACACGCCAGCCGTCATGACGGGGTCGGCCTGATCCGACTCGCCGCAGCGGTCCTGGTTGCACTGGCCCTTTCGCTTCCTGCGCAGGCGGTTCACGCGCAGGACCCCGACCTGGGCCCGACGCCCCAGCACGAGGCCGCGCGCATCATCGCCGCCGAGCTCGCGATGAGCCGGGCCACTGCCGACCTCGACGCTCTCAACGCGCAGCAGCCGTCGGCTCTGCTCGATTCGCTGCGCCTCGAGCTCGCCAGGGACCGCGCGGCGTATTCGTTCAGGAACGGCGCCCGCCAGGAAGAGCTGCGGATCTACGAGCTCGCGAGTTACGCGAGCGTCGAGAACGCCGTCATCCCGATGCTGCCTTCGAGCCTCCAGGGCTCGATTCGGAACACGATCGACGGGCTGCATTCCCTCTACATCCTGGGCGGGATCGACGAGTACTACCTGGTCAACGTCCATTTCACCCACTCCTACGCCGAGGCCAAGCCGGTGAGCCAGTTGCGCTCCTACTACCTCGAAGCGGAGCGCAAGTACGGCGTGAACGCCAGCTACCTCGCCTCCATCAACTTCATCGAGAGCAACTTCGGCCGCATCAACGGCCCTTCGACCGCGGGCGCTCAGGGCCCTATGCAGTTTCTGCCCTCGACATGGACCCAGTACGGTCAAGGCGGGAACATCAACGACCCTCACGACTCCATCCTTGCCGCCGCTCGCTACCTGGTGCGCAACGGCGCCCCGTACAACATGCGTAACGCGATCTTTCAGTACAACCACGACTACGACTACGTCAACTCGGTCGAGTTCTTCGCGCGCGCTTACCGCACCGACCCGGGATGGCTCGACCGGATGTATTACTGGAATACGTACGGATGAGGTTGGGGAGACAAACCGCAGCTCTCACGCTGGGACTTCTGGTCGCAGCGGCTTGCACGACTCACCCGCTGGGAAGTCGCACGTCACCAACCCCAAGCGCAGTCGCGAGTCCAACCGCCGTCGTCACCATCCCGATCGTGAGCCCTGCACCGCCAATCTCGGCGGCGTTCGATCCAGCTCGCGTGGTCCGGGTCCTCGGCCCGGCGGTGGCGGAGCTGATCGTCACGCTGACGACCGGCGGGCGAGGCATCGGCAGCGGCTTTGTCATCGCGCACGAGAACGGCGCCAGCTATCTGGTCACGAACAATCATGTCGTCGCGGGCGCAAGCAAGGTTATCGTGCTGATGCCTGACGGAAGGCATTTTGTGGCGACGGTTCAGGGCGCCGACCCTATACAGGACATAGCTGTCGTCAAAGTGAACGATGCGTCGCTTCCTCTCGCCCAATTCGGCGACTCGACCAAGCTCGTGGCCGGCCAGCAGGTCGTCGCGATTGGAAGCCCGCATGGCAACCAGAGCTCGGTCACCTCGGGAATCATCTCGGCCCTCCACCGCACCCTCGCCGCGACGACCAGAAGCCCCGGGACGCCAAGCGAGGACCTGCCCGACGTCATGCAGACTGACGCCGCGATCAACCCGGGGAACTCGGGCGGCCCGCTGGCCGACGCGGACGGAAACGTGATCGGGGTGAATACGGCGATGGATGCAAGCGGACAGGGCATCGGTTACGCGATTCCAAGCCTGATCGCCAAACGCATCGCCCAGGACCTGATCGCCGGCCGCACGCCGGGCCACCCGTACATGGGTATTTGCTATCAGTCGGAGGACTCGTTCCTCGCAGGCGGCAAGGACGTTCCGGGCTATGGGGTGCTCGTGACGGCAGCGATTCCGGGGGCTCCGGCCGCCAAGGCCGGCCTCAAGGCGGGCGACCTGATCGAGGAGGTGGACGGGGTCGACCTGAACAACGGCCAGACGCTGGCCGGGGCGATCCAGCCAAAAGGTCCCGGCGACACCGTGCAGCTCACGATCCTGCGAGACGGCGCCACGACGACGCTGCCCCTCACGCTTGCCGACCGCTCGTCGGCCTCCCGAGCGAGCTGCACCACAACCCCCTAGCTCCTCGGCCATGGCAGGACCTTTAGAGTAAGTACTCGTGGAGTACCGGATCGAACAGTTGGCTCGTTCCGCGGGCGTGGCCGTCGACACCATCCGCTTCTACCAGGGCAAGGGCTTGCTCGAGGCGCCTCGGCGCGAAGGGCGCGTGACCTGGTACAGCGAAGGCCACCTGGGGCGGCTGCGCCGGATCAAGGAGCTGCAGCAGCAGGGATTCACGCTGACCGTGATCCAGCGCTTCCTGACCGGGGAGCTCGAGCCGTCGGATGAGGCCCTGGTCGCGGCGGTCACCCGGCCGGCGGCGCCTCAAACTCTGACCCTCGGCGAGCTGGCCGAGCGCAGCGGCGTGGCCGAGCCATTGCTCAAGAGCCTGGAGCAGGCGGGACTCCTGGTCCCGGTCGAGGGCGGCGCCGAGCCGCTCTATCCAGCCGATGACCTGGACGCGATCGCCGCCGGAATGAAGCTGATCGCGGCCGGTGTTCCGCTGGGCGCGCTCCTGGAGCTGGGCAAGGACCACGCGGCGGCGGTCGACCGCACCGCTCGACAGGCCGTGGACCTCTTCGACCGTCACGTCCGCGAGCGCATCCAGTCCGAGGGCGGCGCGACGGAGGCTGCCGAGCGCCGCCTGCTGGAAACGTTCAACGAGCTGCTCGAAGCGAGCGGCACGCTGGTCAGGCATCACTTCCAGCGCACTCTCCTGCGCGCGGCGAGAGAACACATCGAGAAGCGTTAGGTGGCCCACCTATGAAAACCGCCACCTCCGTCCGCACTTGGGAGCTGGATCGGAACCCGGACCTCATCGACCTGGTCAGCGCGGCACGTGACAACGCGCACGAGGTCCTGCTCATCGAGCGGCCGATGCCCGACGCGGTCAGCGTCGCCGCCCTCGGCAAAGTGTTTGACATCGTGGCCGCGAAGGGCGGTGTCGCGCTCGAAGACGCCAGCGGCAAGGTCGTCGACTTCGAAGCCGGCAACGACAGGCTGCTCGCTGCATCGCGCCTGTGGCGAAGAGTTTGCGAATCGCTGGCCGGACCAATCGCGGTCGGCGGGTTTGCCTACCGGCCGGATCGCGAGCCGGGCGGGCCCTGGTCAGGCTTCCCATCGCTTCTTCTTCGTGTGCCCGAGCTCGCGGTCACCCGTGTCCGCGGCCGCACCCACGCCACCGCGATGACGGCGGACGCCGAGGCACTGCTCGAGCTGAGCGCGACAGGTGTGCGCGCCCCGGCAGCGCGCAGGCTGGACGTGACGCCCGTCCGCAACCCTGTCGCCTGGACCGCCGCGGTCGGAAGCGCTGCGGCTCGCCTTCGTGCAGGCGACGCGGCGAAGGTCGTGCTCGCGCGAGAGGTGCTCGCCCGCGGCGATGGCGTCGTATCTGCAGCGATGGTGGCCCGATCCCTTCGTGCCGCGTACCCGTCGTGCTTCACGTACCTCATCACAGGGGCCGATGGAACCGCGTTCGCCGGAGCCTCACCAGAGCTGCTGGTCCGGCGATCGGGTGACAGGGCTTTCTCGCAGCCGATGGCCGGGTCCGTCGCACGAGGCACCACAGACGCCGAGGACGAGCGGCTGGCGCGCCAGCTCGAAGACAGCGCGAAGGACGCCGTCGAGCATCGCGTCGTGTCGGAATTCGTCGTCAACGCGATACGGCCGTTCGCGCGTTCGGTTTCCGCACGGGAGCCCGAGGTCGTTCGCTTCACGAACATCCAGCATCTCGCCACGTCCGTGATCGCCGAGTTGACTCATCCGCCGGCCGATGTTCTCGAGCTCGCCGCCGCCCTCCACCCCACGCCCGCCGTCGGCGGCTGGCCTAGAGAGGCGGCCGACGCACTGATCGACGAGCTCGAGGGAATGGAGCGTGGTTGGTACGCCGGCGCCGTCGGTTGGATCGACGCGCACGGCGACGGTGAGTTTGCCGTGGCGCTGCGCTGCGGACTGCTGTGGGAGGACGGCGCGCGGCTCTATGCGGGAGTCGGAGTCATGCCAGACTCGGATCCCGCCCGCGAGCTGGAGGAAACGGAGCTGAAGTTCAAGGCGCTGCTGACCGCACTGGTCTGA
>DATCPI010000076.1:0-3974 GCA_036570165.1 Candidatus Dormiibacterota bacterium | reverse complement strand
TCGACCTCGACCCCGAACCTCTTGGCCGCGGCCTTGATGCGCCTCCATGCAGCGTCGCGTTCGGCGTCGCTCACACCCTCGACTTGGTCGAAGCGCGCGATCGCATTGCGGACGTGGCCGGCGTCGTTGAGCGGTTCCTTTTGCTCCTTGGGGAACGCGAACCGTTGGGCCGGCATGCGGTTTCGCTTACGAGTGCTGATGGTTGCCATGCTGAGCCTCCTGAACTTCGAAATCGCGGCCCTCCACGAGGCGGGAAGGGGGACCACCCCACCATAGGTGCCGCCGCACGGAGAATCCAGGGCCGGATGTCCGGCCAATTGCGGGGCGAATGGCACGTCCGAGGTCGGCGACAGGTGGTCAGGCTCGATGTGCAGTGGCTCTAGCTAAGTTTGCCATCACGGCCGAGGCGCGGTAGGTTCGGAGCCCTGACCGTCATTGCGCTGGATCCTCGAGAGCGGGCGCGAAGGATCAACGGATCCGTGAATACGTCGCCGGGCTGGAGTTGGTCGCCGACGTCACGCAGGAGTCGGTCCCGGCAGGCGTCCGGGCACGAGCACAGGTGCGCATGTAAGCCAAGAGCAGTCGCCGGCGAAATCCTTGATTCGGCGGCATTGTTCCGTGCCGACCTCATCGTGTGGAAGAGGGGCCACGACCCTGAAGGCGAGCTTGGGCTGAACATGGATGATGTGACCAACGAGCCTCCCAATCCGGCCCGGGGAGATTGCATGAAGAAGAGCAACTTCTAAAACCCCAGTAACCCCAATGGGTCCCACGCACGCGCGAAAGGAAGAGGAGGCGGACAAGTTCGAGCATCCCCGCATGCTCGTCGATATCGCGGCTCAAGCTTTGCCGCCCTACAACCACAAGCTTGAGCATGACGATTCTTGACGTTATGGCGGCGTCCGGTGCATAGCCCTCGGGCAATCCCTCCGCAGCGTTTGATCAGGAACGGGGCTCCTCGATCAAAAGTCAAAACAACGTCGCGTAGCCCCTGAAGATCGAACATTCCGGACTAAGGGCGGGGTAGCGTCGACTAGCTGTCGTTCACGGATTGACAATCCTACCCTCTAGGTCCGGTGCTTGCAAAAAGATGAATCGCACCGAGTCCACCTCACCGTCAGCATCCCGCTGAACATCGGCACGAACCTGATATTTACCCGGCGGAGCATCGACGTGAAAAGTGATAGCAGTGGCTGGACCTGCGTCAAAGCCCCGAGCAGCGGTTACTAATTCGCCCTCGAAGACGACCTCCCGTTCAGATGGGCCAGGGTCACCCGCCCAGACTTCTAGATCGACGTTGCCGTAGTCCGGACATCGCGTAGATACAAGAAGGCCGCCCGGGCCTCGAAGAACGCTTGGCATTGGCGTTGGTGGATCGGGTGGCGAGGGGATTCGCGCATTGCCAACCTCTACCAACTGCATGTGGCAACCATCCGGAAGAAGTTTCGAATGGTACATGCGCCTTGCCATCGTCAAACCCTCAGTGGTTAATACGGTACAGCGAACACATAGAAGGGGGCGCCATCGGCGAAGCTCAATTCGTCGCCATAGAAGTTCCTCAGATATGCCCTCTGGGAAGACTGCTCACAAGCAGAAGAATACTGGACGCGCGCCTTCCTACCCTGGTAGAGGCCTCCCTCCTTTGTTGTTGTGCAGCCCCCTCTAACTGGTCAAAATGGACCAGTTAGAGGGGGGCCGGACACTCTGAATATCGCAGTGCTCAACGTTGCGAAAGTGAAGACCTTCTCATCGAGAGCCGCGAAGCAAGAGTTCATTCAGTTCGTCAGAGCCGAGGCCTACGATGTTGATGGCCCAAACCTGCGCGGGCGACAGTCCGGCTCGCCGGAGGCCGGCCATTTCGTCCTGAAGCAGTCGCTTGATCTTGAACGCCGGTCGTGGCCGATCGGGGTGGGTCGGTGGTCCGACCCGACGCCTGCCTCGCATCACCCACTGGTGAAACCGAATGCCCTCGGCTTGAAGCTGAGCGCGGAGGGCACGCACGATGCGACGCGCTTCGACCGGCGCCCACCGGTGGGCTGCCTTGGCGACTGCGACACCGGGGTCCTTACCGATCAACCGCCGGGCGTGACGCGCTGAGACCCCAACGTGCGCCGCGATGTCGTCAGCGTTGAAACCCAGTTCGTGGAGGCCTCGGGCGCAGACAAGCCGATAGGCGCCCAAGTTGATGGTGCGTTTGATCTTCAGCGCCTCCAGAAAGGGCACCACCTCTTCGTGAGCGGCGGGCGCCCGCCTGAGGCGTCTTTCCACCGCCCGCCAAGCCACGTCCAGGTCCTCAGCCGTCGGCGTGCGGCGTTGACGAGGCGGCCGCTTGCGCACGCGCAGAACGCGGAGCGATCTGCGGGAAATGAAGTAGGCGCCATGAGGACCGCGAACGGCCTTCAATCTGCCGCTTCGTATTCGCAGCCGCAAGGTCTCGACATGACAGCCGAGGCGCTCAGCCACTTCGTCGAGTTTGAGCATGCGACGTTTCACGAGCTCACGCGGTCTCCATCCGGCGCCGCAGCTTCAAGGTTGGGGACACGAATCGTCCACATTGTGAATAAGTAGAAGCAATAGAGCTTGTTGGCACGCCCTCGGCATTCGAAGACCCGGGGCCCTCAGCGCGGAGCCGAGTGGCAATACAGGGGCCGGCCGAAGGCGATCTCGTCCTCCACACTCGTTATCGACTCAGACCGATGGCCGGCCCCCAGGCGCGATCAGATGTGGGCGCGTTACCGGCGGGGGCCGGACTCTGGCCCCCTCCGCGGTCGATGCATACCGAGCAACGTGCGCACGGCGTGCGCACGGCGTGCGCCGACTGACGAGCGTGAAGACGCCACCGGACGATCGCCCAGGAAGAGCGTTGGGCAACGCACGGCGGGCTCGATGGCGTGCATGGAATCGGCCATGGGCTTGGGGAGCCGAAGCCAGTGATGTCGTCGCACGCAGACCCGCTCGAGGGGGACGCGGACGCCGCCAGCGATGAGTTCGAGTTCGCTTCGGCCTTCGGTTCTGGGTATTCGCTGCGGCCTGCGCCTCAGGAAGCGAAGGACGAAGCGAGGGCCTCCCGAACTCAATTCGGCCTGCCTCACCCACCAGGACGGTCTCTCATCCCAACTCATCCGATCATCCTGCGAGACCTTCCTCCTCAAGCCGAGTCTCATCCCACTCAAGCCCAGCTCAGCCGTCTGCATCGAACTCTCAACCAACGCGACCTGCTCATCCTCCAATCTCTCCACGACTACCGCTACCTGAACACCCTCCAGATCAAAGAGCTCTTCTTCCCCAGCCTCCGCTCCTGCCAGATGCGGCTTCACTCCCTCAAAGATCTCGGACTCATCTACCGCTGGAAAGTGATCGAAACCCCAGGCGTTCGTCGTCGTCATTCGCTGCTCCTGATCTCCGCGCGCGGCGCGCGGGTGCTCGCCGACTGGCACGGCGACGATCCCCGGGCCTACGTCGAGCGCAGCCACGAAGCGCGCGACCACTGCTGGCATGCCACCCACGACCTGGAGGCCAACCAGTTCTTCGTCGCCATGATCACGCAAAGCCGAGAGCGCAAGGATGAGGGCCTGCTCATCTGGTACGGCGAAGAGCACGTCCGGGCCGAGCGTCGGGCGACCGCCCGCGAGTACAAGTGGCCGGTCCCTACGCCAGACGGCTGTGGGGTCTATCTGGCGGCCAGCGGCCGGATCATCTTCGACCTGGAGTGGGACCGGGCGACTGAGTCGCTGGCTCGCTTGCGCCAGAAGATCGGCTCCTACGTCGGCCACTTCGAGCATTACCGCGACGCCGAGCTACACCACGTTCTCTTCGTCGTCCCCACCGACGACCGAGAGGACAAGCTTCAGTACACCATCTGGCGCGAGAGGCCGCGGTTCGGCCACGACACCTGCTGCAGCTTCTGGACCACCACCGCCTATCGGCTGCGAACCTGGGGTCCTCTCGGCGCGATCTGGCTCAAGGTCGACATC
>DATCPI010000075.1:0-2610 GCA_036570165.1 Candidatus Dormiibacterota bacterium | reverse complement strand
CGAGAACAGACCGAACAGAACCAGCACCAGACGCAGGTGGCTCACGCCGGCCGCCGGTGCCGTCAGGGCGAAGACCCGAAGGATGCCGAGCATCGCGCAGTTGAGCTCGACGCCGGAAAGCAGCGCGCAGATCGGAGAAGGAGCCTGGCTATGCGCATCCGGCAGCCAGCTGTGCATGGGCGCCAGGCCCGCTTTGGTGCCGAATCCAACCAACACCAACAAAAAAGCCGTGAGAGCCCCTGCGGCAGGAAGCTTGGACGCGATTCCGGCCATAACCGGGAACGAGAAGTCATAGGTCTGGCCGAGAACGTGGACGCCAGCCTGGTAGAGGACGAGGAATCCGAAAAGGGCAACCATGCTGCCGGCGGTGGTCAGGACGATATATTTCCAGGCCGCTTCGAGTGGGTCCCGTGATCCGTAAAAGTCGACCAGCGGCGCTGAGGCGATCGTTGTAGCGGCGATCGCGGTCCAGAGCACGCCGAGGTTGCCGGAAACGGCCGAGAGCAGCATGGTGAACACGAAGACGTGGAGCAAGGCGTAGTAGCGGCGGAGCTCGCGCGGGCGCACTGCACCCGCATGGAGTTCGTGATGCAGGTAGCCGATCGAATAGATGGCAGACGTAAAGCCCACGGTTCCGACGATCAGAAGCACCACCCCGCCCAGGGGATCAACCAACAGCAGATTCCCGAATGCGTGCGGAGCGCTTCCCTGCAAGAGCATTGCGAGCAGAACAATCGAAACGACGAGCACCGCCGAATGAGTTACTGCGGTGATTCCATGCAGCACGGCAACCGGTCGCACGAACCATGTCGCCACCGCGCCTGCGAGTGGAATCGCTAGCAGCACAATGAGAAGAATCTGTCCGGTCATCCCCGAAGCCTTGTGAGCTCGCTCGTATCGGTGCTCATGATGGTTGCGTTCATCCGCGCAATCAAAAAGCCCATGACCACTGCGCCGACGAGCACGTCCATCAGGAGCGCGAAGTCGACCAGCAGCCCCAAGCCCGCGCTCATGACCAGCCCGAGAAGGAGGAGGCCGTTCTCAGCGACCAGCAAGCCGGTCAGCTGCATCACGGCGTCCTGGCGCGCCACGGTAATGAAGAAGCCGATCAGGATGACGGCAACGGCAACGCCCAGCACAGGCTGGCCGACCAGGTCTTTGACGACGTCGAGTCTGTTCGCGGCAACAAAGCCGGCGATAGACAGCGCCATTCCGATCAGCAACGCGGTCGGAAAGCCGACGTAGTAGTGGGTCTCGCGCTTGTCGTAAACGGTCGCACGAACCTGCCTTCGGAGGACGATCGGAATGAGGATTCCCTTGATCAGAAAGGTCGACAGCGCAAGCACAAGGAGGTGCAGGCGCAGCGATTGAGCGTAGGTCGCAAGGACGATGACGCCGATCACGACCGACTGGAAGGCGTAGCCGTTGATCGCCCCGCGGATCCGGCGAGCAATCAGGAGCCAGTACGTAATCAGCAGGACGAGACCTGCCAGTGTGTACTCGAAAGTCTCCATCACTGACCGAGACTGAACAGGACCAAGGCCAGAACTGAAAGGACGAAGCTGGCGCCCAGAAACTCGGGAACACGCAGGATCCGGATCTTGGCGAGCGCCGACTCGATGGCTACGATCAGCACAGCGGCCCCGAGCATCTTGGCTGCGAGCGAAACAATCGCGATTAGGATCGGGATGGGCGCGATCGCCGTGGCAAGGCCGGGCGGAAACACGAGCACGTTGAGCCAGACGATCAGGATCACGAAGAGCTTCATCCAGCCTCCCCACTCGAGCAATGCCTGGTCCGAACCGGAGAACTCGAATAGGCGGGAGCCCTCGATCATCGAGAGCTCCTGTTGCGTGGCCGGGTTGTCGACCGGGATGCGCCCGGCCTCGGCGAGGATGACCATGAAGAACGCGGCCGCGATAAGTGCGTGGCTGGGGGCCACGATCGGGGTCAAGGTGAAAAGTGCCTTGTTGACGATGAACGGGATCGTTGCGCCGCTGACGTAGGCGACCGCGAAGAAAACGACAATGAAAGTGGGCTCGGCCAAGGAAGAGACCAGTCGCGAGCGACTAGCGCCAAGTCCTCCATAGGGACTGCCGCTGTCCATCGCGGCCAGGTTGACCATGTAACCACCGATTCCGATCACGAAGCCGCTTCCCACCATGTCGGCCATGAACGCCCAGCTGAGGGGAAAGGCGGTGAGGACTGGGATGAGTATCGCGAAGGCGATCGGAGCTGCAAAAGCAATGTATGGCGCCGACCGGAAGATGACGGACGCGTTGGGGGTGATGGTGCGCTGCTTTCGGAAGCGCTTGGCCAGGTCGTAGTAGGGCTGAAGGATTGAAGGCCCGCGGCGCGACTGCACCTTGGCCTTGAGATTGTCGATCACGCCTTTCAAGAGAGGCGCCATTGACAGCACGGTCAGGATGGCGATGCCCTGCGCGATCGCGGACTCTAGCACCGACGTATTTCCTCGGATCTACCGGTGGGCACCCTAACCTCCATGACTGGATGGTTAGGGGCTATCAGCTCCAGAAGGAGCGATTCCGGACTTAAACCGAGGCGAGCCCCATCGCCTGCGGGAAGGAATGTATCACCGTGGCCCGCAGC
>DATCPI010000074.1:0-24288 GCA_036570165.1 Candidatus Dormiibacterota bacterium | reverse complement strand
GGCGGGCCGGCCGCTGTGGCGACAGCGCCGACGGCCGACCAGATCGCCACCGCGAGCGCGCGCTCCTTGGGCGGGAACTCGGCCAGCAGGAGCGCCAGCGACGTGGGCATGAGAATCGCGCCACCCACGGCCTGGAGAACGCGTGCCGCGATCAGCCACCCGGGGCCGGGTGCGGCGGCGCACAACGCGGAGGCGGCGACAAAGGTGACCAGGCCGCCCAGGAAGAGGCGCTTGCGGCCGAGCAGGTCGGCGAGGCGACCGGCTGGAACGAGGAGGGCCGCCATGACGATCGCGTAGGCGCTGAGGACCCACGACAGCGTCGCGTCGTTGGTGCCCGCGAAGTCGTGCTTGATGCTCGGGAAGGCGATGTTGACGATGAAGAGGTCGAGGCTGGCCACAAAGGTGGCGACGGACACGATCACCAGGACCCGGTAGCGGTGCTGCACCGATTCATGCCCCCCCCAGAGTAGTCAGTAGCTTGACGCTACGCACTCTATCACAGCCAGTTGCCTCATACAACTAACTGACGTATGATCACGGCGATGCTCGGGCGTACTTACGAGTCCCAGACCTGCTCGGTCGCCGGCTCGCTCGAGCTCATCGGCGAGCGCTGGACGCTCTTGATCGTGCGCGACGCCTTCATGGGCGCCCGGCGCTTCGAAGACTTCCAGCGGAGGACAGGGGTTGCCCGCAACATCCTGTCCGCGCGCCTCAACCTGCTGGTGGACGAGGGCATCTTCACGAGGGTGCCGTACCACGAGCACCCGATTCGGTACGAATACCGGCTCACCGACAAAGGCCTGGACCTATGGCCCTTGATCGTGGCACTCGTGCAGTGGGGCGACCGCTACATCTATCCGGGCAGGGCGCCGATCCTTCTCATGCACAAGAATTGCGGCGGAAAAGTCAGCGACCGCCGGACGTGCGATACGTGTGGAGCGATGCTTGGGCCCAGGGACGTGGAGGCGCGACGTGGCATCGGCGGCGGGATGGTGGCGACGGCAAGCGGCGCGGGCTAAGCCAGAGCCGCAACAGGCCGAGGCTCGAGCGGTGTCACCGGGACAGTGCTGGCCTTCTTCGTCTTCGCGTACTTGCGCGCCATGACCGAATAGCTGTCGCGCAGTCCGCGGTTGGGGTTCAGCCCCAGGTTGCGAGCCAGCTCGGGCAGGACGTCGAGCGGACCTTCGAGCTCGACGAAGTACCCGAACTCGAGCACGTCCAGGGTGACGGCAACACCATCGAGCAGCCACATGGCGCGGCGCTTGGGATAGATCACCGCGACCTGGAAACCGAGCTGCAGCAAGAGGTCCAGCGTCGAGTGCGCGTCGGCCACCGCAACCTCCGTCTCCTCGCGCGTCTTGACATGACCTTCGAACCTCGCCGGCCCTTTGGCCGTGAGGACTCCGCGCGGTCCGCCATCCAGCACGCGCAGGCGGAGAGTGGTGTTGCGGGTGGACTTTGCGGGGCCGGCGAACCTGAAGTTCTCTTCCTGGTACCGGCCCTCGAGCTTTGCGCCTCGCTTGCGCAGCGCGCTGCGCAGCCTGGCGTGGGCCTTCGGACCTGAGACGCGAAACTTCAGCTCAGACTCGATGCTCCGGTCTTTGAGATGCCGTGCCCGGCGTCGTGCCACACACGGAGATTAGCGATTAGGCCGCTTTTCTGATCCTGTAAAGAGAGGCCACGACCGCCATGCACGAGTCCTCGACGTAGTCCAGGCCCGCCGCCTCGGCAATCCGCCTTGCTTCGTCCGAGCGGATGTCCAGCTGCAGCCACACCGCCTTCGCGCCGACTGCGACGGCCTGACGCGCGATCTCGGCCGCGTCTCTCGACGGCCGGAACACGTCGACGATGTCGATCTTCTCCGGCACCTCGCTCAGCGAGCGGTACGCGCGCTC
The DNA here is from genome assembly GCA_036570165.1 of Candidatus Dormiibacterota bacterium. Taxonomy (GTDB): domain Bacteria; phylum Chloroflexota; class Dormibacteria; order Dormibacterales; family Dormibacteraceae; genus Palsa-870. The sequence goes on along the minus strand of DATCPI010000074.1, from coordinate 22,393 downwards.
GCCGAACAGCTCGTCGGCGAATGGGTTGATGGGGATGATCCGGAAGCCGCGCTGCTGTAGGCCGGCAGGCACCGATCCGCCCGCCTTGTTCGGGTCACGCGACGCTCCTACGACCGCGATGGTGGTCGCGGCTTCGAGGAGCTCCTGTGCGGTCTTGCTGCTCATGTCAATGAGCAAGCGGTCGGCCCGCCGGGATATTCCCCGTGCGGACGCCCAGTAGCGGCTGGCCTGACGCGTAGCGGCGGATCTGCTCGCCCGCGAATCGATAGCCGCGCGACTCCCACCGCTTGACGGCGCCTGCGACGTGCGGAGTGATGAGCACGTTCGGGGCGTTCCACAGCGGATGGCCGTCCGGGAGTGGCTCCGGGTCGGTAACGTCGAGCGCCGCACGGATGTGACCCGCCCGCAGCGACTCGAGCAGGGCATCGGTGTCGACCGTGCGCCCGCGACCCGCGTTCACGAACAGCGCGCCGGGCTTCATGCGCGCAAGGAATTTCTGGTCGACGAACTTCTCCGTCTCGGGCGTGCTGGGCAGGAGGTCCACCACGATGTCCGCCTCGGGCAGAAGCCGGGGCAGTGCGTCGGGTGACTCGGCGCCATCACGCGCGTGTTGCGCGATGCCGACCACTTTCGCGCCAAACGGCGCGAGCCGCAAAGCCAGCGCCCGACCGATCGAGCCATGACCCAGCACCAGCACGGTCTTGCCGCCCAGGTCTTCTATTGGATTTGCAATGTCGTGGTTCCACTCGGCCCGACGCTGGGCCTCGAGGAACTCCGGAATGCGCCGTCCCATGGCCAGGATCGCCGCCACCACCCACTCGGCAACCGGCACATCGTGCACGCCCACAGCGCTGCACAGCACAACGCCCGGCGGGATCAGTGGCAGCAGGTGGTCGACGCCGGCGCTGAAAGACTGCACGAGCTTCACTCCAGGCAGTTGCTTGAACAGCGCGCGAAAGTCGTCGCTGAAGTCGGGGCCGAGCACGAACACCTCCACGTCCGGTTCCGGCTCTGCGACGAGATGCACGCCTTTGGGCAGCGGCTCCATCTCGGCACGGAGGGGCGAATCAGGAGCTAGAACTTTCACCCGCGAACAGTATCCGGTTCGTTCCGCCGGGCATCTTCGTCCCGTAGGTTCCTTCACGCGTCTTTTGGATGGGCACCCGCTTAGGCTGCTTCGGTCTTGGCCTGCGCGAGCGGTTCGAGCGCGAACTCGAGCACCTCACCAACGCGGCTCGCGAAGTGGAACGTCATCTTCTCGCGCACGCTCTGTGGCACGTCGTCGACGTCCTTCTCGTTTCGCTGCGGGAGGATGACCTCGGTCAGGCCCATCCTGTGGGCTGCCAGCACCTTCTGCTTGACGCCGCCGATCGGAAGCACCAGGCCCTGCAGCGTGACCTCGCCGGTCATCGCGACAGTGCTCCGCACCGGCCGTCCGGTCAGCAAGCTCACGATCGCGGTCGTCATCGTCACGCCGGCCGACGGGCCGTCCTTGGGCACCGCGCCCTCGGGCACGTGGATGTGGAACGACTTGTCGGCGGCCCCTTTCTCGATCCTCAACTCGTCCGTGTGGGACCGAACGAAGGACAGCGCGATCTGCGCCGACTCCTTCATCACGTCGCCCAGCTGGCCGGTGAGGATCACGGTGCTGCCGTGTCCGTTGCTGTCGGTTGCGGCCGCCTCCACGAACAGGACGTCCCCGCCTGTACCGGTCACGGCGAGGCCTGTGGCGACGCCGGGCACTGCTGTCCGAGCCGCGACCTCGTTGTCGAATCGCGGCTTGCCGAGGAACTCGCGGACACGCTCAGGCGTGATCGCCACCGGCGGTGTCAGCTCGTTCTTGGCGACCTTGGTCGCGACCTTGCGCGTGATCTTCCCGAGCTCGCGCTCGAGGTTGCGCACGCCCGCCTCGCGGGTGTGGTCGGTGATCACCTTCATGATCGCGTCGTCCGTGACGCTCACCTCTTCCACCTTCAATCCGGCCTGCGTGACCTGTCGCCGGAGCAGGTGGTCGCGCGCGATGGCGACCTTCTCTTCCTCGGTGTAGCCGTCGAGGCGGATCAGCTCCATGCGGTCGAGCAGCGGAGCCGGGATCGTCTCGGACACGTTGGCCGTCGGGATGAACAGCACCTCGGAGAGGTCGAGGTCGACCTCCAGGTAGTGGTCGCGGAACGTGTTGTTCTGCGCCGGGTCGAGGACCTCGAGCAGCGCGGCCGACGGATCGCCCCGCCAGTCGCTGCCGACCTTGTCGATCTCGTCCAGCATGATCACCGGGTTCTTGGTTCCGGCCTCTTTCAGCGCGCGCACGATGCGGCCCGGCAGCGCGCCGACGTACGTGCGCCGGTGGCCGCGGATGTCAGCCTCGTCGCGGATGCCGCCAAGAGAGATGCGCGTGAACTTGCGGCCCAGCGCGCGTGCGACAGACTCGCCCAGCGACGTCTTGCCGACGCCAGGAGGGCCGACCAGGGTGATGATCGCGCCCGAGCCGCGTCCGCCCAGCACCTCGAGACCGCGCTCCTTGCGCAGCTTGCGCACGGCGAGGAATTCGATGATGCGGTCCTTCACATCGGAGAGGCCTGTGTGGTCCTCGTCCAGGATCCGGCGCGCCTCGACCAGGTCGTAGTTGTCTTCGGAGCGCACGTTCCAGGGGATGTCCAGCATCCAGTCCAGGTACGTGCGGATCCACCCGTATTCCGGGTTCTGCTCGCTGGTGCGTTCCAGCCGGTCGAGCTCGCGGTTGACCTCGACGAGCACACCTTCCGGGATGCCGGCTTTGGCCACCTTCTCGCGATAGGTCGAAACGACATCGGTGCTGCCTTCGTTCAGCTGCTTCTTGATCGCCTCGAGCTGCTGGCGTAGGAGGAACTCGCGCTGCGTCTTCTCCATGCCCTCGGCGACGTCGCTGCGGATCTTCTCCTTGAGCGAGGCGTCGGCCAGGACCGACTTCATCCAGCCGATCAGCAGGGTGAGCCGCTGCTCGAGGTCGGTCGTTTCGAGGACCTCCAGCTTCTGTTCGGTGGAGAGGTCGGGCGAGTATCCGGCAAGGTCGGCGAGGTGGCCAGGGGTCTTCGCGGCGCGCAGGAACTGGACGATCTGCGGCATGCCCCTCGATTCGACGAGGTTCTCCAGGAGGGCGCGATACTCGCGCGCGAGCTCGAGCGTCTTCTCGGTGGGAGGTTCCGGGTCGGCGATCGGGTCGGCCTGGACCCAGAGCGCGCCACCGATGTCGGCCTGGCCGCCGCCCAGCCGGGCGCGGTATTCGCCCCGGATCATGAACGCCTCGGCGCCGGTTGGCAGCTCCGCCGACTCGCCCAGGCGGCCGACCGTGCCGATGCTGCCGTACTTGCCCTCGATGCGGGGCACGAGGAGGACGAGGCGGTTGCCCTGGCGGGCGGCCTCGATAGCGGCTTTCTGGTTGTCGCCCTCGACCGCCAGGGTGACGGTCATGTGCGGCAGGACGACGACGTCGTCCATCGGGAGGACTGGGAGCAGTTCGGACTTTGGTGTTGCCATCTTTGTAGAAGAACAGTTACCCAGGAACCCGAATTCCAAATCAACCCCCCGGGTCTCCAAATGCAACCAAACTGGCTTTCCCCGCATCCAACAGGCAGGAACATGCTTGCTGCAGCCATGGAACAGCGGCCCGAGCTCATGACGAGCGCCGCGGCGGGGGATGCCAGCTCTTTCGCCGTGCTCATCGAGCCGCTCCTCGATCCCGCCTACCGGCTCGCGGCGGTCATGCTCGCGGACCGATCGTCCGCCGAGGACGCCGTCCAGGAGGCCTCGATCAAGGCGTGGCGCAAGCTGCGCCAGCTGCGCGGGGACCTGACGTCGATGCGGCCCTGGTTCCTCTCCATAGTGGCCAACGAATGCCGCATGACCCGGCGCCAGCGCTGGTGGTCGGTGCTGAAGCTGGCTGAAATCCCACCGTCGCGGTCGAGTCAGGAGCAGGGGGAAACGCCCGATCTTCACAGCGCGCTGCTCAAGCTCAGCCCCGACGAGCGACTTCCGCTGGTGCTGCACTTCTACCTGGACCTGCCGCTGGACGAGGTCGCACGCACGCTGCGGGTTTCGCCCGCGGCGGCCAAGTCACGCATCTACCGCGCCGCCAGGCGGCTGCGGTCCGACCTGACCCTCGAGGAGGTCTTCTGATGCCCAACGAGAACTTCCGCCGCGAGCTCGGTCATGTATTCGACGAGATGACCGGGTCGCCCACAGCCGCGCTTCCGGATCGCGTTCGATCGTCGCTTGGCAGTATCCCGGAGCAGAGAGCGCCGTTCTGGATCGCCGGCGTCGCCGCCGCTGTGATCGCGGCGATGGTGGTCGGCATCCTCGTGGTGGCGAGCTTCAACCGCAACCCGACCGGCATTGCGCCTGCCGGAGCGCCCAGCCCAAGCCCCAGCGCCTCGCCCGCCGCAAGCCCCACCGCTTCGCCTACGCCGGAGTCGAACCTGCCTGCATTCCAGTGCACCGATTCATTGATGCATCTCGACTACGCGAAGTCGCCGAGCCAGGCTCTGATCGATGCCCTCCGGACCGGCACGCACAGCGGGTACGATCGCGTCACTGTCGAGTGGAATGGCAGCCCCGCGCCCGCGGGTCCCACCTCCATCGAGGTGATGGTGCAGTCGGGCACCAGCTTCACTCGAAGCCCCAGCGGCCAGGCGATGACGCTGGCGGGCAAGAACGGCATCCTCGTGATCATTCGAAACGCCGACCTGCACACCGGCTACAGCGGTCCCACCGACATCAAGACTGGATACGCGACTCTGGTCGAGGTCCGGCAGGTCGAAGACTTCGAAGGAGTGGTGCAGCTGGGCCTCGGCGTGTCAGGCGCCGCCTGCTACCGGGCGTTCCTCCTCGCCACTCCCGACCGCCTGGTGATCGACATCAAGAGCGCCACGTAAGGGCACCTGACGCCCGCGGGGAATTTGGTCGGCTTGTGCGAGCATCGTGCGCACCTGAGTCGTGACCGAGTCCGGATTCTGGAGGACATCGCCGGCAGTAAAGCGAAGCAGCCGAATTCCCGCGGCGAGGAGTCGGTTCTGGCGGCGGTTGTCCTCGGCCAGGCTGAGGCGATGCACACCCCCGTCGTACTCGATTCCGAGCCGGTGATCCGGGTAGTAGAGATCCGGACGCCCGACAAATCGATCCTGAGTGTCGTGCAGCGGAACCTGTGCTTGAGGGCGTGGAAGACCGCCCAGGACGAGCACCATTCGCAAGCGCGACTCCATCGGCGATTCGGCGGCCGGCTCGGCAAAGCTCACCGCCCGCCGGGCGCGGATTCCGCCCAAGGCGTTCAAGTCGGCAAGGCGAATGAGATCGGCGCGGAGCTCCATGTCCATGACAACCACCGCTTCCGTCAAGCTCAGCCGGCGACAGAGATCGCTCAGCGTGCGGAGCGCGGAGGTTGCTCGCGCGCAGGTTGACCACGTCGCCTGGACCGAGGGCCGCGCGCCGGACCACCAGGCCGGCGCGCGTTGAGCCGCCGATCCCTTTGGAAATCGTCACTTCGAAAGGTTCGCAATCGACATCGAGACCGTGGAGCCATGCAGCGGTGAGGCCCGAAAATGCGGCTGCAGGCGGCAGCCGCCGGTAGGCCGCCTCAACCTTGACCTCAGGAAGGTCCGGTAGGCCCGCCCAGACGTACACGGCCGGCCCGATCCGGCGCCAGTTCGCGCCTTCGAGATGCCATCGCTCGAGACCCGCTCGGCGCGCATCCGCAAGCGTGAAAGGCCCGGAGGTGAGTTCCGCAGGAACCAGTGCACTCCGACCCATGAGCTTCAACGATGAAAGACGGTGATTCGTCAGGCAACGCTGCCTGTAAAGAGCCGGCCACCCCCGCGAGTACAGGATCCCGCGGGTTTGAAGCCGCGACCAAACCCGCGAGTGTAGGATCCCGCGGGAAATCCGAATCCGGCCGGGCTAGACCCCGGCCCTCTGCCTTCCCTGCCGCGCCACCGCGTCAATCGTCACGGCGGCCAGGAGGACGCCGCCCGTCACCATGAATTTCACGTCCGACGCGGCGCTGAGCAGCGCCAGCCCGTTGTTGATCGAGCCGATCACCAGCCCGCCCGTGAGCGCCGACCACACCGTCCCCCGCCCGCCAAACAGGCTCGTGCCCCCGATGACCGCCGCGGCGATGGCGTTCAGCAGCGTGTCCCCGGTCCCCGAGTTGTAGTTGACAGCCTCCAGGCGCGACGCTCCCATGACTCCGCCGAAGGCCGCCAGCGTTCCACAGATGGCGAAGACGGCAATCCGGATGCCGTTCACCGAGATGCCCGCCCGCCGTGCGGCCTCGGCGTTGCCGCCGACCGCGAAGATGTGCCGGCCAAATCGGGTGCGGGTCAGGAGCAGGTCGAAGCCCAGGATGAGGGCGAGCAGGATCAGCAGGGACAGCGGCACGCCGCGGTCGGCCGCGAGCACCGCCATCGCGCCGAAGATCACTCCGGCGATGACGACGAACTTCGCCACGTCGCCGAGCCACCCTCCCAATGGAAGGCCTGCTGCCGCCCGCCGGCGCCTCGTGACGATGAAGAGGTCAGTGCCGAGCCAGACCACGACGACGACGGCCAGCGTCCAGCCGACGGAAGCGGGGTAGAACTGGTTCGCCAGCTGCAGGATGAGCGGGTCGTTGAGGTTGATCGTGCCCTTCTCCCCGAGGACGTGCAGCTGGGCGCCAAACCACGTCAGCAGGCCGGCCAGCGTGACCACGAACGACGGAATCCTGAAGCGGGTGAAGAAGAAGCCGTGGAACGTCCCGATCAGGGTGCCGCTCAGGACGCCCGCCGCTATGGCCGGCGCGGCCCCCCAACCTTTCTGGACGGCCAGCACGGCCATGACGGCGGAGCCCAGGCCGTAGACCGAGCCGACCGAGAGGTCGATCTCACCGAGCAGCAGGACCAGCACGATCCCCACCGAGACGATTCCGGTGGCGGCGATCTGAGCCGCCAGGTTGGTGAGGTTCAGCGGGCTCAAAAAGAGCGGGTTGAGGAACGTGAAGACCGCCCAGATCAGGACCAGCCCGAGGATCACAGGCAGCGAGCCCACGTCACCCGAGGCAACCCGGCGCTGCAGCGACTCCAGGCTGGATCGGACGCTCTGGGCCGCGCTCATTCCTGGGGCTTGAACTTGCCGAACTCAGCGCCAGTTATTGCGCTGACGACCGCTTGCTCCGACGACTCGGCGCGCACGAACGTGCCGACACGGCGTCCGAGCCGCAGCACGATGATGCGGTCCGCAACCTCGAACACGTTGGCCAGGTTGTGGCTGATGACGATGACGCCAAGTCCCTGATGGCGCAGGCGCAGCACCAGCTCGAGGACCTGCTTGGTCTGCTGCACGCCGAGCGCGGCGGTCGGCTCGTCGAGCATCACGACCTTCGCCTTCCACATCACGGAGCGGGCAACCGCGACCGACTGCCGCTGACCGCCTGACAGGGCGGCGACCGGGCTGCGAGGGTTCGGGATCTTGACGTCCAGCGACTTGAGCACCTCTCTGGCCCGCTGCTCCATGCGCTCTTCGCTCAAAAGCGGCAGCGGTGTGGAAAGCTCCTCGCGGCCCAGATAGAGGTTGGCCACGACGTCGAGGTTGTCGGAGAGCGCGAGGTCCTGGTAGACGGTGGCGATGCCAAGGGCGGCGGAGTCGCGCGGGCCATGCACGGGAACGTGGTGGCCTTCGAACCAGATCTCGCCCGAGTCGGGTATGTAGATGCCGGCCATGACCTTGATCAGGGTTGACTTCCCGGCGCCGTTATCACCGACGAGAGCGACCACCTCGCCCGGATAGACCTCGAAGTCGACTTCCGAAAGGGCCTGGACCGCCCCGAACCGCTTGCTTATGCCACGGAGCTGGAGGAGCGGTTGACGGTTGGAGGCGGTTGGCGGGTGGCCGTCGGGCCACCCGCCTTTATCAGTCACAAAAGGACTGTAGCGCTAGGAGATTCCAGCCGCCGTGCACGCGGCGGCGTATGCCGCGGTGCAGATGTCGGCTTTCGTCCAGAAACCGTCCGCGACGACGGTCGACGCGATGTTGGCCTTGTTGACCGCGACGGGGGTGAGGAGCACCGAGCTGATGTCCGCCTTTCCGTTGTTCACGGTCTTGCCGTTGGTCATCGTGCTCGGCACGGTGATCCCGTAAGCGAGGTCGTAGGCGAGGGTCGCCGCGGCTTCTGCCTCGGCTTTGATCGCCTTGTAGACCGTCATGGTCTGCTCGCCGGCGAGGATGCGCTGAATCGCAGCCAGCTCAGCGTCCTGCCCCGTGATCGGAGGCAGCGGCTTGAGGCCGGCCGTCTTCATCGCCGCGATTGCGCCACCGGCGGTGCCGTCGTTGGCAGCCAGGACGCCGTCGACCTTGTTGCCGAGGGCCGTCAGCGCGCCCTGCATCTCGGTCTGTGCGTTGTCCGGCTTCCAGCCGGGCGTGTCGTATTCCTTGCCGTACTTGACCTTGCCGTCCAGGACGCTGTGCGCGCCCTGCTTGAAGAGCTTGGCGTTGTTGTCGGCAGGGTCGCCGTTGATCTGAACGATCTGCGGCATGGTCTTGCCGGCCAGCGCGGCGAGAAGGGCGTTGCCCTGCAGCGCGCCGACAGCGGCGTTGTCGAACGACAGGTAGTAGTTGAGGTCGGGAGTGTTGAGGATCAGCCGGTCATACGAGATGACGGGGATGTTCTTGGCCTTCGCCTTGGTGACGATGGCTGCCGCCGCCGCGCCGTCGACCGGGTCGAGGACGATGACGTTGGCCCCGTTGGTGATGGCCGCGTCGGCCTGTGTCTGCTGCGTCGGGGCGTCCTGCTTGGCATTGCTGTAGATCAGGGTGCAGCTGGAGCACAGGGCCGCCAGCTTGGCCTTGAAGAACGGCATGTCCTTCGTGTCGTAGCGAGCAGTCGTCGCCTCAGGCAGAAGAAGAGCGATCTTCTTGCCTGCCGGCGTGCTCGGGTTGCCACATGCCATGAGGGCGATCCCCACGATCATGAGGACAGGGACGAACTTCCAAAACTTCATGCGCACATACCTCTTAGAACAAGTCCCTCAGCCTTCTTCCCGAGGCTTCCACCTCGGGGCGAGAGTGCGCCGGCTGCAGGTCTTACTCAGAACCCCATGGCGGGACCGCCCGCCCCCGCAAGAGCATGTCTTACCCGTACACCTTTGTCAAGAGCGCGATGGTGTGGCCCGCACATTGTGTTCAAGCTCTTGACAAACCGGCGCAGGGGGCGATGATTCCGGTGCCGGGTATGCCGAAGAATGGTGAGGGGTCGCTCGCCTGGCTGCGAGACCGAAATCGCGAGCGCGTCCTGGGCGTGCTGCGCGAGCGCGGTCGGATCAGCCAGGCGGATATCGCGCGGGTGACGGGCCTGTCGCGCACGACAGTGCACACCCTCGTGTCGGAGCTGAAGGATTCGGGCCTGGTGCAGGAGATCGAGGCGACCGTTCCAGATGTGCGTGGCGGCCGGCCGGCCATGCAGCTCGAGCTGCGCCACTCATCGCTGGCCGTGGTGGGCATCGACTTCGGGCACAGCCACGTGCAGGTTGCGGTCGCCGACATCGCCCGCAACGTGCTGGCGGAGCGGCGATGCGATCTCGATGTGAGCCATCACGCCCGGGAAGCTCTCGACACCTCGGCCCGCATGGTCGACGAGGTGCTGGCCGAGGCCCACGTTGAACGGAAGTCCGTGGTCGGCGCCGGCATCGGAATCCCCGGACCTGTCGACCGCGCGCGAGGCACTGTCGGATCGGCAAGCATCCTCCCGGGCTGGACTGGTCTACGCATCGGGAGCGAGATGCAGGAGCGTTTGGGCATTTCGGTCGAGATCGAGAATGACGCCAACCTGGGCGCGCTGGCCGAGCTGACCTGGGGCGCCGGTCGCGAGTGTTCGAACTTCGCGTACATCAAGGCCGCCACCGGGATCGGGGCGGGCATCGTGATCGACGGCCGGCTGCTCCACGGAGTTTCGGGGACTGCCGGCGAGATCGGGCACACGACCCTCGATGAGTCAGGCGCTCTCTGCTACTGCGGGAACCGGGGGTGTCTCGAAACCGTGGCCTCAGGCCCCGCGATCATTCAGCTCGTAGGCCCCCTGAACGGCGAGGTTCCGTCCCTCTCGCAAATCGTCGAGCTTGCGGTGGGGGGCGACCTTCGGTGCCGCCGCGCGATCGCCGATGCCGGGCACGAGATCGGCGTCGCGGTCGCAGGCCTTTGCAATCTCATCAACCCCGAACGCGTCATCGTCGGCGGCTTGCTCAGCCGGACAGGCGACGTCCTGCTCGAACCGATGCGGGAATCGATACGGCGCCACGCGGTGCAGGCGGCGGCGGAACGCCTCGACGTCCTCCCTGCAGTGTTTGTCGAACGCGCCGAGCTGCTTGGATCTCTCGCGCTTGCGCTGCAAGCTTCGAGCAAACGAGCGGCGAGTGGCGGAAACGGCGTCAGGCTCTAGAGCCCCAGGCAGGCTTAGAATGCCTGGTGTCTGAGTAAATCCTGGTGCCGGCGCACTCTCGCCCCGCCAAAAGTGCGGGAAGAAGGCAGCAGGGGCGGCATCTGAGATGTGCGGCGCGAGCCGCATGCTCGGAGGGGAGTTATGAAGGGCAACTGGACCCGTCGTGAGTTTGTCCAACGCGTCGGCACTGCCGCCGGCGTCCTCGCCATCGGCGGCACCTTTGCCGAATTCTTGGCTGCCTGCGGCGGCAGCGGCACCACCGCCGGCAAGCTCGAGATCTTCAGCTGGTGGACCGCCGGCGGAGAGGCCGACGGCCTCGCCGAGATGTTCAAGATCTACAAGGCGAAGTACCCGAATGTCACCATCCAGAATGCGGCGGTGGCGGGCGGCGCCGGCAGCAACGCGAAGGCGGTGCTGGCGACGCGCATGCAGGGTGGCAAGCCGCCTGACAGCTTCCAGGTCCACGCCGGCCAGGAGCTCGTCAGCACCTGGGTCAAGGCTTCGAAGATGGAGCCGATCACCAGCATCTGGGCGTCAGAGGGCTGGGACAAGGTCATTCCCGCAGACCTGAAGACGATCGTCAGCTCGGGCACTGACGTGTGGTCGGTACCTGTCAACGTGCACCGCGGCAACGCTCTTTGGGTCAGCGCCAAAGCAGCTTCCGCAGTGTCCGCCACGACCACCAACAACCTCGACAACTTCCTGTCCGCACTCGGGACTGCCAAGGCCGCGGGCATTGCAGCGCCGCTTGCGCTGGGCTCCAAGGGCAACTGGCAGGTCACGATGCTTTTCGAGAACAACCTCGTCGCCGTCGGCGGGGCGGACTTCTACCGCGGCCTCTTCACCGGCAAGAGCTCCTGGACCGACAACAACATCAAGACTGCGCTGAACTACATCAGCAGGATGCTCAACTACGTAAATTCAGACCACGCGACCATCGACTGGGACCAGGCCGCGGGGCGTATGCAGGCCGGGACCTCGGTTGCGACCATCATGGGTGACTGGGCGAAGGGCTACTTCACAGCCAACAACTGGAAGCCGGACACCGACTTCACGGGCATCCCGTCGCCGGGCACCACAGGCACTTACATGATCGTGTGCGACACGTTCGGCGTGCCCAAGGGCGCTCCGGACCACGAAAACGCGGTCAACTGGGTGAAGGTGTGCGGCTCCAAGGATGGCCAGGCTGCCTTCAATCCCAAAAAAGGTTCGATCCCGGCCCGCACCGACGTGCCGGCGAGCCTGTTCGACTCCATCGCTCAGAGGTTCATGGGCGAGTTCAAGAACGCGTCACTGACACCAAGCATCGCGCATGGTTCGGCGGCGCCTGAGGCGTTTGCCAGCGGGCTCAACGATGAGATGGGCCAGTTCGTGCAGAAGAAAAACGTGAACGCCAGCGCATCGAACATCGCGAAACTAGCCGACCAGTTCCTCAAGTAAGGGATCAAGTAGTGGCGGTCGCCTCGACGGGCACCGCAGCAAGGGAGCGGCTTCCGGAAGGAGGTCGCTCCCTTCGTCATTTCTCGTGGGACTCGCTGACTCCGTTTCTCCTGATCGCTCCCTCGGTCGTCCTGATCGCGGTCTTCGTCTACGGGTTCATCGGATACACCGCGTTCGTCTCCACCACCAGGTGGTACGGCATCAACCCCGACTACACGTCGGTCGGACTCCGTCAGTACACCGATCTTTTCGGCCTGCCGAGATTCCAGGCGGACGTCAGCAACACCATCGAGTTCACCATCCTCTTTCTTCTCGGGTGCATCCTGCTCGGCTTCGGAGCCGCGATCCTGCTCGACCAGAAGCTGCGGGGAACGATCTTCTTTCAGAACGTCTTTCTCTTTCCGCTCGCGATCTCGTTCGTCGTCACGGGCACCGTCTGGCGCTGGATGCTCAACCCCAACTTCGGCATCAACCTGCTGTTCGACCAGGTCCACCTTGGATTCTTGAAGTCGCCGTGGCTCGCCGACACGCACACCGCGCTCTACGGCCTGGTGATCGCCGCCACGTGGCAGATGAGCGGTTTCTGCATGGCGATGTTCCTCGCCGGCCTGCGCGGCATACCGGACGAGCTGCGTGAGGCCGCGAGGGTGGACGGCGCGAGCGAGCTGCAAGGATTCATCAGGGTCATCCTTCCGCTGATGCGGCCGATCACACTCTCGGCCGTCATCATCCTGGGCCACATCTCGCTCAAGATCTTCGACCTGGTCGTGGTGATGACCAATGGGGGTCCGGGCTACGCCACCGACATGCCTGGGTTCTACATGTTCGTCGCCACCTTCCGGCAGAACCTGTACGGACGCGGAGCCGCGATCGGCATGGTGCTGCTCGTCATGGTCGCGTTCCTGATCGTGCCGTACCTGGTCTGGAGCATGAGGCAGGAGGTGGAGCGTTGAGCGCGGCGAGGACGATCGCCACACGACGGCGGTGGCTCACACCGTGGGCGGTGATCGGCTACGCGCTGCTGCTGGTCGTGAGCGTCTTCTATCTCTTGCCTGTCTACGTGATCGTGGTGACGTCCCTCAAGTCGTTCATCGAGGTCTCGCACAGCACTCCGTGGCAGCTGCCCTCGGCACCCACCCTGGAGCCCTATGGCGCGGCGATCGAAAAGCTGCTGCCGAGCTTCATCAACAGCGTGGAGCTGGTCGTACCCGCGACGCTGCTTTCTGCCCTGCTCGGTTCCCTCAACGGATACGTGCTGTCCAAGTGGAGATTCCGCGGCGCAGACCTCCTCTTCACGCTGCTGCTCTTCGGGATGTTCATCCCCTACCAGAGCGTCCTGATCCCGATGGTCCTCGTGCTCGAGAAGATCGGCCTATACGGCGGCCTCCCGGGCCTGATCCTGGTCCACGTCGTCTACGGCATCCCGATCTGCACGCTGATCTTCAGGAACTACTACGCGGCCATCCCCAACGAAGTGTTGGAGGCGGCTCGAATCGACGGCGCTACGGTGCTCGGCATCTACCGTCGCATCCTCGTCCCACTTTCCATCCCGGGTTTCGTCGTTGTCCTGATCTGGCAGTTCACGAGCATCTGGAACGAGTTCTTGTTCGCCCTGGTGATCGTCGCCGACCCCGACCAGCAGCCGATCACGGTGGCTTTGAACGGGCTCGCCGGCTCGCTGCTCGCGCAGTACCAGGTGCAGATGGCGGGCGCCCTGATGACGGCGCTGCCCCCCCTCGTCATCTATATATTGCTGGGCCGCTACTTCATCCGCGGCCTGCTGGCCGGCTCCCTGAAGGGCTAGCTGCATCTTGTGCGCGCAAACGGTCGTATCCGCGCCCTGGATCCACCAATTCGGCGCACATTTCGTCGTTAACGGCCAGCGTTGTCCTATTTGGCCGGGGTGGCGATCCTGGTTCGGTGCCAGTAAAACACTCGGTGCCTGCCGCACTCAGGACCGGGCCGTTCACTTGTACAGAAGCGAGGGGTGTAGGTATCACACGCGACCAGTGGCGGGGAGCCGGCTATCGCCGACTGGGCTCAGGTCTCTATTGCTGGGCGGGATTGAAGGAGAGCGCACAACTGAAGCTCACCGCCGCGGCCAGGCGATTGCCAGCGGGCGCCGCCTTCTCCGGCAGGACTGCAGCGTGGCTGCACGGACTTGACGTAGAGCCCTGCGATCCGATCGAGGTGACCATCCCAAAACCTATCCGCAACGGCCACCGGGCCGGCACGTCCATCCGTCGCGCCGCCCTCGCCGCCGAGGAGATCGTGCTACGGCGTGGTCTACCCATCACATCAGCGATCCGTTCGGTGGTCGACCTCGGAAGCAGAGATCCATTCACCGAAGGGGTCGTCGGCGCGGACATGTTCCTTCATGCCAGGCTCGTTACCATCGCCGATCTGCGTACCCATATTGCCGAGCATCGAAGAGCCAAGGGCATCGCGCGGCTCAGACGTGTTGTCGACCTGGCCGAGCCGAAGGCCGAATCCCCAATGGAGACCCGGCTGCGGATGGTCCTCGTGCTGGCCGGACTCCCGCGACCGGAGGTTCAAGTTTCCATCCATGACTATCAAGACTGTTTCCCAGGCCGCCCAGACCTGCTTTATCCGATTCAACGCTTGGCAATCGAATACGACGGCGGCAACCACCGTGATCGGCTGGTTGATGACAATCGCCGCCAGAACGGCCTCGTCGGTGCCGGCTTTCGCTTGCTTCGCTTCACTGCCGCCGATGTGTACGGGACTCCCGATAGAGTTGCATTGCAGGTTCGTCACAGCCTTGCCGTGGTCAGCCGAATATCTCGATAGCTCTTAGGGTTAGACGTTCAAATGCAAATCGTCGCCGCTCTGCTCGGAATCATCCTTGTCGCGATCGCGCTCAGGGATGCGTTCGAGACGATCATCCTTCCGCGCCGCGTGTCGGGCCGCATGCGCGTGTCGAAGATTTTCTACACGCTCTCCTGGAAACCGTGGGCGGCGGCGGGCCGCCGTATGCGACCCAGTGACTGGCGCGAGACCTTCCTCAGCACCTATGGGCCCCTCTCACTGATCGTCCTCTTCGTGCTTTGGGGCGGCATCCTGATCGTCGGTTTCGGTCTGCTGCTGTGGGCCGCTGGCTATGACGCCCACCTCTCGGGCCCCGGCCATCTCTATGTGAGCGGGACGACGTTCACGACCCTGGGCATTGGCGACTTCACGCCCAAGACCGACCTGTCCAAATTCCTCACCGTCGTCGAGGCCGGCACCGGCTTCGGCTTCCTCGCCGTCCTCATCTCGTACCTGCCCGTTCTGTACCAGAGCTTCTCGCGGCGAGAGATCTCGATCTCGATGCTGGACGAGTGGGCCGGCTCGCCGCCAAGCGCGGGCGACCTGCTCCGCCGGGCCGTCGAGTCACACGAGATGGCCGAGCTCATCCCGTTGATGGCGCGATGGGAAGCATGGACCGCGGAGCTCCTCGAGAGTCAGCTCTCGTACCAGGTGCTCAGCTATTTCCGCTCCCAGCACGAGAACCAGTCCTGGCTCGCGGCGCTGACCGCGATCATGGACTTCTCGTCGCTGTGGCAGGCGACCAAGGACCACGGCAAGTCGTGGCAGGCCCGGCGCGTGTACGCGATCGGTAGGCACGCCCTCGGCGACCTGAGCCAGGTGTTGCGCGCTGCGCCAGAGTTCGACGCCCCCGACCGGATGTCGGAGGCCGAGCTCACCGCGCTGCACGACCTGTTCACCGCGGCAGGCATCAGCGTCGACCTGGCCACCTTTCGCGAGCGGCTCAAAGCCTTGCGCAAGGGTTACGAGCCCTATGCCATCGCCCTGGGTCATGAGCTGTTGATGGACCTGCCGCCCTGGATGCCGATCGAGGAGCGCCAGGACAACTGGGAGACGACCGCGTGGGAAGGCGCCGCACCAGGAGAATCTCTCCACTAGCCGTTTTCCCTCTCCCCTTTCAGGGAGAGGGCTAGGGTGAGGGGCGGGGAAGAAGGAGTCCCTCTCCCCTTCCTGCGTTTCAGCTCGAACTGAACTGATCGCACGCGCGCTCGCGCGCGTCATTAATAGGAGGAATTCTTGAACAGAAGTCGGATCGCCGTCGTCGTCGGCGTCCTCGTCGTTTTTGTCATCGCCGCCGGATTCCTGATCAACTCCAACCGCAGCGGCGGGCGGAACGTGACCTTCGACGTCACCGTCACCGGCGGCAAGACCATGTCGCCGAGCGACCTCTCAGCCCATCAGAACGACACGCTGACCATCAACGTCACCAGCGACACGGACGGTGAGGTCCACCTGCACCTCTACGACATCACCTTCGACACTAAAGCGGGTCAGACGGTCAGCCACACGTTCAAGGTGGACAAGACGTGCACGTGCGACATCGAGTGGGAGAGCACTAGCACCGGGCTGGGCCGGCTGGTCGTGAATCCATGATTCTTCTTCACGGTTTCGGACAGCGGTACGACCTGCCGATCTCGCTCGCGCTCTACCTCTACGCGGCGGCCGGCGTGGTCGTGATCTCGTTCGTGCTCGTCTACCTCTTCGCCGGCGACCAGGTGGGCGCCCAGGCGCTCCAGTACCCGCGCCGGCCGGTGCCTGCGCTCGTCCCCATCGCGCGGTCGAGCTGGCCGCGGGTCGTCGGCGGTGCGATCGGGATTGCCGGTCTCCTCGCCGTGGTGATCACCGGCCTCTTCGGTTCCACCAATCCTTTGAAGAACCCTGCGGAATACCTGGTCTGGGCTTATTTCTGGGCGGGGCTCGTGATCCTGTCGGGCCTGGTGGGCAACCTCTGGTACCTGCTCAACCCATGGGCCGCGGTCTACGACGCGGTCACCAGGTTCGTGCGTGTCCGGCCCATCTGGAAGTTGCCGGATGTCGGCATCTGGCCCGCGGCGGCAGCCTACTTTGCGTTCGCCTGCCTGGAGCTCACGACGGGAATGGCCAACCGGCCGTGGCTCGTCGCCACGCTGGCCCTGGCCTATTCGGTGGTGACCCTGGCGGGGATGTTCCTGTTCGGGCGCGACGAGTGGCTCGAGCATTGCGAGGGCTTCACCGTCCTCTTCAACATCGTCGGCCGCTTCGGGCCGGTCGAGGCGGAGCGCGACGAGTCGGGGCGCATCAGCATGGTCCACCTGAGGCCGTGGGGGGTGGGCCTGTTGAAGCCGTCACCGGTGGGTTGGGATCGCACCATCTTCGTCATCCTCATGCTCTCGACGCTTGCCTTCGACGGCATCCTCTACACGCGCGCGTGGGACAACTTCAACCTCGCGCTAGAGCCCATCTGGCAGCCGATGGGCGCCTTCGGATTCTTTGTCGTGCGCACGCTCGGCCTCGTGCTGCTCTCGATCGCCTTCCTGCTCGTGTTCATCACCTTCATGGAGCTGGTCATCTTCCTCGGCAAGCGCAACGTCGACCTGAAATCGACCGCCTCCGCATTTGCGTTGACCCTGGTGCCCATCGCGCTCGTCTACAACGCCGCCCACAACTACACCTACGTCGTGCTGCAGTCGCAGTACCTCATTCCGCTCCTGAACGATCCGCTCGCGAAGGGATGGGCCCTGTGGCCGGCAGTGGCGGCGTTCACGCCAAACTTCGCGCTCGCGCAGGCGTCGACGGTCTGGTACGCGCAGGTCGTGCTGATCGTGCTCGGCCACGTCATCGCGGTGTACCTCGCGCACCTGCGAGCGGGCGAGCGCTTCCGGACCGCTCAGCGTGCGCTCCTCAGCCAGTACCCCATGCTTCTGCTCATGGTCATGTACACGATGACCAGCCTGTGGATCCTCGCCCAGCCCATCACCCGAGAAGCGGGATGAGCACTTGAGCTGGCCTCTCGACCTGATCGTCTATGCCGGCCTTGTGGTGCTCTTCCTTGGGCACGCCTGGCTCGCGGGAATGGCTTCGGATGCGCGGCCGAGGCACTCCCTCTACTTCGGCCTCGGGCTGATCACGTTGTGGCTCGCCCTGGAGACGCCGCTCGACACGATCAGCGACCACTACCTGGACAGCGCGCACATGCTGCAGCACGTCCTCCTCGGATTCGTCGCGCCGCCGCTGATGCTGCTCGGCCTGTCGCCCCAGATGGTCGAGCGCATCGTGCGGGTGCCCGGCGTCCGCGGGCTCACGGAACCGGTGCCGGCGCAGGTGATCGCCGGGCTGGTGATGATCGTCTGGCACATTCCGCTGCTCTACGACGCAACCCTTTACTCCGAAGGGCTGCACGTGGTCGAGCATCTGGCGTTCATCGGCGCCGGGCTGGTGCTCTACTGGCCCATGCTCGCCGCGACCTCCGCACTTTCGCGCTGGAAGATGTCGCCCGGCGCCAAGCTGCTGTACATGCTGCTCGCGACGCTGCCGCAGGACGGCGTGGCGCTTGCGCTGATCTTCTCGCGCGTGCCCTTTTACGAGTACTACACACACGCTCCACGGCTCATCGCCTCAATCACCCCTCTGATCGACCAGACCGTGGCCGGCGCGGTGCTGATGGTCCTGGGCAAGGCGACCATCGCGGTCGCGGCGTTCGCTGTGTTCTTCCGCTGGTTCAGCGCCGACCATCGAGCCGACCAGGCTCATGCGATCGCAAGGCCGTGACGTACCTGCATCGCAACTGTTTCCGGAGTCCTGTAGACATCCGACGCAGTGAAGCGGAGCATGCGAAGTCCCGCGCCGATGAGGGCATTTTGGCGGCGGTTGTCATCAACCATTCGATCGCGGTGATTTCCGCCGTCGTATTCGATTGCCAGGCGCTGAACGCGATAAAGCAGGTCTGGACGGCCTAGGAAACGGCCTTGATCGTCATGGATGGAAACTTGAACCTCCGGCCGCGGGAGTCCGGCAAGCACGAGGAGCATCCGAAGCCGCGTCTCCATTGCGGACTCGGCCTTCGGCTCGGCCAGATCAACAACACGCCGAAGCCGAGCGATGCCCTTGGCTCCCGGATGCTCGGCCACATAGGCGCACAGCTCGGCAATGGAAACCAGCCGGGCATGAAGGAACAGGTCCGCGGCGACGACTCCTTCAGTCAACGGATCTCTGCCTCCGAGGTCGACGACCGTACGAAGTGCCGACGTGGTCGGTAGACCACGCCGGAGCCCGATCTCCTCGGCCCCGAGGGCGGCGCGGCTAACTGATGCGCCGGCCCGACGGCTGGTGCCGATCGGTTCTGGGATCGTGACCTCGATCGGATCGCAGGGCGCGACGTCCAGTCCGTGCAACCAAGCTGCGGTCCTGCCGGAGAACGCAGCGCCGGCCGGCAATCGCCGCGCGACAGCGCTCACCAACAGTTGCGGGCTTTCCTTCAAACCCACCCAGCGGTAGAGGCCCGAGCCCAATCGGCGGTAGCCGGATCCCCGCAGCTGGCGGCGGGTGACACCCAAGTCAAAGGCTTCTGCGGATGTGAACGGCGCGGTCCTTAGCCCGGAAGGCACCAAGGGTCTTACTGGCACGGAACCAGGATCGCCACCCCGGCCCAATAGGACAACGTTGGTTGTTAACGCGACCATCGGGGCCCGAATGGCCCTATCCAGGCGCGCGGGATTCGGCCATGGGGGCCCGAATGGCCCAATCCGGGGGGCTAGAATCGCCAGGGGTTCGGTGAAGTACTACGAGAGCATTCTCGACATCGTCGGCAACACGCCTTTGGTTCGCCTGCACAAGGTCACCAAGGGCCTCAAGCCCACCATCCTCGCCAAGCTCGAACAGCTGAACCCGGGCGGCAGCGTGAAGGACCGGATCGGCCTGACGATGGTCGAGGACGCCGAGCGAACCGGGCAGCTGCGTCCCGGCGGCACGATCATCGAGCCAACCTCCGGCAACACCGGCCACGGCCTCGCCATGGTGGCCGCGATCAAGGGCTACAAGATGATCTTCGTGATGCCCGACAAGATGTCGGCCGAGAAGATCAGCCTGTTGAAGGCCTACGGCGCGGACGTCGTCGTGTGCCCGACCAACGTCGAGCGCTCCTCGCCTCAGTCGTACTACTCGGTCGCCGACCGGCTGGCGCGCGAGGTGCCGGGCGCGTTTCAGCCCAACCAGTATTTCAACCCGCGCAACCCGGAGGCTCACTACAAGACGACCGGACCCGAGATCTGGGAGCAGACGGAAGGCCGCATCGACGTCTTCGTCGCCGGCATGGGGACGGGCGGCACGATCAGCGGAGTCGCGAAGTACCTCAAAGAACGCAAGCCGGCCGTGCACGTGGTCGGCGCCGATCCCGAAGGCTCGCTCTATTCAGGCCCGATCGCTCCATATAAGGTCGAGGGCGTCGGCGAGGACTTCATGCCCGGGACGATGGACATCAAGCTGGTCGACCAGATCGTCCAGGTCACCGACAAGGAGTCGTTCGTCGCCGCGCGGCGCCTGGCGCGCGAGGAGGGCATCCTGGTGGGCGGCTCGTCGGGACTCGCGCTGCATGGCGCGCTGGAGGTGGCGCGTGAGCGTGGGCCGGACGAGGTCATCGTCGTTCTGTTCCCGGATACCGGCCGCAACTACCTCAGCAAGTTCTTCAGCGACGAGTGGATGCGCCAGAACGGTTACCTGGCCCGGCTCGGGGCGGTGCGGATCCGTGAAGTCCTGCTGGCGCATACGAAGGGCCTCCCACGACTCGTGACTGTGGAAGCGCGCAAGTCGGTCGGCGAGGCCATCGACCTGATGCAGCAGTACGGCATCTCACAGCTGCCCGTGGTCGACGATTCGAACGGACACGGGGTGATCGGAACGCTCCAGGAACGGACCCTGCTGGACCGCGTGTACCGCGACCCCGCGGTGGTCACGACCGCCGTGTCTTCGGCGATGGACGCGCCGCTCAGCCAGGTGGGAGTCGACTCGTCCCTCGATGACGCGTTCGAGCCGCTGCTCCGCGGCGAGCAGGCGGTGCTGGTGATCGAGGCGGGCAAGCCGGTCGCCGTCATCACGCGCGCCGACCTGCTCGAGTTCGTCGCGCACCGCGGCCAGGGCTGAGCTTGTCCAACGACGAAGCAAAAGGCTGGGGTTTTGCGACCCGAGCGCTGCATATCGGCCAGGGGCCTGACCCCGCCACCGGCGCCGTCGTCCAGCCGATCCACCTCGCCACGACATTTGCGCAGCAGGGAGTAGGAAAGCACAAGGGCTTCGAATACTCGCGCTCAGGCAACCCGACCCGGGCCGCGCTGGAGGAATGCCTGGCGGGCCTGGAGGACGCCAAGCACGGCCTCGCCTTCTCGTCCGGTCTCGGCGCGGAGACAACGCTCATGCTGCTGCTCAACCCGGGCGATCACGTCGTCTACATGGAGGACGTCTATGGCGGAACGTTCCGCCTCTTCGACAAGGTGCTCAAGCGGTTCGGCATGACATTCACCGCGGTCGACGCCGGAGACATGGACGCCGTCGACCGCTCGATCACTCCGGCGACCAAGCTCGTCTGGCTGGAGTCGCCGACCAATCCGCTGCTCCGCATCGTCGACATCGACGCCGTGAGCGAGGTGGCGCACAGCCACGGCGCGATGGTATGCGTGGACAACACCTTCGCGACGCCTTACCTGCAGCAGCCGCTCCATCTTGGCGCCGACTTCGTGGTGCACAGCTCGACGAAATACATCGGCGGCCACAGCGACGTGGTGGGTGGCGCGATCATGACCAACGACGACGAGCTGGAGAAGCAGCTGCGATTCCACCAGAACGCGGTGGGCGCGGTGCCCTCGCCTTTCGACTGCTGGCTGTTGCTGCGAGGCATCAAGACGCTCGCGCTGCGCGTCGACCGCCAGAGCCAGAACGCGATGGAGGTGGCGCAGGCGCTGGAAAAGAACAAGACTGTGAAGCGAGTCCACTACCCCGGGCTGGCGTCGCATCCCGGCCACGCCGTCGCGTCGCGCCAGATGCGAATGTTTGGCGGCATGGTGAGCTTCGAGGTCGCGGACGAGGCGGCGGCGCTGCGCACCCTGGAGCGTCTCCAGCTGTTCGCGCTGGCGGAATCGCTCGGCGCCGTCGAGTCGCTGGCCGAACACCCCGCCCTGATGACCCACGCGTCGATGCCCGCAACTGAGCGAAAGCGCGTCGGCGTGGGGGAGGGCCTGATCCGGCTGTCGATCGGCGTCGAGGACGTGGCCGACCTGATCGCCGACCTGGAATCCGCCCTGACATGAGACTGTCTCGAAGGTTCTCGAGATCAAAAACAGCGTGAGGTTTAGTCCGGCACAATAGCCGAACATGGTCGACTTCCCCCTCGAGACACCCGCGGGATCATCTCGATCTCACGGTACCAGGCGCCTACCTCCTCTCGGCAGGATCTATCGCGCGCTGCTCAGGTACGGCGGCGCCTTCGCCGTTGAGGTTTTCATCCTTTGGGCGGCGCTCCTCGCATTCCAGCTGCTGGGTTACGGAGGCCGTCCAGGCTTCACGTTCGGATCGTGGCCTCACCAGTTGGTCTCCATCGGCGTGGCGATCTGCGCGATGGGGGCCGGCGAGGCGCGTTTCAAGCTCTACCGGCGAGTGTGGTCGGTCGCCGGCATCAACGATGCCATTGCGGTTGGTCTTGCGGTCCTCGAGGCGACGCTTCTGATC
>DATCPI010000073.1:0-12696 GCA_036570165.1 Candidatus Dormiibacterota bacterium | reverse complement strand
CGTCAGTGGCCGCACGAGCTGCTGCCTGAGCATTGGGCACCAGGAGCGCTGCTCAGGCAGCTCTGTCTGAGCTCGCTGGTCGACAGGACGGCGGGCTTAACCCCGCCGTCCGCCGTCTACCTTTATCTGTGTGAGCATCCTCGTCTGCGACGTCGGCCCGCGCGATGGCCTCCAGAACGAGGAGCGCACGCTCGAGCCTGTGGTTCGCGCCGAGCTTTGCGATCGACTGGCGGCCGCTGGGCTTGAGCGCGTCGAGGCGGCCAGCTTTGTCAACCCGAAGCTCGTGCCTCAGATGGCCGGGGCCGAGGAGGTGATGGCGGCCCTCCACCGCCGGCCGGGCACCTCGTATGCGGGCCTCGTCCTCAACGAAAAGGGCTATGAGCGCGCGGTGGCGGCGGGCGTGGACGAGGTTCACTACGCCTTCTCCGCGACTGATGAGTTCGGACGCCGCAACCAGAACGCCACGACCGAGGAGGGGCTGAAGACCGCGCTGGCGCTGGTGGCCCGGGCGCGCAGCGAGAAGATGCCGATCACCGTGACGCTGAGCGTCGCCTTCGGCTGTCCATTTGAAGGACCTGTGCCGCCAGAGCGCGTGCTCAGCATCGTGGAGCACCTGATGGCTGTACCCCCCGACGAGGTCTGTCTCGCCGACACGATCGGTGTGGCGGTGCCGTCGCAGGTCAAAGATCTCGTAGGTGGTGCGATGCGACTTGGGGCGACCGTGGGCGCCCACTTCCACAACACGAGGAACACCGGCTACGCCAACGCGGTGGCGGCGCTGGAGGAAGGCGCGGTCTCCCTGGACGCGTCGGTTGGAGGTGCTGGCGGGTGCCCGTTCGCGCCGAAGGCCACCGGGAACATCGCGACCGAGGACCTCGTGTACCTGCTGCGCGGTCTCGGCGTCGCCACCGGTATCGACCTCGACATGTTGATCGAGACCTCGACGTGGCTGTCGGGCCAGCTCGGGAAGGAGCTGCCGGGGATGCTGGCGCGGGCGGGCGACTTTCCGTACAGACGCTGACCCGAAGCGCGCAACATTTGCGCATGCCCAAAAAGGCTGTCAAGAAGGCCGCCGCGACTCCGCACCGCGTCGCCGTCGTCCAGCATCCGCCCGTCACGCTGCACCGGCAGAAAACGCTGGAATGGGGAGTGGAGCTGCTCGAGGAGGCGGTGGCCGGCGGCGCGCGGCTGGTGTCGTTTCCGGAGACGTGGCTGCCCGGTTATCCGGAGTGGATCTGGCGGCTGCGCCCGGCCGAGGACTATGCGCTCACCGGCGAGATCCACGGCCTCCTGATCGAGAACGCGGTGGATTTGAAAGGTGGAGACCTCAAGCCGATCCAGGCGGCGGCGCGCAAGTTGAAGGTGACCGTGTCGATCGGCATCCACGAGCGCGACGGGGAGTACAGCCGCGGCACGCTCTACAACACCGTGGTCCTGATCGGGCCGGATGGCGACGTGCTCAACCGTCATCGCAAGCTGATGCCGACCAATCCCGAGCGGATGGTGTGGGGAACTGGGGATGCGAGCGGGCTGCGGGTGAGCGAGACTCCGATGGGGCGTGTGGGCGGCCTGATCTGCTGGGAGAACTACATGCCACTGGCGCGTTTTGCCGTTTTTGCTCAGGGCTGCGAGATCTACGTCGCGCCGACCTGGGACGCGGGCAGCACATGGGTCTCGACGATGCGCCACATCGCCGCCGAAGGGAGGTGCTGGGTGCTGGGCAACGGGACCGCGATGCGGGGCAAGGACATCCCGAAAGATTTCCCGAAGCGCGCGCAGCTCTTTCCCGACCTGGAGGCCTGGTACAACCCGGGCGATTCGGTGATCGTCGATCCGCGCGGGAAGGTCGTGGCGGGACCGCTGCACGAAGAGCACGGAATTCTGTACGCCGAGTGCGACCCGGCTATCGCGTCGGCGGCCAAGCGGACGCTGGATGTGGCGGGACACTACGGGCGGTCGGACATCTTCAAGCTCGAGGTCAACCGCGAGGTGCTCGCGCCGATCGACTTCGGCTAGCTCCTCGGCGCCGGTCTTTACAGGCTGGGTTGACTCTCAAACAGATGTTCGTAAGCTGGACGCATGGCCGAATTGGCAACCGATGCAGCTGTGGGCGATGAGCTCATCCGCCTGTGCCGCGAGAGGGATCTGCTCGACCTGCAGATCGCCGCACTCGCGGCCCAGTTCGCCGAGGGCGACGCGTGGGACCTGGACGGGTCTAACAGCGCAATTGACTGGATGCGTTTCAACTGCCACTTGACGAGCACCCAGGCGGCCGACCTGATTGCGGTCGGCAAGAACCTTCACCGAATGCCTGAAAGCGTCCAGGCCGTCTGCGCGGGACAGATCGGGTACGCCCACACGAAAGCCATGGCCAGGACTGCGAACGTTCTCGGCGCGAAGTTCGACGAAGCACCACTTCTGGAAAAAGCGCGGGAAAACTCGCCGGGCAAGTTCTATTACATCTGCGATCACTACCGGCATGCCGCTGACCGCACAGGCTTCGAGGCGGGGCAGGCGGAGTTGGTCGAGAACCGCCGGCTCTGGATCACCAAATGCAACGACGGCACAGTCCTGATCAACGGAAACTTCGACCCCGAAGGCGGTGCGGTCCTGATCACGACGCTGGAGCCGCTGGCTCGCAAGTCAGGCGCCCATGACTACCGGAGTCGGGAGAAGCGGATGGCGGATGCTGCAGTCGACGTCGGGATGCACGCGCTGGACTCTGGCCTTATCCCCCAGCAGGGATCGCAGCGGACTCACCTGAACGTCACAACCTCATTCGAGACGCTGCTCGGCCTTCCCGGAGCGCCGGCGGCAGAGCTCGAGCACTCAGGGCTCCCGATCTCCTCCAAGACAGTCGAGCGTCTTGCCTGCGATGCCGCGGTCACGCGCATTCTTCTCAACTCGGAGTCAGTGGTCATCGACGTGGGGCGGGCCAAGCGCACGATCTCAGGACCAGCGCGCAAAGCCATCAATGCCCGCGACCGGGGGTGCACCTGGCCGGGTTGTGAGCGGCCGGCGAGCTGGACTTCCGGACACCACTTGAGACATTGGCTCCATGGTGGTTCGAACGAACCGCCCAATCTGACCTTGCTCTGTTATCGGCATCACTGGCTGGTGCACGAGGGCAACTGGCAGATCGTTCGTGGCGATGACGGACGAATGCTGACCATCCCGCCAACGGTTACGTTCGGTCCTCCCGCTCGCGGACCCGACCAGCTCTACCGCCGGACCGGCTTCACTCCGTACAGAGCCGCGTACTTCTCCCGCACGTAAGCGATCCACGGTGCCGCCGTAAGCGGCTTGCCCGTCGCGCGCTCGAGCAGCTCGTTGGGCGTGAATTTGCGGCCGTGCCGGTGAACGTTCCTGCGCAGCCATCTGAGCAGGGACGCAAACTCGCCTCGCTCGATCTGCGCGTCCAAGTCCGGGATCTCCACTCGGATCTTTTCCATGAGCTGCGCGCCGATCAGGTTGCCGATCGTGTAGCCCGGGAATATGCCGAAGCTCACGGAGGACCAGTGGACGTCCTGCAGCACGCCTTCGCCGTCATTGGGGACATTGATGCCGAGGTACGACTTCATGCGTGCATTCCAGGCCTCTGGCAGGTCTTTGACCTTCAGCTTGCCCTCGAGCAGCTCGTTCTCGAGCTCGAATCTCAGCATGATGTGCAGGTTGTAGGTGACCTCGTCGGCCTCGACACGGATCAACGACGGATACGACTTGTTGATTGCTCTGAAGAAGGCCTCGTCATTGACGTCGAGCAGCGGCTCCGGGAACGCGCTGCGAAGGCTCGGGAAAAAGTGCTTCCAGAAGCTCCGGCTTCGGCCGACGAGGTTCTCCCACAGCCGTGACTGCGATTCATGCACACCAGGCGAAGCGCCACCCCAAAGGTTGGTGCGATCGATGTCCTCGCCGTGGCCCTGGCTGTACATCGCGTGCCCGGACTCGTGGATGGAGCCGAATAGGCATTCGTTGAAGAAGTCGCGCGACACACGCGTGGTGATGCGGGCGTCGCCGGGTCCGAAGTTGGTCGAGAACGGGTGGGTCGAGATGTCCTGGCGTCCGCGTTCGAGGTCGTAGCCGAGCTTGGTCACCACGTCGAGCGCGTACTTGACCTGCACCGCAGGGTCAAAGCCGCGATAGAGCATCCGGTCGTCGACCGCATCCGCGTTCCGAGCGATGTCCGCGACCAGCGGCACTATCGCCTTTTTCAGCTCGGCGAAGATCGTCTCGAGCTCGTCGGTGGTCATGCCTGGCTCGTAGCGATCGATCAGGGCGTCGTACGGGCGATCCTCGTAACCCAGCGCATCGGCCATCCGCCGATTGAGCTCGATATTCTTCTCCAGGGCGGGCGCGAAGAGCTTGAAGTCAGCCTCGCGGCGCGCCTTCTGCCATACGGGATACGCTGCGGAACCCGCCCGCGCGATCTCGGAGATTAGCTCGGAGGGCAGCTTGCGATCCTTGTCGTAGTCGCGCCGGGTGACCCGGACGAGGCTTGCCTCGAGCGAATCGAATGGAAGGCCTGCCGCCTCTTCCTCCAGCTCGCTGAGGAGGCGGCCCACGTCACCGGTGGTGAAGCGAACATGCGCGAGGCGATGCAAGGTGGCGAACTGTTGGGATCGCGCGGTCACGCCGCCCGGCGGCATGAAGGTTTCCTGGTCCCATTCAAGGAGGGCGGCGGCCCGGTTCAAGTCCGTGACCTCCGCAAGGATCGTCCTCAGCTGCTCTAGCTTGTCGCTCATACTTCCACGGTTCCCCCGGGTATTCTCCCGAATGGCGTTGTCGCCCCGCTAGCTCAGTGGATAGAGCATCTGCCTTCTAAGCAGAGGGTCGGGGGTTCGAATCCCTCGCGGGGCACCAAATCGAGCGAATCTAGTGTCTAAGCCGCGGTTCGCTTCTTCGCGTAGTAGTCGCGCCAGATCAGCCGGTGGAGCGGCACCCAGCGCGGGATGTCGCGCAGGATCGGGATCAAGGGCACGACCGCCAGCGCGGCGGTTAGGAGCGTCATCACGATGATGATCCCGAGGTCGGCGTTGGAGGAGTTGAGGCCCAAGAACCCTGTCGTGCTGGTGAATGGCGGCAGCTGGTACCACATCGTGTACAGCCACAGCCACGTCTGACCTGGGTAGCTGCCCGTCTCGTTCATCATCCCCCACTGGCTCCCGGTGAGGTTTGCCTGTTGAGCCAGGCCGGCAAGGTAGGTGCCGTCGCCCATGAACAGCAGCGCCTGCGTGTAGTCGGTCTGGTAGAAACGGCCGCTGATCAAGAGGAGGCCGTCAACGCCGCCTGACTGGGCGACCCCGAGCAGGTTCGACATCATCACCGGCAGCGGTCCGTACTCGCCTTCGGCGACTGAGACCTTGCCGTCGGTCACCGTGGCTTTCGGCAGTGCCTTCGAGTAGCTGTCCAACCATTTGGCCTGCTGGTCGGGTTTGGCATTCCCCCATGTGTTGAGTGCCGCACCAAGGTCGGTGTTGCTGTAGCTCGCGCGCTGCAGCGGCTGGATCACGAACGTGTTGGCTGAATCGATCGGAATGCGCGTACCGAACCAGTGCTGCGGCGCGATCGGCCCCCACTTTTGTCCAGGGCCGTTGGTGTTGTAGGGATTTCCATAGCCCGCGCTGGTGGTGGTGCCGGCAAGCTCGTCGGTTGCGGTGGTGACGAAATCCACCGGGTCCCCCAGCGCCCAGGCCGCGATCGTGACCGGTGGCACGTTCGGGGACGAGAGGACGAGCGTCGCGAGGAGAACGAGAACCCCGACGCCGGCGGTCGCCAGAACAAGCTCCTTGACCAGGTCGTAGGGCACCATCCGCACTCCGCCGTAGTACTCCACCTGTGACTGACCAACCGATTTCATGCCTGCGCACCCCCTTCGGCGTCGATGGGCTTCACGACGCCGCGCATGCGCACCATAACGATGTGCACGACGACCAGGAAGGTGACCCCGATCGGCAGCAGCATGACGTGCAGTCCATACATCTGACCGAAGTTGAGGACGTTGAAGAAGGCTCCGATCCCCGCGCCGTTCATCGCGTCCTTGGCGTTGAGGGCGATGTACTGCGCGTCGAAGTTCTGCTGCGACAGGTAGCCGGTGAATGCGGTCAGGATGCTGACGCCAAAGATGACGACACCGATCATCCATGTCGCCGCGCGGCCGTGGCGCCAGCCCGCCATGAAGTACTGGCCCCAAAGGTGCAGGACCATGAAGATGAAGAAGAGCTGAACCGACCAGAAGTGGAGGCTGTTGAAGAAGCGGCCCAGGCGCGAGGCGTGCCACCACTGCGGGCCCATGAACGAAAGGACCACGCCGCTCAGCAGCACCCAGACCAGGGCGGCGATGGTGATCACGCCGAAGACGTAGACCCAGGAGCCGACGTAGTACGGCTGGCGGTCGGGCAGGAGGTGATCCATGGGTAGGCCGCGGTCGATCGCCTGGCGAACCCGGAGCGTCCAGCTTGCCGGTTTCCCCTCGCCCGGAGGAACGATCTCCGGCTTAGTTGCGTCCATCTTTGCCCTTCTCGCCATGTGGGAACGGGGCGATCAGTGCCACCGCAAACAGCACGATCATTCCCGCGATGACCAGCAGGTTGGGCATCGAGATGAGGATGAAACCCCAGTGGAAATAGCTCGCCGGTGAATCCATGAATCTCTCCTTTCAGCGTCCGCTGGGACGCAATTCTGTATTCCTTCAGATACCCGGTGTAGGGCCGGAAGTCCCGTGTCGACCGGGACCTATGGTGCGCTACTTGTGTGGGTCTTCCAATCCAGGGCCCGTTACGGCCGGGGAATCGAGGACAGAACTCGCCGCACCTCGCGCGCGACCTCTATGTCTTCGTGAGCTTTGACGATCAGCGTCGCCACCGCGGCCGATGGGGCGCTGATGTCGGCGTCGCCGACCGCGTCCGCATTCAGCGTGGGGTCGATCTCAAGGCCGAGGAACCGCAGGCCCGACACGGTCCCGGCGCGAACCGCCGCGGCGTTTTCGCCCACGCCTCCGGTGAAGACCAGCACGTCCAGGCCGCCCATCGCAGCCGCCATCGCGGCGATGCAGCCGCGGAGCCGATGAATGTATACGTCCAGGGCGAGCGCCGCCCGCTCGTTGCCGGCTGCGATCCCTCTCAGGACCTCTCTCATGTCCGAGGTGCCGGCCAGCGCCTCGAGGCCGGACCGCTGGTCCAGCGCCTCACTCATCGCGCTCGCGCTTATCCCAGCGTGCTGCTGCAGCCACAGCACCAGTCCGGGGTCGACGCTGCCGGAGCGTGTTCCCATCACGAGGCCTTCGAGCGGGGTGAACCCCATCGTCGTGTCCATCGAGCGCCCGCCCCAGACCGCCGCCACCGAGGCTCCTGAACCCAGATGGCAGGTGACAACTTTCAGGCCCGTTCCAGGGCTGCCCAGCATTTCCGCCGCCCGGCGCGACGAATAGGCATGAGAGAAACCGTGGAACCCGTACCGCCGGATGCCGAATTCCTGCCGCCATTCCTGAGGGATGGCATAGGTCGACGCGGCCGTCGGCATCCGGGAGTGGAAGGCGGTGTCGAAGCAGGCGACACCGGGAATTCGGGGAAGCAGGAGGCGCACCGCGGCGATTCCCGCGAGGGCTGCGGGCATGTGCAGCGGGGCGAGGTCCGTGATGCTCAGCAGGTAGCCGATCACGTCGGCGTCGATTCGAACCGAGGACGGATAGCGAGGCCCGCCGTGCACGACCCGGTGTCCGACCGCTTCGACCCCTTCCATCGCGTGCACCGCCGCCCCGAGCTCGGCGTCGTCGAAATGGCCGCCCGGCGCGGCGAAGTCCTGCTCCGCGACAACCGTGTCGTCGGGGTCGACCAGGCTCACCTTCAGCGAGCTCGAGCCGGCGTTGAGGCAGAGAACTCTCACTTTTTGCTTAGTAGGGCCAGACCCAATCGCGGATGTCGGGAGAGTCCTCTCCGTGATCGCGCGTGTACTGCCGGTGCCTGAGGCGCTCGTCGACCATGAGCTGCCGGAGATGCGCGGCCTTCGTGCCGAGGCCCGGCACCCGGTCGATCACGTCCATGACGAGGTGAAACCGGTCGAGGTCGTTGAGCATCACCATGTCGAATGGCGTGGTGGTAGTGCCCTCTTCCTTGTAGCCGCGGACGTGGATGTTGTCGTGGTTGGTACGGCGATAGGTGAGCCGGTGAACCAGCGAGGGGTAGCCGTGATACGCGAAGATCACCGGCTGGTCGCGCGTGAAGATGTCGTCGAACTCCGGATCGGACAATCCGTGAGGGTGCTCGCTTGGCGGCTGAAGCCGCATGAGGTCGACCACATTCACCACGCGGACCTTCAGGTCGGGAAGGTGGTGGCGGACCAGATCGGCCGCCGCCACGGTCTCGAGCGTGGGCACGTCACCGGCGCACGCCAGGACGACATCCGGCTCGTGGCCGGCGTCGCTGCTGGCCCATTCCCAGATCCCAAGGCCGCGCGTGCAGTGCGCTATCGCGTCTTCCATTGACAGGTAGTTGAGAGCGGGCTGCTTGCCGGCGATGATCACGTTCACGTAGTTCCGGCTGCGCAGGCAGTGGTCCCCGACCGACAGCAGCGTGTTCGCGTCAGGTGCCAGGTAGATTCGGATGACCTCCGCCTTCTTGTTGACGACGTGGTCGATGAAGCCCGGGTCCTGGTGCGAGAAGTCGTTGTGGTCCTGCCGCCAGACGTGGGAGGTGAGCAGGTAGTTGAGCGATGCGATCGGACGCCGCCAGCGGATCTGGCGCGTCACCTTCAGCCACTTCGCGTGCTGGTTGAACATCGAGTCGACGATGTGGATGAACGCTTCGTAGCAGTTGAACAGGCCATGGCGGCCAGTCAGGAGATAACCCTCGAGCCAGCCTTCGCACATGTGCTCGCTGAGCACCTCCATCACGCGCCCGTCCGGCGCGAGGTGGTCGTCGTTTGGTTCGAGCTCGGCATCCCACGCCCGGTTGGTTGCCTCGAACACAGGCTGCAGCCGGTTCGACGCGGTCTCGTCCGGACCCATGATCCGGAAGTTGTCCGGGTTGTCACGGATGACGTCGCGCAGGTAAGCGCCGAGCACCCTGGTCGCCTCGCTGGTCGTGGTGCCGGGCTTGGTCACGTCGACGGCGTAGGACCGAAAGTCCGGCAGCCTCAGGTCCTTGAGCAGCTCGCCACCGTTGCCGTGGGGGTTCGCGCTCATCCGCCGCGCGCCGCGCGGCGCGAGGGCGGCCAGCTCCGGTATCAAGCAACCCGATTTGTCGAACAGCTCGCCTGGCTGGTAGCTGCGCATCCAGTCTTCGAGAATCCGCACGTGTTCCGGCTTGGCCCGGAAATCGGTGACCGGAACCTGGTGCGCGCGAAACGTGCCTTCGATCTGCAGGCCGTCGACGGTCTTCGGGCCGGTCCACCCCTTGAGCGTGCGAAGGACGATCATCGGCCAGCGCGGTCGCGACTTGTCGCCTTTCGCGCGCGCCGCTTGCTGGATCGCGGCGATCTGGTCGAGCGCAGCGTCCAGTGCTGACGCCATCTCCTGATGTACGGACTGCGGGTCGTCGCCGCTGACGAAGATCGGCGCGTGGCCGTAGCCCTCGAGCAGCTCTTGGAGCTCTTGCTCAGGGATCCGCGCGAGCACCGTGGGGTTGGCGATCTTGTAACCGTTGAGGTGCAGGATCGGCAGGACCGCGCCATCGCGCCGAGGGTTGACGAACTTGTTGGAATGCCAGCTCGCGGCGAGGGGGCCGGTTTCCGCCTCGCCGTCTCCGACGATGCAGAAAACCGTGAGGTTGGGATTGTCGAAGGCCGCCCCGTATGCGTGCACGAGCCCGTAGCCGAGCTCTCCGCCTTCGTGGATCGAACCCGGTGTCTCGGGTGCGACGTGGCTCGGGATGCCGCCTGGGAACGAGAACTGCCGAAACAGGTGGCGGAGGCCGTCCGTGTCCATCGTGATGCTGGGGTAGACCTCGGTGTAGGTGCCCTCGAGGTACGCGTTCGCGACCGCGGCCGGACCGCCGTGGCCCGGGCCCATGATGTAGATCGCGTCGAGGTCGCGCTTCTTGATGACGCGATTAGCGTGGGCGTAGATCAGGTTCAGCCCTGGCGTGGTGCCCCAGTGCCCCAGAAGCCTGGGCTTGATGTGTTCCAGCGTGAGCGGGTCGCCCAGCAGCGGGTTGTCGAGGAGGTAGATCTGGCCGACTGAGACGTAGTTCGCCGCGCGCCACCACGCGTGGATCAGGCGCAGTTCTTCCGCACCCAGGGGATTGCTGCTCGAGGTCAGGGGCGGCGTTTAACGACCTTCTTCGATTTGGTTTTTGGCCTGGCCTTCGCTTTGAGTTTGGCTTTAGAGGTTGACTTGGGTTTGGGTTTGGCTTTTGATTTCGGCTTCGCGGTCGCCCGCGTCGAGATCTCCGCGCGGAGGCCGGCCATGCGCGCCTTCTCGAGGTTGGTCTTCATGATCCACTTCACGTCCTTGTCCGTGGACCGCAGCCATTTCTCGAAATACGGCCAGGCGTTCTCCGGAGCCGCGGCGGCCACGATGCTCCAGCCGTAGCCCAACGCCAGGCGCAGCACCCGAAAGCCTTCGTCGCCCTGGTGCCCGGGCCCCACGAGTGAGCTCGTGATCCGATCGAGGATCACCAGCACCTCCACCGCATGGCCGCGGTCCTTGAGCAGGGCAGGCTCGCAGAGTCCGGCCACCACCGCCCGCTTCACATACGGCCCGTCCTCCGACCAGGTCCGCATATCCGCCAGCAGCCGCGGCATGTTCTCGCGGCCGATGCGCTGCAGCGCGATCGCGACTCCCTCGCGCACCCGCCAGCGCCCGTCCGATGCGAGCTCGCGGAGCCAGGTCATCACCGTCTCGGGCTCCATGAGCGCGACCTTGCCGAGCCCTGCCGTGCCGCACAGCGCGAGGAACTCGTCGCTGGAGGCGGACAGGCGCCAGAGCCGGTCGGCGTCAGCCTCCTCGCCGACGGCCTGCACTAGCTCGAGGTTTGCCCGCGGGCCAGGCAAGCCCGAGTGCTTCTTCAGGTATGGCTCCCACTCCTTAAGGCCTCGAAGCTCCGCGCGATAGCCGTCGACGCGTCGTGCCATGTCTCGCGATCCTAAAGTAATCACCGCACAGGCACGCCACCTTTGGGAAGACTTCAACATGGCTTCGATCGACTTCGTCCACCACTCGAAGTAGTTCGATAATTAGACGATCGACGGTTATCGGCATGGGTTGGGAATGCAATGAGTGAAAAACAGAAGGACGCACAAGTGAAGACAGGCCGGCCGCCGGACAAACGCAGGGTCATGGTCACGCAGCTGCTGCGCAGCCCGGTGCTGAACCCGGCCGGGGCCGAGGTTGGGCGCGTCCAGGACATCATCGTGAAGCTGGCGGAAGGCGGATATCCGCCGGTGACGGGACTCAAGGTGCGTGTTGGAGCGCAGGACGTGTTCGTCGGCACGGAGCTGATCGACAAGCTCGAGGCAGGCGCGGTGCGGCTGAACACACACACAATCCATACGCAGACTTTCCAGCGCCGGCCTGGCGAGGTGTTGCTTGCCGCCGACGTGCTTGGCCGTCACCTCGTCGACGTCGTGCGCGGCCGGATCGTACAGGCCCATGACCTCGTCCTCAATCCGACCGAAGACGGCTGGCGGCTGCAGGGCATCGACCGTAGCCCTCAGGCCATGCTGCGCAGGCTGGTCCCGAGGCGCGGCAGACCCGACTTGCGGCGGCATGCGATTCTCGACTGGAAGGACGTCCAGCCCTTCATGGGCCACGTTCCGACCGCCAAGCTGCTCATGCCGCTTCAACGCCTGCGCCGGCTGCACCCGGCACAGATCGCCGACATCGTCGAGGGCGCATCCCATGCCGAAGGCGAGGAGATCATCAAAGCTGTCGAGAGCGATGCGGAGCTCACCGCCGACGTGTTCGAGGAGCTCGACCAGGATCACCAGGCGGAATTCATCAAGTCGCGTTCGAACGAGGAAGCCGCGAGGGTGCTCGACAAGATGGCTCCCGACGACGCGGCGGATTTGCTCGGCGCGCTCGAGCAGGAGCGGCGCCTGCCGATCCTGAACCTGATGTCGCCCAGCCAGCAGCACAAGCTGCGCAAGCTGATGCAGTACCACCCGACGACGGCGGGCGGCATGATGAGCCCGGACTACGTCTGGGTCATCAAGGGCTCGACAGCCGCGATGGCGATCGAGGCGGTCCGCATCGACGACAAGGCGCCGCACCAGCTCTTGAACGCGGTCTTCGTCACAGAGCAGGATGGGAAGTTCATCGGCAGCACCGCGCTTGCCGACCTCGAGCGGTCGGACCCTGAGCGAAAGGTCGAGGAGATGGACCTCACCGACTGCGCGATCGGAGCCTCGGCCGACTTCGCGGACGTGACGCTGATGATGGCCGACTACAACCTGACCGCTCTCGCCGTCATCGACCGGACGGGCAATCTCATCGGTGCGATCTCGGTGGACGACCTGCTGGAGGCGCTGGTCCCTGAGGACTGGCGGAACCGCGTCGAAGCGAGCACCGGAGTCTAAAGTGGCCCGCCACCGTAGCTCCTCGCCTCTTCGCGGCCTAGGCGACCGGGCGCCTGTGGCGCTGAAGCCTACGTCGCCTCCTGCGCGCGCTCGGTCACGCATCTACGCGATGCGCTCCCTCGCGTGCTCGTCGTCTCCT
Organism: Candidatus Dormiibacterota bacterium; assembly: GCA_036570165.1. Lineage (GTDB taxonomy): Bacteria > Chloroflexota > Dormibacteria > Dormibacterales > Dormibacteraceae > Palsa-870. Next base: position 47 of record DATCPI010000073.1, on the reverse strand, counting down.
TGGCTCCGGTCGCCGATGCCGCGAAATAGGCTTCGGATCTCGGCCTG
>DATCPI010000072.1:0-40647 GCA_036570165.1 Candidatus Dormiibacterota bacterium | reverse complement strand
AAAGCGCTGGAGGTAAATCGTGCTGGATCTATTCGTGGCCGCCGCTGCATCGCCGCCACCGATGCCCAAGGGTGTGGACGACATCAAGCTTCTGATCGACACGTGGACGCACATCGGGCAGGCGCTCGTGGCGTCGGTCGGCGCCCTCGCTTTCATCTTCGCGTTCATCTGGAAGATCACCGCCGTCGAGTCCCATTCGGCACTCGCCGCCAAGCAGTGGATTCAGCGCATCGTCGTCGGGACGATCGGCGTCGAGGTCGCGGTCTCGCTCGTCAACATCCTCACTGATTCGGTGACGCCGGCTAGCCGCTGATGGACCTGCTGAGCCAGCTCCAGGCGGTCCTCGTTCGCCTCACGCAGATCGCCGACCTGCTGTGGCCGTTCATGCATCCGAAAGATGTTGTCGTCGCCCTGCTCAACGACAGCCTGGGGCTGGTGCTCAACGTGTGGACACGCTTCATCCTCAGCACCACCAATTTCGAGACCGGCAAAGAATTCATCTCCAACTCGACGATCCAACGCTACGAGCCATCGGTCCAGTTCCTGGCCGACTCGGCACTGGTGCTGGTGGCGATGTGGGGCTCGTTCCGGATCATGTGGGGCCACGGGCTGCGCACGCAGTACAGCGCGCGCGTCCTTCTGCCGCGCCTGCTGATGGGCGCCGTGCTGATCAATTTCTCGCAGCCTCTTTTGCAGATGGTCGTCGAGGCGAGCAACACCGTCTGCGGAGCGCTGCAGAGCTTCGCCACGTTCGACGATCCGAGGATCTGGTGGACCAACTTCGCGAGCAACCCGACGACGAGCACGTGGGAGATCGTCACCACCGGCGCGTTGGCCATCGGCTACGACGTCCTCGCGATCGCCTACCTCGTGCGTTACGCGATCCTCATCGTGCTGGCGATCACTGCACCGATCGCTGGATTGCTGTTCGCGCTGCCCGAAACGCATCACATTTCGAAGGAGTGGGCCTCGCACTTCATGACGAATCTACTCATGCAGCCTGCCCAGCTCTTTGTGCTCTCGATCGGGTTTGCGCTGGAGAGGGATGGAGCCACTCCGATCCACCACCTGTTCGCCCTCGCCTCGCTGCTGATCGTTTTCAAGGTGCCCGGCGCATTGGGCGGTTCGGCGAAGGTGGCGCACAAGCTCGAGTCGACTCTCGCGAGTGGGCTCCACCACATCGAGCACGCGATGGTCAAAGCGTGATCGGCGCGCTCCGCATCATCGGGATGGTCGTGGGCGGAGCCATGGTCTGGGTCGTCGTGGCCTCCCAGGTGCCGAGTCACCTTAGGCTGCCTCTCGCAAGCGTCGTCGTCGGGGCTGTGATCAGCCAGCCGTTCGGCTGCACGAGCCTAGAGCTGGAGCCGTATGACCCTTTCTGTCCCGGCCGCCACGTACACACCGGCATCGACCTCGCGGCATCGATGGGAACGCCAGTGCACTCGGCGACCGCCGGCATCGCGCGCGTTGGCTTTGATCCAGGAGGCGCGGGGGAGTACGTGATGGTGACCGTGGACGCGAACGTGCGCGTCTTCTACTGTCACCTCTCTTCAATCGGCGTGGTCGACGGCCAGGCGGTGAGCGCGGGCGACGTCGTCGGCGCGATCGGCAGCACCGGATGGTCGACAGGTCCGCACCTGCATTTCGAGATCCAGCGGGACGGGAGCTCGATCGACCCAGCCGTGTGGCTCGCCTCTTAACAGCCTGGGTTCCCGCCGGCACGTTGTAAACCTAACTTGAGGACAAATTTTCGGAGGTGATTCGATGGTCAACAAAGTCTTTCTGATCGGCAACCTGGCGGCAGAGCCCGACGTCAAGGCGACGCCGAAAGGGACGTACGTCGCCAACATCCGGCTGGCGACGCACACGTACGTCGGCAAGGACGAGGACGGCAAGGCAAAAGAGGAGACGGAGTTCCACCGCCTTGTCGCTTTCGGCAAGCTCGCCGAGTTCGCCGGCCAGTACCTGCACAAGGGCAGGGTGGTCTATGCGGAGGGCCGGCTGCGTACCAGCTCCTGGCAGGACACCGCGGGCCAGAAGCGCTTCCGCACCGAAGTCGTCCTTGACGAGCTCAAGTTCGTCGGGGCCAAGCCGCAGGAGGCCGCCGCGGCGTAGTTACCTTCCAATGCGAGGTGGTCGCGTCGCGGGGCGCGACCACCAAGGCGAAATCAGTCACAGCGTGCGCTGATGCGCGGTGCTAACCTCCCGCTTAACGCTGTGGACGACGAGATCTATCTCGACGAGCCCTACCTGACCATTCGCTGGCGTCCTGTACCCAAGATTCTCTACGCGGAATGGAAGGGCTTCGCGAGCAGCGCGCAATTTCGAGCCGCCCTCCTGACGGCAGTGCGCGCGATTCGGGAGAAGCACGTGACCGGCTATCTCAGTGACGCTCGCAGGGCGAAGACCATCCTTCCGGCGGATGAACAGTGGGCCAGGGAGGTATGGCTGCCTCAAGTTATTGCCGCGGGCCTCCGGCGAATGGCCATCGTGACCGCCGGAACGGGGCTGGCAAAGGTGGCGTACGAAGATGCGGCCACCGACATGGACAGTCAAGCCTTTGCGATGCGGACGTTCGACTCGGTCCCGGCGGCGACTGTCTGGACCCAGAGTGGCCTGGCTGAGCCTAAGCGCACCTAGTCGCGCGACTACCCCGGGGCGGCGCGGGGTAATCTTGTAATCGATGGCCCAGGATATTTCCCTCTGGTTCGCCGGCAAACTGCCCGCCGGCTGGTTCTCCGGCTCGCCGGAGGTGACCAGCGACGGTGAGGAGATCCTCGTCGTCGGCACTCTGCCCGACGTGGAGCTTGCCCGCGGCACCTCGGAGGACGCCCGGGCTGCTGCCCGGGCGGCAAGGATCGACCGCTTCCGCGAAGAGACCAGGGAGGAGCGCGTAAGGATCGCGCGCGAGGCGGAGCGCCAGTTCAAACGCAAGGTCGCCTGGGGCGCCACCTGCGGCGACCAGACCAGGATCTTCACGACTCTCAGCGTGCCGGTGATGACCCGGCTCAGGATGCCTGAACGCTCAATCCTGGACACGCTGGTCGCGGGCGGAGTCGCCAGGAGCCGGAGTGACGCGCTCGCCTGGTGCGTCCGGCTGGTCGGCATGCACCAGGCCGACTGGATCAAAGGTCTGCGGGACGCCATCGTCAAAGTCGACGAAGCCCGAAACAAAGGACCCCTCAACTAGCAAGAGTGAGGGCGCGCGCCTCGTTGCTACCCTGTGGTCACTTTGATCGCCGACGGTAGGCGCCCGCACGTGGTGATCATGGGTGCGGGTCCCGCCGGTTTGACCGCCGCCTATGAGCTCTACAAGCACGAAGTCCCGGTAACCATCCTGGAAAAGGACCCTAAGCAGGTGGGTGGACTGGCTCGCACCGTCGAGCACAAGGGTTATCGCTTCGACATCGGCGGCCACCGCTTCTTTTCCAAGAACCAGGAAGTCGAGGACTTGTGGACGGAGATCCTCGGCGACGAGATGCTGACCCGAGGCCGCCTGTCGCGCATCTACTACCGAGGCAAGTTCTTCGCCTATCCGATCAAAGCCTTCAACGCGCTCTGGAACCTCGGGCCCATAGAGGCAGCACGCTGCGTCGCCAGCTACGCGTGGGCCCGGCTGCGGCCGGTGAAGAATCCGAAGAGCCTCGAGGACTGGGTCCGCAACCAGTTTGGCTGGCGGCTCTACAGCATCTTCTTCAAGACCTACACCGAAAAGGTGTGGGGGATCAGCACCAAGGAGCTTTCCGCCGACTGGGCAGCCCAGCGCATCAAGAGCCTCGACCTCTGGCTCGTGCTGCGCAGCGCGGTGCTCCCGCGGCGTGCGGCGAAAAAACGCGGCGAGGTCGTGACGACCTTGATCGACAAGTTCCGCTATCCAAGATTCGGCCCCGGCCAGATGTGGGAGCGCGTGGCCGAGATCAGCCGAGAGAAGGGATCGCCCGTGCTGTTCGGCCGCTCGATCGACGCCGTCAAGCACGAGGGCGGCCGCGTTCGGTCCGTCATCACACGCGACACCACTGGCAAGCCTGACGAGCACGCCGGCACCGATTTCATTTCCAGCATCCCCATCCGCGAGCTGATCGGCCGGCTGGACCCGCCGGCGCCCGAGCCGGTCCGGCGCGCGGCGGAGAGTCTCTCCTACCGCGATTTCATCAGCGTGGCGCTGATGATCGACCGCGCCGACGTGTTTCCCGACAACTGGATCTACATCCACGACCCGAGCGTGCATGTCGGCCGCATCCAGAACTTCAAGAACTGGAGCCCGGACATGGTGCCGGACCAGAGCAAGACCTGCCTCGGGCTCGAGTACTTCTGTTTCGAAGGCGATGGACTGTGGACCTCGGAGGACAGCGCCCTCGTCGAGCTGGCGGGCAAGGAGCTCGCGCAGCTCGGCATCAGCTCACCGGACCAGGTCTTCGACGGTGTCGTCGTGCGCCAGCAGAAGGCCTACCCCGTCTACGACGACGCGTATCAGTCGCACGTGGACGTCATCCGGAACTACCTACAGCTGCACCTGCCGAACCTTCACCTGGCCGGCCGCAACGGGATGCACAAGTACAACAACCAGGACCACTCGATGATGACCGCGCTCCTGGTGGCGCGAAATATCGCCACCGACTCAACGCTCGACCCCTGGAAAGTGAACGCGGATGCCGTGTATCACGAAGACATCCGCATCGGCGAGCGGGATCTCTCCGGCCGTCAGGTGCCGGAGAAAATTTCGGCCCGCTAGACCTTTTTGGGTCGGGCGAAGTTCGCGGCCACGAGGCTCGCCGCCGCTAGCACGACGAACAGCACCGCGTGCGTGTAGTGATGAGAGGCGTGCGAGTCGCTGACGAAAATCTGCAGCATGCCGAACGCGTAGAGGACGGCTATGACCAAAAACACCACCGCCAACACCACAAGCCCCGCAGCCAGAGAATTTCCTTTCATGGACGGAACGTTAACAAAGCCAGGCAGGCCAGCCCGGCGGCCGCGCAGTACCAGCCGTATGGGTCGAGCCGGCCTGAACGGAAGTAGCGAAGCAGGAACCGAGCGCTCAGATACGCGGCACCAAACGCGAGCACCGCGCCGGCGAGGTATTCGCCCAGGGGCACGTTCGGAGAGAAGAGCAGCGGCACCTCGATGAGACCGGCGGCCGTGATGATCGGCGTGGCTAGAAGAAAGGAGAAGCGCGCCGCCTCCTGATGGCGCAGTCCTGCCACCAGCCCGCCCCCGATGGTGACGCCGGAGCGGGAGATCCCCGGCAGCAGCGCCAGCGCCTGGATCGCACCGACCACCGCGGCGGCGCGGAAGCTGATGTGCTCGGCTTCATGAAACTGCTCTTCCTGCTCGACGCGAGATTTGCCTTCGACTGCCGCCCCGCGTTCGGCCCGGCGGCGCAGCACCTCGGCGCCGAGCATCAGGAATCCGTTGACCGTGAGGAAGGCGGCGGCTGCCTTGGGATTCGCAAACAGCGTCTTCAGTGCGTGCTCGAGAAACACGCCGAGAACTCCCGCTGGGATCGTTCCGACCAGCAGCAACATCGCCAGGCGTTCCGAATCGGTCTTGATCGATCCCCGAAACGCCGCAGTGAAGAAGCCACGAATGATTGCGACCCACTGGTCCCTATAGATCACCAGCAGGGCGCCGGCCGTGCCAAGGTGAAGCAAGACGAGAAAGGGGACGAACGAGGGGTCCGAGGTCTTGAACTTCCAGTGCAGCAGGCTTGGGATCAGCACCGCATGCCCTAGCGAAGAGACCGGAAAGAGCTCAGTGGCTCCTTGCAGGAGTCCCATGAATAACGCCTGTAGAAGAGTCAGGGCTGGGAGCCTCGGCAAGATCCGTCGAGGATTCCCGGCCCTGACTCTCTAGTCACAGGGCTCTATATTGCGTAAGTCTTGCTTCGCCTTGCCGCCTTCAACCCCGCGGTGAAGACACTTGACGAGTCCGTCGCGAGGGCGGTGACCGCCGAACGACTCGGCCTGGATTCGGTCTGGACCTCGCAGCTCCCGGACGCGCGAGATGCATCGCTTGTCTTTGCCGCTTACGCCCACGCGACGCAGCGAATCGGCTTTGCCACCGGCGTGCTGCCGATCTACACGCGCCATCCGACAGCGATGGTCCAGATGGCGGCGACGCTCGATGAGCTGTCCGGCGGCCGCTTCACGCTCGGCCTAGGAATCAGCCACAAAGTGACCGTCGAGTCGATGTGGGGCTTGCGGCTCGAAAGCCCCGTCGACGCAATGCGCGAATACCTCGACATCGTGCGTACCAGCCTCCGCGATGGCGGCTGCTCCGTCGACGGCAAGTATTTCTCCGCGCACTGGGCTTACTCGGGCCCGCGCCGTGCGGAGATGCCGGTCATGATCTCGGCGCTCCATCCGCGCATGCTCGAGCTCGCGGGCGAGCAGGCCGACGGCGTCGTCCTGTGGATGTGCTCTCCGGCCTACATTCGCAATAACGTCGTCCCGGCGGTGGCCGCAGCGCGTCAGAAAGTAGGCAAGACCATGGACGGTTTCGAGATCGTGGCCCACGTCCCAGTCTGTCTGACTTCTGACCGCGCCGCCGCACTGGAGGTGTTCCGGCAAACAGTGGAGCGCTACTCCAACCTGCCGTTCTACCGAAAGGTGCTGGACGCGGGCGACTTCAAGGATCAGCTCGCTGGTGGGGTGATCAGCGAGGAGATGATGGATGAGCTCGCCGGCATCGGCGATGAAAACCAGGTCAGGGACGCGATCCGCCGCTATCGCGACGCAGGCTTGACGCTGCCGGCGGTCGGGCCATTCAGCGGGCACAAGGGCGCGGCGGGTTACGAGAAGACGCTGGAGGCGGCCGTCGGGGCGTAGCTGCCGTTGCGCTCCTAACGCCGCGCGGTAAATCGGGCCCTACGCGAGCTTGCTCAGCGCTTCGTCGAGCAGCCTGCGTGCGGTGTCGAACTCCCGCCTCACCGCTGCATCCTCAACATGGTCCAGCAGGGCGACCACATCCTTCCAGCGCGCCGCGTCGCGCTCCTCGAGTCCAGCCCTGACCTGCCCGACTGTCTGGGTCGCGAAGAGGAGGCCGCCGCCCGGGTTGTCCAGGATCTGCCGTGCGATCTCCAGTTGACCGCGCGCCCAGCCGACGATCTCATCTCCGGGCTGCGTTGCCATCTTCTTGGGATGAAGGACTTCCATGCCGGAACTATTCTCGGCCAAGCGCGGTGAGCGCCTCACCCGTGAGGCGGTACACGGTCCACTCGGAGTTAGGTCTGGCGCCCAGCCGTTCGTAGAACTTGATTGCCTCAACGTTCCAGTTGAGGACCGCCCATTCGAGCCGGCCGCATCCGCGCTCTAGGGCGATGCGCGCGAGCTCTTTCAGCAGCGCACGCCCAACTCCGTTGCCGCGTTGTTCGGGAACCACGAAGAGGTCCTCGAGGTACAGACCCGGCCGTCCGAGGAAGGTCGAGAAGGTGTGAAAGAAAAGGGCGAAGCCGATCGGGATTCCCCCGTCTTCAGCAATCAGGGTCTCCGCATAACGGTGCGGACCGAAGATGTTCTCGGCGAGCAGCTCCTCCGTCATCGTGATCTCATGCTCGAGCTTCTCGAAGCGCGCCAGCTCGCGAATCAGATGGGCGATCACGGAAACGTCGCCCTTCTCACCGGCACGAATGACCAACGTCATTCCGGACGGTCGCGCAATCGAAACACCAAACGCATCGCGCCATGAGTATCCGAGAAGCTCGCGATCTTGTTGTCGACCAGACCTGCGGCGAGACCCGCATCGATGACGTCGGTCTCCTTGATCGCGGCACGGCCGCCCTTGGGGCGCACCACCCAGATCGCGCCATTCGGCTCGATCCACTTCTTGACCTCTTTCAACCGCCGCAGGTCCTCGTCGTCGCTAGCCCCCATGAACACGAGGTCTACCGGTTCGCGCGGTTTGCCTTTGACGATGTCATCCGTCCGCTCCCGCAGCAGCGACACGAAGCCCGGGTCGTCAAGGTCGACGATCGCGACTCTGGATCCGGGCTTCACTCCCAGCTTGTCCAACAGCGGGCGTGTTGACGGGACGTCGGGGCTCAGCCTTGCTCTTCCTCGGGGCTGCCGCCTCGAACGGCGCTGAAGACGATCACCCCCAGAAGCCACCCCGCGTAAGCGCCCGCGATGGCGAGGATGACCACGGGCAGCGAGCTCGCCACGCGGTCCCCGAGGATGAGTCCCAGGCCGATGAAGCCTCCGAGCACGAGGGCACCCGCGATGCCGCCCGCCAGAGCGCCTACGAGAATCGCCGCCGAGCTCCGGGTCCTCAGACTGTAACCACCTGGAGATCCCGGACCGCACCCGCAACTGTTCCCGCGTACAGGTGGTTAAAAAGGAAGCGGGTCTTCGGATGACGTTTCTTCAGTGCTTTCGCCGACTCCCAGCTCATGTGGCTGAAGACGTCTCCAGGTCCCGTCGCCTCGACGATGGCGACGTCAGCCCCATCGACGAGCGCGTCCAGTGGAGCCGTCGCCTCGGTGTCTCCGGAATAGGCGATGAGCTTGCCCTCAACCCAGATGCGGTAGCCGTTGGAGCCGCTCGTCCCGTGGTCGAGCTTGATGGTCTCGTACTTGTACCCCCCGGCCTTGCCAGATGGCTTCGCCGTTTGGTAGGTGACCTTGAAGCGAGGCCGCATCACCTTCTTCCAGTCAACTCCCCAGCTGACCTCCCACAGGGCCTCGAGCCGCGCCTCGACCCCGGCCGGTCCCACAAAGGTGATCGGCCGCGGGTCGACGAAGATACGGTGCAGCACGAAAGGCGGCAGGCCCAGCGTGTGGTCGCCGTGGAAATGCGTGAGGAAGACCGCGTCGATCTCGCCCGCGTCGACCCCCACTCGGTTCATGTGCGGAAGCAGCGGCGCTCCGCCATCGAGGAGCAGGCGGCCGTTAACCACCACTGCCCCGTTGTAGCGAGCCGGCGAAAATGCGGCGCCGGTACCGAGGAAGGCGAGCTTTAGGCGATGGTTACCGACGGGTTGAGGTAAACGTCCTGAATTGCGTGTAGTAACTCGACCCCCTCCTTCATGGGACGTTGAAACGACTTTCGTCCGCTGATCAGTCCCATGCCACCGGCGCGCTTGTTGATCACTGCGGTGCGGACAGCCTCTTTCAAGTCTGCCGCGCCGTGTGACTCGCCCCCGGAGTTGATAAGTCCAGCTCTTCCCATGTAGTTGTTGACTACCTGATAACGGCAGAGGTCGATCGGGTGGTCAGAGGTCAATTTTTCGTAAACGGCCGGAGAGGTCTTTCCGAACCCGATGACCTCGAATCCGCGGTTGGTGTCGGGCAGCTTCTGCTTGATGATGTCGGCCTGGATGGTGACGCCGAGGTGGTTGGCCTGGCCGGTCAGATCGGCGGCCGTCTCGTAGTTGACGCCGTCCTTCTTGAATGCGTTGTTGCGGACGTAGCACCACAGCACCGTCGCCATGCCCAGCTCGTGAGCGTGGAAGAAGGCGGGGGCGATCTCCTGGAGCTGGCGGTCTGACTCGGCCGACCCGAAGTAGATGGTCGCGCCCACGGCCACCGCACCCATGTCCCAGGCCTCTTTCACGGTTCCGAAGAGGATCTGGTCATAGTGGTTGGGGTAGGTCATAAGCTCGTTGTGGTTCAGCTTGCAGATGAACGGGATCCGGTGCGCGTAGCGGCGGGCGACCGAGCCCAGCACGCCGAAGGTCGAAGCTACCGCGTTGCAGCCCGCTTCGATCGCAAGCTCGACGATCTTCCCGCTGTCGAAGTAGATCGGGTTGGGAGCGAACGAGGCGCCGGCGGTGTGCTCGATGCCCTGGTCGACGGGCAGGATGGAGACGTAGCCGGTTCCCCCCAGTCGCCCGTGGTCGTGGATCGACTGCAGGCTGCGCAGCACGCGAGTCCGGCGGTCGCTGTCCTTCCAGACCCGATCGACGAAGTCCGGGCCCGGCAGGTGCAGCTGCTCTTTCGGGATGGTCTTGCACTCGTGTTCGAGGAGGTCCTGGGCGTCTTTCCCAAGCACCTCTTCGAGCTTTTCCAGCGAACCCTTGGTAACCGTAGCCATCATCGCCCCTTACACATTTGATCAGCACGCCCCGCAGGTACTCTGAGGAACTTGCGTCACTCTATAGTGCGCCGATATGACTGAGCGGGCCAGCGAGCTCCTGAGCGAGCTGTCGGATCGGCTCGCGGCCAACGTCTCCGAGACCGGGATGGTCGCGGCCGAATCGGTGCGTGCGATCGAGCCTGAGCTCCTGAGCATGCAGAAGGAAGGCACGGTCGACGAGCTGGTCGACGCCTCGATCAAGTTCCTCGAGGTCCTCTTCCGCTCCCTCCGCCCCGACTCCAAAGTGCCGTGGCACGAGTACTACACGGCCGCCCGGGAGTTTTCCCAGCGCTACGCCGAGAAGGGTGTTCCCCTCGAGTCCCTGATGGAGGGCCTGGCGGTGTTCAGGAGGTCCGTCATCGCCCGGGTCAACGAGGAGATCGCCAGCAGCGAGTACGCCGACGAGGTGCTGCTCCTTGCCCAGAGCCGCCTGGGAGACGTGATCGAGCACCTCAACTCGAACTTCATCCGCGGCTACCTCGACTACACGGAGCTGCGCCATCGCGCGCGGCAGACAGAGCTCCACGGGCTGTACCACATCGCCAGCGCTCTCGGCCGGTCGCTGGACGTGAGCGAGATCGCGGAGGTGGGCCTGAGGGAGACGCTCAAGGTGCTCGGGCTGCAGGCGGGGGCCGTCTGGGTCCGCGAAGCCGCCCGGCTCAAGCTTGCCAAGACGATCGGCATGCAGCCGGGCGAGGAGGAGGAGTTCTCGGAAACAGGGCGCTCGGGCCTCGTCAAGGTGGTCGAGGTGTCGTCCGGGCCGGCCGAGTCACGCGTGGACAGGATCGCCGGCGAGTGGAGCGCGATCCGGGCCGAGCTGCGCACGAAGGGCGTGCTGCTTGGCGCCATGACGGTCGCGACGAGGCTGCCCCGGACGTTCGAGTCGAGCGACCTCGAATTCGTGGCCGCCGTGGCGGACCAGATCGCGGTGGCGCTCGACAGGGCGCGCCAGCACACTCGCGAGGCCAGAACCGACTACCTGACCGGTCTTGCCAACCGGCCCGAGTTCGAGCGCGCGATCGACCGCGCGGTGGCAGCTGCTTCGCGCCACAAGCGCCGGCTCGCCTTGATGATGCTCGACCTCGACAACCTCAAGCACATCAACGACTCGGTCGGGCACCACGTCGGCGATGAGGCGATCCGCGTGCTCGCCCAGGAGCTGCAGCGTGCAGTTCGAGCTACGGACACGTGCGGGCGCCTCGGCGGCGACGAGTTCGGCGTCGCCATGCCGGACGCCGACGAGCGCGATGCGCGGGAGGTAGGACTCCGAGTCCGTCAGTCGCTCGAAGACCTGAACCGCCTGGAGAAGGTGCCGGTGCCGGTCGAGTTCAGCATCGGGATCGCGGCCTGGAAGCCCGGCATGGACTGGCAGGCGATGTACCAGGTGGCCGACAAGGCCCTTTATGTGGACAAGCGCCGCCGGCACGCGGGGCGTAAGAAGCTTGGCGAAGCCAGGGTCTGAAGAGGTCCCGCCGGCGGCCCCAACGGGCAAGATCCTCGAGGCCGGCTTCTTCAACCGCGAGACGGTGTCTGTCGCCAGAGACCTCCTGGGCAAGGTGCTGGTCCGAGAGGTGGACGGCCGCCGGTTGTGGGGCCGAATGGTCGAGGTCGAGGCCTACCTGGGTCCGGACGACCTCGCGTCGCACTCCTCGGGTGGCCGGCGCAGCCCTCGCAACGAGGTCATGTACGGCGGGCCGGGACATGCCTACGTCTATTTCACGTACGGGATGCATCACTGCCTGAACTTCGTGACCCGCCCGGCCGGCATGCCGCAGGCGGTGCTCATCCGTGCCCTCGAGCCCGGTCCGGGAGTTGGGCGATGCGCCGGTCCCGGGTTGGTGTGTCGCGCGTTTGACATCGACCGCGCCCTGAACGGGGTGCCGCTCGCCCCGCCACATCTCTATGTGGTGGACGACCGGGCTCCCAAGCGCCGAGTCGTAGCGACGCCTCGGATCGGGATCTTCAACTCGGGCGACTGGCAGGAACGCCCGCTGCGCTTCTGCTGGGACTCACCGCACCTGTCTCGCCCCATCCCGAAGAAAGATTCCCCTCTCCCCATCGGGGAGAGGGCTAGGGTGAGGGGCGGAAAGTAGCTTTAGCCGCTCTAAGGCCAGCTCGGCGCCGACGGATCCGTCCGCTTCTTTTCACGCCAATCCGCGCGCACCGGCGCGAAGACGTCCACGACCGTCGCGCCGTCCGGACCGGCGACCGCGTCGTGCGAGACATGGGCGGGGATGCTGTACGTGTCTCCCGGGTTGAGCTCCTGCTCTTCATTACCGATCCGCATCACGACGCTGCCGGCGATCACAAAACCCAGCTGCTCGTTTTCGTGATGATGCGAAGGCGAGACCGCGTTTGGGTCGAGCTCAACCACGGCCATCGTCATGCGCTCGCCTTCAACAGCGCGAGCCATGACACCGTCCACCAGCAAATGAGGCCTGATGTTGCGCAGCGATTCGAATGTCTTGACCTTTGCGCTCATTCGATCACCCGATCGATGATCGTCGCGGTGCCGATCCCGCCGCCGCAGCACATGGTCTCGAGTCCATAGCGCAGGTCTCGGCGCTCCAGTTCGTAAAGGAGGCGGTTCATGAGGATGGCGCCCGACGCGCCGAGCGGATGGCCCACCGCGATGGCGCCTCCGTTGACGTTGGTCTTGTTCATGTCGGCGCCGGTCTCCTTCTGCCAGGCGAGGACCACTGACGCGAACGCCTCGTTGACCTCGAAGAGGTCGATGCTCTCGAGGTCGAGGCCCGCCTTCTTGAGGACGGCGGCTGTTCCGGGGATGGGACCCTCGAGCATCAATACGGGGTCGGTGCCGACCACGGCCTGCGCCCTGATCCGTGCGCGCGGCTTGAGGCCGAGCTCCTTTGCCTTCTCGAGAGACATAAGCAGCACTGCAGCGGCCCCATCGGAGATCTGGCTCGAGTTGCCCGCGGTGATCGAGTGCTCGGGGTTGAACGCAGGCTGGAGTGCGGCGGTCGCCTCGTAGCTCGCGTTCGGCCGGATGCCCTCGTCCTTTATGAACAGGTCGTGGTGTCCGTTGCCGTTGAGAGAAATCTCAATCGGCATCAGCTGCGACTTGAAGTAACCCTTCTCCGTTGCCTCGTGCGCGAGCTGGTGACTGCGCACGCCGAACTCGTCCATCTGCCGGCGCGAGATCCCGTACTTGCGCGCGATCAATTCCGCCGAGATGCCTTGCGGCACCAGGTCGTACAGCTCCATCAGCTCTGGCGGAAACGGCGTCCCGGGCGAGACCGCGTTGGAGCCCATCGGCACGCGGCTCATCGATTCGACGCCGCCCGCGATCGTGATGTCACACACGCCCGACTGGATGAGGTTCGCCGCGAAATGAATCGCTTGCTGGCTGGAGCCGCACTGGCGGTCAACGGTCGTCGCCGGAGTGGTGAAAGGAAAACCTGCGGTCAGCCATGCGTTGCGTCCGATGTTCAGGCTCTGCTCGCCGACCTGCGTGACGTTACCGAACACGACGTCTTCGACCTGTTCGGGTTTGATGCCTGCTCGCTCGATGAGCTCCTTGAGCACCATCGAGCCGAGGACGACCGGGTGTATGTCTTTGAGTTTTCCGTTGCGGCGCCCGATGGGGGTCCGGACCGCCTCGACGATTACTACTTCACGCATGTTTGTCAGGTCTCCTTTGCGATGACTGTGCAACCCCATTCTAGGAGCCGCCAATAATGGCCACCAGGGCGTGATGTCAACCCCACAAAGATTTGCCTGGCATCGCGATTTTCTTTGCTGTTGACGTGCTCATAACCACCTGTTAATTTTCGCGTCGCCCCAAGCGGCTGAGTACGGTAAACCTGAGGATACCGAACGTCGAGTAGGTGGAAGGTCCGAGGCAACTCGGGATGGAAACCGAAAAACGCATAGGGTACTTCAGGGTAAACAGGAAGGTCGCTTGGGGCATCTGTTTTCCACAGCCCGTGCACACCCCTCGTTTCAGTTCAAAAAGCCCCTCTTTGACGCTTCCTGGCAGGCTTTCTCCACAGCGTCACCGTTGAATTCAGCCCCCCTCCTGCGCAGCCGTTTTGTGCCGTCCAGGAGCCGCTCCACCGGCATCGGGTCTTCGTAGCGGAGCCACCGGTACGCGATCGGCGCCGACCATTCCTTTCCCTCCCCCAGATAGAGGTTGCGGTGGGCTTCGACGATGATTTCTTCGACCCGCCGGAGCAGCCCGCTCTCCACCAGCGCGTGGAATTCCTGCACGGCCATCCAGGCCAGCAGCCGCTGCAGCCGGGCGCCCGGCTCTAGAGGCGCGGCCAGAAAGCCCTCGACGGATCTTCGGCGCCCATGCGGCCCATCTCCAGGTTCAGCTCCTGCGCTGCTCGCTTACGAATCCACAATGCGCTCGCTACGCTGCTCGTCGCTTCACCCGGATCTTGGCCACCTGGATCGCCGAATCTCTCGCCGAGGGTTTCGGCCGCGCCTCACCCGTCAGCCTTCGGCAGTTCGGCGGTAGGGGCGGTGCCGATCTCCAGGACGCTCGAGCGCAGGGTGCAGATGAATGGAAGGTTTCGGTACAGCTCCCTGTAGTCGAGCCCGTAACCGACCACGTAGTCGTTGGGGATCTGAAACCCGACGTAGCGAATCGGAACTTTGGCGAGGCGGCGTAAAGGGCGGTCCAAAAGCGTGACCACTTCGATGGATGCCGGCTCGCGGCCCCGCAGTTCGGAGAGGACGTAGTCGAGCGTCAGGCCGGTGTTCACGATGTCCTCCACCAGCAGGACATGACGCCCCTTGATCGGATAGTCGATGTCTCGCGCGATGCGCACGCGGTCGTGCGGCTGCGCGCCGGCATAGCGCCGCAGGTCGAGGTAGTCGATGACGAATGGAACCTTGATCCCGCGCGCGAGGTCGGCGAGGAAGAAGGTGACGCCCTTGAGCATTCCCACGACGACGAGCGACTGGCCGCGGTAATCGCGCGAGATGTTGCGCGCCAGCGCCTTGATTCGCGTCTCCAGCTCGACGGGCGAGATGAGGATGGCGCCGATGTCCTGCTTGCGCAGGTTCTGCACCTCGATCGTGCTGCCGTAGCCGGCCTTGGCGAGAAGGTGCTGGTAATCCTTTCTATAGAGCAGCCTGACGTTGAGTTCGGGATAGAGCTCGCGCAGCATCCGAACCTTGCGGTTCTTGGGCGTCACGAGCGACTGCTTCATAGTCGTGAGCTCGATGTAGAGGTCCTGCTCGGGAAGGTAGAAGTCGGGCGTGAACATCTCCGACACGTTCGTGCCTTCCCACGCGATCGGGAACGAGACGGGCTCGTACACCCAGCGGATGCGGTAGTAGTCGAGGAAGCGCGCGAACTCTTGCTCGGATGGATGGGCGAACTCGACGCGTGCGTGAGCGGGGCCTGTGCGTCTGACCAGGCGCGAGCGCTGCCGGACGGGGCGGCGCCATTTCAGCGGGACGTTGTTCGGGGCGGACGACGCCAATGAGACGATGTGGATTGTACGCATGAGCACACCGGCCGAGAGGATGGTCGCCGAGCAGCTTTTGCCCCACGGGGTCACCGACGAGCGCGTATTGCAGGTGATGTCCGAGATCCCGCGGGAAGCGTTCCTCTCACCGAGGCTGCGCCGCCACGCCTACGAGGACCGCGCGCTTGCTATCGAGTGCGGCCAGACGATCTCGCAGCCGCTTGTGGTCGCGCTGATGACGCAGGCGCTGGCGCCGAAGCCCGATGACATCGCGCTGGAGGTCGGCGCGGGCTCGGGCTACCAGGCGGCGGTGCTGAGCCGGCTGTGCAGGAAGGTCATGACACTGGAGCGCGAACCTGCGCTGGCCGAGCACGCGTCGGAGACGCTGGCTCGGCTGGGTTTCGCCAACATCGAGGTCGCCGCCGCGGACGGGAGCCTCGGCTGGCCTGAGTCAGCGCCGTACGACATCATCCTTGTCGCCTGCGCGGCGCCTGGGGTTCCTCCGGCGCTGGTCGATCAGCTTGCCGACGGAGGGCGGATGGTGATCCCGGTCGCCACCTCACCCAACGAGCCGCAGGACCTGCGCCTGTACGAGAAGCACGGCGCAGAGGTCAGCTTCCGCTCGCTTTTCCCGGTTCTATTCGTGCCGCTTCGGTCCGGCTAGGTTACTTAGTCGGGGAAGGCGACGCCCGCGGGCCTGGGCTTGGGCTCGGAGTCACGGTCGTCGTGGCCGTCGTCCCGGTCAGCTGCTGCAGCTCATTCAGGATCTTGCCAACCTGCGCCATCTCATTGGCAAAGGTGGTGAGATCTCCCACCCTGAGCGCCGCATACGCCGCGGCATAGTGCTGGTTGGCCTGAGTCACCAGGTCGGCGACGTGCTTGATCTGGTCCGGCGTGAGAGTGGTCGGTACGGCCGTGGTCGGCTGTGTTGCCGTTGACGTGCCGACCAGCTGGTCGATCGCCTGCTGCAGCGAATCGGCGTAGGCCAGATGCGCCTGGTCCGCCAGGATGACCTTCTTCAACTCGGGCAATCCGGACTGCTGCGACGCCTTCAGGTAAATCGGTTCGAAGTAGAGGAACGAGTTGCCAATTGGAACCACCAGCAAGTTGCCTTGCTGGACCTGCGATCCGGCGCTGTGAAAGAGCGTGAAGTCTTTGGAGATGTCGGTGTTCTGATTGATCCGGTTGGCCACGATCTGCGGCCCATCGATTGTCTTGTCTTTCGGAAGCAAATAGGAGACGTAGTTGCCGTAGTGGGATCCGTCGCTGCGTGCCGCCATCCACGCCACCATGTTGTTCTTGCCGCGCGGTGTGTACGGCATGATCAGCAAGAACTCTGGGTTCTGCTCTCCAGGTAGCCGGAACAGCACGTAGTAGGGCTCGACCGGAGTAGGCGCGCTGCTCGGCGAGTTTTGTGCGGTGGGGATTTGCCAAACGTCCTCTTTGGTGAAGAAGACCTTTGCGTCGGCTATGTGGTAGGTGGCGTAGATCTCGACCTGGACGTTGAAGATGTCGACCGGCACGCGCAAATGGGCGCGCAGTCCTGCCGGCATCGCATCGATTGGCTGGAACATCGAAGGGAAGGTCGCCGCATACGCTTTGATCAGCGGATCCTTCGGATCGACCACGTAAAAGGTGGCGGTACCTTCGTAGGCGTCGACGACCACTTTTACAGAGTTGCGGATGTAGTTGATGTCGCTGCTTTGGAACGGACTTGCCTGCGAGTAAGGGTAGGTCGAAGCGGTGGTGTAGGCATCCAGGATCCAGTACATCCGTCCATCGACAATGACGAGGTAGGGGTCGCCGTCCAGGCTTAGGAATGGCGCCAGCTCGCCGACGCGGTCGGTGATTTTGCGGCGAGTAAGCAGCTGGGTCTTGTCCGTGAACTGGGATGAGACCAGGAGGTTGAAGTCTCCGAGCCTGAGCGCCCAAAGCGCTCGATTGCTCCCATTCATCGGCACGCCATGCTTTCCGGCGTAGCTCGTGAAGACGTCCTGGCTGCCTTTGGCATAGTCGAACTCGGGAGTCAACGAAGGCGCCAGCACGTAGTCGTCGGGCTGGGGCACCTCTCCGAAGTAGATGGCCGGTTGGGTGATGGGAAGCGGGCCGGTAGGCGGCACATCCTTGACCACGTAGTCCGGCAGGCCCTCCCCGACAACCGCATTGACAGGGCTTGCAGCTGCTCCGTATCCGTGTGTGTAGCCCAGATGCTCGTTGACCCAGTTCTTGGCGGACGGAGGTAGCTTCGAGGAGTCGAACTCGCGAGCGCTGAGCTCCAGCTGCTGGTACTGACCGTTGATGGTGTAGCGGTCGAGATCGATGTCGTTGAAGGCGTAATACGTGCGGATGGTCTGCAGCTGGGCGTAGGTGTCCCTGAGCGGCGCGTAATCCCACAGCCGCAGGTTGTTGACGGTCACCTGGTCGTTCTGGACATCTTTGAGCGTCAGCGGCTGGTCACCAGTGAAGTTGTTGACGGCGACGTCGGAGAGTCCATAGGCAGCCCGAGTTCCCGCGATCTCTCTCGCGATGTAAGGCAGCTCATACGACTGTGCGTTCGGCGTCACGAAAAAGCCCTGCACGATGGCGGGGTAGATCTGCCCGATCAACAGGATCAAGACCCAGAGGCCCGCGGCAACGACAGGGACCGCCAATCGCCTCAGCCAGGCATTGGCGATCAGCGCCGCCGCGAGCACGATGCCGGCGACGGCCTGGAACGAGTAGAGAGGAAGCCTCGCCATGACGTCGGTGTAGGCGGCGCCCCACACGATGCTGTTGCTGTGCCCATACATCACGTCGTAGCGGCCGAGCCACGTCGAGGCCGCCAGGCTCAAGGCAAAAACCCCAAGCAGGACGGAGATGTGCACGATGGCTCGCGGGCTCAGGTTGAGGTCGAAGGTGTCACCTTTCCACGCGTACAGGGCCCCGACCAAGAGGACTGCCATGAAGCCGAGACCGAGGGACCAGCCGACAATCGAGTGCAGGAACGGCAGCGTCAGCAGATAAAAGGAGATGTCCTGTCTGAGGACGGGTTCGGTGATCCCGGTGGGCGATGCGTGCAGGTAGAGGGCCAGGTTCGACCACTGCGTGCCGGCGCCGCCCGACAGTATCAGCGAGATCAGCGCCGCCCCGATCAGGCCGAGAACTCCCGCGGCGCTCCGGACGTTGGGCCGCTTGATGCCCACCGCGCGAAGAGCTGCTCCGGACCGGATTCGGAGCGCGATGAGCACGTTGATGGCCAGGTAGGCAAACGAGATCACGAGGCTGCCCCCGGCGAGCAGGACCTGCAGCCACAACTTGGTGGTGAAGACGTCCAGGAAGCCGAGCGCGTCGTACCACTGCCGCTCGGTCAAGTACCAGACGATCGGGCTGGAGAGAAAGAAGATGAGGATGGCGACGCCGAAGAGTGCGGCGCCGACCCAGAAGCGGCGGGGCGGCCGGGACAGCTGGATCTCACGCCCGCCCTCGAATGGGCCTCCGCGCTCGAACGGATCGAACGGCCGGTACCGCCGGGTCATCGGGGCGAAGCTTAGACCGAAGCTACAGCTCGGTCGTCGGCGCTGAAGTCGAGGTCGGGATTCGAAGGCGGGTTCGCCAGGTGCCAGCGCACAGTGGCGCGCAGCGACTCTTCCGGATCTGAGGTCGTCCAGCCCAGCATCGATCTTGCTTTGCGCGCGCTCGCCGCGATGTGCTGGGTCATCGTGCCAGTTGCCTTCAGGTCCTCCGGCAGAAGCTCATCGGCCACGCGCACGAGCTCCGCGTCAGTACCCGCGGCGTCCAGGATCATGCGCGACCACATGCGCATCGAGTAGGTCCGGTCATCGCATAGGTTGAGCACGTGGCCCGCGGTCTCCGGGGTGGTGAGGACCAGGCGCACCCCGCGCGCCATGTCTTTGACGTACGTGCGACACGCGAGCCACATCCCGGCACCGAAAGGAATTCGCGAGCGGCCGGCTCGAACCCTCCGCAAGATGTACTCCTCGCGGAGCTGGTAATCGTGCTCGCCGTAAACCATCGGCAGCCGCACCGAGGTCGCATCGTGCGGCAGGTACACGTCTTCGACGTCGAGCTTGTCGTAGTCGTCCATGCCAGGCATCTTGCCCCGGTACGGGTATCGGTTCAGGCGCACAGGCGATTCTTCGTCCAACGGAATTGGGTCGGTCTCGCGTTCTTCGTTGACGGCGCCGAACGCGCGGTACACGTCAAGGCTGGAGATGACGACCAGCCGGAGCCCGGCGGGGAGCGCGTCGATGGCGATCTGCGCGTCCGCGCGCGTCAGGGCGCGGCAGTCGATCGCAGCGTCGGGTTTGAACGCGGCCAGCTCGTCGCGGTGGACGGCAAGTTCTTTTCGCTCCGCGTGCAAGTGCTGCACAGGCACCAGGTCGTCTGGTTCGAGATTGCCTCGATGGACGATCAGCAGGTCATGTCCGGCGGCGACGAGCTCCTCGACGATGGCACGGCCGATGAAGCGCGTGCCCCCCAAAACGACTACTTTCAGTCGACGACCCTCAGGCGGGGACGCGGACGGAGTTGGGGTTCTTCTCCACGATCAGGTCGATCAGGCCCCACTTCTTGGCTTCTTCCGGGTTCATGAAGAAGTCACGCTCCATTGCCCGCTCGACACTCTCCAGCGGCTGGCCCGTGTGCTTCGTGTAGATCTTCGCCATCGCTTCGCGCTGCCGCAGGATCTCCTGGGCGTGCAGCTGGATGTCGGTCGCCTGGCCCTGGATGCCCTGGCTGAACGGCTGGTGGATGAGGATCTGCGCGTGGGGAAGGGACATCCGCATGCCAGGGTCCCCGCCCGCCAGCAGGATCGAGGCGCCGCTCGCGGCGAGCCCGGTGCACAGCGTCCCCACCTTAGGGCCCACGTACTGCATCGCGTCGTAGACCGACAGCGCCGCGGTGAGCGATCCGCCCGGGCTGTTGATGTACAGCTGGATGTCGCGATCGGGCGCCTCGCTCTCGAGGAACAGCAGCTGCGCGGTCACGATGCTCGCGAGGTCGTCGTCGATCACTCCGCGCAGGAACACGACCCCGTCCTTCAGCAGCCGCGAGTAGATGTCGTACGAGCGCTCGCCGCGCCCATCGTTGGTGATCACTGTCGGAATGAGGTTCATCGATTAACTCCTTGTATCGAAGCCGATTCGGGGTTTCGGTTTGGGTGGCGGGTTGGCCATGGCCAGATAGGCGCTGAAGTCGGCGACGCTCCGCAGCGCCTCGAGCGGAAGCGACGCCGTTGCCAGCCGGAGCTTCGCGGGCGGGTCCTCCGGCCAGGTTCTCTGCTCCGGGTCTGCGCCCAGCAGCCGGGCGAGGTCCGCGTAGACGTCGGCGGGATTCGCGCCAAGCGCGTGAGCAACGGCGAGGAGGCGCTCGGTGGAGACCTCCTTGCGGCCGCGCTCCACCTCTGAGAGGTGTGCGGGCGAGAGGCCGGCTTCGTTCGCGACCTCGGTCAGGGTCCGGCGCCTCGCCTCGCGGCGCTGCCGCAGCACCGCCCCCAGGGCTTCTCTCACGTGGCGAGCAGGTTCGCTGTAGGCGAAAGTCATCTCTTTCAGGCAAATCATACGGGCCCCCGCGGGGCGCGGGAAGAAGCTCAGTCCTTCAGGTTCGCCGGGTCGAGGAGCTCCTGCTTCGGCCGCTCGATCACCCGCCGCGACCGCATGATCTCGATCAGCTTCTTCCGGCCCTTGGGCGGCCCGATCATGATCGCGCCCACCAGCCGGTCGTCTTTGAAGAACAGCTTGCGATAGAACTTCTCCTCGTAGCTGTAAGTGCGCACCGACTCGAGGTCGGGCTGCACGTCCGGCGTCACGCCCATCACGGCGAGCGTCGACCCGAACATCGTCGTCGTGTAGGTGGGGACGTCGAAGAAGTCCTCCTCGGCCCCCGCCATGTTGCGCGCCGCCACCTTGCCGTGCGCCTCGGCGTTGTCCCACGTCCCCATCTGGTTGTGACGCTCGACCATCAGGTCGTAAAACACCGCGACGTCTCCCGCCGCGTACACGTCAGGTGCAGACGTGCGCAGCTTCGAGTCGGTGACGATGCCTTTGTTCAGCTCGATGCCGGTGTCGCGCACCGGCTCGGTGTAGTAGTCGAGACCGACGCCGTACGTCAGCAGGTCGAACTCGACCTTCTCACCGTTGACCGTCTCGGCCAGGAACCGTCCATTCTTCCGGCTGAATTGCTGAACCTCGTCCGAGCAGATGAACTGCACGCCCTGCGCCTCGCCCATCTGGCGGCACAGCTGGCCGCCCTCCTCGTCCAGCACGTAGCGCAGGAACCACGGCCCGCGCATGATCCACGTCAGCTTCGATTTCTGGCGAAAGCTCACGCCCTCCGCCAGTTCGTAGCCGATGAAGCTGCCGCCCATCACCAGCACTCGCTCCGACGCGTCCGCCTTCTCGATGATCGCATCGGTGTCGTCGAGCGTCTGAAAGCCAAGCGCGTTCGACACCTGGTCGGAACCAGGCCACGGCGGTGGCTTCGGCCGTCCGCCGGTCGCGATGAGCAGAGCGTCGTAAGGAAATTCCTGGCCGCGATTGGTGCGCACCACCTTGCCGCGCGCATCGATCTCGGTCACCCACGTCTCGAAATGGATGTCGAGGCCACGCGTGGCGTAGTCCTCGACCGTGCGCATCAACACCTTCTCGCGACGCACCTGGCCGCGCAGGTAGCGAGGCAGGGCGACGCGGTTGTAAAGGGGATGCCGCTCGGCGGCGATCATCACGATCGACGCGTCCGCGTCCATCTTGCGCAGCTCCTCGGCGCAGGTCTGCCCGGCGATGCCGTTGCCGATGACTACATAACGGCGGGTCACCTAAAGCACAGGCCCAATTAAAGCTTCAAGCCGTAGATATAACTGGAGTCTTCGTCATTCGCGAGATCGTATCCGGAAGCGGTCAGGTCCAAGGCCGCGGGGTGGTCGCGCGGCAGCGCGATGGTGACGTGGTCGAGCCCGTCCGTGTCGGCTTCGAAACGCAGAGCCATCAGCAGCTCGCGCAGCGCGCCGCCGCGTCCCGCGACGAAGGCCACAGCGAGGTTTTCGCCCCATGGCTCCCTCAGCCCGACGACGGCTCGGCCGCCCGGGCCGACCCTCAACATTCCGATCTTCGCCAATCGCTCGAGCTCGCCGGCGTCCAGGTCGAACGCGCCGTTGAAGTCGGTCGACACGCCGTGATAGAGCTCGATGCCGAGGCTCTTTTCCAACGCCGGCCACAGCTTTCGCGCCTCGGCCGGGTCCGGCATCCGCGCCGGCTCGCCTCCTTCGACGCGTTTCCCACGCCACCAGCGCGCGTCGATCAGGCGGCGGAAGCCCTCCGACTCGAACAGCGTGACCGCACCAGGGTTCCCGGTCGCAAGTCGCATCTCGCGGAAGCCCTGCTCCTTCGCTTCGGCGATCGCGGACTCGAGCATCTCGCGAGCCACTCCCTGGCGGCGATGAGTGCTTGTGACGCGCAGCCCTTCGTACCAGATGAGGCCCGGCGCGTACGGACGCAAGCGCTGCAAGCCGACGACAACGCCCTCCACCTCGGCGGCCTGGAACGCCGCGCCCGCATCCTCCAGCCAGTCGTCGAAGACGCGCGGGATGTAGTCATGGCCGTCCCAGACGTCGCGACAGATTTCCATCACGCGCTCGCGATCCGCGGGCCTCATAGGCCGCAGGGTCAGTCCCTTGCCAGTGGTCGCCAATCTGCAACTCCCGAAAGCACCGTGCCGCCGCTGTAAACCAGCTCGTCGCCTTCGCTCGTCAGCATCGCTTCGAGCGCCACCCGCACCTGGGCCTCGCTCAAAGCGTCACCCACCATCGCCATCACATCGAGGAGAGCCTCGCCGAAATCCGCGTAACGGGAGACGCTGGTGTAGCGAAGAAAGCTGACATCCGGCGCGATGCCCATTTGCATCAGCAGCATGAAGAGGTCGCTGAAACGTGTCACGCGAGGGCCGGCGTCGCCTAGGAGCTGCCTGCGGACCGCGGCTGCAGGGTGGGGCAGCTCGCTCTCGCGCAGCATGATGAAGACGCGCTCGCGCGCGGACCGGTCGAGCTTTTCGATGAAGGGCACCGGCTCCGCCATGCCATAAAGGACGTGGCAGCAGATCACGAGGTCCGCGGGCGCCACCTCGGCGTCCTCCCACGAGCTGGCGACGACAGTCATGTTGTCTCTGGGCGGGATCATGGCCCGCATGCCTTCGGACGGCTCGACGGCCGTGACCCACTCGATCCGGTTCGCCAGCGGCACCGCGTGGCGTCCCGTGCCCGCACCCACGTCGATGAGCGTCCTGCGGGGCGACAGATGTGGCTCCATAACGGTCAGGAAGTCGTCAGTGCGCGCCTGCGTCGATCGGGCATAGCTGGGAGCGCGGCGGTCCCAGTAGCCCGTGTTGGCGAACAGGCCGCCAAGGGTAGCCCTCTCGTGCACGATGTTTTCCCAGTTCGCTTCCCAGTCCATGACCACGATCGAGGCTACCGCATCTTCTGAACGCGCCCTAAAGCGTCGGCGTTATGCAGTCGGTTTTTAACAAGCCTGGGGACAACTGGTGGACAACTTGTGGCCGGCAGGCAACATCCTGGG
Organism: Candidatus Dormiibacterota bacterium; assembly: GCA_036570165.1. Taxonomy (GTDB): domain Bacteria; phylum Chloroflexota; class Dormibacteria; order Dormibacterales; family Dormibacteraceae; genus Palsa-870. Next base: position 16,572 of record DATCPI010000072.1, on the reverse strand, counting down.
GTCAGCCTTTTCCGCAGCCACCAGATGTGGGGCAGCCGTACGAGTGCAGGGCGTTTTATCCATTGAGGCTGCATTAATCTACCGAGAATGGTCGGCACCGAGTTCACCAACTCAGAGTCGGCCCTCCTCTCCCGCTACTTCACCAATATGGACCGGCCGGTGTTCGCGCTGCGGAACCTGCCTGAGGTCGTCAAGGGCGCGCTCTTCTCCCGGTACTCCCGGACCGAGAAGAGCCTGCGCCGGGTGCTGCTCGACGAGTTCATCAACGAACCCGATTCCGGGTTTGGCCAGCTCACCGGAAGCCCCACGGACGCTGACGACATGGTCGCGGTGCTCCGCGCCGAGGAGTTCTACGAGCGTGTCCTCGTCGGCTATGGGGACGACTCGGTGGCGGAGCTGGCCGGCGCGCACGTTGCGGTCGAGCGAACGTCGATCCTGGCGGCCAAAGCGCTGGAGGACAGCCGGATCGGCATCTCCCCCCTCGAGAAGTCGACCCGCTACGTTCGGTTCGACAGGCCTGGGCCCGACGGCCGCCACCTCTTCTACCGCGGCCCCGAGCTGGCCCATCCAGAGTACGAGCCGGCCGCCGACGCGCTTTTCACCGCCTACAGCGGGCTGGTCGAACCCGTCACCGAGGCGATCCGGCAGCGCTTCCCACTCGAATCAGGAGAGACCGATCGCGCGTGGAAGTCGGCGACCCGGGCCAAGGCGCTCGACCTGCTGCGGGGGCTGCTGCCTGCCGGGTCCCTGACCAACCTCGGCCTTTTCGGCAACGGCCGCGCCTTCGAGTACCTGATCACCAAGATGGCGGCGCACGAGCTTCCGGAGTGCCACCAGCTGGCCACCGAGCTGCACCGTGAGCTCGCGCTGGTCATCCCCGCGTTCGTCAAGCGGGCGCTAGACGATCGGTACGGCCGCCCGGCGGCGGAGCGGATGGCGAGGATCCGGATGGAAGCGGCGAGCCTGGCTCCCCACGCCAAGGTGCTAGCTCAGGACGCGCCGACGGTAAGACTGGTCGAGCACGACCCCGACGCCGAGCGCAAGGTCGTAGCCGCGGCGCTCTTCGGGCACTCTGACGCGGGCCTCGACCAGCAGACGGCGGACCATGCCCAGGTCCTCGAGGCGCTGCTGGGCGATCGTTCGAACCGCCGTCAGCGGGTGCCTCGCGCCCTCGAGCACGCGCAGTACACCTTCGAGATCGTCGCCAACTTCGGCGCCTATCGCGACCTGCACCGCCACCGCATGCTCACGCAGGACCGCCAGGTGCTGGGCACGACCCTGGGCTACGACCTTCCGCCCGGTCTTGCCGACCTGGGCGTGGGCGGGCGTTTTGCGGCCGCCGTGGAAGCGGCGGCGGCAGTCCACGCGAGGCTGGAAGCCGATGCCGGCCCAGCGCTGGCCCAGTACATCGTGCCGCTGGCGTTTCGCGTCCGTTGGTACTTCCGGGTGAACCTGCGCGAGGTCTACCACCTGTGCGAGCTCCGGACCACCCCGCAAGGCCACCCCGACTACCGGTGGGTAGCTCAGGAGATGTTCCGCCGCGTCGCCGAGGTCCACCCTCGTCTGGCCCGCTACGCCGGCTTCGTCGACCTCGGACCGGGTGATGAGCTGGAGAGGCGCCAGTCCGAGCGCAGATTAGATGCGAAGTTATCGGCGCTGATAAACCCCACGAAGTCGGAGGCTTCGCCTTAACTTCGTGGGGACCCCTCAAATTGATCATCGCGTGCCTTAGCATCACTACCCAATGTCCGTACGAGAGGAAGGGGTGAGGGTGCTGAACAACACTTTGCTGCCAAGGGGGCCTGAAAGGCGTGGCGATGACGATCGCCGGGCCTGGGTCGAGAGACGGTATTCCGAGAGGCGCGACCCGGCGCGGGCGAACGCGGGCCGCCGCGGGGTCTTTCCATTCGACCGCCGGATCGCCGAGCGCCGCATGCTCGAGCGCCGCGAAAACTGGCCTGCCGACCAGGCTCTCTAGCGCCCGTCCGGCGCTGATCGTTCACGGCGGCGCTGGACCAGTTCCCGAAGCGGAACTTGCGCTTCGCCAGGCTGCCGTCGAGCGAGCCCGGGATGCCGGCTGGGCTGAGATCGGTCGCGGTGCGCTTGCCGCGGCAGCGGCCGCAGTCCGCCTCATGGAGGACGAGCCGCTCCTCAACGCGGGCATCGGCGCGTGCCTCAACGCGGACGGCGTGGTCGAGCTCGACGCGGGAGTGATGGAGGGCGCCGAGCTCCGGGCCGGCGGCGTCGCCGGGCTGAAGGACGTGCGCCACCCGATCGACCTCGCGCTGGAGGTCATGCGCGACGGGCGGCATGTGCTGCTCGCTGGGGACGGCGCCTCACGCTTCGCGCGCGAACACGGCGTCGAGATGTGCGACCCCGCCATCTTCATCACCGATCGCAAGCGGCAGGCGCTCCTCCATGGCGCTGACACGGTGGGCGCGGTGGCTCGAGACTCCGACGGGCACCTCGCGGTCGCGGTTTCCACCGGAGGCATCAGCGGCAAGCTGCCCGGGCGCATCGGCGACTCGCCGATTCCCGGCGCGGGGATCTATGCCGACGATCTATTTGGTGCCGTGTGCGGCACCGGAAAGGGCGAAGCCTTCATCCGCCTGGGGCTGGCGAGGCTGATGGTGGTCGAGCTCCAGCACGGCATGAGCGCGGCGGTGGTCGCGCGCGGCGCGGTGGCGCTCCTCGGCAAGGCGCTCAAAGCGTCAGGCGGAGTGATCGTGATCGCCCGCGAGGGCGCGCCGGAAGCCGCCTTCAACACCCCGGCGATGCCATTCGCGCAAGCTCATTAGGTGTCAGACTCCGCCAACACCGGCGACCTCGTCACCCTCGCTCTCAAGCACGCGGGTGTCAGCCACCTCTTCACGCTAAACGGCGCCCACATCTGGCCCATCCTCACCGGCGCCACCGAGCACGGCATCCGGATCATCGACACGCGTCACGAGCAGTCAGCCGCGTTCGCAGCCGAGGGCTGGGCCAAGGTGACGCGACAGGTCGGCGTCGCCGCGGTCACCGCCGGGCCGGGCGTAACCAACTCGGCCTCGGCGATTGCCCAGGCGCAGGCGGCCGACAGCCCGATCTTCGTCATCGGCGGCCGTGCGCCCAACGCCAGGTGGGGCATGGGCTCGCTGCAGGAGATGGACCACGTGGCGCTGGTCCAGACCATCACCAAGAAGGCCGCGACGCTTGGCTCCGCCGAAGAGGCTTACTCCGTGAGCGCGGAGTTCATGCGCGAAGCGCTCAGCCGGCGCACCGGCCCGGTGTTCATGGACGTCCCGCTCGACACCTTCTTCGGTGGCGCGGACCTGCCCGAAGCGACGGAGCACCTGACGCCCGACCTTGGTCCGGGGCCGGACCCAGACCAGGTGAAGCGCGCCGCCCAACTCATCCGCAAGGCCGAACGGCCGTCGGTGATCGCGGGCGGCAGCGTGTGGTGGTCCCACGCCGAAAACGAGCTCAAGGAGCTGGTCGAGGCGGCGCACCTTCCGCTTTCCGTCAACGGCATGGCTCGCGGCATGCTGCCGCCCGGCCATCCACTGTTCTTCCCGCGCGCGCGTGGAACCGCGCTGGGCGAAGCCGATCTGATCCTGGTCATCGGTGTGCCGCTGGATTTCCGGCTCAACTGGGGCCGGCCGCCGGTCTTCCCCGACGACGCGCGCCTGGTCTTCATCGACGTGGACGGCCACCGCAAGCACCGGGCCCCGGAAGTCGCAATGTACGGCGACATGAAGGCCGCTCTGGCGGCGCTTGCCGCCGCGGTCGGCGGCACCAAGGAGCGCACCTCGTGGCTGGAAAAGCTTCGCGAGGCCGACGCCTCGTCCCGCGGTCGCGACGAGGCGATGACCCGATCCGACTCCTCGCCGGTTCATCCCGCGCGCCTGATCGCCGAGGTGGATCGCTACTGCGACCCCGACGCGATCCTGGTCGGCGACGGGGGCGACTTCGTCTCCTTCGCCGGCCGCCTGATCGAACGCCAGAAGCCAGGCCTGTGGATCGACCCGGGTCCCTTCGGGTGTCTCGGCTCGGGGCCGGGTTACGCGATGGCCGCCAAGCTCGCCCACCCCGACCGGCAGGTGGTGCTGCTGTCGGGCGACGGGGCATTCGGCTTCTCGGCGATGGAGTTCGACACCATGGTCCGGCACCGGATCCCGGTCGTCTGCGTCGTCGGGAACAACGGCATCTGGGCGCTGGAGAAGCACCCGATGCTGAGCATGCTGGGCGTGAGCGTCGCGGCAGACCTGGGCCAGCGGACCCGCTACGACAAGGTCGTCGAATCGCTCGGAGGGCACGGCGAGCTCGTGGATCGCCCGGACCAGATCCGGCCGGCCCTGGAGCGTGCGTTCGCCTCGAGCCTGCCGGCGTGCATCAACGTAATGTGTGATCCAGATGCGGAATATCCGCGATCATCAGTGCTGATGTGAGCGCAATCCAACTCAAGCCTGCCATCGAAGCCCAGGGGGGGCGACAGGCGGGCTTTGCCCGACTGTCGCATCTGGGGGGACGTCCCCCCAGCATTCAAGGCGCACCGTGAGCAGCATTTTGTTGAAGCCCGCGATCGAAGCCGACGAATGGAGAACCGCGCAGTCGCAGTTCGACACCGCCGCGGAGATCATCGGGCTCGAGCCTTGGCTGCGCGAGGTCCTGCGCGAGGTGCAGCGCGAGTTCACCTGCACCTTCCCTGTGAAGATGGACAACGGCCATCTCCGAGTCTTCACCGGCTACCGCGTGCAACACAACATCAACCGCGGGCCCGCCAAGGGCGGCATCCGCTACCACCCCGACGTCTCGCTGAACGAGGTCAAAGCGCTGGCGATGTGGATGACGTGGAAGTGCGCCGTCGTCAACATCCCGTTCGGCGGCGCCAAGGGCGGCATCATCGTCAATCCGAAGGAGCTTTCGCTCAACGAGCTCGAGCACATGACGCGCCGGTTTGCGACGGAGATCTCGATCCTCATCGGCGCCGACCGCGACATTCCCGCGCCTGACGTGAACACGGACGGTCAGACGATGGCGTGGATCATGGACACGCTCTCGATGCATCTCGGTTACTCGGCGCCGGCGTCGGTGACCGGCAAGCCGATCGAGGTCGGCGGATCGCTGGGCCGCATCGAGGCCACCGGCCGGGGCGTGACCATTTGCGCGATAGCAGCACTGGAGCACCTGGATCGCCTTCCCCATCAGACGAAGGTCGCGGTACAGGGCTTCGGCAACGTGGGGAGCATCAGCGCGAAGCTGCTCGAAGAGTCGGGGTGCACCATCGTCGCGGTGTCGGAGGACTACGGCGGTATCTACAACCCGCTCGGCCTCTCGATCAAGCGTGTGCTCGAGTACCGCGCGCGAGAGAAGACGCTGAAAGGCTTCCCCGGTGCGCAGGAGATCGGCAACCAGGAGGTCTTGACCGTCGACTGCGACCTGCTGGTGCCGGCCGCGATCGGCAACCAGCTCACGTCACGCAACGCGCGCGACGTGAAGGCAAAGCTGATCGTCGAGGGCGCCAACGGACCGACGACGCCTGAGGCGGACGCCATCTTCCGCGAGCGCGACATCTTCGTCGTGCCGGACATCCTCGCGAATGCCGGCGGCGTCACCGTCTCCTATTTCGAGTGGGTGCAGGACTTGCAGTCGTTCTTCTGGTCCGAGCACGAGGTCAACCAGAAGCTGAAGGCGATCCTCTCCCGCGCTTTTTCCGAAGTCCTCAAGACGAAGCTCGAGAAAAAGGTCGACATGCGCATGGCCGCTTACTGCCGGGCGGTGACCCGCGTCGCCGGCGCCACCCGCGAACGGGGGCTCTACCCCTAGCGCAGGCTTCCTTTATTACCCGCCGGCTCGAAACCCGCTGGAGCCGGCACGAGCGGGGAAAATCGCTCCTTAGATCTCTCTTGTTCTGAAGCTCCAGATGCTCAGCGCGAGCATCAGGGCGAACCACACCACGACCCAGGCGAGAAATTGTGTCGGTGGCGGGTCGACGGCGACAAACGGGTTGGCGCGGGCGATGGTCCCCGCGGCTTTCAGCGACGCCAGGAACGCGTCCGGTTCCATCGCGTACATCGCTCCCCGCCAAAGCCCGTCGGTTGGCAGCAGCAGGTGGCTGAACACGCCGACGTTGGCCACCGCCTGGTTTTGCAGCCCGCTGCCGATGTCCCCGACAACGCCCGCGATCCATGCCATGAGCCATGCGACCAGCGCGATCACGCCACCTGTGATTCCGGAAAGCCGCGTCGAGAGGAGAAGGCCCAGAGATAAGAGGACGAGGCCTTCCGCTCCTACGTACAGGACCAGTTGGACAGGGTGCGGCGGTAGGTATCCGGTTGCCCAGTCAACTGCGGCGAGCTCGAGGAAGGCGGAGCCGGCCGCGTAGATGGCGATGAGCACCCCAAGCCCGAGCCACTTTCCGATCACCACCTCGCTCCGGCGCACCGGGCGGGCGAGCATGGAAAGGAGGAGGCCGCTCTCGACCTCGCTCGAGATCAGCGGCCCCGCGACCACTGCGGCGCTCAGCGCCAGCACCCCGCTGTACATGAAGGTGACACCGATCAACAGCTGCGACGTGATCAGCGCGACCTGTGCGGATGGGAGGGCAACGCCCTCCCTGTTGGTCACGGTCGTGATCTTGTTGAAGCCCCACGCAGAGAAGCCAACGACGATCAGCGTGAGGATGACCAGGGCGAGCAGCAGCCTGCGCCGCGACGCCTCCTGCACGGTGAGCCGGGCGATGACGAGGATTGGCGGCATTACTTTTCTTCAGCCTCGAGCAGTTGCAGGAAGCGGTCTTCCAGCGTCTGGTGGCGCGGCGTGACCTCGTAAACCCGGCCACCGAGTTCGACGATCGCGGCCACCAGCTCGGGCACACGCTCGGGCTTGAGGTTCGTGAAGGTCATCTGGTCGCCTTCGTCGTCGCTGTTTCCGAAGCTCGACAACTTTCCTTTCTCCCCGGCGCCAAGGCCGCTCACGCGCACCTTCACCGCTGTCCCGCTAAGCAGGTCATCCATCGTGCCCGACGCGATGACGCGGCCGTGGTCGACGACCGCCACGCGGTCGCAAACCTGCTCCACCTCGCTCAGCAGATGTGAGTTGAGAAACACTGCGGTGCCGCGCGAGGCAAGGCCGCGGATGACCTCGCGCACGTCATGGCGGCCCACCGGGTCGAGCGCCGAGGTCGGCTCGTCAAGGAAGACCAGCTCCGGCTCGCCCAGCAGCGCCGCGGCCAGCCCGAGCCTCTGCTGCATGCCTTTCGAGAACGTGCCCACGCGATCCGTGGCCCGATCGGTGAGCCCCACGGTATCGAGGGCGGTCGTGATCTCGTCGTTCCAGCTCGAACGCGGCAGTGGCGCCAGCTCGCAGTGGAGAGCGAGAACCTCGCGGGCAGAAAGCCAGCCCTGGTAGCGGAAGAGCTCGGGCAGGTACCCGATGTGGCGACGGGTTTGCAGGTCGCCGATCGGGCGGCCGAGCAGCCACGCCTCGCCGGAGGTCGGCTTGAGAAGGCCCAGCAGCAACTTCACCGACGTCGTCTTGCCCGCCCCGTTCGGCCCCAGGAATCCGAACACCTCGCCACGAGGCACAGTCATCGAGAGTCCCGACAGGGCGACGGTCCCGCCAAATTTTTTCGACAGGTTGACGGTCTGGATCGCGGGTGAGCCGGAGGCCTTTACGGTTTGTTCTTTTACATCTGCCACTGACAGCAGGCTATAACGCCCGCTCAGGTCAGATGGTTAGCGATATCGAGCGCATCCGAAAGTTTGATCGTGCCGACCACCGCGTAGATGATGCTGCTCTTGACCCAGATCACACCCGCTCCGACGCCGGTGTTGTCACCGAGCGCCACGCCGTCGACGTTCTGAACCTTGACCTTGGAGGACGTCGCGTATTGGACCGGCACCGGGATGGGAAGCGTCGTGTTGGGATCGCCGATCGCCTTGATCGCGTTCGCGAGCTCCGGCGAGATGCCAGGCACGGACAGCAGGTAGTCCTCGAGCTGCTTCACGGTGACCTGCGTGGACGTGGCGACCGGCGCGTTCGACTTGACGACGACCAGCTGTGGCGGGTCGAGCTGGGTCGCGTCCGAGCCGGCCTTGGGTGGCGTCATGTTGCCGTAGATCTCGGCCACCGCGGGACCGATGGTAACGGTCAGCTTCGCACCCTCCATTCCACCCGGGAGCGCCGGCAGGGTCTTGCCCGCGCCGGCGGCGGCGGCGGCAGCCTTGTCCTTGCTGAATGTGAAAACCGCGACCGCCTTCGGGGTCGCCGCATAGGTGACGGTCGTCGAGACAGCCGCCGGCAGCTTGCCCATGGTGGGGGGCTTGAGTCCCGAGATCGACTCTGCCTCTGCGGCGCTCGTGACGATCTGAAGATTCGGCCTGGTTGTCCACGTCAGACTCCCATACGCGCTGAGCTGGGAAAGCGCCTGCATGTCGGCGACTGTTACCGGGACAGGGGTGACCGTGCTGGGCGCGAAGATGCTCCCGCCTTGCGCGATGGCGGTCACGACCAGGCCCGCCAGAGCGAGGGTCGCCGCGACGGCGAGCACCATCGGTCGCGAACCCGGCCGTGCAACCGGCAGCCGGAATCCAAACCTCGGACGTGCAGCCGGTGCGGATCGCACCCATTTGTAAGCGGAGGCGACGTCGACCTTGAGCTCTGGCGCGGCCAGCAGGCTCGTGATGGCGCGAGCGTCACCGGCCACGGTCTCGTACCGGGCCTTGCACTCGGCGCACGTTTCGAAATGGCGCGCGTCGGCGCCTCTGTGAGCATCCGGATCGTCAACCATCCGGCGCAGTGTTCCCTCAGATAGATGAGCCACGACCAACCTCCTTGCGCAGCGCGGCTTCCGCGCGTCTTAACAGTGTCCCGACCTGACCGATACCGACGCCGAGCGCCTGGGCGACCTCCGCGTAGCTGAGACCGCTGGCGCGCAGGACGAGAACCGCGGCGGGCCTGGGGGCCAGCCGGGCAAGGGCCTGGCGCACCTGGCGGCGGTCCTCTGCAACCTCGAGGACCTTCTGCGGATCGACAGTGCGATCCATCTCTTCCGTTTCATCCATTGCCTGCGCCATCTCGCGCCGCTGGCGGCGCCGGGCGCCGCGCAGCCTGTTGAGCGCGGCATGGGCCGCTGCACGATGCAACCAGGCCGGCGCGTACTGCGCGTTCGCGGAGTGCAGGCGGTGGAAGTCGATGAAGACCTCCTGGGCCACATCCTCGGCCTCGTGCGGGTCGGCCAGCACCCGGTTCGCGATCCCCGCCACCCGCGCGTATTCGGCTGAAAAAAGGGCTTCGAACGACTCGTCGTCAGTACGGACCGTCGCCACAGCTCTCACCCCGATGTTCATACCCACTACCAGACAAGCACCGCAACCGACCGGTTTGTGACAGTTGACCGGGACCTCCGGGCTCGGTCAACAAGTTCAGGCTGGCTTCTTCTTCCGCCCCAGGAGCAGCAAAGCCAGCTCGCGCACGAAGGGCCCGCCCCAGATGCCGACCGACAGCGCGGCGATGAAGATCACCACGGCGTCGATGCTCTGCCGGCCGGTGTCCGTCCAGTAGACGTCCTGCAGGTTGAGCCACAGCGCGAACTCGTCCAGCGCCAGCGCGGCGCCGGCCCCGTAGGCGATCGCGCTCAGGCTGGCGATCCAGTTCGAGCCGGTGCCGACCTCGAGCAGCCATACGTAGCCAACCAGCAGCAGAAGCAGGATGCCCCAGACCAGGTGATGGATGTGAAGCCCGCCCGTGGTGACGTTGTGAATGGGTCCAATGCCCGCCCGGATGAGGTGGGTGATGGTGCGTACGATCCCAAAAGTGACCAGGAACCCGAGTGACGCCAGGAAGAGGCGCTCCCGCCGCTCGTTGCGGAAATGAAACTGGTAGATCTCCTTAATCCTTTTCAGCCCGCGAGTGCCCTCCTGCGGCGCGCGCTCCGGGCCAGCTCGTCCTCGAGGATCACGAAATCGGTCCGCGGCAGCGCGTGGATGTGGCCCTGGAAGGCGAGAGTCCAGTGTTCGGGCGGCCATTTGCGTACGTAGTCGAGGCGGTACGCGAGCTCCTTGGCCGGAATCCAATCGGCCTGGTCGAGCACGGTGTCCGGCCTGATGTGCACGCGCCACGGGTAGTCCTCGTCGCGCCGTGCCGAGCGCCAGATCGGCGTGTGGTCCTCGTACATTGGCGACGACACGGTCACGGTCGCCGCGAATGCCATTCGGCCGGTCACGTAGTACAGCATGCGATCGCCGACATGCATGGTCTCGACGCGCCGGCGGTGGCGGCTCTTCAGACCCTGGATCGTGAACCCCAGCTCGCGCGTCTTGCGGAAGTTGTCGGGCGAGCTGACGATCATCCAGTACTGGGAGGCGCGACCTTCCGAACGGCCGGATTTCCGCTTACGCCGCGAGCGACCTGACTTGGCGGGACGTTCTGCTGCTGGTGGAGCGCTGGCCTCGGGCGTGTCGGACACGAGGCAATTGTGGCCCTACTCAACCATAGGGCGGGCGGGGCCAAGGTCCTGGGGTTCGGGAAGCAGCGCGAACAGGTTGCGGACCTGACCTATGTGGGAGATCTCGTGGCGGGCCACCATGCGGCACACGTCCAGGAGGGTGATCTCGCCGCCGCGCGGCTCCCGAAGCCTGCGGTCCCACTCGGTCTTGCCCCAGCCGTGCATGAGGTCCACCGTTCGGCGGCGGATGCGGGCGAAGTCCTCGATGGCCTCCTGGAGGGGGCGCCCGAGCTCTTCGTCCTCGTGGGTCGGGTCGATTGTGGCCCGGACGTCTGCGGTGGCGAGGCCGTCGAGGTGGGCGTGCCGGAGCAGGGAGTCCACCTTCGACCCCGAGTCGAGCAGGTGGCCGATCAGTCCGCCCAGCGTCGGAAATGCCGGGCCGTGGCGGTACCGCAACCGCGTCTCGTCCAATCCATAGACGAGGTCGCTGATCCGCTCCGGCACCGAGCCCATGAGCAGGACTACGTCGGCCGGCGACATCTCCTCTTGAAGGTCCACTTGACCAACGATTGCATACTGAAGTGGATGGCGGTACAGGTCGCGTGTGACAAATGCGGCAAGGAGCTAGTTCCTAACGCCGCCTACTGCGAGAACTGCGGCGAGCGCACGCGGCGCGCGCGACGGCTGGTCCGGCTTGCCATCCGGGTCGAGCTGCTGTTCTTCCTCATGGTGGTCGGGCTGGTGGTCGCGTTCACCTGGATCTACTCAGTCCAGAGGTGAGAGCTCCCTAAGCAGTCGGCGGCTTGCGGAGCCAGTAGAACACCAGCCCATAGGCCGAGAGCGCCAGGACGTCAAGGATGGCGAACAGGAACAGGTCGGTCGGTCCGGCATAGAAAACAATTTCGGCGACAGGCAGGAAGACCGTGGCAACGGCGCCGCCGATCAGGGCCGCCTCGCGACTCTTCGGCTGGCCACGAGCGAGCCGCCATCCCAGCCACGCCGTTGCCCCTCCATAGAGCGCCGCAGCTTCACGAGATGCGCCCTGATGTCCGGCGATAATCCGGGAAGGCGGACCACGTTGATCCAAGTTAGGCATCAATATCGATAGGCGTCCAAGCAAGCCGTCTCGTATCCGCTGGCCGGATTTGGGCTACCCCCCGGTCTGGTGCTGCGCCTGCTCCTCTTGCTGCATGTCGGGGGCGGGCTCGCCGCCCTTGTACTGGTCGTTGACCTGGACCACCTCTTCGCCGGGCGCCTGATCGCTGCTCTGCGGCTTCGCCGTTGGTTGAGGTCCAGCACCTTTGCGTTTGCGACGGGGCATTCTCAAACCGTACACCGACCCGCAGCATCGACTCGGAGCGTGCCCGCACGGAGTTGGGTGTGAGGTCGAGTTCAAGCGCGCTGTTAATCCAGTCGGAGGCACTTCAAGACATCCCCTTCCACCGGCCAGCTCCTTCACTCCAACGCGGGTATTCAGTAACCACCGAACCTGCGCGAGCACGATATTGCGCCGGAGCCGAGTTCAAGTTGATGCACTTTTAGCAAACACGGGGCACCGTGTTCGTGTGTGGTTCGAGTCCGCCGCGGCCCGCCACCCATCTCAAATCACGGCGGATCTGTCGTGCTCGTAATCTCCAGACGGCCTTCCGAGCCGACAAAGGATCGGATCGCCTCGGCGACTTGCCGCGGCCTGGTTACGGTCGGCACGTGCCCGACTTCATCCAGCAGCAACAGCTGCGCACCGGGTAGCGCGGCCGCGATCTGAGCCGCATTGTCCGGCGGGATGATGGTGTCCTGCCGACCGTGGATCACGAGCGCTGGCATCCTGAATTCGGAGATGTTCGCAGGGAGTGCGCAGCCGTATAGGTTACGGATCAGCGCGGGCCCTGCCTCGGGCTCCGCTTCCATCAGCAGCTGCAGGACCCAACGCTGCAGGGGCTCGGTGTCCGGCTCGGGCATACACCACCTCACGAACCGGGTCAGCACCGCATGCCGGTCCTGCGCTAGGCCCCGAACGAACAGCTCACGGTCCGGCGTGGACTCCCAGCGGCTCGGCGCCGCAATGGTCACGATCCCTTCGAAGCGCTCGGGCTGCTTCGCAGCCGCCAGCAGCGCGACGAGCCCTCCTTGGGATTCGCCGGCGATCCAGCACCGCTCGACGCCCAAGGCATCGGCTACGGCGAAGACGTCGTCGACCAGACCCTCGATCGTAAGTTCCGAGGCTGGAGCGAGAGTCTGACCCGACCCTCGGTGGTCATACGCCACGCAGCGCCAGTCTGTGGACAGCAGTTCTAATGGCATCCGCCAGATCTGCCACGTTCCTATCCAACCGCCGATGGCGAGCAGCGTGGTCGAGCCGGATCCGAAGGAGACTACGTTGACGGTGCGGGAGCCAAGCTTTACGAACATGCGAGCAAGCTAACGCGTTTGACGCGCGACGTCACTACTACCAGTTTCTGAAACTGCCTCCATAGTGACCTCGGCGTCAGTGCTGGCTCGGCTACAGGAGGAGCGCTGGCGTCTGCCGTTAACCCGGGTCCGTCAACTCAAATCGGCCACGTCGGGCTGCTGTCAAGGCAGGATCGCGTGGGCCTGAAGGGAAGGTAGTTCAGCCTCCGGCCTGCGCGCCAGGCATCGGACCCCATCGAGGAAATGTACCGCGACTGATCGATTCTTGGAATACCACTTCCGCACACGTCAAGAGGTCCCCTTCCACCCTCGACGTGACCGACTTCCGTTCCGGTCGCCGGAATGATCGGAAATGATCCCTCCAAAAAACGATCATTTCGGGCAGACGAATCCATTCCGCCCACGCATGGGTCTGGATCCGCATGCGGATTGCTTCGCGGATACTCACGGCCACAGCGTGCTTTTGAGTGGGGGCCTAGAGCCTTACCGGCGAGTGTCGCCGTCAACGGGACGACCTCCACTCAAAGCGATGCTTAGACGCCGAATCCTGTCGTCACTGCGACAGCTGCGATCGCGCGGACGAATTTTGTGCCCGACAGCCAACGGGAGCGAGCGACTCCCCTGCGGCATCGCCGGTGCCTTTTGACGACTACTGACTGAGCTTGACCAGCTTGGCACGCGGGCCCTTCGGGCTCGCCTCAATCTCGAACGTGACCTTCTCACCACCGTTGAGCGAGTCGAAGTTGTCGACTGCGTCGCGATGGAAGAAGTACTCCTTCCCGTCCTCGGCCGCTATGAAGCCGAAGCCGCGGTCAGAAACGAGCTTCTTGATGGTTCCGTTAGTCATCGCTGACTCCTTTTCTCGAACTTCGCGGGAACAAGCCACGGATTTTTTCGAGGTAGATGCGGTCGGCCACCGCAAGCGGGCATCCCATGTGGGATGACTACCAGCAGTCTTGCCCCCGGCTGGACGGAGTCAAACATCACAGCCGGATATCGAGACCTCTGAGGTGGACGTGTTGTGAGCCGTGTATTGGTCAGATGGCCATCACGGCAATCGGATAGGGGCTCTTGGCCGCAGTTGGGTGACGTTCGTTGCGACCGGGATCGCTGTGGCCGCCCCTTTGGCTCATGCATATCGGGCGAATCCTGCCGATGCCCTTCGTGGCGAATAATCGATGATGCGGGTCGCCCCCGCATCGTAGATCCGCCTATGGCGCACCGCCGGATGTTAGCCCGCCGCACGGGGCTGGGCTGTAAGGCCGTCCGAGTCCGAGCGCGCTGTATATCCAGTCGGAGGCACGTCAAGACATCGCCTTCCACCTCCACCCGGGTCCGAGTCCGCCCCCGCGGCTCGCAAAACCGCTGTCTGAGGTCGATGTGGGGGCCTCCGGGCAAGCGCGCGTGGGCAGCCGAACCAACACACTCGGGTTCAGTCGGTACCGATAGAGCGTGGAGGAAGCCCGACGCACCCTTCTTGGGGTCAACCATCCCTGGCATACCTTGCCTTTGCCCCAAGCTGAACTGCAAACTCCGGGATGTACAATCCGCTCACCAAGATCACTTCCTGAGAGGTAAATCGGAAAATGATCGGCAATCAGCCACCGCAGCCGCAGCCGCAGCCGCAGCCGCAACCCCAACCCCAGCCGCAACCCCAACCTCAGCCGCAACCCCAGCCGCAGCCGGCTCCCGTCGAAACCGGCCGCTATCACTTCCGAGCCGTCACCTGGATCTGGTTTGTAGTCGCTGTCATTGACATCTTCATCGCCGGCGACTTCCTACTCAAACTCCTGGCCGCCTCCAAGTCTTCAAGTTTCGTTAACTTCGTCTACCAGTTGGCCGGCATCCTGGTGGCTCCTTTCCATGGCATCTGGCCGGTGACTACCTCTAACAACAGCTATCTCGACCCGGCTGACCTGGCCGCCATCGTCGTCTATAGCCTCCTCGCCTGGGGCATTGTCACCGTAGTTAGAATCGCAACTGCACCCAAAGGCACCAAGCCTACGGTGTAAGCATCGGCCTGGTTCGCGCCTCCCCATTCGCGTCTTCGTTCGCGAGCTGATCGCCTTCTGTTGACGGAGGGCGGGTCGAGTCCGGCGCTGCCAAGTCGCGGCTGACTGCCCTGAGCGGACGGGCGGCCGATTAGTTGAAGCTCAGCAGGTAACGTGCAGGATGGCGTTGGTGTTCTTACCGCCGCGATTCAGGATGGCGATGGCATCTATGGTCGGCAGGCTCAGGAGTTCCACCTTCCGAAGTTGGGCCTCCTTTCGCACTTCGTCCATCACCGGCAACCCGCCCTCGGCTCCGGTTCCTATTACCAGTCGGCGGCAGCGCCAGGGGATGTCTTCTTTGGCCGAGAGCGGCGTATGGCCGTAGGCGTCCCGATACTGTTTGGAGGCCTTCTTCTTTCGCTTCCGAATCTCGCCCCGGTCGATGACCAAGTCGTGCTCATAGGTCACGCCGTCGATCCGGATAGAGCCGAACGAGAAACTCTCGAAGCGCACCGATACCTCCGTGCCTCAGGTTACTCTCGACACACACGCGAGTCGCCAAGGAGTCAGGTCGTCGATGTACTACCTTTCCATACCGCTCCGGCAAGGCTTTTACACTGACCATGCTGTGGGCGAGGGTCCCCAGTTGTTACGGCAGCTGAATGAGCTCGACAAAGTGCTCGACTTTCTCGAGGAGATGAACCTCCGCGACCAGACCGAGGTGCCGACTAAGGTCACCGAGATACTTCAAGCGTCTGGGTTGCCCGACACGAGAGGCCTGGAGCCAATGTCCCTGATTCCTCGGGTGCTCGACAGACAACAGCTCCTGCGCCGAAAGCTCGCTGCGATGCGTCGAGCGGGAGCGAGTTAGCCAGACCCTCAAGACCAAACGTGATCGAGCGCGGACGTAATAAGTGAACCCCACACGTGGCCAACCAACTTCTGGCGAGTGACCCCCTGGCGGGGATAGTTAATGGAGAATGGCACGACGGGGTTATTTGTGCACTGAGGTCTCTGTCGCCCGCCATAACATTGCTGCAGCGAGGCGGGGCCATCGCCTTGGACATCCGCGACTATCGGCGCCGGTCAGCTCGCTAGTTTGACGCGCAGCAGCTCCCGTTCATCGTCGTCAAGTCCGTGAGTTTCAGCCGGTCGGCTGGCGTGGCCCGGGCCCGACGCGTGCATTACAGAGGCATATGCCGTGTGCGTCCCGATCGCCCCTTGCCGACAACGATCACAGCACCAGGTCCGATCAACAGGGCGGATGACCCCGATGAGCTGGCCAAGGAAGCGCGCCATCAGTCAGCCCGACGCACGCCCTGTCGAGCTGCCGCCTTACCCAACGTAAGAACCCGCTCCAGAAATGACATGTGTAGCTCCATGCGACGGTCTGCGGGACGTAGCTCTCTCCCAAAAGGAACCAAACCTGGCGGGCCGTCTCTTCTCCAGAGGGACTGTCGAGGGTACCGAAGTACCCATAGACACTGATTCGATCTCCAATGCCGGCTCCCAGGCGCCCGTTGGCAGCCGTCCGCGTAAACCCATCTCTACCGCAAGGAAGGCTAGATACCGTCGTTTCACAGACTGAACGAATGAACGAGAGCGTCAAACACGCAATGGAGGAGCTGGCGGCGCTCGGCGGCGTCCGTCCCCGCCTGCTCGCCGACGATACTATCGAGTTGCGTCCCATGCCGGCGTCGCCCGAACTCTCCCAGAAGGTTGCTGAGATTTTCGAGCGCGCGGGCG
>DATCPI010000071.1:0-28491 GCA_036570165.1 Candidatus Dormiibacterota bacterium | reverse complement strand
CCGGTGAAACGGCGCTTCGAGCGACCGTCTGTTCTCCCCTCGATCACGCCTGATCGGTTGGGCGACGGGCGGCGCCGGGTCGTGATCGAATCGGTGACGCCCGAGATCGACGGCGGCCGGTTCCCGGCCAAGCGGACGCTTGGCGAGCGGGTCATCGTGGAGGCGGACGTCTTGGCGGACGGACACGACGCGCTGGCCTGCGTGCTGCGGTGGCGCCACCACTCGTCAACGCAGTGGAACGACGTGCCGATGGTGCCGACCGTCAACGACCGCTGGCGCGGCGAGTTCATGGTCGGCGAGCTCGGCCGGTACTTCTACACGATCCAGGGCTGGGTGGACGCTTTCGAGACCTGGAGCCGGCAGTTTGCCAAGCGCGTCGAGGCCGCCCAGGACATCACGCCCGAGCTCGAGGTCGCCGCGCGCATGGTCGAGGCGGCCGCCGGCCGTGCCGACGGCTCAGACTCAAACCGCCTCCAGGCGTACGCCGGGGCGATCCGAAAGGGCCGCGCCGCGGCCTCGGCCGCACTCGGCGACGAGCTGGCCCAGCTGATGGACCACTACGCCGACAAGAGCCTTGCCGTGACCTACCCAAAGGAGCTCGAGGTGGTCGTCGACACGGAGAAAGCGCGTTTTTCAACGTGGTACGAGCTGTTCCCGCGCTCGGCTGGAGATCCTGGCAAGCACGGGACCTTCAAGGACGTGGAGCGGCGACTCCCGGAGATCGCGGAGATGGGGTTTGACGTCCTCTACCTGCCGCCCATCCACCCCATCGGGAAGACAAATCGCAAGGGCGCGAACAACACGGCGGCCGCCGGACCCGACGAGCCCGGCAGCCCATGGGCGATCGGCTCCGAAGAGGGCGGGCACAAGTCCATCGATCCGCGGCTCGGCACGCTCGACGACTTCCACCACCTGCTTCAGTCGGCCGGTCAGCACGGAATGGACGTGGCGCTCGACATCGCATTTCAGTGCTCGCCCGACCACCCGTATACGCGCGAGCATCCCGAATGGTTCAAGCACCGCGCCGACGGCACCATCCAGTACGCGGAGAACCCACCGAAGAAGTACGAGGACATCTTTCCGTTCGACTTCGGGTCGGAGAGCTGGCGCGAGCTGTGGGACGAACTGCTGTCCATCGTCCTGCACTGGATCGAGCAGGGCGTCACTGTCTTCCGCGTCGACAACCCGCACACCAAACCGTTCGCCTTCTGGGAGTGGCTGATCGGCGAGGTCAAGCGCCAGCATCCCGACGTGATCTTTCTCGCCGAGGCGTTCACGCGTCCGAAGGTGATGTACCGCCTGGCCAAGGTTGGTTTCACGCAGTCGTACACGTACTTCGCCTGGCGCAACACCGCCGCCGAGCTGGCGCAGTACTTCACGGAGCTGTCGCAGCCGCCGATTCGCGAGTACTTCCGGCCGAACCTGTGGCCGAACACTCCGGACATCCTGACCGAGTACCTGCAGACGGGCGGTCGCGCCGCGTTCGCTGCGCGACTCGTGCTGGCCGCCACGCTCGGGGCGAGCTACGGCATCTACGGGCCGGCCTTCGAGCTCTGTGAGGGGCGCGCGCGCGAGGCGGGATCCGAGGAGTACCTGGACTCGGAGAAGTACCAGATTCGCATCTGGGACCGCGAAAACCCCGACAACATTCGCGAGCTGATCACGCTCGTCAACCAGGTCCGGAGGGAAAACCCCGCGCTGCAAAGTGATCGCGGCCTGCGATTCCATACGACCGAGAACGACCACCTCATCGCCTACACGAAGAGCACTCCCGACCTGGCGGACGTGGTCCTGACCGTCGTCAACGTCGACCCGCATCACACGCAGACGGGAATGGTCACGCTGCCGCTCGAGGAGCTTGGGATCAGGCGCGATCGGGGCTACCAGGCCCACGAGCTGCTGAGCGGCGCCCGCTACCTGTGGAACGGCCCGCGAAACTTTGTCGAGATCAACCCGCACGCCATGCCGGCGCAGATCTTTCGCTTCCGCCGCCGCGTTCGCAGCGAACACGATTTCGAGTACTTCCTTTGATCGTCGAAGACGCTGAGGGCGCAGTTCCGACCGACGGCGCATCGCCGGTAAAAGCTCCAGTGCGACGGCGCAAGCTCGAGACGTCGCGGCTGGACGACGACCCGCTCTGGTACAAGGACGCGCTCGTTTACGAGCTCCACGTGCGCGCCTTCAGCGACAGCAACGCTGATGGAAGTGGCGACTTCCGCGGGCTGATCGAAAAGCTCCCCTACCTGCAAGACCTCGGCGTCAACGCGATCTGGCTGCTGCCGTTTTATCCGTCACCCCTGCGCGATGACGGTTACGACATCGCGGATTACGCCAACGTCAACCCGATGTTCGGCAGCCTCGGCGACGTCAACGCGATGATCAAAGAGGCCCACCACCGTGGCATCCGGGTGATCAACGAGCTGGTGTGCAACCACACCTCGGACCAGCATCCCTGGTTTCAGCGCGCGCGGCGCGCCCGGCCGGGCACCGCCATGCGCGACTTCTACGTGTGGAGCGAGACGAACCAGCGCTACCTGGACGCGCGGATCATCTTCAAGGACTTCGAGACCTCGAACTGGACGTGGGACCACGTCGCGGGCGCCTACTACTGGCATCGCTTCTACTCGCATCAGCCGGACCTCAACTACGACAACCCCAAGGTCAAGGAGGCGGTGCTGAAGGCGCTGGACTTCTGGCTCGACATGGGCATCGACGGGGTGCGGCTCGACGCAGTCCCCTACCTCTACGAGCGCGAGGGCACCAACGGCGAAAACCTGCCGGAGACGCACCAGTTCCTGAAGGAGATGCGCCGCCACGTCGATGGGCACTACTCCAACCGCATGCTGCTGGCCGAGGCCAACCAGTGGCCTGAGGACGCGGTCACCTATTTCGGCGACGGCGACGAATGCCACATGTCGTTCCACTTTCCTCTCATGCCCCGACTTTTCATGTCCATCCGCATGGAGGACCGGTTCCCCATCGTCGACATCCTGGCGCAGACCCCGCCGATCCCCGACAACTCGCAGTGGGCCCTGTTCCTGCGCAACCACGACGAGCTGACGCTCGAGATGGTCACGGACGAGGAGCGCGACTACATGTATCGCGCCTACACGCAGGACCGGCTGGCGCGCCTCAACCTCGGCATCCGCCGGCGCCTGGCTCCGCTGCTCGGCAACGACCGCAAGCGCATCGAGCTGATGAACGGCCTTCTCTTTTCGCTGCCGGGGACGCCCGTCCTGTACTACGGCGACGAGATCGGCATGGGCGACAACATCTTTCTCGGTGACCGCAACGGCGTCCGGACCCCGATGCAGTGGAGCGCCGACCGCAACGCGGGGTTCTCGCGCGCCAACCGGCAGCGCCTGTACCTCCCGGTGATCACCGATCCCGAGTACCACTACGAGACGGTCAACGTCGAGGCCCAGGGGCAAAACCCGCACTCGATGCTCTCGTGGATGAAGCGGCTGATCGCGCTTCGCAAGCGGCACCGGGCATTCGGCCGCGGCACGCTGGAGCTGCTGCGACCGGAGAACCGCAAGGTGCTCGCGTACATCCGGCGTTACGAATCCGAGCAGATCCTGTGCATCGCGAACCTCTCTCGATTCCTGCAGGCGGTCGAGCTCGACCTCAGTAAATGGAAGGGCATGGTCCCCGTCGAGCTGTTCAGCGGCAACGAGATGCCGGTGGTCGCCGACGGGCCCTACTTCCTGACCCTTGGGCCACATTCCTTCTACTGGTTCGCGCTTCAGCCCAGGGCGACGCCGATGATCCAGGGCGACGGCGCGCAGGCGACCTCGGTGCCCGAGATCCGGGTCGCCGGCGACTGGGAGTCCGCCCTGACCGGCGCGGGCAAGGAGCGCCTGGAGAACATCCTGCTCGGCTATGTGAAGAATCGCAGGTGGTTCGCGGGAAAGGCCCGGCGCCTCAAGTCGGCGCAGATCTCCGACCTGATCCCCGTGCCCGGGGCCGTCGGCGGGGCGTACCTGGCGGCGGTCGTCATCAGCTATGCGGAAGGCGACCCCGAAACCTACCAGCTCCCTCTCGCCTATGCGAACCAGGCGGAGGCGCCGCACATCATCGAGCGCTGGCCGCATTCCGCGATCGCGTGGGTCCGCACGGGTGACGATGGGCGCGGACTGCTCTACGACGCTCTGGGACCGCCGGCCTTCGCCGAGGCGGTGCTCGGCGCCATCGCCAGGCGGCGGCGCGCGACGAACAACGGCGGCACTCTGGTCGGTTCGACAACGCGCGCCTTCGCTCGACTGCGGGGCACCGAGACGGTGCGGCTCGAGGCGGCGCTGTCGGTGGCCGAGCAGAGCAACAACTCGGTGGTCTTCGGCGAGCGCCTCATCCTCAAGGTCTTCCGGCGCCTCGAAGAGGGAGTCAATCCGGAGCTCGAGGTCGGCCGCTTCCTGACCGAAAAGACAACCTTCGCCCAGATCGCCCCGCTGGGGGGCAGCCTCGAGTACCGCCGACCCGCCGGCGAACCCGTCTCTTTAGCCGTGCTCCAGGGGTACGTGCCCAACCAGGGCGACGCCTGGCAGTACACGTTGAACACGTTCGCCCACTTCCTTCAGGCAGCCGAGGTTGCCGCCTCCGAACCTCCCGCAATGCCTGGAGGGCTGCACCAGGCGATTGGCGGCGAGCTGCCTGAGGTCGCCACCCGGACGATCGGCGCCTACCTCGATTCAGCGCGCCTGCTCGGCCGCCGGACCGCCGAGATGCACCTGGCGCTGGCCTCCGATCCGAGCGATCCGGCCTTCACGCCTGAGCGGATCACGCAGCAGGACCAGCGATCCATCTATCAGTCGCTGAGCGGCCTCTCCATGCGCTCGACGGACCTGCTGCGCACGCAGCTGAGCAAGCTCCCACAGGACGCTCGAGAAGAGGCGCGGCAGGTGCTCGAGCTCGAACCCAAGATCGCGAGCATCTTCAAGTCGTTCCTGTCCCGGCGCCTGAGCACGACCAGGATCCGCGTCCACGGCGACTATCACCTGGGCAACGTGCTCTACACAGGACACGACTTCGTCATCATCGATTTCGAAGGCGAACCCACTCGCACCCTTTACGAGCGCCGGCTCAAGCGCCTCGCGCTAAGAGATGTGGCCGGCATGCTGCGGTCTTTCGACTACGCCAGCCAGGTGGCGCTGAAGTCGGACCAGATCGACGCCAAAGCGCTCCCGGGACTCCGGGGCTGGGGCCGATTCTGGGTCCAGTGCGTGTCGGCGACTTTCTTGAAGAGCTATCTCTCCACCGCCGGCACGGCGTCCTTCGTGCCCCAGTCAGCCGACGATCTCGACGTTCAGATCACTACGATGCTGCTGGAGAAAGCGCTGTACGAGCTGCGTTACGAATTGAACATGCGGCCCGATTGGGTTCGGATCCCGCTTCGGGGCATCCTCCAGGTGGTGACGGCGCGGTGATCGCCCGCTCGCTGCTCAGCCCGTTCGACCTGCACCTTTTCAACGAGGGCACCCACAGCCATCTCTTCGACAAGATGGGCGCGCACGTGTCGACCGAACCGGAGGGGACCTCGTTCGCGGTCTGGGCGCCGAACGCCGACTCGGTCAGCGTGATCGGTGACTTCAACGGCTGGGACAAGACCGCCAACGGTTTGTTTCCACGCGAGCAGTCGGGGATCTGGGAGGGCTTCATCCCCGGCGTCAAGCACGGAGCCCTGTACAAGTACCACGTCCACTCGCGCGTCACCCGCACGGGAGCGGACAAGGCTGATCCGTTCGCAACCTACTCCGAGCAGCCGCCACGACAGGCGTCGATCGTGTGGGACCTGAGCTATCGGTGGGGCGACGAGAGCTGGATGATGTCCAGCCGCCAGGCGAGCAACGGTCGGGGAGCCCCCTGGGCGGTGTACGAGATGCACCTGGGCTCGTGGATGCGCGTGCCGGAAGAAGGGAACCGTTATCTCACCTACCGCGAGCTGGGTCCTCGGCTGGCCGACTACGTCGGCCGGATGGGCTTCACGCACGTGGAGCTCATGCCGGTGATGGAGCATCCCTTCTACGGCTCGTGGGGCTATCAGTGCACGGGGTACTTCGCGCCGACCAGCCGCTACGGCACGCCCCAGGACTTCATGTTCCTGGTCGACTATCTGCACCAGCACGGCATCGGGGTGATCCTCGACTGGGTTCCGTCGCATTTTCCGTCCGACGAGTTCGGGCTGCAGAACTTCGATGGGACGCACCTGTTCGAGCACGCGGATCCGCGGCTTGGTGTCCATCCGGACTGGGGAAGCTCGATCTTCAACTACGGGCGGAACGAGGTGCGGGGCTTTTTGCTGAGCAGCGCGCTGTGCTGGCTTGACCGCTATCACGCCGATGGGCTGCGCGTGGATGCAGTCGCGTCGATGCTGTATCTCGACTACTCGCGTAAGGCGGGTGAGTGGATCCCGAACAAGTTCGGTGGGAACGAGAACCTCGAGGCGGTCGACTTTTTGCGCCGCTTCAACATCGAGGTGTACAAGGAGCAGCCGCCGGTACAGACGATCGCCGAGGAATCCACCTCGTTTCCGCTGGTGTCACGCCCGACGTATCTCGGCGGACTCGGTTTCGGCATGAAGTGGGACATGGGCTGGATGCACGACACGCTCTTCTACATGTCGCAGGAGCCGATCCACCGGAAGTTCCATCACAACAACCTCACGTTCCGGATGCTCTATGCGTTCGGCGAGAACTTCATGCTGCCGCTGTCGCACGACGAGGTGGTGCACGGAAAGGGATCGCTGCTTGCGAAGATGCCCGGCGACGACTGGCAGAAGTTCGCGAACCTGCGCCTGCTTTACGCGTACATGTATGCGCAGCCCGGCAAAAAGCTCATGTTCATGGGCGACGAGTTCGGGCAGTGGCGCGAATGGGACCACGACCAGAGCCTGGACTGGCATTTATTGGACCAGCCGATGCATGGGGGCATGCGCCATTGGGTGGGAGACCTGAACCGGATCCTTCGCGATGAGAAGGCGATGCACGAGCTGGACTTCGACCCGGCAGGCTTCGCGTGGATCGACGTCACGGACGCTGACCAGAGCGTGATCAGCCTGATCCGCCGCGGCCGGTCGGAGAAGGACATCGTGGTCGGGGTGTTCAACTTCACGCCGGTCCCGCGGCACAACTACCAGATCGGCATCCCGGAAGGGGGCCGCTGGCTGGAGCTGCTGAACAGCGACGCGCCGCTGTATGGGGGGAGCGGGCAGGGGAATTTGGGCAGGGTGGAAGCGGCGCCGATCAGCGTGCACGGGCACCGGCACAGCCTGACGCTTACGCTGCCGCCGCTGGGGGCGCTGTTTTTGAAGCCGGAGCCGGCGGGCGAGGCTAATCTGGTCTTGTAGATGGCACATGCCAAGAGGCCCGCGCCGCGGCGCGCGGCTAAGCCGAAAGCAGCGGATCCGCAAGCACCCGACCGGCAAGACCCGGAAGTCACGAACACGAAGGCCGTCCAGCCGAAGACTGCGCCGGTCGTCGCGGCCGGCCCGGTGGCCGTGCACCTGGACTCCGGCGACGTCAAGGTGGTGGTCGCGCCTCCGGGTCGGGATGGTTTCGACCGGCGGCTGTACAGGGTTCTCAACGACCTTCCGCATACCAAGCACAGCGATCGCTATGTGAGCGTCCTCTCGGACCTGGGCGAGGGACTGGGGTGGGTGGCGGGAGGAATCGCCCTGGCCATCCTCGGCGGCCACAAGGGCCGGCGGGCCGGCGCGGCGACGGCCGCTGCATCACTGGCGGCGACCTACATCGTCCAGGTCCGGGTCAAGCCTATATTCCGGCGCGTGCGGCCTTTCGTGAATCGCGAGGCGACGGTGGTCGGGATCCGGCCGGCGGACCACTCGTTTCCATCCGGGCACACCGCATCTTCGTTCGCGGCCGCCACCGCGCTCGCCATGTTCTACCCGCGAGCCGCCCCACTGGCCTACTCAGTGGCGACAGCGGTCGGAATGTCCAGGGTCCACCTCGGTGTGCACTTTCCGAGCGACGCCGCCGTAGGCGGAGTGATCGGAATCGGGATCGGCACGTTCTTTGGGTGGATCTTCCAGAAGCGCTAGGCCGGCCGGGCGCGACCTCGAAACCATTTCCAGCTCGGGGACGGCAGCCAGCGCTCCGGGAGCCACAGCACGAATGCCGACCAGCCGAGGCCGAGAAGGACGCCGCCGATCACATCGCTGGGCCAGTGGGCGCCCGCCCAGACCCTGGCGATGCACGTCAGCACGAGCACGACGCCGGCCACGATCCAGAGCACTGGACGGAGACGCGGATTGACCCTGGGTGCGAGCGAGAACGCGAGCATGAAGGCCATCCAGGTGAAGAAGACCGCGTGCCCGCTGGGGTAGCTGAAGCCCCTGGTCGGGTTGAGGATGTGGACGAGGTCCGCGGGCGGCCGCTGCCGCGAGATCACGAGCTTGATCACATTGTCGAGAAGGCTCGAAATGCTGCCGATCGCCATCAGCCACCCGGCACGGCGCTCGAAGACGAAGAGCAAGACGACCGCAACCAGGCCAATGAGAACCTGCCAGATGCCTGCACTCCAGTTGATCAGCTCAATCGGGTACACGAGCGGGCCCCAGTTGATCTGCTGGATGAAGGAGGTGATCTCGAAGTCGTACGGAAGAGTTGATCTGGCCACGACCAGGACGGTATCGATCGCGAAGAGGACGAAGACGACCAGCGCCATCGGGCCCAGCCACCGCCTTGCGGTCGGTCCGGGTTGCCCGGCGAGAATCTCGGCCGCTGCCTGCTTGGGTTCGGCGAGCGGATCTGAGGCGTCCCTCGGGTCCGCGCTCACTTGGACAGGATTACGTGGAGCGCGCTCAGCTCGGCGGTGATGGTGGCCGGCGTGCGGCCGAGCTGTGCGTTATCGGCGTAAATCCGCACCTTCGGCTTGGTGGTCACCACCAGCTTGCGGAACTTGAACACCTGGCCAAGTCCCCCCTCTCCATGTTTGGACAACACGACGCGGGCGAGCACCCGCTTCACGATGTCTGTTCGGGTGGCGCCCGCGTGCACCGAGAGCTCCAGGTAGGGATCCTCGGGGGTCTTGTCGCTGACCGGCATCTGCGAGCCGATCGAGGTGGTGTTGGTGAGGACAAGTGACATCGCGGTGCCACTGCCCCGGATGTCGCCCATCAGCTCATATTTGAACGGCTTCGCCTCGGCGACGTGTTTCAAATCCTCGGCAAACGCTCCGAAGGCTCGGTCCTTGGCGGATTCTCCGGCGGCGATGGTCTCACCGAATAGGCCGATCGCGGCAGCCTCCAGGAAGATCTTTCCGTTCAACCGGCCCAGGGTGATGGGGCGGGGTTTCCCGCTCTTGATCACCCGGATCGCCGCGTCGACCGTCGTCGGGAGGTGAAGCGACTTCGCGAAGTTGTTGAAGGTGCCCATCGAAAGGATTCCGAGCGGGTGCTTGGATTCGGCGAGCGTGCGGACGACCCAGCCGATAGTGCCGTCCCCACCGGCCACGATGACCAAGGCTGTGGGCCCGACCAACTTTTCGATGTCCATCTTCGGATCGAATTCGACGATCAGGCTGCTTGCGAATTCCTTACGCAGCTTCGCTTCGATCGCGGGCGTCATCGAGCCCGCCTTGGGACTCATGATCAGCAGGCTGTTCGACAACCCCCGGGCGCTGTTCGCCGTGGAGCGGGCAGCTGTGCTCAGGCGGGCACCACTTCTTCGCTGCCGACGATTTCCAGCGTCGCGCGCTGCATCAGCTCCTGGGTGTTGACTCCGCGACCGGCGGCAGCCTTGCTCCACATCCCATCCGCGGCGAGCTCCCACGCCAGGGTGTCATCGGCGAGCTCGAGCTCCAGGAAGTGGTCGATCTTCTTGTTGAGGGCGGGATCGGTCACCGGGACCACCGCCTCGACACGGCGATCGAGGTTGCGAGGCATCAGGTCGGAAGAGCCGATGAGGATCTGAGGATCAGATCCGCTCCCAAAGCGAAAGATCCGTGAGTGCTCTAGATAGTGGCCGACCAGGGAACGGACGCGGATCCCTTTCGACAGCCCTGGCACGCCGGGCTTGAGGCAGCAGATGCCGCGCACTATCAGGTCGATCTCCACCCCCGCCTGGGACGCCCGGTACAGGGCGTCGATGACCTCGGGGTCGACCAGGTTGTTGACCTTGATCACGATTCGCCCTTGCGGCCGCAGCGCTTCCTGCTTGATCAGCTTGACCAAGCCCGAGCGAAGGGTCGTCGGCGCGACCAGGAGCTTGCGGTAGCTGCTCTGACGGCTGTAACCGGTGAGGTAGTTGAAGAGCTCGGCGATGTCGGCCGTCACATCCGGGTCGGCTGTGAACAGCGCGATGTCCTCGAACAAGCCGGCGGTCGACGCGTTGTAGTTGCCTGTGGCGATGTGCGCGTAACGCCGGACGCCTTCGCCCTCCTGCCTCACTACCAGCATCAGCTTCGCGTGCGTCTTGAGGCCGACCAGGCCGTACACGACGTGGATGCCCGCCGCCTCCAGCGCCTTCGCCCACTCGATGTTCGCCTGCTCGTCGCCACGGGCCTTCAGCTCTACCAGCGCAACGACCTGCTTGCCGGACTGGGCCGCACTCTTGAGCGCAATTGCGATTGGGCTTTCTGGGCCGGACGTGCGGTACATCGCAACTTTGATCGCGAGGACGTCCTTGTCGCGGGCCGCCTGCTCGGCGAACGCCTCGACAGAAGTGACGAACGAGTCGTAAGGGTGATGGGCTAGAACGTCGCCATCGCGCAGGACTCTGAAGAAGTCGACCAGCTCGCCACCGTCCGGCCGCAGCCTGGGTTGAGTCGCGGGCATCCATGCCCTGGCGGTCAGCGGTTGGCCGCCGGGCAGCTGCAGGGAGAGAATACCCGTCAGGTCCAGCATCCCGGTGACGGAGTACACGTCCTGAGAGCCGAGCTCCAGCTCATGGAGCAGCAGGAAGAGGACGTCCGGAGACATGTCGGGTCCGACCTCGAGACGCACCGCGCGGCCCTTGCGACGCTTGCGCATGAGCTCCGCCTGGACCGCGGCCATGAGGTCCTCCGCCTCGTCGTCGTCCACGTCGAGGTCAGCGTCGCGAGTCACCCGAAAAAAGTGATGACTGACGATTTCCATTCCGGGGAAGAGCGCCGGCAGATGGAGCGCGATCACCTGCTCGAGGGGCACGAATCGCTCCCCATCGGGCAGACCGACGAAGCGTGGGAGCAATGGAGGCACCTTGACCCGCGCAAAGCGCGGCTGGTGCCGCAAGGGGTCGCGGACCATCACGGCGAGGTTGAGGGAAAGGTTGGAGACGTAAGGAAACGGATGCGCCGGATCGACGGCAAGGGGGGTGAGGACCGGAAAGATCCGCTCCTGGAACACCTCCGCCAGCAGACCCTGGTCCGCCTCGGACAGATCGCCGGCGTTCACGATCCGGACACCGGCTTCGGCGAGCGCGGGCAGGATGTCGCCGGTGAAGACCGCCGACTCGCGCTCCACCAGCCTTCTGACGCGCTCTCCAATCCCGTCCATCTGCTCCTCGGGGGTCATACCGTCCGGCGAGGTCAGGCTCAGGGGCGCCATCAGCTGCTCGTGCAGGCCCGCCACACGTACCTGGAAGAAGTCGTCGAGACCGTCGCTGACGATGGCAAGGAAACGGATCCTTTCCGCCAGGGAGCGGGAGCTGTCTTCGGCCATCGCGAGCACTCGGCTGTCGAAGTCCAGACGGGAGAGCTCCCGGTTGAAGAACCTGTCGGTTGGCAGGTCGGGGGCCTGGGTCGCCGAACGGCGCGGCGACTTCATTGCCATCGGTTTACTTCCCTCAATCGGAGCTCCCCATCAACCGGATCCAGCGTGCACAGGCGAAGGAGTGGAGACCGAGGGCCACAAACCCCAGCGCGACGATGCCCAACAGCACGCGTCCGAATGGCTGGCCCAGCAGGAACATGAACGCGCCTCCGAAGCCCTGGACCTGGCCCGGATCGTGATGGAGCCCTGCTTGAACCAGGAACCATCCGATGACCAGAAAGGTCACGCCGCGCGCGAACATCCCGAACCTGCCGAGCCTGACCACGATCGTCCTTTCCCGCTCGCTCATCTCGGCGCCTTTCAGGTCCCTTGCGAAGGTGGCTCGATAGGCTTCAAGGAATTGCCCCAAGGCGATCCCGATCGCGATGAGGCCGATGACGATCGTCACCCCGCCGCCGCCGGGGTGGGTGAGGATGGAGGCAATCGTTGTCTTGGTGCTGTCGCCCGAAGCTCCGCCCGACCCTGCCAGGATCTGGAGGGCGAGGATCACGATCGCGGCGTAGGAGAGAGCGCTGGTGACGAAGCCTAGCCTTGCCATGTAGCCGGAGGCGTCGCTGCCGCGGTGCATCGGGTCGTAGATGGCCCGGATGAAACCCCACAGCGAATAGGCCGCGAGGCCGATCGCCATGACGATCAGCACCAGCTTGCCGTAAGGGTTGGCGATCAAGACCACGAGACTTCCCGAAAGGTCGGTGGCCCGGCCGCGTCCGACGTTGAGCGCGATGCCCAGGGCCAGCAGACCCATGACGGTGTACAGGGAACCGCGCGCCCCGTAACCCAGACGCTCCAGGAACCGAAGCACGGGGTTGCTCGCAGCTCGTTTGACGGCGTTGGCGCCACCGTGGACCGTCGCCATCAGGCCGCCGCCTGCAGGCTCTTCTTCAGCGCACGCACGTCGAGGTGCGGGTTGGGATAGGTCAACTTCATTTCCTCCATCGTCTCGATGAGCAGCTGGGAGACGGCCCAGTTCCGGTACCACTTGCGGTTGGCCGGAACGACATACCACGGCGCTGCGGCAGTAGAACAACGGCCGAGGGCTGCCGCGTACGCGTGCTGGTAGTCGGCCCAGTACTTCCGCTCGCTGATGTCGTTGCCGCTGAACTTCCAGTGCTTCTCCGGCTGCCCCAGGCGGGCGAGGAGCCGCGATCGCTGCTCCTCAGCCGAGATGTGCAGGAAGACCTTGACAATCGTCGTACCGCGCTTGACGAGGTCGGCTTCGAACCGGTTGATGAGGCCGTAGCGAGCATCGATCACCTCCGGCGGCGCAAGCTCTTTGACCTTCGCGATCAGCACGTCCTCGTAGTGGGAACGGTTGAAGATGGCGATCTCCCCAGGCTTGGGCACCTGGCGTTTGATGCGCCAGAGGAAGTCGTGACGGCGCTCGTTGGGCGTCGGCGCTTTGAACGAGACGATCCTCACGCCCTGTGGGTTGAGGCCTCGAAGCGCGTACCTGACGGTGCCGTCCTTGCCGCTGGTGTCCATGCCCTGCAGCACGATCAGGACCGAGCGCTTGGCTTCGGCGTGCAGGACTTCCTGGAGCGCCATGATGTGCTCCTCGTCAGGCAGGGTCGACTCATCAGCGTGGAGCCGTTTGACCCCATTTGTCTCCGACGGATCGATGGCGGCGAGGTTGACTCGGCCGCGACGTGGCCGCGCGCTCAAGAGGTCGCGGATCGAGCTGTGATTCCTCCCGTTCTTGCTGTCAGGCATGGGTCAGTGAGGATGGGCCGAAATTGGTAACAAAGGCAGTAACACCCACCCGTTGATCTCTTGCGGCGCCTAGCGCCGGGCGCGCGCTCATAAAGGGGTCCCCGCGAACTCACGGCGCAGCCTCAGAGTTCGTGGGGAATAAGGGCGCAAGTTCAATGAAGCGCGGAGGGTATCTTCGTGTGCAATGCAGGATGAGTCGACCCGGGTGCTGGCGGCCTGGTTTCTCACGAGCGCCGAGCGCGGCAACGACTTCACCGGGTTGGATCGCCGGCGCGAAGGCGGAGTGGCCTGGAGCATCGGGAACAGGGTCGAAACTCTCGTGCACGGGGCCACCTACTTTCGCCGTTTGCTGGACGCGATCCGCGGACTGGGATCCGGCGACCACGTGTACTTCACCGACTGGCGAGGCGACCCCGACCAGCTTCTGAGCGACGATCCCGATTCGCGGGTGGGAGCCGTCCTGGCCGGCGCCGTGCGCCGGGGCGTGATGGTCAGAGGATTGATGTGGCGGTCTCACCTGGACAGGTTCGGTTTCAGTGCTGAAGAGAACCGCAACCTCGGCGACGAGGTGAACTCGGCGGGAGGCGAGGTTCTGCTCGACCAGCGTGTGCGGCTGGGCGGCTCCCACCACCAAAAGCTCGTCGTCATCCGCCACGCGGGAGGTACAGAACGGGACGTGGCCTTTGCGGGTGGCATCGACCTTGGCCACGGCAGGCGCGATGATGCCGACCATCACGGCGACCGGCAGCGCCAGGCGATGGCGCCGGTCTATGGACCAAGCCCTCCATGGCATGACGCTCAGGTCGCGGTCCAGGGCCCGGCAGTGGGAGACCTGGACTTCTGCTTCCGGGAACGGTGGGAGGACCGGAATCGGCTCAGCCGCGACCCACTGGGGATCCTGCACGACCTGATGCGCCACACGGACCGCAAGGCGAGCACCTTGCCGCCGATGCCGGCCGATCCCGAGCCGTGTGGAACTCACGCGGTCCAGGTGCTTCGCACCTACGCGCGGCGTCGTGGCGGCTATCCGTTCGCCCCGCACGGCGAGCGCAGCGTCGCGCGCGGATTTCGGAAAGCGATCAGCAGAGCGCGCCGGCTCATCTACATCGAAGATCAGTTTCTCTGGTCGAGCGAGGTCGCGAAGACGTTCGCGGACGCGCTCCAGGCAAATCCGTCACTGCACCTCATCGCCGTCCTGCCGAGATATTTCGACCAGGCCGGAGCCCTCACCCTGCGGCCGAATCAGGTGGGCCGGGAGAACGCGGTACGCGTCCTTCTCGATGCAGCTCCCGATCGTGTCGCCATCTACGACATCGAGAACCTCGCCGGCGTTCCGGTCTACGTGCACGCCAAGATCAGCGTGATCGACGACGTCTGGGCAGCGGTCGGATCGGATAATTTCAATCGGAGGTCCTGGAGCCACGACTCGGAGATCGCGTGCTCTGTGATCGATGAGGAGCGCGATGCTCGAGAACCAATCGACCCGGCCGGCCTCGGCGACGGTGCCCGGAAGTTCGCTCGCGATTTACGGCTGGAGCTGTGGCGCGAGCACCTCGGGCGCTCCGATGGCGATGGCGATGATCGCGATCTGCTCGATCCGGTCGAGGCGGTCGCGAAATTCCGTGAATCTGCGCTGGCGCTGGAAAGGTGGCACCAGGGCGGGAGGCGTGGTGAAAGGCCGCCGGGCCGCGTGAGGCCGCATCCGCGGATCCGTCCGTCGCGGACGACCAGGCTCTGGGCAGAGCCCATCTATCGAATGGTCTACGACCCCGACGCGCGGTCGTCGGAAATGCGCCGGCTCGCCGACTGGTAGAGCTACCCAGCACGGGTTCTTAAGCGAGTTGTTGCTGACTTTGTTACGGCTGAGGGGCGAGGCTTGGCGCACAGCGGGAAACGCTTCTTTCGCAAGAAGGTTCACCGCGTCCGTCGAGGGGCGGCCCCACCGGGCCCATGGAGAAAAAAAGAGTGAGACGCATGCTTTTCAGAGTTCGATTTCTTGGGCTGATCGTCATCGCCGCGGTCGCAGGAGTGTGGCCCATGGCCGCTCTTGCAGCGACCGCGCCCAGCCTGGGCACGGCGGCCAACTTCGCGGTTCTGAGTGCGGCCCCGCTTGGTGGTGGGGCGGTGACCTGCACCAACGGCACGATCACCGGAAACGTAGGCTCCTCCGGCGTGAAGGCTTCGGTGGTGCAGACCAATTGCCCGATCACTGGGTCGATCATCGCGCCGGTTTCGGCTCAGGTGGTCAACGACTTCAACACCGCCTATGCAGCTTATGCGTCCATGACGTGTAGCCAGACCATCACAGGCACCCTCGCCAACGTCACGCTCTCGCCCGGTGTCTACTGCTTGAGTGCAGAAGCCAAGACCGGCACGTTGACGCTCAAGGGGCCCTCGAACGGGACCTGGATCTTCTTGGTCGCGGCCATCCCCGCGACCATCCCCGCGACTGGCGCCCTGACGGGCACCAATTTCAATGTAGTCATGGCCGGCGGCGGGAATCCTTGCAACGTCACCTGGTGGGTCGCCCAGGCCGCGACCATGACCGACTCGAACTTCATCGGAACGATTCTCGCCGGAGCGGCGATCACCCTGACACGTGGAACCTTCCACGGTGATGCCCTCGCGAAAGGCGCGGTGACGATCACGGGCACCGCAGTCACGGGGTGCCCGGCTACCAAGCGCCACGGCGAAGGCGACGAAGACGTGCACTGCAACCAGGGCGTGGGCAACGGCCCCGAGGGTTGCGATCCTGGCAACTCGAACAACAGGCTCCCGTCCAATGACGAGCTCGGTGGTGTGCCCGGGGACCCTGGCCGGCAGGGCGGCCTTGGCCTTGGCAAGCACTCGTCCACGACCGCGAGCAAGCGCAAGTAGTTGTTATTGAGCCTGGAGTCAAGGCTTGGCCTGCTGAGGCGGCGCCGCCGCCTCAGCGTGGCCAAGCAGCTCCTGGCTGTAATCAGTCCAGTTATGGTGGGAATTGCAGTCGTCGTGCTGATCGCCGCCGGCGGGGTGATAGCTAGCGCGCGCTGACTCCACCCACCCCGGCTTTGGTGGCTACCTCCTCACAATCGGAAGGCTAGACCGGAACTATCTCGAAAGTCTCGCGGCCTCGATAGCGGTAGATCTCGAAGTCAGAGTCAAGGGTGAACACTCGCTTGAGACGACGTGCCTCGGCAACCGCGACAAGGGTCGCGTCCGCAATGTCCATCGGCGCGTCGCGATACTTCTCCATCAGCGCGCGGGCCCGGGCAACATCCGAGCCTTGGAGTTCGGCCAGTTGCAGAACCTCTCGTTCGAGCATCTGCCACAACGCTCGCTGAGCATTCCAGCCACCTGCATCGCCCAGGAGGTACATGGCTTCGGTCAGCACCGGCCAGGTCGTGAGCATCGGCGCTTCGAGATGCTTCAACGCGTTGCGACACCGTTTGTGATCCGCCTCTCCGGCATCAATGAGAGCCACGAGCGGTCCCGTATCCGTCAGGGTCGCGACTTTCTAGTCCTTGCCACGCGACGCTTGAGCAGATCGCGATAGTGCTCATGAGCCTGTCGCGCGCGCCCTCCTTTGGAATGGACGGTCCCCACCATGCCTGCGAGGCGCGCTTCGAGATTGTCAGCCAGTGTCGCCTCACTGCGCTCAGCCACAGCAGCCCGGATGAAATCCGATTCTGAAACCCCAGTTAACCGAGCTGCCTGCCTGAGGCGCGCCTGAAGCGAAGGATCCAGTCGGACGCTCTTCATGCCCCAGATTGTATCACAATCGTAGTGATTTCGTAATACGGCCCTTAGGGTTCGGGTGACGGTGCTCCGGCGAACTTGTGGGGTATCCCCATCTCCGAGTGGATCACGTGCATCACTGCGTTGATCAGCGCCAGGTGCGAGAAGGCCTGCGGGAAGTTGCCAAGATGCCGGCCGCTGCGGGGGTCGATCTCCTCGGCGTAGAGCTGCAGCGGGCTCGCGTAGGACAGGAGCTTCTCGCATAGCTGACGGGCGCGGTCCAGCTCACCGATCTCGCACAGAGCGGACACCATCCAGAACGAGCAGATGGTGAAAGTGCCCTCCTCG
This sequence comes from Candidatus Dormiibacterota bacterium, assembly GCA_036570165.1. Classification (GTDB taxonomy): domain Bacteria; phylum Chloroflexota; class Dormibacteria; order Dormibacterales; family Dormibacteraceae; genus Palsa-870. The sequence goes on along the minus strand of DATCPI010000071.1, from coordinate 10,952 downwards.
CCCGATAGGCCGTCGTCGGTTTCTGAGGTTCGGTAGCGCAGGACCATTCCGTCGACGGTCAGCTCCTCGCCGATCGCAAGCACTGTCGCGCGCACGCGCGGGTCATCCGGCGGCAGGAACCGAACCAACGGGATCAAGAGGACCGACGCGTCGAGCACCTTGGCGCCGTAGTGCTGGACGAACACGCCACGCTCGTCGACACCATGCTCGCAAATGTCCGACTTCATCTCGTCCGCCGCCGCCTGCCACCGATTCGCGAGCTCGAGGTCGCCGTGCAGCTCGGCCAGCCGCGCGCCGCGGTCCGCCGCCACCCAGCACATGACCTTGGAGGACGTGAAGTGCTGCGGCTCGCCGCGGACCTCCCAGATCCCGCGGTCGGGCTTTCTCCAGTTCTCGATCGCGCATTCGACCGAACGCTTGAGGATCGGCCACACGACCTCAGGCATAAAGTCGCGCGACTTCGTGTGCAGGTACACCGAGTCGAGCATCGCTCCCCACACGTCGTGTTGAACCTGGTGGTACGCCGCGTTCCCGATCCGCGCGGGCCGCGAACCGTCATATCCGCTGAGATGGTCGAGCGTTTTCTCCGTCAGCTCTCGCTCGCCACCGATGCCATACATGACCTGCAGGTCCTTCGTGCTCCCAGCGGCGTCGGCGATGAAATAGAAGAAGTCGTTGGCCTCGCGCGCGAAACCCAGCGTGTAGAGACCCCAGAGCATGAAGGTGCCGTCGCGAATCCACGTGTAGCGGTAGTCCCAGTTGCGCTCGCCGCCGATCGTCTCCGGCAGCGATGTCGTCGGCGCGGCCAGCAGTGCGCCGGTGGGGTTGTAGGTAAGTCCCTTCAGCGTCAGCGCGCTGCGCTGCAGATAGCTCTGCCATGGATGCTCTGGAAATTCCCCGCGGTTGATCCACTCGCGCCAGAAGTCCGCGGTCCGCTCGATGCGCTGGAAAGCCTCGTCGCAGGTCGAGGGCGCCGGATGCTCTTCCCAGTACTCCTTCCCGGTCGAGTGGCGAGACCGCGGCCAGACCATGGCGACGTACGCGCGCTCGCCCTGACGCAAGGTCTTGGTCGCGTGTGCGCCCGGTCCCTCGAAGCCTACGTTCAGGTCTGTGACCAGGCGCAGCGGGACCTCATCCTCTCCCCCGCTGGCGATCGCCTCGCCGTAGCCCGGTCCCGCGTAGTCCCACTTGGCGGACGTCCGGCCGTAGTCGAAGACGGGGTGGCAGTCCATGCTGAGCTCGACGCTTCCCACCACGCACTTGGCGGTGCGAAGCAGGATGTGCTCCGCCTCATGGTCCGTCGGCGGCCGGCGGTTCGTGCCAGAGCGGCGCTGGCTGTGATACCAGGGACCGATGCACAGCGCGTCGCGGACGATCATCCAGCCGGTTCGTGTCCTCCATGTCGTCTCCAGGACCAGCGTGCCCGGCAAGTAGCGGCGTCCGGCGGGGACCTGGACGTTGGTCGGGCCGAAGCGGAAGTTGCCCGCCGCACGGTCGAGGATGGAGCCAAACACGCTGGGGCTGTCAGGCCTGGGCAGGCACATCCACTCCACCCGGCCGCTGGGGGCGATCAGGGCGTTGACCTCGCAGTCGGAGAGGAACGCATATTCGGCGATGGGCGGGAACGAACTCGCGATCTGGGATATCGCCAGTCGCGGCTCGACAGCCGCCGCTCCGCTGCCGTTGACGGCGGGTTTTATCGACTGCCCAAGTTCGGACTCACGGGCTTTTTTTGCCACTGTCTACCCAGCCTTTACGGTGAGGATATGCCGATGGCCCGGCGGACGCGCTCGAATACCGCATCGGGATCGCCCGTGCCGTCGACCACCTCCACCCGGACACCTTGCTTGCGGTAGTGGTCGAGCACCGACTCCGTCAGCTTGTGGTACTCGTGCATCCGCTCGGCGATCGCCTCTTGGGTGTCGTCCGCGCGGCCCTCGATGGCAGCCCGGTGCAGGATCCGGTCGACCAGGTCGCTCTCCGGCACCTCGAGGGCGATCACGAAGTCCACGCGATGCCCTTCCTGAGCCAGCATGTCGTCCAGCGCTTGCGCCTGCTCGAGCGTGCGGGGGAACCCGTCCAGGAGCACGCCCCCGCCAGCTTCTGCCGCGGGCAGGCGCCGGCGGACGATGCTGACGATAAGGTCGTCCGGCACGAGGTCGCCGGCGGCCATGCTGCGCGCGACCTCCTCGCCGATCTCGGTGCCGCGCTGCACCTCGGCGCGCAGGATCTGGCCGGTCGAGAGGTGGGCCAGGTTGAACTCGTCTTCGATTCGGGCGGCCTGAGTTCCCTTGCCGCTGCCGGGCGGGCCGAAGATGATGCCGATCAATCCCGGCTCCTGGCGCGGCGCTCGGGGATCTGGATGGCGTGGCGGCGCCGCCACCAGCTGTTCGCGTGCTCGTTCAACAGCGCGTGCACCGCTGGATGCGGACCGGAGGCCTCGCCGCCCTCGCTCAGCTTGAGCCAACGATGGGTTATCTCCACGTAGAGGTCCGCTTCGGTCCAGCCGGGGAGCTGCTCGAGCACGCCGTGCTTGCGGATCGCGGCCTCAATCGGCTTGTACACGTGGTCGTACCAGCTGGCGGCCGCCTCCGGCAGCGGCACCGAGCGGCCCTTCTCGAGGCCAAGAAAGTAGCCGTGGCCGAGGATGTGCTTGAGGATCTCGTCGTACCGGCCGAGACGGCTGCATTCCAGGCGCGCCTCCGGCCGAGTGCGATGGAGCTGCGTCGTCTCGAGGAAGGCCGCGTACTCGGCGGCTCGCAGCAGTGCCGCCGCGTCGGGATTGGGTCCGAGCGGCGCGCGAGTGCGAACCTCGACCACGCGAGCGTTGATGGTGGCGCGGCCCAGGCTCCGCGCGACGGACACGCGATGGTGACCGTCAATCACGTAGTAGTCGTCTCCGACCTTGTAGACGTCGATCGGCGGCAGCTCTTGGCCTTCGACCATCTCCCGGTAGATGCGCGTCCAGCGGTCACGCAGCCGGCGATTGACAGGCAGGAACCCGGGGTCGAAGTCTCCAGTCTTCGAAGGCGGCGCCGCAGAGCCCACCACCCTGTCCAGCGGTATCTCCTGCACGCCGCCATAGGCCCGGCCCTCGAGCCCCGCCGCTTCGAGCACCGGCTCGATCGACTGGAGGCGCCGAGCGCGCCGGGTCAGGATGGAGCCGATCGAGCGCCTGAAGGCGCGGAAGCGGGCAGCGTCGAAGTCCTCGAGTGCCCGAATCCGCTCCAAAATCGCCCCTCAGCAGGCCGCCGGCTACAGCAGGGCCAGTTCGCTCTCCGCGTCGAAGAAGTGCAGGGTCCGCGTGTCCAGGCCAAGGCGGACCTTGTCGCCGGGCTGGACGCTCATGCGCGGATCGACGCGGGCGGTGACCTGGTCGCCGCCGACCTGCCCGTACAGGAACTGGTCGGAGCCGAGCCGCTCGACCACGTCGACCTTCATGTCCATGGCGGTGCCGCCGTCGACGACGCGGTCGGTGACGGCTTCGGGGCGGAACCCAAGCGTGCCCTTGGACGAGTTGATCGGCTTCGGCAGCTTGACCTCAAAGCCCGAGGCCTTCGCCGTCCCGTCCTGCACTGTCGCAGGCACGAAGTTCATGGTCGGGCTTCCGATGAAGCCGGCGACGAAGAGATTGGCCGGGTGGTCGTAGATGTCGCCAGGCGTCCCCACCTGCTGCAGGATGCCTGCGTTCATGATCGCGATCCGGTCCCCCATCGTCATCGCCTCGACCTGGTCGTGCGTGACGTAGATGAACGTCGTCTCGAGGTCGCGGTGCAGCTTCTGCAGCTCGATGCGGGTCTGGCCGCGCAGCTTGGCGTCGAGGTTGGACAGCGGCTCGTCGAGCAAGAAGACCTTCGGGCTGCGCACGATGGCGCGGCCCAGGGCGACGCGCTGGCGCTGGCCGCCGGACAGCGCGCGAGGCTTGCGCTTCAGGAAGTTGTCCAGGCCCAGGATGCGCGAGGCGTTCTTCACGCGCTTGTCGATGTCCGGCTTTTTCATGTGCGCCATCTGGAGCGGGAAGGCCATGTTGTCGTAAACGGTCATGTGCGGGTAGAGCGCGTAGGACTGGAAGACCATCGCGATGTCCCGGTCTTTGGCGGCGACGTTGTTGACAACGCGGTCGCCGATCCGGATCTCACCCTCGGTGATGGCTTCGAGCCCCGCGAGCATGCGCAGCGCGGTCGACTTGCCGCAGCCAGATGGGCCGACCAGGACCATGAACTCCTTGTCCTTGATCTCGACGTTGAAGTCCTTGACCACGGTCAGGTCCGAGGTGTAGCGCTTCACAACATGGTCGTAGGTGACTGATGCCATTTTTTCTCTATCCCTTCACAGAACCGGCGAGGATGCCGCGCACAAAGTAGCGCTGGAGGCTTAGGAAGACGGCCAGGGGAACGATCATCGAGAAGAACGCGGCCGCCGTCAAGAGCTGGTAGTTCTGGCCGTACGAGCCGACAAGGCTCACGAGAGAGACCGTCATCGGCGCCACGCTAGCCTGCCCACCGACGTACATGAGGGCGACCAGGAGGTCGTTCCACACCCACAGGAACTGGAAGATGACCAGCGAGGCGATGGCAGGTACCGAAAGCGGCATCACGATCCGGAAGAACACGGTGAGCGTTCCCGCACCGTCAATCTCAGCCGACTCGAACAGGTCGCTGGGGAGGGCTCGGAAAAAGTTGGACAGCAGGTAGATCGAAAACGGCAGGCCGTAGCCCGCATGCGCAAGCCACAGGCCCAGGTACGGCGGCAGGCCGAGCGACGTGAGGTGGTCGGGAGTGATGCCAAGCTTGTTGAAGGCCGAAAGCACCGGAATGAAGGTGAGCTGCAGGGGCACCGCGAGCAACCCGACGAGGCCCAGGAAGATCCAGTCCCGCCCGGGAAACTTCATCCAGGAGAAGGAGTAAGCGGCAAAGGCGGCGACTGTGATCGGGATGATCACGGCCGGGATCGAGATCATGATGCTGTTGAAGAATCCCTGCCCCAGGTTGCTTGCGCTCAGCATCTGAGAGTAGTTGTCCAACGTGAACTTGAAGGGCGGAGACAGTGCGGTCCACCAGCCTGTGTTGGCGATGTCGGAGGGCGTACGGAACGAGGTCACCAGGAGGCCCGCGGTGGGCACCACCCAGGCGACGGTCAGGCCGATGACGGCGACGTGAAGGGCCACTCCCGAGATCCTCTCGGTGATCCACTGAGGCGAGAATCGGATGGCGGTGGACTCCGGCCGCGCTGCAGCTACCACGCTCATCGTCTTGCCTCCACCGCCCGGAACTGGCGCAGGTTGAAGATCAGGACCGGGACCACTGTCACGAGCAGGATCACCGCCACAGCGCTGGCGCCTGGGTTGTCGTTGGAGAAGTACAGAAGCTTGTACATGCGGTTGGCGAGCACGTCCGTCTCATAGTTGCCGGCGGTCATCGCGTAAACCGTATCGAATGCTTTGAGCGCGAAGATCACCAGGGTGGTGCCGACGACGACGACGGTGGGCATCATCAGCGGAAAGATCACACGCCGAAAGATCGTGATCTCTCCGGCGCCGTCCACTCTTGCAGCCTCGAGCAGGTCGCCAGGGATGCCCTTGAGGGCGGCCGACAGGATGACCATCGAAAATCCGACGATGCCCCATACCGCGGCCCCGATCAGGGCCAGGTTGTTGATCGGGATCAGTCCGAGCAGCGGGGTTGTGTCCTGGATCCAGGTCCGGGGATCCTGGTGAAACAGCGAGTTGAGGATGAAGTTGAGGGTGCCGGTCTGCGGCTGCCCGGGCGGCTGGTACGCGTACATGAATTTCCAGATGATCACAGTGGCCACTGACGAAATCGCCATGGGCATGAAGATCAGGGACTTGACGACGCTCTCGTAAGGCACGCGGTCGAACAGCACTGCCAGCAGCAGGCCGAACGCGAGGACGAAGAGCGTGTAAAAGATGAGCCAGTACAGGTTGTCCCGGATCGCGATCCAGGCGCCCCCGGTCGGGAATCCGCTGAGCTGGTTCGCATAGTTCTGGAGCGCAACGAAGCTGCCGTGCTTGTCCTGGAAGCTGGTGAGGATCGTGCCAATGGAGGGCACGACGAGGAACCCGGCGACCAGAAGGAGCGCCGGCGCGACCCAGATCCAGGGCCGGACCGACGGGCGCCATTTGTCAGGAAGCCGCCGGACCAGGTACTCGCCGCCCACGATGTAGGCGGCGAGCACCGCCGGTACGCCGATGATCACGGCGACCAGCGTCGGCAGGTCCGTCAGCAGGACGCCGAAGTCCATCTCTCTGTTTGCCTTACGGGTATTCGATTACGAGGTGTATGCCTTGGCCTGGATTTTGTCCAGGTCGGCGAGGATCGTATCGAGGTTGTTTTGGTTGGCGGCGAACTTCAGGACCGCACTCCAATATGCGTTCTTCATGTCGGCCGGCATGAGGTCGCCGGCGTCGTACTTGCCGATCTTGGTGTTGACCAGGATCTGCGCGGTCGACTTCGAAAGCTGGTCTGGGTAGCTGTCCAGGCTGACCTTGCTGTTGGGCGAGATCTTGCCGCCGCGCTTGACCCAGATCTCCTGGGCGGCCGCGGTGGTCAGGTACTGGATCATCTTCCGCGCCTGCGGGGTGTCGTGGAACATCGACCACGCGTCGCCCGCGACCACGTGTGCGCCCGCGACGGTGATGTCCGGCAGCGGGAAGAAGTTGTAGTCGGTTCCCGCCACGACGGATGGGTTGGCGCTCTTGAAGAAGCTGGTTATGAACGAAGCCTGGTTGTGCATGTAGCACTTGGGCGGGGTCTGGAACATTGGCGTGCCGGCGTCGGTAAAGCTGGTCGCCGCCATGCTCTTGGCGCCACCGTAGACGTTGCTGTCACCGGGCCCGAGGATCGTGCCCCATGTCGTCCAGGCCAGCTTGATCTCAGGCGAAGTCCACTTCTGCTTGCCCTGCCACCAGTTGTCATAGACGGTCGCCCCGGACTGGCTGAGGACGATCTCCTTCACCCAGTCGCTGCCCGGCCAGCCGGACGCGGCGCCGCTCTCGAGGCCGATGCACCACGGCGTTGTGCCGCCTTGCTTGATGGTGCCCTGTAGGCCGACCAGGGCGTCCCACGTGGTGGGAATGCTGTAGCTCTTGGCCTGGAAGTTCTTCGGGTTGTACCAGATGAGTCCCTTCAGGGAGACCCACGAGTAGATCTGGTAGAGCTTGCCGTCGCCGGTTGGCGCTCCGAGGTCGAGCCAGGTCTTTGCGTTCTCGGCCTTCAGCTTGGTCAGGTCGACGATGTTGTCGAGGGAGATGACCTTGCCCGCCTTGGCGAAGTTGGTGAGCAGGGTCGGGCTCGGCGCCGCCGCAAGGTCCGGCGGGTTGCCAGCCGCCACGCGCGTGGTCAGGAGCGCGTCCTGGTCACGGCTGGCTTCGTACTCGATCTTGATCCCCGTCGAGTCCGTGAACGGCTTCATCACGGCAAAGAACGAGGCTTGCTCATCTCCGGTCCACGTGGCCATCACCTTCACGGACCCGGCGTTCTGGGTCCCGCCGCCGCCACACGCGACGACGGTGAACATCGCCACCAACGAAAGAAGCAGACTCCGTTTGAACCAAACCGATCGCATCTTTAACACCCCCATCGATGCTGGGTTGACTGCGCGGTTACCCCGTCGCTCATTCTATGTTCCTTCCCTTTCCTGGTGAATTTTCGAATTTGACCTCCTGCCTTACGAGCTGCCGCCGATCACCTCGTTGAAGCCCCGAGCGGGGGCGACGTGGAGCCGCGCACCACGAGGCTGGTGCCGAGTGGCGGCGGGGATTGCACCGCCTTGCCCTTCATCCGCTGGATCAGCAATCGGGCCGCCAGGCGGCCTTTCTCGATGATCGGCTGGCGGACCGTCGTGAGTGGAGGAGTGGTCCAGGCCGCCATCGGCAGGTCGTCGTAACCGACGACCGACAGGTCGCCCGGGACCTCGAGGCCGGCCGACTGGGCCGCCGCCATCAGGCCGATTGCGGCCATGTCGCTCATCGCGAGGACAGCGGTCGGTCTGCGCTTGCCCCTAGGTAGGCTCTCGAAGGCACGTTCCCCGGCCGCCCGGGTTGCGCCAGCGGTCACTGTGTGGGGCTCAGGCGCGCCGGCACTATCGAGCGCGGCACGATACCCGGCGAGCCGTCTCGACGCGGTCGGGGTGTTGCCGACCTGCGCCCGCGTGGGCGGCAGGACGATGATCGCGAATTCGCGATGTCCAAGGTCCAGCAGGTGCTGCGCGGCGGCCCGAGCGCCGGACTCGTCGTCGACGTTCACCGCCGGGCGGTTGGGCGATGACTCCGAGTCCACCGCCACGACCGGGATGCCGATGCGGTCGAGCACCTCGAGGGCACGGTCGTCGGAGCTGAGGCCGAGGCTGATGAAGCCGTCGACGGAAGCCTGGCGGATCGCGCCTTCGAGCGAGCCGTCGAGGGGCGGGACGAGCAGCATCGTGAGGTCGTGCTCCTCGCAGAGCTCGCCAAGACCCTGGATGAGCTCGCTGAGGAACGGGTTGGCGAAGACTGTCGAGAGGCGCTGAGGGATGAGCACCCCGATCGTCCCGCTCCGCCGCATCGAGAGCGCCCGGGCGACCGGGTGTGGCGTGTAGCCGAGGTCGTGCGCGACGCCGAGCACGCGCTCGAGCGTGGCCTGGCCGAGGCGCTCGGGATTGTTGAACGCAAAGGAGACGGCGGTCTTCGAGACGCCGGCCGCGCTTGCCACGTCAGCGATATTGACCCGAGACACCCTGGCCGACCCCCATTGGAAACCCGGTCATATGGCGACTCCCACCCTCGAAATAAACCGCTTTAGTAAAGCGGTTTAGGCGGGATCGTAGACCGGTTCGAGTCGTGTGTCAAGACGCAATTCCAGCTCCCCATCCGGCCTGCCGCTTCGCGGGAGGCCACCTTCCCCACAAGTGGGGAAGGGACCATTTCCGAGCGCGAGCGCCGAACGCTCGGTCTGTGGAACACTCCGCCGGATGAGTGACGCGTTCCGGTTTCCCGAAACCTTCCTCTTTGGCGCGGCGGTGTCGGCCCACCAGGTGGAGGGGGGCAACACGAACAGCGACTGGTGGTGGTGGGAGCACCTCCAGTCGACTGTCTGCCACGAGCCATCCGGCGACGCGTGCGACTTCTATCACCGCTACCGCGACGACATAGCGATGCTCGCCAGCTTTGGCCTGAACGCGTTCCGGTTCAGCATCGAGTGGGCGCGCATCGAGCCGGCGGAGGGAGAGTTCTCCCGGGCGGCGCTGGACCACTACCGCCGGGTGCTCCAGGCCTGCCACGAACACGGCGTGATGCCGATCGTCACGTTTCATCACCTCACGCTTCCCAAATGGCTGCAGGACGCGGGAGGCTTCGCCGCGGATCGGTTTCCTACTTTGTTCGAGCGTTACTGCGACCACGCTGCCGCGGCGCTGGGCGACCTGATCGGATGCGCGTGCACCATCAACGAGCCGCAAGGGTTGGGCTCGAGCGGCTACCTGCTGGGCATCAACCCTCCGGGCCACGAAGACGACCGAGAGGGCGCGCAGCGGGCGGTCGACAACCTGATGGAGGCCCACAAGCTGGGGGCGGCGGCGATCCGGGCGCGCCACAGGATCCCGGTCGGCGTGACTCTCGCCATGCCCGACCTTCAGTACGAGGATGGCGCTGTACCGGGGAGCTCGTCACTGGAGGTGGAAGCGAAAGTCACCGACTGGTTCCTCGAGCTCGCCCGCAAGGACGAGTTCGTCGGCGTGCAGGCGTACACGCGGTTTCGGTACGGACCGGACGGGCCGCGGAGTCCCGGTCACGACTGGAGCGACACGACGCGCGAGATGACCGAGACAGACATCACGACGCAGATGGGGTACGAGGACTACCCCCAGGCGCTTGGCACCGCGATCCGGCGGGCGGCGAAGGCCTGCCCGGGGTTGCCGATCCTTGTGACGGAGAGCGGCATCGCCACCGCGCATGACGAGAGGCGGATCGCGTTCATCCAGGCGGCACTTCGCGAGGTGCAGGCTTGTCTGGTTGAAGGCATCGATGTTCGGAGCTATCTCTACTGGTCGCTGCTGGACAACTTCGAGTGGGCGTTCGGCTATGCGCCGACGTTCGGGCTGGTCGCGGTCGACAGGCGCACGTTTGCCAGGCATCCGAAACCTAGCACGTCGTGGCTGGGGGCGGTGGCTCGGAGTCGGGCGCTCACCGCTTAGCTCGGGTTTGAATTGGATCGGATCTAAACCACCAGAGTTTGGTAAGCGAGCGACTGAACAATCCTTCCGTACCGAGGAGTGAACGGTTCGAGCTGAAGCATCACGATGCCGAAGAAGTCCTCCACCGGGTCGACCCAGAAGTGGGTGCTCTGCGCACCGCCCCAGCCGTACGCGCCGAGTGAGCCGCCGGCGTCAGACCTGGCAGCGTCGATCAGCACCATGAACCCGAGCCCATACCCATAGCCCGCTGAGATCGGAAAGTCCGGTCCGAAGGGACTCTTCACACCCGTGTGGTTAGAGGTCATCAGCTCGACCGTCTTGCGACCCAAGAGTCGCACGTCGCCCAGGACGCCCCCGTTCAGCAGCATCTGACAGAACTTTGCGTAGTCGGTCGCGGTTGACACCAACCCACCGCCGCCCATGAGGAAGACCGGAGGCTTTGAGCGATCCGGGTCGGGACGGTCGGCGCGTAGGATGCCGCCACCTTCAGCTGCCGTATACACCGTGGCAACGCGATCCAGGTTCTGTTTCGGAATGTGAAAGCCGGTTTCGGTCATCTCGAGCGGGTCGAGCACCTTTTCCTTGAGAAAAACGTCCAAGGGCTGTCCTGAGATGACCTCCAGGAGTCGACCAAGGACGTCATGCGAGAACCCGTAAGTCCACCCGGACCCCGGTTGGTGATTCAACGGCAGAGCAGCGAGACGACCGACCTTTTCCGCCAATACCTCGTCGGAGCGTCCGATGTCAGCGTCCTGATACATGAG
>DATCPI010000070.1:0-13827 GCA_036570165.1 Candidatus Dormiibacterota bacterium | reverse complement strand
GGACGCAAGCGATTCTTATTTCAGAAATTTGGAGGCGACGCCCAGAATCGAACTGGGGATGGAGGTTTTGCAGACCTCTGCCTTGCCACTTGGCTACGTCGCCGCGCCTCGCCGTCGATTCTACCGTCGCGGGTAAGGCGGCCAGCCTCGCGGTTAGGCTGTGGAGGCAGTTGCCAGAGCACGACTTCCGAGACGTCATGGCGCGCCTGCCGGCGGGCGTCGTCGTGATCAGCGCGCGAACGAAGGATGGCTACCGAGGGCTAACAGCGAGCAGCCTCGTGTCGATCTCGGTCGATCCGCCCATGGTCCTCGTCGGACTCGAGCGCGAGGCTGCTACCCGAACCGCCGTGTTGGAAGGCAAGGCGTTCAACGTCAGCGTGCTGACCCGCTCCCAGGAGTTCGTCGCGGACAGGTTCGCCGGCCGGGCGCCGGCGATCGACGCCGCGTGGCAAGACGTGCCGTACCGACTGGGCACCAACGGCATCCCACTGATCGACGGATGCGCTGCCTGGCTTGAGTGCAACCTCGTCCATGTCCATCCAGCCGGCGACCACGACATCTGTGTGGGCGAGGTCACCGCAGCGACCGCCGGCTCGGGCGACCCGCTCATCCTCTGGGATCGCGCCTTCTGGACACTCCGCTAGAAAGGGAGGTCGTCCTCATCCATGCCGAAGTGGTGCCCGACCTCGTGCAGGATCGTGCGCCGCACCTCGGCGATCAGATCCTCCATCGTCTCCGCCGACTCCTCGTGCTCCCGCTTGTAGAGGGTGATGCGCTCGGGCATTCCATCGCCCGCGGCGAGCGCGGTCGCTCCCTCGTACAGACCCATCAACCCGTCACTCGAGCTCTCTTCGATGATGAAGACGGTGTTCTCGAGGTAGGGCCGAAACTCATCGGGGATCGAATCGATGGCCGCCTGCGCCGCGGCCTCGAATTGCTTCATGCTCACCTGCATGCATGAATTGAAGCGCGTGCTGGTCGTCGGCGCGGGGACGATGGGTTCGCAGATCGCGCTCCAGACGGCTCTGTCCGGCCGCTACGACGTGACGCTAGTCGACTCCATGCCCGGCCAGCTCGAGCGAGCCGGCGCGCAGAACCGTCGCCTGATGGACCGCGCGGTCGAGAAGGGACGGCTGCCTGAGGCCGCCGCCGCCGGCGCGCTCGCGCGGATCGCGCACTCGGGCGACCTCGCTTCTGCAGCCAGAACCGCCGATCTTGTGATCGAGGCGGTCATCGAGGATTTCGATGCGAAGAAGGACGTGTTCGAGGCTCTCGGCAAGAACGCAAAGAAGGACGCGATCCTTGCCAGCAATTCGAGCACCATCGCGATCAGCCGGCTCGCCGATTTCACGGGCCGGCCAGAACAGTGCTGCAACATGCACTTCTTCCACCCGGTCACCGTGATGCAGCTTTGCGAGGTCGTGCGGGGCCCTAAAACCGCCCAAGCGACGATCGCGACCGCGATGGAATTCGTGCGCAGCATCGAACGGACTCCGGTGCTTCTGCAGAAGGAGATCTGGGGATTCATCGTCAACCGGATCCTGTTCGCGGCATCCGAAGAAGCGATGCGACTGCTGGAAGGTGGCTATGCAAGTGCTGAGGACATCGACATCGCGGTGCAGAAAGGCCTCAACTGGCCGATGGGTCCTTTCCACCTGCTCGACTTCAGCGGCCTGGACATCTTTTATGGGGCGCTAAGGGACCGCCACCGCCAGGGCGAAGGTGCAGAGGCACCCGAGGTGCTCCGGAAGCTCGTCGAGGATGGGCATCTCGGCAAGAAGACGGGCAAGGGTTTTTTCGACTACCCAAAATAAACGCAGAATAGTTTCTGCCCCCGTAGCCCAATGGCAGAGGCAGCCGGCTTAAACCCGGTCCAGTGCGGGTCCGACTCCCGCCGGGGGTACTGGGCTCCTACAATCGTCGGAAATGGGCCTGCGATCTGAAGACGACCCCGACGAGGAACCTGACGAGCAGCCGAACCATCCAGGTGACGGGGCGGCGACGGCAAGCATCGTGCCCTCCGTCGGACTCCCCGTACGCGAGTGGGAGTTCTCGACCCAGATCCTGAGCCTGGCCCAGGTCGTCGACGGCGTCACGTTGGTCAAGCTACTGAAAGAAGCCGGCGCGGATGGTTGGGAGCTCACCGACGTAATCGATGGGGGGGAGAAGCGCGTGCTCCTGATGCGGAGACCGAAGCGCTCATCGGTTGAGGCGCGGCGGGTAGGGTTCGCGCCTCCAGCACACAACTGACCACCGCTCCAGCTCGGCGCAAGCGCCGCATCCTCGTGGTCGAGGACGACCCGCCAATCCGCATGCTGGTAGCGGAAGTCTGCAAGCTCCAGGGCCACGACGTGCTGGAGGCGGGGACGGGCGCGAAGGCGATCGAGCTCGCCATGGGCAGTCAGCCCGACCTGGTGCTGATCGACTGGGTGCTCCCCGACATCAGCGGCACCGAGGTCATCAGAGAGCTTCGCCGCCAGGGTCTGATCAGTCCGATGGTCATGTTGACCGGCCGCACCACGAAGATGGACGAGGTCGTCGGCTTCGAGGTCGGCGCCGACGACTACATCACCAAACCGTTCGACTCGCGCATCCTCGCTGCCCGCATCAACGCACACCTGAGGCGTTCCGCCCTGGCCGAGTCGGGTGGCGGGCGCGAGGGCGTGCTGAGCATCGGCGCCCTCCAGATCGACAACGCCGCGCGCAGGGTGAAGATCGCCGGCGAGGAGATCCCACTCACCATGACCGAGTTCAACCTGCTAGCGGTCCTCGCCGCGAATCCGGAGCGGGTACTCACACGGGCGCAGCTCCGTGACAAGGTTTGGGGATACCCGCACGACCTGGACGACCACTCGGTCGATCCGCACGTGCAGCGGCTGCGCCGCAAGCTTTCCGACCGCTCGAATGCCGGCGTGAGCCTGGAGGCGGTCCCAGGCCTTGGTTACCGCCTCTCAGTCAAATCCGTTTGAGCCAAATCAACTTAAAAGGTGACGAGCGCCCGATCGGGGTCTTCGACTCCGGCGTCGGCGGACTGACGGTACTTAAAGAGATCCGCGAGAGGCTTCCACTCGAGCCGACCATCTACGTCGCCGACCTGCTGCATCTTCCCTATGGCCCGCGCTACCAGGACGAGGTGCGTGGGTTTGCAATCGACATCATTCGTTATCTCGAATCGCGCGACGTCAAGCTCGTGGTCATCGCCTGCAACACGGCCACGGCCGCGGCCCTGAACCAGGCACGCGAGTTGTTCGAGCTGCCGATCATCGGGGTGATAAGCCCCGGGGCCCAGGCCGCGGTCGAAGCGACGAACAACAAGCGCATCGGTGTCATCTCCACGGAAGGCACCATGCGCAGCCAGGAGTACCTGCATGCAATCAAGGAGATCGACCCAATTGTGGCCGTGTTCCAGACGGCGTGTCCGGACCTGGTGGACATCGTCGAGGCCGGCGAGGCGGACTCGCCCCGAGCCGACCGTGCGCTTCACGAGTACCTGGAAGACATCGTGCGTCTCGGCGCCGACACTCTGGTCCTCGGGTGCACGCACTACCCGCTGCTGAAGCCGGCGATCAATCGCGTCTACCCAGGAGCGTTCACTCTCATCGACTCGGCCACCACCACGGCAGCCAAGGTCGAGCGGCACCTCGAGCATTCACGCCTGAGAGCAACCGGCGGCAAGCCGCGCCACGAGGTCCTGGTCACGACGGACCCCAATCGATTCGATGCGATCGCGGCCAACTTCTTCGGCGAAGCAATCGCGGCAGAGGAGGTGCAGATCTGGGAGCCGCAGAGGAAGTAGACGTCTTCGGTCCCGTGACCTTTGACGTGGCCATGGTCGTGGCGATCCTCGGGGACGAGATACTTGGGGATCCGGACGTCGTCGGCGCTCCGATCGTCGACCTGTTCTTCGCCGGAGGCAAGCGCCTCCGCCCGGCACTTGTGCTGCTCGCCGCCAAGTGCGGCAGCTACGACCTCGACACGCTAATCCCCGCCGCGATGGCCGTGGAGCTAACTCACACCGCAACCCTGGTGCACGACGATGTCATCGACCGCGCGTCAGTCCGTCGCGGGCGTCCTACTGTGGCAGCGTCGCTGGGCGACGAACCCGCCATCGTCATCGGCGACTTCTATTTCGCCAAGGCTTATGAGCGCGCGGCGCAGAGCGGTTCCACTGAAGTCGTCGGCATCCTTGCGCGGACGGTGATGGAGATCTGCGCCGGCGAGGTGCGACAGCAGGAGATTCGGTACCGCTACAGCACAGACATCGCCGAGTACATGTCGCGCATCGAGGCGAAGACCTCGACGCTTCTCGCGGCGTGTTGTGACATCGGCGCGCTGCTGGCTGGACTACCGATCGCGCAGCGAAAAGCGCTGCATGAGTACGGTCGTCTCCTCGGGCTTGCTTTCCAGATCGCCGATGACGTGCTCGACTACCTGGGGAGCGAGGATGAGATCGGTAAGCCGATTGGCCAGGACATTGCGGAAGGATTCGCAACGCTTCCACTCATGCTAGCGAAACAAGACAGAGCAGTCGCAGGACGGATCGAAAAGCTCCTCCAAGACGGGCGCAAGCTGAGTGCAAACCACGCGGCCGAGGTCGTCGAAATCGTTCGCGCGAGCCGCGGCCCGCAGCTGGCGCTCGAACGTGCTCGAGAACTTGCGTCCGCAGCGACCCAGCAGCTCGATGCCGTCGCCCCAAATGAGGCCCGCTCCGCCCTGGCCGCGCTCACCGACTACGTGGTTACCCGAAAGCTCTAACCTGTCACCGTGTCCCGGGTGCGGATGGAGACATGAGCAACGTCAAGCTCGTCGGTGTCGGACCAGGACATCCAGGCTTGGCGACCCTCCAGGCGATCGAAGCAATCAAGGACGCCGACGTGATTCGCCACAGCGACGGCTGTGGCGTTGGGCTTCTGCACCTGGCGGCCGCGAACACAGACATCGGCCCGTTTCAATCGACTGACGAGGTGGTGCGTCTCGCGCGCACCGGCAAACGAGTCACCGTGCTTTTTCCCGGCAACCCCTACGCGTTCTCCAACGGCAGCGAGGTCGCGGAGAAGCTCGAGCGGGCGAGCGTTGACTTCGAGGCTGTACCCGGCCTCATCGTCGAGCTGGCCGCGCCCGTCATGAGCGGCATCCCGCTCACCATCGAAGGCCACTCGGCGTCCATCGGCTTCGGGCTCGTCAAGGGCGCGGAGACGGTCGTCCTGAGGCTTGCATCTGGTTGGTGGGAGTCCGGCATCTCCGCGCTGCTTGCGGACGGAAGGTCCACCAAAACACCCTCGGCGCTGATCCTCAATCCAGGACAGCCCGGGCAGCACCGGGTGAGCGCCCCCCTTGGCGAGCTGGCACGCAAGGCAGCCACATACGGGTTGCGCGGCGATGCCCTGCTGGTCGTGGGGCCTGGCGTCGTGATGTCCGATCGGCTCGACATGATGTCGAAGCGGCCGCTGCACGGCCGTCGCGTCCTTATCACCCGCGCGCGGCACCAGGTCGATCCGCTCCGGCGAGAGCTCGTTGAGCTGGGCGCTGCGGTAATCGAGATCCCGACGATCGAGGTCCAGCCCATGCCGCTCGACGAACGCGTGAACAAAGCGATCGCGCACCTGGACTCGACCGCCCTTGTCATCTTTGCGTCGGCCAACGCGGTCGACATCTTTTTCCAGATGCTGCTGGCGTCCGGCGCGGATGCCCGCGCGTTTCACCGCTCGAAGCTCTGCGCCATCGGCCAGGAGACCGCCGAGTCGCTCGAGGGACACGGCCTTCGACCGGAGCTGATCACCTCGGAGTACACGGCCGAGGGGCTGGCCAAAGCCCTCGAAGGCTGGGAGATGGACGGCATGCATGTCCTGGTGCCGCGAGCGGAGGTGGCGCGCGACGCACTACCATCCCTGCTTGCCAACCGAGGTGCTGAAGTCGAGATCCTTCCCGTCTACCGAGCCATGTGTCCCGCCGGGACCGGTGATGCACTGCTTCGACTGTTCAACAGCGAGGGCGCGGACGTGATCACTTTCACGAGCTCGTCCACCGTGTACAACTTCGTGCGTGCGTTTCCGGAGGACCGCCTTCCAGCGGTGCTCGGCGACGCAGAGGTTGCTTGCATGGGCCCGGTCACCGCGGACGTCGCCCGCAAGCTGGGCCTTACCGTCTCGATCGTAGCGCGGGAATACACGACACACGGGCTGGTGCAGGCGATCAGCGAGTCCGCCGCGCGCAAGTGAGTTCGAAGGCAGCGCCGCGCAGGCCGGCGCCTGTGGAGGTCGACGAAGGCGAGCTGCCCGAAGCGTGGCGCCGGCGGCCCTGGGCTCCAGTATTGATCGTCGCCGTCTTGATCGCCGCGGTGCTCGGGTCAGGACTCCTGGTGGACAGAGCGCTCGCGCCTCAAATCCCGGCGCCTCTTGCCGGCTGCAGGACCTCGGTGCAGATCGCACCTCATGAGTTCATCGGTCGCCAGCCGATCTGCATCACTGCAAATAACACGTACACCGCGACGGTCAACACGACGCAGGGACCGGTCGTCATCCAGCTGCACCCGGAGATCGCGCCCGTCACCGTGAACAACTTCATAGTGCTCGCGATCCACGGCTACTACGACGGCCTCCCCTTCTGGAAGAGCGAGGACTGGGTGGTGCAGGGCGGCGATCCTCGGGGAGACGGGCGCGGTGGTCCCGGCTACAGCCTGCCCGATGAGCCGAGCACGACGCCGTGGGGATTGGGCGCGGTAGGGATGGCGCGAGTGCCAGGAGGTGCGGTGAACGGCAGCCAGTTCTTCATCGAGAAAGCGCCGTGGCCGGACACCGGCCCGACGGCGGTCTACAACCGGTTCGGGACAGTGATTTCAGGGATGGACAAGGCGCAGCAGCTCCAGGCCGGCGAAATCGTCAAGTCGATCACCATCAAGGTCTCTTGATCCCCGCCTGACCGGCTTCTTACAGGCCCGGGCTTATAATCGCGTCAAATGCCTATTCATCCGCTGTGGATCGTTGCCATTCTCGTGGTCGTTCTCATCATCTTCGGCCCGGGACGGCTTCCGGAGCTGGGCTCAGCCGCCGGCAAGGCAATGCGCGAGTTCCGCAAGGCGACCTCTGAGCTGACCGAGAGCATCCAATCGACGCCCTCGGCGCCGCCGGTCCCGCCCGCCACCCCGACGGCGGCATCAACGACCGCCACCTCGGGCGACGGCGAAGCCAAGAGCACGGAGCCGGCCTCCTCTACCAAGAACTGACGGCGGGTCGCCCTGTGGCCCTACTGGACAGGGTGCTTCGACGCGGGCCCGGCAGTGTGCCTCCGGCTGAAGAGCCGCGCATGTCGATCATCGAGCACCTCGAAGCGCTGCGCCGTGCCCTGATCATCGTGGTGGTCGCGTGGGGCGTGGCGACCATCGCCGCGTGGTTTGTGTCGGGCCGGGTGATCAACCTGCTGATCGAAAGGGCCGGCGTCGGCAGGGCGATCTACCTGGCGCCCGCCGGCGGGTTCATAACCGAATTAAAGGTGGCCCTCTACCTCGGACTGGTTCTCGCGGCGCCCATCGTGATCCAGCAGATCTGGTGGTTCGTCAGCCCAGGCCTCTTCAAGCACGAGCGCCGGCTCGCGCTGCCGATGATCCTCGCCACGATCTTCTTCTTCCTTCTCGGCGTCGCGGCGGCGATCTTCGCCCTACCTCTATATCTTAAGGTCCTCAACGGCCTCTCGCCGGCGAACGTCAACTACCTGCCCGACATCGGCGAGCTGATCGGTTTCATCCTGACCATGGTGCTCGGGTTCGGCCTCGTGTTCGAGTTGCCGGTGGTCCTGTTCGTCCTGGGCATGATGCGCATCATCAGCTCCCGCTGGCTGTACAAAAACAGGCCTTGGTGGTTCCTCGCCCTGGGACTCCTGTCCAACTTCTTGACACCCGGAGCGGACCCACTGACGCCGCTCATCATGTTCGTGCCGCTCTACATCTTTTACGAAGCGACCGCGCTGATCCTCAAACTTAGCAAGCGATGACCTCACGTTCCGACGGGCGCCAGCCGGACCAGCTCCGCCCCTTAAAGATCGAGCTCGGCGTCAACGTGCATGCCGAGGGTTCGTGCCTGATCGAGATGGGCCGCACCCGCGTGTGGATCACCGCGAGCGTCGATGACCGTGTGCCGCCACACCGTCGCGGCAGCGGGCAGGGCTGGATTACCGCCGAGTATTCGATGCTCCCCCGTTCCACCCACGACCGCGGCACGCGCGAGGCGGTCCAGGGCCGGCTTGGCGGCCGCACGCATGAGATCCAGCGCCTGATCGGACGGTCCCTTCGGGCGGCGGTGGACATGAGCAGGATCGGCGAGCGGACGATCACGCTCGACTGCGACGTCCTGCAGGCCGACGGCGGCACGCGCACCGCATCGATCACCGGAGCGTTCTGTGCGCTGTATATGGCCCTAAAGCGAATGAAGGACGCGCGCATGGTCGATCACGTTCCAGTGCGCCAGTACCTGGCCGCGGTGAGCTGCGGCATTGTCGACGCCACACCGATGCTCGACCTGGACTACACCGAGGACTTCAAGGCATCGACCGACCTCAACTGCGTGATGATGGAAGACGGCGGCCTCGTCGAGCTGCAGGCGACGGCTGAAGGCGCGCCATACACCCGCGGCGAGCTGGACTCGATGCTCACTCTCGCCCACAAGGGCATCAAGGACCTGATCGTCGGGCAGAAGCGCGCAATCGCAACGCTTGGCTAAACGCCGGCAGCTGGTCATCGCAACCGGCAACACCGGAAAGCTGCGCGAATATCGCGAGCTGCTGGCCGGCACTGGTTTCGAGCTCGTGGCCTTTGACAGCGAGGTCGACGAGGTGGGGGAGACCTACGCGGAGAACGCCCGGCTCAAGGCCGACACGGCATGCAGCAGGTCAGGCTTGCCGTCGCTTGGCGATGACTCGGGCGTGGAGATAGAGGCGCTGGGAGGATTCCCTGGCCTTCGCTCCGCCCGTCTTGGCCCGACGCAAGAGGCACGCACCGCCGAGCTGATGCGCCGGCTCGAAGGCAAGCCGCGACCATGGAACGCGCGCTTCGTCTGCGTGGTTGCTCTGGCCGCGCCCGGCCTGCCGACCGAGTTCTTCAAGGGCGAATGCCGGGGCGAGATCGTGCCGGAGTGGCGAGGCCAGGCGGGCTTCGGCTACGACCCGGTGTTCCTGGTCCCCGGAACCGGAAAGACGTTTGGCGAGATGACGCCGGAGGAGAAGCGCCTGTACAGTCATCGGGCGCGCGCAGTGCGCGCGGTGCTCGAGTCCGGCGCCCTGGAGCGCCTGTCTGCTTGAATCGTTTCGTACGGGCGGTGGCTTAGCTCGGTAAAGCGCCTGGTTTGGGACCAGGAGACCGCGAGTTCAAATCTCGCCCGCCCGACCACCCGCTCACTCGGAGGCAGCCCCTCCGGGGAGCGCCACGAAAAGCCCTAAGCCGACGAGCTATTAGACGGCACCGCACTCTAGCCACTGACCATCAACACCCTTTCTCCTACGTCTGCCGCCAGGCCTCCCTGGCCAGCCCGGCGGACACCGCCAGCAGCACCAGCCCGCCCACCAAAAACCCCACCGCGATTTCGGCATACGGCTGCACGGTCGACTCCGGGTTGTCGCACCAGAGAGCCGTCGAGCACGGTGCGCAGGAGATGTTGGCGCCGCAGGACTTCTCGGGCGGCCGATTCTCAATCCTCAGCGACCCACAGGGAGCCTCCTTCGGGCTCCTGAAGATGAAGAGCTGAATTAGACACAACGATTCATAGCGGGCCGGTCTCGTGCCCGCCCGCTATCACCTGTCCCAATCTGAAACCCGCGGGCAATTCCAGCGCTTACAGGCTTATTCGCGGGTCGAGCAGCGGATAGAGAAGGTCGACGATGAGGTTTGCGATCCCGATCAGCAGCACGTAATAGACGAACACGCCGACCGCGGTCGAGTAGTTGCGGCTGAGGATCGATGAGATCAGATCGTGGCCCAATCCTGGAACAGCGAAGGCCTGCTCGATCACCAGCGAGCCTGTGATCAGCGCGGTTGCGACCGGCCCCACGATGGTCAGGACGATCAGCGCGGCGTTGCGCAGGACGTGCACCTTGATGACCTGCTCCTCATCCAGGCCCTTGGCTCGCGCTGTGGTCGCATAGTCCCGGCGCAGCTCTTCGAGAATACTGGTGCGAGTGTGGCGCGCCACGTAGCCGGCAAACGGGAGGCCGAGCGCGAATGCAGGCATCAGTATCTGCAGTCCCTGGCAACAAGGGTTAGGGTCGTAGAAGACGAGGCCCTCCGTCAGGTTGAACAGAACGGTGACACCAACGAAGACCATGAGAAACGCCCACACGAAGTTCGGCACCGAGTAAACGGCGAGCGCGAGGCTGACCAGGATTCGGTCGGTCCAACTGTTGGCTTTGCGAGCGGAAGTCATTCCGATCCACACACCCACCGAGACCGCGATCACGGCGGCCAGAAACCCGATCTTTCCACTCAGAGCCGCCTCGGGCTGCAGCGTCCGGGCCAGGTCGCCGTTCACGATTCGCGCCATTAATCGGATGTACTGAACCGGCAGCGGCAAATCCAGACCGAGTCGATGCATACCCTGCTCGTACTGGAGTGGGCTCTGGTGTGACTCGCGCGCCACAGGATCGCCTGGAAGAAAGTGCAGCGCCGAAAACATCACCACCGAGCCGACCAGCGCGCTGGTCGGCACAAGCACCAGCCGCCCCGCAAGCCGCCACAAGAACTGACCCACCTTCCGAAATACGGTAGGCGACGCCTCCGGTAGTACGCTTCCAGCATGATCCAGGCCCCCGTCGGCGGCTCGGTCGTGGCCGGTTTCGAGCCGGTCCAGGAGGCTTTCGCCGCCAACTTCGAGCGCTACGGCGAGGTCGGCGCCGCCTGCTGCATCCACGTCCACGGCCGGCGCGTGGTGGACCTCTGGGGCGGCGTCAAGACGCCAGGCGAAACCGAGCCCTACACCGCCGACACGCTCCAGATGGTCATGTCCGTCACCAAGGGCGTGGTCGCCATCGCGGCCCACATGCTTGCCCACGAGGGACGGCTCGACTTCGACGCGCCGGTGGTCGAGTACTGGCCTGAGTTCGCCGCCGAGGGCAAGGCCAAAATTCCCGTGCGCTGGCTCTTCACGCACCAGGCGGGCCTGGCCGCGATCGATCGCCCGGTGAGCATGGAGGACGTCTACGCCTGGACTCCCGTCGTCGAAGCCCTCGCCGCGCAGCGGCCCCTGTGGGAACCTGGCACGGCTCACGGCTACCACGCCATCACGTACGGATGGCTGGCCGGAGAGGTTCTCCGCCGCGTCTCGCGCATGAGCGTCGGCGCGCTGATCGCCGAGCGGATCACGGGGCCGCTTCAGCTCGACTTCTTCATCGGGCTTCCCGAGATGCTGAACTCGCGAGTCGCCCCGCTGCTCCCGACGCCCCCGCCGCCACCCGGCGCGCCACCGGACGCGATGGCGGCACGCCTGGCCGACCCGAGCACGCTCGGCCACAAGGCCTTCAGCAACCCTACCGCCATGCCGCACCTCAACGAGTACGCGTTCCGTGCCGCAGAGGTTCCTGCCGCCAACGGCATCGGGACCGCCAGGGCGCTGTCACGGCTCTACGCCGCCTGCATCGGCGAGGTGGACGGAGTGCGCCTGCTCGACGCCGAAACGCTCGGGCAGGCGGCCCGCACGCAGGCGCGCGGCGAGGACCTCGTCACCGGCTACGAGACCCACTACGGCACCGGGTTCCAGCTGCCTTTCCCGTTCCGGCCGATGGCCGGCCCCGGCTCGGTCGGCCACTACGGAATGGGTGGCGCGGTGGCCTTCGCTCACCGCGAGCGCGGCTTCTCCTTCGCCTACGTGATGAATCAGCGCCTCCCGTCGGCCCGCGTGGATCCGCGCTCGGACGCGCTGGTGCAAGCGTTGACAAGGTGTCTCCAGTAGCGCGCGTACCGGCCTAAGATTCGCCTCGGGTGGAACTGGCGTGAGCGCGGCTGACCTCGTATTCGGCGCCTGCCTCCTGCTCGGGGGCGGTCTTCTGCTGCTGACGCTGGTGGTCGACGACATCTTCGGCGGCCTGCTCGGCGCGCTCCACCTCGGCTTCGACATCGCGGGCGTCTCGCCGACGCCGCTGCTGCTCGGCTTCGTCGCCATGTTCGGGGCCGGCGGGCTGTTTGCCGTGCATAGCATGGGCGTCGGGGTTGGCGCCGCCACCGGGGTCGCCACCGTGGCGGGCTTGCTCGGGGCAGGCGTCGCCTTCGGCGCATTCAGGGTCCTGAAGCAGGCCGAATCCACGGACACCTTCAGCCTCGAAGACATGGTCGGATCGACCGGTCGGGTCTCGGTCGGCATCCCGGCCAACCGCTTCGGCACGGTCCTCATCAGCTTCGCCGGCTCATCGCACAACATGACCGCCACAGCCGATTCCGAGATCGCGGCCGGAAAAACGGTGAAGGTCGTGGCCGTCGCGGGCACCAACCTCGTCGTCGCCCCCAGCCCAGTCACAAGTAACGAAGGAGCACGGTCCGATGCCTAGTTTCGTGACGACAACCCCTTTCCTCGCCGTGACCGGCGTGGTGATCCTCATCCTGATCCTCGCGTTCGTCGCCAGCCGCTACAAAGTGGCCGGCGCCAACGAGGCGATCATCGTGGCCGGCTCGCGTGGCGCCAAGGTGCGCGACGAGCGCGGTCGAGTCGTCTCCACCCCGGGCGACAAGGGGGTCAAGGTGGTCGTCGGAGGCGGCACGATAGTGATGCCGCTGCTCAACCGGATCGGCCGGCTCAAGCTCACCGCCCGCCAGATCAACGTGCAGCTGAGCGACGCCGTGACGAGCCAGGGCATCAAGGTCCAGGTCCAGGGCGTGGCCACCTTCAAGATCGGTCGCGACGTCGAGTCGCTGCGCAACGCCGCCGAGCGCTTCCTTGACGCCAGGCCCGAGCAGGTCGACTCGATCGTGAAGAACGTGCTCGAGGGATCGCTGAGGTCGATCGTCGGCACGCTAACGATCGAGGAGCTGATCCGCGACCGCCAGAAGCTACTTCAGCAGGTGCAGGATGCGGCGAAAGGCGACCTCGCGACAAGCGGGCTGCAGATCGACGCCTTCACCATCCAGAGCTTCTCGGACGAGTCCAACTACATCGAGCTGTTGGGCCAGCAGAGCGTGTCCACCGTCACCCGCGACGCGCGCATGGTGAAGGCGACGACCGACCAGGAAGCCGCGGTTCGAGAGGCGGAAGCGCAGCAGGTCAAGATCAACGCGGCAAGAGACGTCTCGCTGCGAGAGGCGGAAACGAAGACGCAGGTCGCAGCCGCGCAGGCCCGCGCCGACCAGGCCGGCCCTCTCGCAGCAGCCGAGGCTCAGCAAGAGGTCGTGCGAAAGCAGACCGAGCTCGCCCAGCTCGCCGCGGAACGCAAGGAGATGGAGCTGCTCTCGTCGACCGTCAAGCCCGCGGCCGCGGAGGCGCAGGCCGTGATCGCGAAAGCGGAGGGCGACAAGCGCGCGCGAATCGCGTCAGCAGAGGCGGACGCTGAAACGACTCGACTCGAAGGCGGGGCGGAGGCGGCCATCGTGCTCACCAAGGGTGAGGCGGAAGCCAAGGCGCTCGCGATGCGCGCCGACGCCTACAAGCAGTTCAACGAGGCGGCCATCATCCAGACGGTCCTCGCCGCGCTGCCGGACATCGTGCGCGCGGCAGCCGAGCCGATGGGCCACATCAACTCCCTGACGGTGATGAGCGCGGACGGCGCCTCCGACCTCGTCAAGAACGCCACGCGCGCGATGATCGAATCGACGACAGCGATCAAAGGACTGACGGGGCTCGACGTGCCGAGCCTCATCGGTGG
>DATCPI010000069.1:0-1757 GCA_036570165.1 Candidatus Dormiibacterota bacterium | reverse complement strand
TTCTTCGAGCGTTTCGTCCGGCCCGATGGTCGTCACTTTAGTACGCATGACATGCTCGGCCGGGCGGCTCATCAGGTCGTGGTGACCTTTGCCCAAGCAGTGGACGACGATGTCCCGGTCCGTGATCACGCCGGCAATCCGGCCGTCATCGATCACCGGTACGAAGCCGCAGTCCTCCTTGACCATGAGCTCGGCCACCTTTTCGACCGGGTCACTTCTTCGCGCAGTGCTGAAGGTCTTGGCCATCGCTTCTCGAACTCTCATCTGGATACCCCTTGCCTCGCATGAGGCTCGCAGCCGAACCCACGCGGTTATCGTTACTGTCAGTCTAGATCTCACGCCGCCGGGCGACTGACGCCGGTCGCGAATCGAAAACGTAACGTTAGATGGACTCCAAACCCGTGAGGAGCTCGGCGGCTCGATGACGGCCATCCTGACGGGTGTGATCCCGACGGCGGCGTCAGGCCTTCGGCGAGATCACTAGCACCGGCCGATTGGAGTGGAGAACGAGCTCGTGGCTGGCGCTTCCCAGCAATAGTTCGGCGACGCCTCCTCTACCGCGCCTGCCGACGACGACGATGTCGGCGTTCTCGCGGTCGGCGACCGCGGCGATCACGGACGCGGCCCGCCCGTCCTCCATCACGGTGCGATACCGAACCCCCGAAACCTTCAGCGGCTTGCACCACCTGTTTTCGAACTCCGACTTCATGGCAGCGTGCCACTCCTCGTCGTACTGAAGCGGAGTCCCGTATGGCTGAGGAAAGTAAGTAGGGATGTCGATCGCGTAGACCGCGATCACTTGGGAGCCCATTCCCTTCGCCAGTCGCACCGCCCACTTAAGAGCGGCCGCCGACGACTTAGAGCCGTCCAGACCGACGACGATCCGCCGGATGCCGGAGTTCCTCGTTGCCATTTACGACTCCTTGTGAACCGTGTCTGTTTTCAGGTGCGAGCTGCGGCGCTTTCCCTCGGAGTGTAGTACCGGCGCCAGATCAGGCGGTGAATGGGCAGCCAGCGCGGGATGTCACGCAGGATGGGAATGAACGGCACCAGCGCCAGCGCAATCGTCAGCGAACAGCACCGGAGTTGTCAGCACCGCGCCGATCACGACGCGACGTGTGAGGTCTCCGATCTCGGCGTTGCGCTCGGCCATCTCATGGTCCTCGGCCAGCTGGTCCGGCTGCTCGCCGGCTGCCAAGGCAGCTGAGATCATGGTCAAGCATCGCGTGAGGCACCTTCCCGTGACCGACAAGGGCGGGCTGATCGGCTTCCTATTAGCCCGCGACTTGCTCGCCATGACACCCTGGCCTCGAAACCTGCCGATCGGCGAGAGCTGGTGAGCTGATGCCGCTTAGGCCCTGACGGGAATGGGCATGGGTCAGCGTTTATCTCTGCGGCACGCCTAGCCCTGTGGTGTGCCACCGCACAGGGTCTGCCGGACGGTAAGGATGCCGGCCACGTCGACCGGCGAAACGATTCCTACGAGCTTGGGCCCAGGTCCCTCGGCCGGCCTGAAAGGAGGTAACGAAGAGTGCGAATCCACTCCTGCTTAAAACCACCGCGCTCGACTACCCTCGGTCGGCGTGCGGGTCTCTACTTCTTGAGCTCGCGCCAATTGGAAGCCTCGACCTCGACCCCGAACCTCTTGGCCGCGGCCTTGATGCGCCTCCATGCAGCGTCGCGTTCGGCGTCGCTCACACCCTCGACTTGGTCGAAGCGCGCGATCGCATTGCGGACGTGGCCGGCGTCGTTGAGCG
>DATCPI010000068.1:0-39979 GCA_036570165.1 Candidatus Dormiibacterota bacterium | reverse complement strand
GCGCTGAGGCGGATCAAGGAGGCCAACGCTCCAAAGCAAGCCGACGAGCAGCTTTCCCGTCGAGGGATCTGGATGCATTGGACCGACGACGGCATGCTCCAGCTCAAGGCCCTCCTCACGCCTGAGGATGCCGCGGTTGTTAAGGCTGCGCTGGAGTCGATCACCGGCTCCCGGCCGGTGCCAGAACCAACGGACGATGGCGTGAAGGATCCGGCTGACGACCGCTGGGCGGCCCGCCAGGCGGACGCGCTCGTGCAGATGTGTGAGCACGTGGTCGCCGGTGGGGCGGAAAACCTGATCGCGTCGACTGCAGCTCGCCAGGTGGTCGTGCACGTCGACGCCGGCGTGCTCACAGGAGAGCTGAGCGAGGGCCGTTGCTTCGTCGAAGGCGGCTCACCGCTGTCCGCGGGTGCGGCGCGCCGGATCGGCTGCGACGCCGAGGTGGTCGGAGTGGTCGAACGGAATGGACTGCCGATCGACGTCGGCCGGAAGCAGCGCATCGTTCCAGAGCGGCTGCGCCTGGCGCTGCACGTGCGCGATCGCTTCTGTCGCTTTCCCGGTTGTGGAGTACCGGCGCACCGGACGGAGGCTCATCACTACGAGCACTGGGCGCTCGGCGGCGAGACCAATCTCGACAATCTTCTTCTCCTGTGCGGCTTCCATCACCGCCGTCATCACGAAGGCGCGTACCGGATCCGCAAAACGGCTGACGGCTACTCATTCGAGACCGACGATGGGCATGTAATCGGGCGACCCGCGCGCGATCCGATCACGCTCGATAGAAATCTCTTGCTCGCGCAACGTCCGGACATCGGTCCACGTACACCCGAAGCGCTGTGGGGCGGCGAAGAAATGCAGTTCAGCTATGCGGTGAGCGTGATCTGGGATGCATGTGAGCTCGCCGAGGCTCGGGCGGCACCTGCCGGCTAGCCCTCGCAAACCAGCAATATCAATCGTGTGATTCAGCCAGAACAATTCCGGGAAGTCATGGCCAGCTTCCCGAGCGGCGTCGTCGTCCTGACGGCGTTCGGGCAGGATTCCCTCCCTCGCGGTCTGACCGTCAGCGCCTTTTGCGCCGTCTCGCTCGACCCCCCACTCGCCCTCGCGTGCATCGACAAGACGTCCAACACTCTTCCAGCCGTGCAGCACACGGGCGGATTCACCGCGAACATCCTGGCCGCCGGCCGCGAGCTGCTGGCACGCCGCATGGCAACCAAGGTCACGAGCAAATTCGACGCCATCAACTGGCGCCGTCCGGAAAGCCCGATCGGCGGCCCGATCCTCGAGGACGACATCGCCGCGTACGCGGTGTGCACGCTGCGCGACACGATCGAGGCGGGCGACCACTGGATCCTCATCGGGCTCGTCACCGAGGGGGATCACCGTCACGGCGTCACTCCGATGGTCTACAGCCGCCGGGGATACGGCCAGCCCTGAGGGGTCAGATCAAAAAAGGGCTCAGGCGCTACTGGCGCCTCGCCGGCGTCGCCTCGCGGGCGATCTCGTCGATGGCGTCGAGCACCTGCGGCCAGACCCGCTTCGGCAGGTCGTGACCCATACCCTCGAGTTCGACCAGTCGCGCGCCGGGCACGGCCCCGGCCACGAGGCGCCCGTTCTCAACCGGGACCAGCACGTCATCGTCGCCATGAATCACAAGGGTCGGCACGTTGAGCGTTTTCAAGCGCTCGAGGCGACTCTTCGCGGCGAGGATCGCGACGAGCTGGCGTCCGACCCCTACGGGGTAGTAGGCGCGATCCACGGCGCGCGTCACTTTGTCGCGCACCGACGGTTCATCGTACGGATCGGCTGAGCCCTGCAGCGCTTTGCGGATGGCCATCCCCTGTTCGATCCGAGCCTCGCGGGTGGCCTGCGGTGGGGCCATCAAGACCGCCGTTCCCTCGGGTTTGGGAGCGACCTCGTCTTTCCCGCCCGGGCCGGACATGATCGACGTCAGTGACAGCACGCGGTCCGGATGGTTGAGTGCGACCAGCTGCGCGATGAATCCCCCCATCGAAACCCCGACGACGTTCGCGGCTCCGATGCCCAGGGCGTCGAGCACCCCGACCGCGTCATCGGCCAGATCGTCGAGCTGGTATGCCGGCTGCGGGTTGCCGCTGAAGGCCGCGGCCATGTCGGGGGGGCCGGCCTTCTCCATCCAGGTGGACAGTCCGCAGTCCCGGTTGTCGAAGCGGATGACGTGGAAGCCACGCTCGGCCAGCAGGCCGCAGAACTCGTCATCCCAGCCGGTCATCTGCTGGCTCAGGCCCGCGATGAGCAGCAGCGGGTTTCCGCTGGGATCTCCAAAGGTCTCGTACTCGAGCTCGACGCCGTTCGACTTGGCCCGGGGCACGACCTCATTCTCCTACTCTTAGACGTAAGTGGCCACAACGCTTCCCGCTCGCTCCGAGGTGGACAAGAAGTTCACCTGGCACGGCGAGAGCGTCTTCCCCGACGAGGCAGGCTGGGAACAGGCCGTCGACACGATCACCGCACGGCTGCCCGACCTGGCCGAGTTCAAGGGCCACCTCGGCGACTCGCCGGACGCGCTTGCCGACTGGTTCGACGCGAGCGAGCGGCTCCAGCGGCTGATGGGCAAGGTGATGGTCTACAGCACGATGTCCTACTCCGTCGACACCGGGAACCAGGCCGCATTTGCGCGCACGGATCGTGCGCGGACTGTCGCCGCCCAGCTCGGCGCCGCAACCTCGTTCGCGCTGCCAGAAGTGATCGCGATCGGCTTCCCCAAACTTCACGAATGGATCGCGAGCTCACCGAGGCTGGCTCACCTCGGCCACTATTTCGACCGCATCGAGAAGCTGCAAAAGCGGATTCGAAGCGCGGAGGTCGAGGAGGCCCTGACGCAAGCGTCGGACCCACTCGCCACCGCGTTATCCGTACACAGCGTCCTGGCCAACACCGACCTGAAGTTCGCGCCTGCTGTCGCCGCGAACGGCACGCAGCACGAAGTCGCTCAAGGGACGATCGCGGCGCTGCTTACAAGCGGTGATCGCGACCTGAGGCGGACCGCTTTTGACAGCTACGCGGATGCCCACATCGCGATGCAGCACTCGATGGCCGCAAGCCTGGCCGGCGGAGTCAAGCGCGACATCTTCTACGCACGCGCCCGAGGCTT
This sequence comes from Candidatus Dormiibacterota bacterium, assembly GCA_036570165.1. Classification (GTDB taxonomy): domain Bacteria; phylum Chloroflexota; class Dormibacteria; order Dormibacterales; family Dormibacteraceae; genus Palsa-870. Next base: position 36,846 of record DATCPI010000068.1, on the reverse strand, counting down.
TCCCTCATCGCTGGCCGCGGCCCTGGAGCCCAACCACATCCCGCCCGAGGTCTACCGCAACATCATCCAGGCGTTCCGCGACAACGTGGGCACCTGGCATCGCTACTGGCGGATCAAGCGGAAGGCGCTGGGGCTCAACGTGCTCAAGCCCTACGACACGCGCGCCCAGGTAGGCCTATCGACGCTCAACGTCCCTTATGAGCAGTCCGTGGAGTGGATCGCGGAAGGGGTGAAGCCGCTTGGCGACGAATACGTGCAGGTCCTGCGCCAGGGAGCTCTGGAGGATCGCTGGGTAGACATCTATCCCAACAAGGGCAAGCGCATGGGCGCGTTCTCGACCGGCGTGCCCGGCACTTTTCCGTTCATCTTCATGAGCTACAACGACGACATCTACTCGATGAGCACGCTCGCCCATGAGCTCGGCCATTCCTTGCACTCCTACTACGCGCGCAAGACGCAGCCGTTTATCTATTCGAACTACGGCCTTTTCCAGGCCGAGGTCGCGTCGAACATGCACCAGGCGCTCGTCCGCCGCCACCTCCTCGCCACTCAGACCGATCCTGCGATCCAGCTCGCCGTGATCGAAGAGGCGATGTCGAACTTCTATCGCTACTTCTTCATCATGCCGTCGCTGGCGAGGCTCGAGCTGGAGATGCACGAGCACGTCGAGCGCGGCGGCGCGATCACCGCCGACTACCTCAACAACCTGATGGCCGATTTGATCATGGAGGTCTACGGATCCGAGGTCGAGGTCAACGGGCCCGACCGCGATCGCATTGGCTCGACGTGGGCCCAGTTCCACACCCACCTGTACAGCAATTTCTACGTTTACCAGTACGCGACCGGCATCGCGGCCGCGGACAACCTGGTCGAGCCCGTGGCAAGCGGAGACCCGAAGGCGGTCGCGTCGTACCTCGCGTTCTTGAAGAGCGCGGGCTCGATGTACCCGCTCGAGGGATTGAGGCTGGCCGGTGTCGACATGATGTCGCCCGAGCCGGTGCACGCCGCGTTCGCGACGCTGGCCCGCATGGTGGCGCGGCTGGAGGAGCTGACTAGCTGAGCACGATCCGGTAGACGTTCGTCTCGCGCGGCTTGAACCCCATCCGCTGATACAGCCGGTTCGCGGCGTCGCGCTGCACGCCTGACTGCAGCTCGGCAACCTGCGCCCCTTTTTCGCGAGCGACGTCCAGGGCCGCGGTGACCAGCGCGGCTCCCACGCCCTTCCCTCGTGCGGCTTCGTCGACCACCACCTCGTCGAGACGAGCCTTGATCCAGAACGGCGTCGTGTAGACGATCACCGTTGTAGTGCCGACCACCTCCTCTCCGTCTTTGGCCAAGAGCACCGTCACCGCCGGGTCGGCCACCATCGCTTGCAGCCTCTCCATCGTCGGCACCGGCAGCTGATCGTTGAGCTGCGGGAGCAGGTGTGCGAGCGCCGCATGCACCTCCGGGGTCGCCTCAATCACCGATTCGATGCGAACCATCTAGCGAACAGCCTAATGTCGAACCCGTGGCGCAGACAGAGATCTATTCCAAAAACCTCGCGCTCGAGGTCTCCGCCTTCACCGTGCGCGGCGAGCCGGTCGCTTACGAGGAAGCGATCCGCGGCGACTTCCGTCCGTTTCGTGCCGGCGACGCGTGGGGCCCGCCCTGGAGCACGACCTGGTTTCACGTCAAGGGCCGCGTGCCGGACGAGTGGACTGGGCAGAAGGTCGTCGCTCTGCTCGACCTCGGGTTCGACGGCCCGACCGGTTTCACGTGCGAAGCGCTGGCCTGGAAGGACGGGCGCCCGTGGCGAGGCGTCGATCCCAACCATCGGTGGCTGCCGATCACCAGCCCGGTGGTGAACTTCTACCTGGAGGCCGCCGCCAACCCGACCGCGACCCAGTCGGGCGCCGAGCCAGCACAGTCGATGATCGCGCTGCGCGAATCGGATGCTCCTGCATTCACCTTGCGCCAGGCCGACCTCGCGATCCAGGACGAGCAGGCCCGCAATGCAGCGCTCGACCTCGAGATCGCGCACGAGTTGGCAGAAGCCCCATCGTCTCCGAGTCAATCTACACACGTGATCACCGCTGTCGGCCACGCCCACATCGACACCGCCTGGCTGTGGCCGCTGCGCGAGGCGCGGCGTAAGTGCGCGCGCACCTTCTCGACCGCGCTCGCGCTCATGGACGAGTATCCCGACTACCGATTCGCCTGCTCGCAGCCGGCCCAGTACGCGTGGATGAAGGAGCACTACCCCGACATCTATCGCGGCATCAAAGAGAAGATCGCCAGCGGCCAGTGGGAGCCGGTCGGCGCGATGTGGGTCGAGGCCGACTGCAACCTGCCGTCAGGCGAGGCCCTGGCGCGACAGCTCCTTCACGGCAAGCGATTTTTCATGCAGGAGTTCAGCTACGAGACGAAGGAGCTCTGGCTGCCGGACGTCTTCGGCTACCCGGGCTCGCTGCCGCAACTTATCGCGGAGGCGGGTTGCGACTACTTCCTCACGCAGAAGCTGTCGTGGAACGACACCAACAAGCCGCAGCACCACACCTTTACATGGGAGGGGATCGACGGGACCCGCATCTTCACGCACTTCCCGCCCGCCGACACCTACAACGGCGACTTCAGCGCCAAGCAGGTCGCGTGGAGCGTGGCGAACTACAAGGATCGCGAGCGAGTCGATCGATCGCTGTATCTCTTTGGTTGGGGTGACGGAGGGGGCGGCCCGGAGCCTGACATGCTCGAGGCCGCGCACCGGTTGCGCAACGTCGAGGGCGCGCCGCGACTGGAGCTGGGCACCGCGAAGGAGTTCTTCCTACACGCGAGCGCAGAAGCGAAGAACCTCACGACGTCGGTTGGCGAGCTGTACTTCGAGCTGCACCGCGGCACGTACACGAGCCAGTCGCGCACCAAGCGGTGGAACCGGCTCGCGCAGAACGCGCTGCGCCAGGCGGAGATGTGGTCCGTGGCCGCCGGCGGCGATTATCCGTCCACAGAGCTGGAGGCCCTGTGGAAGACTCTCCTGCTCAACCAGTTTCACGACATCCTTCCGGGCTCGAGCATCGACTGGGTCTACGAGGAGGCGGAACGCGACCTCGAGCACGTCACGGAGCGGGCGAACGAGATCGTTCATGAAGCAACGTCGACGATCGTCGGCTCGGGCAAACAGCTCGTGGCCTTCAACTCGACCTCTCATCCGCGCAGCGAGATAGTCATGGTCGACTTCGAATTCGAGCGCATCGAGGCTCCGGCCTGCGGGTGGGCGACAGTTCACGTCGAACGTTCAAGTGAACGCGAGGTCTCGGTCACCGACCACAGCATGGAAAACGAGCTGCTCCGCGTCGAATGGGACGAGCGCGCAGTGCTTACATCGATCTTCGACAAGGAGGTGGGGCGCGAGGTGCTGAGCGGGCCAGGGAATCTGCTTCAGCTGCACGACGACAACCCTCGCAATTGGGACGCCTGGGATCTCGACGCCGAGTACCGCGACTCATTCGTGGAAGTGACAGCGATCGAGCAGGTTCACCGGCGCGGCGGGCTCCGAGGGCAACTCGGGTTCGGACGCAGGTTCGGCGAGTCGGTGCTGTTTCAGACCATGAGCCTTGACGCCGGCTCGCGAATGATCCGTTTCGAGACATTCGTCTCGTGGCAGGAGCGCCACAAGATGCTGAAGGTCGCGTTTCCGGTGACGGTCAAGTCACGCGAGGCAACGTATGAGATCCAGTTCGGCCACGTCCGGCGGCCGACGCACCAGGACACGAGCCAGGCCAGGGCGATGTTCGAGGTCTGCGCGCAGCGCTGGGCGGATCTTGGTGAGTACAACTACGGCGTCGCGTTGCTCAACGACTGCAAGCACGGCTACGACATCCACGGATCGGTGATGCGACTCTCCCTCTTGCGGGGACCGACGCACCCGGACCCGACCGCCGACCTCGGAGCCCACCGATTCACCTACGCACTGATGCCGCACCCCGGGGACTTCCGGGAAGCCGGCGTCATCGAGGCTGCGGAGGACCTGAACACTCCCCTGCTAACCCCTCCTGGCAACCTGCCGGCCGGCCGGTCCCGATCTCTGATCGAGATCGACACCCGCCAGGTGATCGTGGAGGCGATCAAGCGCGCCGAAGATTCAGACGCGGTGGTGATCCGGCTCTACGAAGCGTGGGGCGGAAGCTGCCGCGCCCGCCTGCGCACCACGCTTCCCGCGAAGCGAGCCTGGCTCTGCGACCTGTTGGAGCGGGAGCGCACCGAGGTGGACGTGCATGACGGCGAGCTGGAGCTTGAGCTGACGCCGTTCAAGATCCTGACCCTGAAGCTAGAGCAGACGTAATAGAGCCGCCGTGGCTGCGGCGCTCGCGACCACGACCAGGAACGGCGCTCGCAGCAGCACCGCGACGATCGCCACTGCCAGCGCGGCAGCGCGCACGTCCAGCACAAGGTGGTGACCGGTCGAGAAAGTGTTCGTCGCGATCAGAGCGGCGAGCAATGCGACCGGGACCAGTGGAATCGTTCGCTGGACCCGAGCGTCCTCCAGCAGGCGCGCAGGCAGCGAGAGCCCGGCGAGCTTGAGCGCGTAGCAGGCAGCGCAAGCGACCAGGACGCCGGCCCAGATCATTGCCGCGACCTCAACACGCCGAACACAGACACCAGTACCGCGACGATCAGGAGCGGCACGCCCGCGGGCACGAACGGCAGACACACCAGCGCCACGACGCCGGCGGCGAGGGCAATCGCCATGGGCTCGCGTGCGCGCAGCCGCGGCGCGAGCAACGCGAGGAACGCGGCCGGCGGCGCCGCATCCAGCCCCAGGACCTTCGGGTCCGGCACGAAATGCGTAGCGAGGGCCCCGAGAAGCGTGCCCAGGTTCCAGAACGTGAACAGCGCCACGCCCGTCGCCCAGAACGCGAACCTGCTCTCGATAGGCGATTCGCGCGCGATCGCCATGGCCGTCGTCTCGTCGATCACGAAGTGCGCGGCGAGCAACCGCCGGAGCCCGCGTCGATCCAGGATCGACGAGAGCCGTAATCCATACAGCGCGTTGCGCGAGCCCAGCAGCGCCGCCGTGGCGGCCCCCGCCCACACGCTTCCGCCCGCGCCCACAACCCCGACCAGCGCGAACTGCGAGGCGCCGGTGAACATCAGCACCGACAGCGCGCAGGTCTGAAGCAGTGAAAGCCCGGCGGCGGTCGAGATCGCCCCGAACGACACTGCATACGCGCCGCTGGCGATCGCGATGCCCAGCGCGTCCCGAATGATCGCCCGGCGAGGACTGACGGCTTACTCCGGAGTCACGTACGCGGCGGTCAGGCCGCCGTCGACGAGAAACGTGGTTCCGTTGACGTAGCTCGACTCGTCGCTGGCCAGGAACAGAGCAGCGTTGGCGATCTCACGGGCCTTGGCCAACCGGCCCATCGGAAGATGCACGCGGCGGCGCTCGTACGCGCCCGGCGTCTCGGCAAACAGCCGCATCAGCAGCGGCGTCTCCACCGGCCCCGGGCAAAGCGCGTTGACACGTATGCCCTCACGGGCGAACTGCACGGCCAGCTCGCGGCTCATCGACAGCACCGCGCCCTTCGAGGCGGTGTACGCGATCTGGGAGGTCGCGGCGCCCACCAGCGCCACGAACGACGCGACGTTGATCACCGAACCGCCCCCGGCCTCGAGCAGGTGCGGAATGCCGTACTTGCAGCAGAGGAACACGCCCTTGGCGTTCACGGCTTGCACCCGGTCCCACGCGTCGGGCTCGGTGGCGAGGATCGAGTCGTCGTCCGGCGGCATGATGCCCGCGTTGTTGTAGAGGACGTCGATGCGGCCGTACCGCTTCGCGGTCGCCTCGTACATCGCCTGCACGCTCTTCGGATCGCTGACGTCGGCCTGGAAGAAGAAGGCGTCCCTGCACTCGGAGGCCGTCTTCTCACCCGCCTCGCGGCCGACGTCTGCCACGCACACCCGGGCTCCTTCCGACGAGAACAGGAGCGACGCTTCGCGGCCGATCCCGCCGGCCGCGCCGGTGATCACTGCAACTTTTCCGTCCAGCCTACCCACGGCCTACTGATTCTGACGGTGCCTTTGCGCCCGCGCCACGAACCGCTCGAAGAGAGCGCGCGCCCAGGGCATGTCGACGGTGAGCTCCTCGGGGTGGCACTGCACAGCAACGATTAGACCGTCGTCGGACTCCACGCCTTCGACCGTCCCGTCCTCGCCGCGAGCACTCTGCTGCAGTCCCTCGCCAAGCGCCTTGATCGCCTGGTGATGCAGGCTGTTGACCCGAACCTTGTGCTCGCCCGCGGCCCGTCCAAACTCCGACGATGGGTCGACCTCGATTGCGTGCGCCAGATGGCTTCGGCCGAGCTCGCGCACCTCGTGACCCTCGAGGTGCTGCACCAGCGTGCCGCCCATGGCCACGTTGATGACCTGCTGGCCCCGGCAGATGCCGAGCACCGGGATGTGACGCTCCCGCGCCTGGCGGAACATCGACAGCTCCGTCTCGTCGAGCTCGGGGTCCGTTTCCTCGGTCTTCTCGTCCCGGCTCTCTCCATAGAAGGAAGGGTCCACGTCCCACCCGCCAGGCAAGAGCAGGCCGTCCACTGCGGGAAGTGCCTTGGTTCCAGGAACGAGATCCACAGTCTCGGCGCCCGCCGCGACCACTGCACGCCGGTAAGGCTCGAAATATTTCAGCCCACGCCTGGGGTGGACGGTGATTCCAATCTTCGGCTTCGATCTTTCTGGATAACTTGGCAACCAGGGCATTGTAGGGAGGACCCGAAACAGGCCGGCGTCAGCCGCCGGGCATCCGCGCGTGTCTTGTCATGCCAGTCCGGAGCTACGATTTTCGATATGGCGACCGAAACGGTGAAGGCCCTGAGCGCGGAGGAGATCTCAGCGCTCTGCGTGCGGCACACCCTTTACGACTGGACGGCCCAGGCGGCGCTCAAACCCCTGGCCGTCGCGAGCGCGAGAGGCGTCTACTTCCACACGGTCGACGGCCGCAGGTTCATCGACTTCAACAGCCAGCTGATGTGTGTCAACGCGGGCCACGGCGACCGGCGGATCATCGATGCGATCAAGCAGCAGGCCGAGCAGCTCCCGTACATCGGCCCGTTCATGGCTCATGAACCGCGGGCGCGCCTGGGCGCGAAGCTGGCCGAGCTCCTGCCCGGTGACATCGACAAGTTCCTGTTCACCCTGGGCGGCGCCGACGCCAACGAGAACGCGATCAAGATCGCGCGCACCGTGACGGGCCGGCCCAAGATCCTCGCCCGCTACCGCTCGTATCACGGCGCGACCGGAACCGCGATGCAGGCGACGGGCGATCCGCGCCGGTGGCCCAACGAGTTCGCGACCGGCGTCGTCCACGTGCTGGACCCATATCACGGCATCCAGCGCGGCTTCGACTCCGCGGAGGTCGCCCTCGCTCAGCTGGAGGAGACGATCCAGCTCGAGGGCCCGCAGACGATCGCCGCCTTCATCCTCGAGCCGATCACCGGCACCAACGGCATCCTGATTCCGCCGGACGGCTATCTGCAGGGCGTGCGCGAGCTCTGCGACCGGTTCGGCATCTTGATGATCTGCGACGAGGTGATGACGGGCTTCGGCAGGACCGGCAAGTGGTTCGCCGTCGACCACTGGGGAGTGGTGCCGGACCTGATCACGATGGCGAAGGGCCTGACGAGCAGCTACGTGCCCCTGGGCGCGGTCGGCATGCGGCCGAAGGTCGCCGCCTACTACGACGACCACGTCTTCTATGGCGGGCTGACCTACAACAGCCACCCGCTCGGCTGCGCCGCGGCGCTCGGCGCCATCCAGGCGTACGAGGAGGACGACATGGTTGGCAACGCGCAGCGCATGGGCGCGGTGCTGGCGAGGCATCATAAAAAGCTGCAGGAACGACACCCGTGCGTCGGCGCGACGCGGTCGATCGGCCTGTTCGGCATTCTCGAGCTGGTTCGCGATCGCCACACGATGGAGCCGCTCGCCCCGTTCAACGGCACGTCGCCGGAGATGAAGGCGATCGGCGAGGCGCTGCTGGAGGCCGGGCTGTTCACCTTCCTCCGCTGGAACACGATCATGACCAACCCACCCCTGTGCATCACCGAGGCCGAGCTGGACGAGGGTTTCGAGATCCTCGACTCGGCCCTGGAAATCGGAGACCGCGCCGTCAAGGGCTGATTACGCCCCGCTTGCGCATTAGGGACGGAGTTCCGCAACTCAAACGCACCGTTTGCGCATAAGGGGCGGAATCGGGGCGGCGAACTAGCCCGCGACCACCACCCGCAGCTGCGCCGGGCTGATGTTGGCGCCGGTGCAGATAAGGGCTACTTTGCGCCCGGCCAGCCGGGTTCGTACCGCCGGCGATAACGCGGCGGCGAGCGGCGCCGCCCCGGCGGGCTCGACGAGGGTGCGCGTCTTCTCGATCATCATCGCCGTCGCGGACAGCAGTTCGTCGTCGGTCACCAGCACGAAGTCATCGAGCATCTCGCGAAGGATTCGCTGCGGCAGGTCGAATGCGGTCCGTGTGGCGAGGCCCTCGGCGATCGTCGTGTTCGGGCGTTCGACGGCCGCGCGGGCGCGCCAGGAATCGTGCGCCACCGGCGCGGCGCTCGACTGCACCGCGATGACCTCGATGTCCGAGCGGATCGACTTGGCCGCGATGCAGGCAGCTGCCGCACCGCTGCCGCCACCGACCGGGACAAGGATGACGTCGATGTCGGGCTGTTCCTCGAGGACCTCGAGGGTGTGGGTTGCCACCCCCGCGATCAGGTCGGGTTCGTTGCCCGAGTGGATGTAGCGGTAACCGTGCTCGGCCGCCAGCTTCTCGCAGTGGAGCCGCGCGTCGTCGAAGTCGTGCCCGACCAGCACGACTTCCGCTCCGAGATCTCGCATAGCCTCGACCTTGACCGGGTTCGCGCCTTCCGGTGCGCAGATGATCGCGCTGGCGCCGAAGAGTCGCGCGGCGAACGCGACCGACTGGCCGTGGTTGCCCGTCGAGGCCGCGATGACGCCCTGCGCACGAGTCGCCGGATCGAGCTGGGACATCAGGTTGACCCCTCCGCGAACTTTGAAGGCCCCGGTCGGAAGCAGGTTTTCATGCTTGATCCAGACCTGGGTGCCGACCAGCCTGTCGATGGCGGGGTAGTTGCGCAGAGGGCTCGGATCGAGGTGCGGTCGAATCCTGCGTCGAGCCGAGAGAATGTCGGCCAGCGCCGGCGGATTGAGCGTCACTCGAATTTGAGCTCGGTCGAGATCTCGATCGCCTTCTCGATGCTCTTCGCCACCGGGCAGCGCGACGCGTGGAACGAGTGCGACCGCTCCGCCGCCTCGCGCTTGTCGTCGGGACAGCCGGTCAGCGTGTACCGGACGCGAATCCTCTTGATGACCAGCACCTTGTCCTCGAGATAGACATCACCCTCCGCTTCCGACGTCAGCTTGCCCTCGCTCGCGTCGATCCCGCGCGCCTCCAGCGCGCCACCCAGGGTCCCGGTGAGTCAACCGGCGGCGGCAGCCACCACGTAATCGAGCGTCGTGGCGTGGTCCGGGTACTGACCGGGCGCGGTGCCGTAGTGCTCACGCACCTCGTCGTGGGTGCCGAAGAAAACCGGCTCGGATTCTGCAGGGAGGAAGGCGTGGCGGACGGGTCCGCGGTCGCGCACGATTCTGACCCGAGAGACATATTTGGGCTGGTTCTCGCTCATCACAGACTCAATTGTCTGCTTTGCCGCGCCCAGAGAATTCGGTTGAGGACCTCGTCCTGCACCGGGTTGGGGGCGTAGCGGCGCACCATGCGGCGCGTTCTGATCACGTCCTTCAACTCCACGGCAAGACCTAGTATCGCTACTGGCCACTCAGGTTTCGCGGGCCGCCTCGATCGCTTCTCTGGTCTCCATCACCACGAAGACGAGCAGAGCGAGAGCAGCGACGTACTCAGCCCACCACCAGCCGGCAACAAGGTTCAGGGCAGCGCCGACGAGGGTTGCGGCGGCCATGTAGGCGCAGGTGATCGTCTCTGCGATATCGGCACGCAAGGCGGCGCTGTCGATGATTGCATTGGCCCGGCGTTTTCGCCAGGCGAGGATCGGCATTACAAGCACGGCGGCGGCCGCGACCAATACGCCCAGCACTGAGCCCTCGGGGCGCAGTCCAACGACGAGCCCGCCAAGGCCGAAGAACAACAGGTAGGCGCAGAGAAGCACCAGAAGTACGGCCGAGATCAGGGTCGCCCGACGCTCCACTACTTCTGTATGTGTCGCTCTCGATGAAAGGCGCCATAAGAGCGTCACTCCGCTGATGAGCTCGATGACGCTGTCAAATCCGAACCCGGTCAACAGCACGCTGCGCGCGACGATGCCCGCCGCGATTGCGAGCGCCGCCTCGGCAACCATCCACGCGACCGTGAAGAGTTCGAGACGTACCCCTGTCCGCAGCGCGGCGCTCTTCCCATCGACCAACACAGTCGGCATCAGGTCGACTGGGGGATGGTGACTCTCGTCCAGTGAAGGCCTGCGTCGGCAGTGGTCGCCAGGCCGTAGCCCAAACCTTCAGTCACACCGATCTGTGCCCACGCATGCTCCATGTCGATGGCACGAGGCTGGAAATGCCAGTCCGGCAGATGGTCCGACGCTTTGGTCCACGTCTGGCCGGCATCGGACGAGCGGTAGAGCGTGGCCGCAACGGTGGTCCACCAGTTGACGTCATCTTGATACGCAGTGAAGAGCGGGCCGCGACCAGGACCAGCCGGGAGGAGTCGCCACGTCATGCCGCCGTCGAACGACGTGAAGCTGAAGCCGGGGGAGTTGCATTCGCAATTCACCGAAACGATTACGCCGTCTCTCGGGAGCAGCATGACCCAGGTGTTCCATGGTCCGGTGGCAGTCGTCACCTTGCCAACTGGAACTTCGCGTGGCTGCCAGCTGAGGCCGCCATCGGTGGATCGATAGACACGGGGAGGCCCTGGCTCACCTGACGCAAGCCACGCTTCCGATGTCCCGCGAAACGTGAACACACTACTGCCGGCAGGAGGGTTCGGAAGCCTGTGCCAGCTGTCGCCTGCGTCATCTGTTGCATACAGGTGAGCGGGCTCAGCTTCGTGGCCCGGCGGACCTACCTGGCCATGGACGATTGGAGTGATCAGCCAGCCGTGTCTCTGATCCCGGAAGTCAACATGGGAGCCCAATGGCTCCGGGACGCTCAAGGACGTCCAGCTGGTTCCTCCGTCGGACGTACGGAGCAGTGGACCAGCGCCGTTGGCGACAAAGCCATGTTTCTCGTCGAAAAATCGGATCAGCACCGGAGCACCAACACCGTTGCGGTGGTCGCCTGAAAGCCGCCTCTGCCAATGCTTCCCGCCATCGATTGTCCGTGAGACCGAGAAACCTAAGGACCGATCGGCAAAGCCCAAAGCCCATCCAACGGTGGGTGAGGTGAAGTCGTATATGTCGAAATCGGGCGTGGCCTCGGCTGGGTTGACGGCGCGGGGCGCCGCGGGTGGCGACGAGTGTAGGTAGACGAGGCCGCCGGCGACGGTAACGATGACGGCGGCGGCGGCCAACGCCACTGCCCGCCGTTTCCGCCGAGAGAGCGCGCCTGGCTCCGCCGCGTCCATCGTCTCGGCCAAAGATAGCCCTCAGGCGTGCGAGGCGGCAGGCCTCCGAATCGCGTACGCAAGTACTCGCTCCGCCGCCACGACGTCCCCGACGACCAGCGTCGCGGGAGGCTCGATCGCGGCTTCGTCGGCCAGGCTGGCGATGCGGTCGAGAGGCCCCGTCACGGACCGCTGATCCGGCAGCGTCGCATTGCCGATCAGGGCGGCGGCGCGCGAGCCGCCGACCGCCTTGGCGAGGACCGCCGCGACCTCGGCGAGGTCGGCCCGGGCCATCAGCACGACCAGGGTGTCCGCGGCTCGTGCAAGTTCCGCCAACCGATCGAAGCCGCCGGATCCTCTGGCGGTCGTAATGGCCACGGAGGAAGCCACTCCACGCTTCGTCACCGAGATGCCGGCGGACGCGGGCGCCGCAAGTGCGGCTGTGATGCCGGGCACGACCACCACGTCGATCCCCGCCTGCTGCAGCTCAATGAGCTCTTCCCCGCCGCGTCCGAACACGAACGGATCGCCCCCCTTGAGGCGCACCACGGCGTTACCCGCGCGGGCGAGCTCGATCAATCGCGCGGTGATGGTGGCCTGGCGCGCACTTTCCTGGCCGCCGCGCTTGCCAACATCCTCGAGGCGCGTATCGGGGCCGCAGAGCGCAAGCGTCGCGGGTGCGATCAGCGCGTCATGCAGAACGTAGTCCGCGCCGGCGATCAGCTCTCGAGCTTTCACCGTCATGAGCTCCGGGTCGCCCGGCCCGGCACCCACCAGCGCCACCCGCCCTTCGCGGTTTCCGCGCGCCGCCGCGATACCCTCGGCCAGGCGGTTCGCTTCTGCAGCCCGCCCCCGGCCGAGTAGGGAACGCACTTCCGAGTTGAGCAGCTGCCGGTACACGCGCGTCTGCTTCGACAGCGGCACGCGTGCTTCGCGCAGGCGGCGCCGCACCCCGCCTACAAGACTGACGAACGGACCCCACTCGGGACCCAGCCACCGCTCGATCCGGGCCCGCAGCGCCGAGGCGAGAAACGGGCTCTCTCCGGAGGTTGAGATGGCGACCAGCAGAGGGTCGCGGCGCACGATCGCCGGCGCGATGAACCGGCATTGCGCCGGACGGTCGACGACGTTGATGAGGATCCCCGCGGCTTCCGCTTCTTGCCAGCTCTGCCGGTTGATCTCAAGGTCCTCGCTCGCATCGACCACGAGTCGCGCGCCCGCGAGGACACCCGGCCTGTAGTCACGCGAAGAGATCACGCGGACATTCGCGCCGGCTTCTCGCAGCGCGGCGGCCTTTTCGACGGCGAACTTCCCATCACCCAGAACGATGCACAGCTGGCCCGCGAGGTCGAGGAAGACTGGGTAATACCTCACGCCGTCGCTTCTTCCTTCGTCGCTTCGAGCAGCACGCGCGCCACCTCAGGTCGAGTGAACTCCAGCGGCAGGTCGGCGCCTTCGGCGAGGAGCTTGCGGACCGCGGTTCCGCTCAGGGTGCGATGCAGGTCGGCGGGGTGCGGGCAGGTCCGGGACGACGCCATGCCGCCGCACGCGGAGCAGTAAAAGGTGTGCTCGAAGCGGAGGATTTCGATCCCGAGCTCGCCAGGCGCGTACTCGTCGAAGATTCGATGCGCCGCGTACGTGTCGTAGTAGCTGCCGACACCGGCGTGGTCGCGGCCGACTATGAAGTGCGTGCAGCCGTAGTTGCGCCGGACGATGGCGTGAAACACCGCCTCCTTGGGGCCCGCGTAGCGCATCCAGGCGGGGTTGGTCGCGAGCAGCGCGCGCGATGGCGGGTAGTAGCCGCGAAGCAGCTCCTCGTAACAGCTCATGCGCACCGACGCGGGGATGTCGTCGCTCTTCGTCTCGCCCACCAGCGGGTGCAGAAGCAGCCCGTCGATACTCTCGAGCGCCACCTTCTGCAGGTATTCGTGAGCGCGGTGGACCGGGTTGCGCGTCTGGAAGCCGACCATGGTCTTCCATCCGCGCTCGGCCTTGACGGCTCGCACCTGTACCGGCGTCAGGTCGTACTCCGGGAATCCGGATGTCGGCCGCGCCAGCGCCGTGACCGTGCCGCCGAGCGCCCAGCGCCCGGAATCCTTGAGCACGCGCACTCCCGGGTGGGCGTCGTCGTCTGTGCCGTAGACGCTGTGCGCCTCAACCTCGGGCGAAGTTTCGAATGCCGAGGTGACGTCGAGGATGCCAACGGGATGGTCACCGATGAACAAAGAGATCCGCTCCGCCTTGGGCGCCTGTTCGGCGCGCAGGACGATGGGGATCGTGAACGGATGCCCGTTCGCGAGCCGGCCCGACGCCAGCACCGATGCGTAGTCCTCGGGACCCATGAAGGAGTCGAGTGGTGACAGGGCGCCGCTCGCCAGCATGAACAGGTCAGACAGCTCGCGCTGGCCGACTTCCAGGCGCGGCAGCGTGCGGGCCTCGGCGCGAAGGGCGTCGAGCTCATCACCTTCCGGCAGCTTCTCTCTCACCTGGCGATCGAGATGGCCGAGTCGCTCGAGCGCGTCGATGACCTTCGCCAGCGACTGCTGCAGCGATTCGCGCGACGTGTCGCAGACGACCTCGGGGTGGAGCGGCTCCTCGTACGGATCGCTCACGCCCGTGAAGTTCGCGATCTCGCCCGCGATCGCTTTCTTGTAGAGGCCCTTGACGTCGCGTTCGACGAGAGTGTCGAGCGGGCAGCGGGCGAACACCTCGACGAAACCAGGCGTCTGCGCGCGGACCTCGTCCCGCACGTCGCGATAAGGCGAGATCGCAGCTGTAATGGCGACGCCGCCGCTGCGCGCCACCAGGCGCGCCACGTAGCCGATGCGGCGGATGTTGGTGTCGCGGTCCTCTTTCGAGAACCCCAATCCCTTCGACAGGTGAGTCCGTACCTCATCGCCGTCGAGCAGCTCCACGTGGCGGCCGCGCAGCTCGAGCTCGGCCTCTAGCGCGTTTGCGATGGTGGACTTTCCGGCACCGGAAAGGCCCGTGAACCAGACGACGAAACCCTTGCTCATGCTTCCACTCCCACTAGACCCCATCGCCACCTGATCTCGCGGTCGAGGACTCCGAATCCGATGTCAACGACCACGCCGATGGCGAAGATCACGATCATCACTGCGAGAAGCTGCTGCGTGTCCGAGGCGTTCTGGGCCAGACGCAGCTGCTGTCCCAGCGAGGGCTGATGTCCGACGAAGGCGAGGATGAGCTCGCCGGCCATAAGGCTGCGCCATGCGAAAGCCCAGCCCTGCTTGAGCCCGCCCACGAATGATGGAAGCGCGGCGGGCAGGATGATGTGACGGTAGAGGCCGAGGCCGCGGGCGCCCATCACGCGGCCGACCCGGACGAGCAGCGGCTGCACGTGATCGACCCCACTCAACAGGCCGTTCGCGATGGCCGGGGCGGCGCCGAGCAGGACCACGAAGATGATCGCCGGCTCGCTGCGCTGAAACAGAAGGATGGCCAGCGGGAACCACGAGATTGACGGCATCGACTGCAGGCCCAGGAGGGCCGATCCGAGGGCCCGGCGCAGAATCGTGACGCGCGCCACGAGGAGTCCCACCGCGCTTCCGGCGAGGACGGCGATCCCGTAGCCGATGAGCGCGCGCTCCACGGTGATCGCCACGCCGGCGTAGAAGTCGAGGCTGGTCAGGTCATTGAACAACCGAAGAAAAACGGGCAGCGGCCCGGGGAGATCGCCGGCCGATTTCCATCCGGACCACGCGACGAATTGCCACACGGTAACTGCCACCAGAAACGACACCAGCTGCGGCCAGAGTCCAGACCAGAAACGGAGTTGGGGCGCGCGGGTCGGGCGCTCCGACAGGTCCGCCAGATCGCGAGTCTCGAGCTCCACGGCCAACTCAGCCATTAGATGACCGACCTGCTGGGGGCAGCGAGAGATTCGGTGCACAGGTGGCCCAGATGGGAGGAGCCGCCGAGCATCGCAACGAGCGCATCCGTTGATGCGTGAGCGAGAAGCGCAGAAGGCGACGATGCAGATGGGCCGCCTGGGCGCCGAAGATCCGCTGACCTCGGCGGGGCGGTCATCTTAGCCGCATCTCCAACTTCAGCCGATCGGTGATGCGGCCCGCGATCACCGCCAGGTCCGGCGAATCGAGGCTGCGCGGCCGGGGCAGGTCGACGACGACCTCGTGGCCAACCCGTCCGGGCCGGCTCGTGAAAACCAGCACCCGATCGCCGAGGCGTACCGCCTCCCGAGCGTTGTGGGTGACGAACAGGATGGTCAGGCCGTTCTGGCTCCACAGCCGCTCGAGCTCCTCGTGCAGCAGGTCGCGCGTGATCGCGTCGAGCGCGGCAAACGGCTCGTCCATGAGCAACACGTCCGCGTCCTGGGCCAAGGCGCGAGCGAGCGCCACACGCTGCTTCATGCCACCCGACAGCTCGTGCGGCCGGCGCCTTTCCCACCCGTCGAGGTGGACGCGGCGGAGCAGCTCGTTGGCGATCCTGGAACGTTCGGGGTTGCGCACTCCGCGGAGCTCGAGCGCCAGCTCGACGTTGCCCGCAGCGGTGAGCCACGGCAGGAGGGCCGCTTCCTGGAAGATGAGCGCGACCTTGCCGTGAGCGTGGGCGCGGCCGCGTGTCGGCTGCTCGAGGCCGGCGAGCAGGTTGAGCAGAGTGCTCTTGCCCGAGCCTGACGCGCCGACGACGCACACGAACTCCCCGCGCTTGACCTCGAGGCTCACACCCTGCAAGGCGATCAAGAGACGGTCCCCATGCGGGTAGGCCATGGTCAGCGCCTCGACGCTTAGCGAGTGCTTCTCCGAGAGCTCGAGAACCTTGCTCATGGGGCGCTCACTTTCCAGTGGAGGCCGCACTCCTTCACCTCGTTCTCCGATTCCCACCACCACCGGCCCGCTCGCTCGTCCTCACCTGGCGTGGTCGCTCGCGTGCACGGATCGCAGCCGATTGACGTGTATCCGTAGTCGTAGAGCGAGTGATACGGAAGGTCGTTCTCGTGGATGTAGGCCCACACCTGCTCCTTGGACCAGCCGGCGAGAGGCGCGACCTTGGTCAAGCCCTCGTGCTCGCGATCTGGCGCCACGACCGGCGTCGCGGCGCGCGTCGCCGCCTGGTTCCTGCGTACGCCGGTGATCCATGCGTCATAGCCCTGGAGCGCTCGAGTGAGTGGCCGCGATTTGCGCACGTCGCAGCACAGGCGCCGGTTCTCCGCCGATTTGTAGAACAGGTTCACTCCGTGACGCCCGACCATCTCCTGCAGGTCGGCGGCGGCCGGCGCCACGACCTGGAGGTCGATCGCGTACCTGTCGCGGATGCGATCGATCATCTCGTGGGTCGCCTGTGGCAGCCGGCCGGTGTCGAGAGTCAGCACGGTCACGTCATCGCGAATTCGAGACGCGATATCGATCAGCACCGAAGACTCCGCCTGGAGACTCGCCACGATGACGACACGCGGGAACGACTCATATGCCCACCGCAGCACGTCTTCCGGTGTCGCATCGATGGTGAGCTCGGCAGGTGCGGTCGAGCTCACGCGATCTCCTTTGCACGCAAGGCGTCGAAGCCGACTCGATCAGTCCAGGTCCCGAACCCCTCGCCCGGGCGGCGCTCCGACCGGTACGTCACGAACAGCGGGCGGAGCAGGTCCGGGATCTCGGCGATGGGGACGTTGGGGGCGAACACGCGGTTGAGGCGGGTGCCGTCGAAATCCCCCCCGAGCATCACGTCGTACTTGCCAAGCGTCGTGCCGATGAACCCGACGTCGCCCAGGTACGGCCGCGAGCAACCGTTGGGGCATCCGCTCATGCGGAAGCTGATGCGCTCGTCCGCGAGGCCGACCGCGTCGAGGAGAGTCGCCAGCTTGCGGATCAGGCCGGGCAGCGCCCTCTCGGCTTCGGCCACAGCCAGGCCACACGTGGGGATCGCGGGGCACGCCATCGAGTTGCGGATGGCCTGCGGGATTGCTTCCACCTGGAGGATGCCGTGCTCGGCCATCAGCTCGTCCACGCGGGGGTGGTCGGCTGGGTCGATGCCGGCGAGGATCACGTTCTGCTGCGCGGTGAGGCGGACCTGCGGGCGCAGCTCGTCGACGATCTTGCGCAGCCCGCTGCGAGAACGCACGCCGTCGAGGTCCTGGATGCGGCCGTTCTCGATGTAGATGCCGATGTAGAGCCTGCCGTCGCCCTGCTCGTGCCAGCCAAGATGGTCGTCGACTGGTTTCCACGTCAGGGGCTCGGGCGGCTGGAGCTTGAAGTTGACGCGGCTCTGCACTTCGTTGCGGAACCAGTCGAGACCGCGGTCTGCGATGGTGTACTTGAGCCGCGCATGCCGGCGGTTGGTCCGGTCGCCGTAGTCGCGCTGGACCGCGACCACCTCGCGGGCGACGTCGACGATCTGGTCCGGTTCGACGAAGGCCAGCGGCTGAGCCACAGCGACGAAGGTCTCGGGCTTGTTGTGGGTGCGGCCGAGGCCGCCTCCGACCAGCACGTTGAATCCACGCAGGGTTCCATCGGCGGATTTCATCGCGACGATGGCCAGGTCGTGGGCGTAGACGTCGACGCAGTTGTCGCCTTCGAGCGCGACGGTCGTCTTGAACTTGCGCGGCAGGTACTGCCCTTTGTAGAGCGGCTCGACTTCCGGTTCCGAGGTCTCGACCACTTCGCCATCGAGCCAGATCTCGTGGTAGGCGCGCGTCTTCGGGGTGAGCTCCGTCACCATTGCGCCGATCGAGCGATCAACCTCGCCGTGGAACTGATCGGCGAGAGGCTCCGGGCAGCACATGATGTTGCGCTCGACGTCGCCGCAGCCACCGAGCGTGGTCAGCAGCGATTCGTTGATGGCGGCGATCGATTTCTTGATGTCGCCCTTGAGGACGCCGTGCAGCTGGAAGTCCTGGCGGGTGGTGACGCGAAGCGTGCCGTTGGCCCACTTGCGGCTGATGTCATCGTGTGCGATGTACGCATCCGGCGACACCACCCCACCTGGGATTCGCGTCCGGATCATCAGCTGGTGGTGCTTGGTTAGTCCCTTGGCGCGCGCCTCCTTGCGGCGGTCGCGGTCGTCCTGCTGGTAGATGCCGTGGAACTTGAGCAGCGTCTCGGAGTCATCGCCGAAGGCAGGCGTGTCTTCGAGGAGCTCCTCCTTGATGAGCCCTCGCAGATGGTTGCTGGTGGCCTTGACCGTCTCGTTCTTCGACAAGCCGTCGAGAGACACAAGATCGATTGGATCCGACAAAATAGATGCGCCTCCGTAGTTAGATTTGGTGCCGACACGAACGCGCCAGAGTGGCGCGGATGGGGCAGCGGCCCCGTCAGAGAGGTCGGCTAGCTACAGAAGCAGCTGGCGCAGAGGGCGTAGTCGATCGCTCGGCGACGAGTAAGTCCCAGGCCACGAGCGGTCGGAGTACGCATAGACGGGTAAGGGTAATCGATCAGGGCGGGGGCGAGTCTGTCGCCGCTCCACAACCAGGATGACCCCTGAGTTGGTCATGACCCCCAAACAATCGGAGAGTCAAACAAGAGATATCGTTCAAGCATGTGGCGCCAGAAAGGACGAAGCGCGGCGCCCCGAGTCCTGGCCGCACTGGCGGCTCTGGTCTTGAGCGCCGTGGCTTTCGTCTACACCCCGATCGTCGTGACCACGACATCGCAAGGATCGGGTATCAGAATTTGGCTGCTGCTGGCTCTGGTGATCGTCTCGGCCCTCTCGACCTGGATGCTGGTGGTCGGGCGAGAAAACCTGGTCGTCAGGCTGGCAATCAACTTCTCGTGCGGTTTCAACCTCATCTGGATCTTCAGCTTCATCGGACCGCCGGTTGTTGTGGCCAGCGTGCTGGCGGCCGGCCTTGCGACAGTTCCGGCTCCGCGCCGCCTGCTCCCCGTTTTGATCGGCGCCGCCGTAGCAGGCCTTGCTCTCGGGTTGATCGTATTGATCGTTACGCAGCCACCCGGCGAGCGCATCTTCGGCTGACGCCGGCGTATGTGACCGGTTGAAGTTCAGGGGGTCGTTTGGCGCCAAGCGGGGCTCAGACGGTTCCGGAGGCAGCCGCGAGTGTCGCATCGATGGCTGCGTCGTCGTGGGCAGCGGAAATGAACCAGGCTTCGAACTGCGATGGTGGAAGCAGGACGCCGGCATCCCGCACGCGGTGGAAAAACTGATTGAACGCTTCGCGGTCGCACTCTTTGGCTTCGCGAAAGTTGGCCGGCGCCGTTGGACGGAAGAAGAGTGTTAGCAACGACGCGACTCGCGCGACGCTCACCCCCTGGCGCAACAATCCTTCCTCGAGACGTCCCGCGCGCGCGTCTATCTGTGTGTAGACGTCGGGGGTCAGCTGGAGGAGGGTGGCTTCGCCCGCTGCCATCACTACGGGATGGCCCGACAGCGTGCCCGCCTGGTAAACCGGGCCGGCAGGTGCGACCAGGTCGAGCAGATCGGCGCGCCCGCCGTACGCACCGACCGGAAGGCCGCCACCGATGATCTTGCCGAGCACTGTCAGGTCGGGTCGCACGCCATAGAGCTCCTGTGCGCCACCTGGCGCAACTCGGAAGCCTGTGATCACCTCGTCGAATATGAGAAGGGCGCCGGCCGACTCGGTCAGGCGACGGAGCCCGGCCAGGAAGTCAGGCGCCGGCGGGACGACTCCCATGTTGGCGGCGACCGGTTCGACGATCACCGCCGCGACCTGGCCGGAATGGGCGTCGAGAAGCGCGGCGACCGAGTCCAGGTCGTTGTAGGTCGCGACCAGTGTCTGCGCCGCCACCTGCGCACCGACCCCGGCGCTGCCCGGGATGGAAAGGGTGGCTATGCCGGAGCCGGCTTCGACAAGAAGCGAGTCCGCGTGCCCGTGGTAGCCGCCGTCGAACTTGATCACAAGGTCGCGCCGGGTCGCGGCGCGGGCCACACGAAGAGCGCTCATCGCCGCCTCCGTGCCGCTGTTGACGAACCGAAGCCGCTCGATGGACGGCATCCGTTCGCCGATCAGCTCACCGAGCCTGACCTCGGCGGGGCTTGTCGCCCCGAAGGACCCGCCCGCTTCGACAGCGGTCTGGATCGCCTCAACCACCGCGGGGTGAGCGTGGCCGAGGATGAGCGGACCGAAGGCGCCGATGTAGTCGATGTAGCGTTTGACTTCGGCGTCCCAAACGAAGCACCCTTCGCCACGCACGATGATCGGCGGCTCTCCGCCGACCGCGCGGTACGCGCGGACTGGACTGTTGACGCCGCCGGGAAAGAGCTTGGCCGCTCGCTCCCGCCATTCGGCAGAAGTGGCGCTAGTCACTCAGGTGCGGCGGTCGAGCCACTGGACGTACTCGAGCGTCTTCGCATCCACAACGCCATCGGCCACCTCCATGTAGCCGCTCGGAAGAGGCTGCCGTCGCACGTAGAGATCGTCGATGCCGAGATAGCCGCCATTGAGCCGGGCCCTTACCGCGGCGGGGAGAGCGGGCGGCGCTGAGATGTCGGCGATCGGCGGCAGCCCGCCTTGCACCGGCTGGAACTCGTGCCAGGTGCCGGCTAGAGCAACCGCGACCGCTGACGACCTTGGTGCCAGCGCTGCACCGCCCGCCAGGTCAGTGCCCTGGCCTCCATATACGTTCGCCAGCCGGTTCGCCCTTGTCGCGTCGCGGCTTGCGATGGTGACTTCAGCGCCGGCGAGCCGGGCGGAATGCGCCAGCGCGGATCCCATCCGGCCCGCGCCTACAACAAGCACGGCGCCGCCCACCAAGCTCGATCTCTGCTGCAGCCACGCCATCGCGCTCTGTGCGAGGTTGCCGCTTGCGGCGGTGCGTCCCGCGCGGGCACGTCGGCCCGCTGCGATGGCGGTTTCAAACAGCCTCTGGAGCCTGCCATCGAGCGGCCGGGCCGCGCGCGCGTCTGACAGTGCCTCCCGCACCTGGTGGAGGACTTCATCCTCACCCACGATCGCGCTCTCCAGACCCGCGGCAACGCGGATCAGATGCCGCACCGCGCGATCGCCCGTTTCGAGTTGGATACCCTCATCGAGGTTGGGAACAGCTCCGAATCCGTAGAGCTCGACGCGGTGGCAGGTGCTCAGCAAGATCCAGTCGGGATGAGTCGGCACTCTGGCCTCCAACGAGCGCGCGAGACGATCGCGTTCGCCGGCGCCGGCCGCGCCGGCTTGAACCGCCATGACCCATGGTTGCTGACCCGACATCGGCGCTTAGCCTACGTGTTCTTCGACGAACGCTTTGGCAGCGTGAGCTGACTGTAGCCGCGGCGCCGATGCGGGAAACGTGAGTGATTGTGGGCCCGACTACCATTTCGGCCCGTGACACGACTCCCGAAACTGATTACCGAGACGATCGGCACCTTCACGTTGCTCACTGTCATCGCGCTTTCTGGGCCGATCGGCCCGCTGGCACCGCTCGCAATCGGCGCCGCGCTCATGGCCATGGTCTACATGGGCGGTCACATCTCCGGCGCCCAGTACAACCCGGCAGTTTCCTTCGGAATGTTCCTGCGTAAGAAGCTGCCGGCCACGGAGATGGCTGGTTACTGGGTGGCTCAGCTGCTTGGAGCCGTCCTCGCGTTTGGGGTCGGCTACCTCGTGAGCGGCCACACGCCAGGGATCCATCCGGGTGCCAAGGTCCAGGTCTTTCAGGCGCTTGCGGTTGAGATCCTGTTCACCGCGGTGCTCGTGCTGGTCATCATCAACGTGGCCGCCAGCAAAGCGACTCAAGGCAATTCCTTCTACGGCTTGGCGATTGGATCCACCATTGCTGCCGCCACATTCGTCGGCGGGCCGATCTCCGGAGGTGCCTTCAATCCCGCTGTCGGGTTCGGCGCGACTCTCGGCTCGGCGATGTTCGGGGCCGGCGGTTGGTCGGACCTGTGGATCTACGTTGTCGGTCCGTTGATCGGGGGAGCGATCGGCGCGGGAATAGGCCATCTGCAGGGCAATGAAAGCTAACTTCAGATTGTGATCTCGCGGAATAGGCAGTGGCGCAGCTCCCGTTTCGGGTCTAGGTGAGGCGCCTCCACTACGCCTGGGTCGTGGCCGCGGTCACGTGGATCACTCTTCTGGCCGCCGCCGGCTTCCGATCCACTCCCGGTGTCCTGATCGTCCCCCTCGAGCATGAATTCGGCTGGTCGCGCGCGACCATCTCGGTGGCTGTCTCGATCAACCTGCTCCTCTTCGGGCTTTCGCACCTTTCGCGGGCGGTTTGATGGAGCGCTTCGGGGTGAAGCGGGTGGTGGTCGGTGCGCTGCTGACGGTATTCGCGGGATCCGGCCTCACCGTCTTCATGCACCAGCCGTGGCAGCTCGATTTGCTCTGGGGCGTGGTGGTCGGCGTCGGCACCGGATCGATGGCCACGGTCCTGGCCGCCATCGTCGCCAACCGCTGGTTCGTGCAGCGACGCGGCCTCGTCCTGGGTGCGCTCACCGCCGCGGGCGCCACCGGCCAGCTGATTTTTCTACCGGCGCTGGCGTGGCTGGCCGTGAACACGGGTTGGCGATTTGCCGCGTTGACGGTCGCAGGCGCCGCGCTGCTGGGCATACCGCTGGTCGCGCTCTTCATGCGCGACCGCCCCGCGGACGTCGGCCTGCGCGCGTACGGCGCGACCGAAGCCGATGAGCCGGCGCCGCCGTTGCGGAACCCAGTGCAAGCCGCCCTGGGTGGACTTGCGATGGGGATGCGCAATCGCAACTTCTGGCTCCTGGCGGGCAGCTTTTTCATCTGCGGGGCCAGCACCAACGGGCTGATCGGGACGCACTTGATTCCCGCGTCCATCGACCATGGGATGCCCGAGGTGACGGCGGCCACACTTCTCGCGTTCATCGGCATCTTCGACGTGGCCGGGACCATGATCTCCGGGTGGCTGACCGATCGCCTGGACTCGCGCTGGCTGCTCTTCTGGTACTACGGCTTGCGCGGGCTCTCGCTGCTCTTTTTGCCTTACGCCTTCGGGATGCAGTACTTCGGCCTGTTCCTGTTCATCGTTTTCTACGGCCTGGACTGGGTGGCGACGGTGCCTCCGACGGTGGCTCTCACCGCGGACACGTTCGGCAGGAGAAACCTGGGCGTGGTTTACGGCTGGGTCTTCGCGTCCCATCAGCTGGGCGCTTCGGCCGCCGCGTTCGGAGCGGGCGCGGTCCGTACGTATTTCGGGGATTACCAGCTCGCGTTCATGACTTCCGGCCTGCTCTGCCTGCTGGCCGCCGGTCTCGTGATCCGCATCCGTCGCGCCCGCGGACCGGAGACGGTGCCCGCCGCCGCGCCGCTGCCCGCGCCCTCGTACTGAAGCGTTTCTTCCGCCTGGCGATGGCCGGAGCGGCCGCGGCCGTGATGGCGTTTCTCCCGGTAGCGGTCTCCGCCCACGCGCAGCTGATCGGCTCAAGCCCCGCGCCCGGCGCCATCCTCGATACGCTGCCGGCTTCCGTCGACCTCTACTTCTCGGAGCCCGTCACGGCCGCCGGCCGCGGCATCAGCGTGTACGGACCGGACGGCCGGCCGGCGCAGAGCGGACCTGCTCGCGCTCAGGGCAGCCGGCTCTCCGTGCCGCTAGGGGCGGGGACTGACGGCACGTACGCGGTCATCTGGACCGTGATCGCCGCCGACACCCATCCGTCGCGCGGCATGCTCACGTTCAGCGTCGGGCACGCGAGCCCGCTGCGAGCACCCGGCCTCGGCGGCGCGGATGTCGGCCTGGTCTCGCCCGTCGGCTTCGTCCTACAGGCGCTCGGCCGCTTTTTTCATTTCGCAGGCTTCGCGCTGGGTTTCGGCGCAGCGACATATGCGCTGTTCGTGGCGCGAGACCCACTGCAGCTCCGCCTCGCCGGCGGCGGGGTTCTACTGCTCCTGGTCGGGGAGCCGCTTGCGTTGCTTGCTCAGACCGCAAGCCTCGATCCCGCGCAAACCTTCGACGGCGACGCGCTGACCGGTGCGCTCGCCTCGCCGTTCGGCCAGGTGCTGGGACTGCGCGTGGCCGCAGCTCTTCTGCTCTGGGCGGTGTTGGGCGCGCTCCGTCAGGCGCCCTGGCTGCGCTGGGCGATCCCAGGGATCGGTCTCGTTCTGGCCGTGGTCGATGCGACCGCCGCACACGCCACTCCCTCCCTCCCGCCACCGTTTGGCCTGGCGTTGAACGCAATCCACGTGTCCGCGATGGGTCTGTGGTTGGGCGGCCTCGCGGCATTCGCAACCGCCCCGGCGGGCGGGTTCCGGCGCGCGGCCGTGTGGTCTGCGGGCCTGCTCATCATCAGCGGCGCAGCGCTGGCGTTTCTGCATTTCGCAGATCCGCTCCAGCTCCTGACCACCGCGTATGGCGTGAGTCTTCTCGTCAAGCTGCCCCTGGTGGCTCTGGCGCTGCTGCTTGCATGGCGGGCGCGCCGGCGCTGGGAGCTGGCTGCGTTGATCGCGGTGGTGGCCGCCGCCGCGGTGCTGGTCTCACTACCCCCTCCGCGCTAGATCTGTATCGAAAGCCGCAAAGGTCAGCGGCCGGCGGTGCCCACGGCCGCGGCGGTCGACAAGATGGCGGTCGCGTATGTGGCGTGGTACGCGGCGTAGCCGGCCCAGTCGGGATCGAATGCGATCAGGCAGTCGTCGGCGTACAGCTCGAAGATCTGCGTCTTCACTGAAAGTGCAGTGGTGAGCAGCGGCGGCAGCGGGCCCGTGAGCATGCTCAACGAGGATCCTGGCGCAGTGCCGGGAATTCCTGGCTTGACCGGCCCGCCGGCCGGGTTCGACGCGGCCAGCGTCTGGACCTCGAGCGGCACCTGGCCCGCGTACTTGGTGAACAGGTTGCACCAGTCGGCGTCCTTACAGGGCAGGTGCTGGGCCACCGATGTCACATCCCCCGAGGCCAGACCCTGCATCCCGAAGCCGATGCCCAGCGGGGCTGCTTTGGCCGCGACCGCCGCACCAAGGTCAGGTTTGCCATTGAAGTTGTTGAGGCCGACCATCAGCTGCTTGGTCGACTGCAGCGAGCCCATTAAAGCGAGCATCCGCAAGTTGTAAGGCGTCCATTCGGCCTGATAGCCCTTCGCGTCCCACAGCTGCTTGCATGCGCCGGCGTCGGCTCCGGGGGCGACGAGGTCCTCTCCCCCTTGCCCAAGGCCGAACCGCATGTAGCCGATGTGAGAATCGCCGGCGAAGTGGCTCACGGCCTGGGTGATGAACTCCTTCCAGTTCGATTCGTAGCCCGCCTGCCAGTAGACCGGCGTGGACTGCGAGTTGGCGCACGTGACCATCGCGACCTGAGTCTGGACCCAGGTTGGCGTCGCCCCTTGCTTGGTGGACGCCCCTTCGGCGGCGCCGATGAAAATCAGGTTCACAACCTTGCCGAGGCTCTCCCAGGGCGCGATCTCGGCCTCCACGCCGCTCCAGTCGTAGCGCGCCGAGGCGGCCGGCCCCTTGTCGATCGAGTTCCAGCGAACCCAGAAATTCGCGCCGCAGATTGCGGAGTTCGGGATCAGGTACTGGTTGATCGCGGCCGTCATCTGAGCGGACCCCGAAGGCACCAGGACGAAAACGCCATGCGGTCCGGCGGGCGCGGCGACCTTCGGTTTGCCGCCGTTGCAGGGCGCGCTCACCACCGCGGGCGATGCCACTGGCGTCGGGGAGGTGGGCGCCGGTGTCCCGGTGGTCCCGCAAGCCAGCAGGATGACCGGCAACGTCAGTGCGATGAAGGTGCTTCTTGCGATCACTGCACGTTAATGGACTTGCGCGCGGAATCAGCCCTTGAAGGGCGACGGCTGTCCTGGCGGAAGGTAGGGTGCCGGGTTGACAGGTGCCTGGTTGATCCGCAGCTCGAAGTGCAGGTGCGCACCGGTCGAGTTTCCGGTCGATCCCTCGAGCCCTACCGGCTGGCCCTGAGTAACCGCCTGTCCGACCTTGACCAGCGCGGTGGACAGGTGGCCGTACAGCGTGTTCAGCCCACCCGAATGAGCGATCACGACGTAGTTGCCGTAGCCGCTGCTGGAGCTGCCGACCAGCGCCACGACGCCGTCATCGGCGGCGTAGACCGGAGTGCCAAACGGCGCGACCAGGTCGACGCCGGTGTGGAAGTGCGGATAGATTCCGTACGGCGGTTCGAACCAGAACGTGCTGGGACCGAATGGCTGTGAGATCTGGGATGTCGGCTCGGGCCAGATGAAGCGATATTTGGTCGAATGTCCGGCGCTGATCGGGATCTGGCCGACGTTGTTCGATTGGCTCCACAGCTGCATCTGCGTCCAGACCGCCTGCATCGCAGCCGCGATGATGGCGTCCTGCTGCTGCTGCAGCATGTCGGTGACCGCCTGCGCCAGCTGGGCCGACTGTCGATTGAGCAGGTACAGCTCGCTGCGCGTCTCGGCGATCTTCTGCTCGAGATCCGCCGCAGAGCGCTCCTGCTGCGCCTGCAGAACTCGCAGCTGCTCGAGCTGGGAGGCGAGCTGCTGGCGCAGCTTGACCTGCTCGTCGCGCGCGGCCTGCTCTTTCTTGCGCTCGGTTTCGATCTCGACGAGGTCGCGTCCCAGGGAAGCCTTGATCTCCGACGCGCGAGCGCCGGCCACGTTGAGGTCGGCGACGCGGGTCAACAGATCGCTCAGGCTCTGCGCCTCGGCGAGGACCACCAACATGGAGCCCGGCTGCGTGTAGACGGCTCGTGCCAGCTGGCGGAGCTGGGCACGCTCGGCGGTGATCCGCTGCGCAAGAAATGCCTCGCGGCGCTGGGCGGCCTCGATCTGCGCGTCAAGGTCGGCGATCTTCGCCTCGACCTCGGCGATCTTGGCGCGGACGTCCTGCTGCTGGGCAGCGTTGTCCACGAGGGATTGCTTGATCTCCTGCTGCGCCGCCAGCGCGTTGGCCAGGTTGCTGCCGAGCTGCGCACGGATCTGGTCGATCAGCGCCTTCTGCTGGTCGGGCGTGAGCTGGTCGGCGCTCACCGCCGGCGGGCCTGCGCCCAGGAGCAAAATCGCAAGGCCGAGCACGATCAGAAGTCGTTTCACGACTCGAGATGCCTCCGCAGGCTGACCAGCGATGACCCTGAGCCGAGGCCAAGCCCCGTCGCGAAAACAATCGCCGCCGCGAGGGCCGCGACCGTGACGGTGACGCCCGGCGCGAACTGCGTGAACGAGGCGGACCCTGCATAGATCGCGGCTATCGTCAGCCCGAAAACGACGAGGCCTGCCACGGCGCCCGAGAGAGCGCCGGTGATCGCGCCTTCGACCACGAAGGGACCGCGTACCATCCAGCGCGGCGCGCCGACGAGCTGCATGATCGTGACCTCGTCGCGCCGGGAGTGAATCGCCGCGCGGATGCTGTTGATGGTCACGGTGACCGCCACGAAACCGAGCAGGGTCAGAAACGCGAAACCCGCCACCGCGACGCCCAGCAGGACCGCCTGGATCCGCTGGTAAGCGCCCCTGTCGTACGAGGTCGGATAGGCGGGGTCCACTCCGAGGTCGTCTTTGACCCAGTTGTGGATCGCCGCCACGTCATCGATGTTCTTCACTCGCGCATCGAGGCTGGCGGGGAACGGGTTGCTCTCGCTGGCGTCCGCCAGCTGCGGCAGCCCGGGAAGGTGCTGCGCCCGCGCCAGCGCTTCCGCCCTGGTCGTGTACGTCACGCCGGCGATGCGCGGGTCGGCGGCGAGGCGGTCCCACAGCGAGTTGACCTGCACGTCCGTGGCGTCGTCGCGCATGTAAACGTGCAGCAGCGAGGCCTGGCCTGCTTCGACCACCTCGATGTTGTGCAGCGCGAAGCCCATCAGTCCGACGACGCCGGCCAGCAGCAGCAGCAGGGTCATCGAGCTGAGAGCCGGCGCCGCGCTGCCAAGGTTCCGGAACCAGTTGCGAGCCGCGCCGCGGAATAGATAGCGGAAGACGTTGGCGACGACGACCTGAATCAGCCGGCGCCTTGGGAAGCGTCGCTTTACGAGGACGCCAGCCATGCCATCCTCCCTGTTCGGCCGGCCGGCTGGTCGCGCACGAGGCGGCCCTGCACGAGGGTCACGACCCGTCGCTGAAAACGCTTGACGATCTCGACGTTGTGGGTCGCGATGAGCACGGTGGTGCCCCACGCCGCGATGTCGGTGAACAGGTCCATCATCTCCCACGACGTCTCCATGTCGAGGTTGCCGGTCGGCTCGTCAGCGATCAACAGCGGGGGCTGCGCCACGACTGCACGCGCCAGGGCGACGCGCTGCTGCTGCCCTCCCGAGAGCTGGTGCGGGAACGAAGCGCCGCGGTCGCCGAGCCCCACCGCATCCAGGGCATCGAGAGCGCGTTCGGATGCTTCCTCATTGGAGACTCGCAGGTCGCTGACCTGGAGCGCGAAGGCGACGTTCTCCTTGGCGGTCAGCCGGGGCAGGAGCTTGTAGTCCTGGAAGACCACCGCCACGCGGCGGCGAAGGTCGGGGACCTGTTCCGCCTTGATGGCGTGCGCCGCGACGCCATCAACCCACACCTCGCCCCTGGTGGGGCGGAGCTCGCGGTTGATCAGCTTGAGCAGGGTCGTCTTGCCGGCCCCGCTGGGGCCGACCAGGAATGCCAGCTCACCCGGCTCCAGGGCCAGGTTCACGTCATCGAGCGCCAGGCGCGATCCATAGGCTCGAGTCACCGAGGTCAGCTGAACGATTGGGCGCAATCCAAAAGGACTAACGCGAAATCTCCAATATCCCTGTCCGGCAGACCCGCGGGAGCCGGCCCTCGCGGCAGATCGAGCTCAGGCGTGAGGCTTGGCTAGGTAAGCCTCGATGACGTCCGCAGCCCGGCTGTCGCCCGGCTGGCCGCGCTCGCGGAGCCGGCCGGCAACCCTTCGCTTGGTCTCCGCGGCGCCCGCCGGGCCTGTCTTGAACTTGACATGGCGGTGCACGATTCGGAGCTGCATCGTGGCGAGGCGCTTCAGGCGCGCGCCGTAGAACTCACCCATCTTGACCGGCTCGTACGAGGCGTCCGGCTCGTAGGCGGCCAGCAGCCTGCTGAGGGCGCCCGCCACGTCGTTGGGGTCGGTCGAAAGCTTTTCGACGTCGCACTCGAACGCGACAGCTCGGAAGTGCAGCGTCGCGCGACCGGCGTCCTGGTCGCTGACCCAGCTGTGTGGCGACCACGCGAGAAAGTCCGAGACGAAAAACGTGACACGCGGGTTGGCACGGACCGCGTCGAACGTGGGATCGGCCTGGACGCAGTGGAGCTCGATGACGTCACCGGTCTTCACGAACGGCAGGATGCTGACCTGCGGGTAGCCCTCGGCCGCGCTCGCGATCAGCGTCCCGTGCCGCATCTCGGCGACAAACCGGTCCGCCGCCTCCTGGTCGGGCGGGTAGTTGGAGCTTGCAAACATGCGGCTAGTCTGGCAGCACCAGTCACATCCATTCTCAGCGGGCGAAGTGGATAATGCCGCGGTGATCGACACCGCCGTACGGCGTCCGCCCGCTGCCTCCCTGCATGGCGACAAGGTGATCGAGGCCCAGGGACTTAGCAAGGTCTATGGCAAAACCATCACGGCTGTCGACAGGCTCGACCTCGCCGTGTACAGAGGCGAGGTCTACGGCTTCCTCGGACCCAACGGCGCCGGCAAGACAACCACGATCAGGATGCTCTTGGGCCTCATCCATCCGAGCTCCGGGACCGCAAGGGTGATGGGCGCGGCGCCCGGGACGCCGGCCTCTTTGATCAAGGTCGGCGCGATCGTCGAAACTCCCGCTTTCTATCCTTATATGTCGGGCCGCGACAACCTCCGCCTTCTCGCTCGCTACTGCGGGGTTCCCATGACCCGCGTAGACGCCACGCTCGAGCAGGTCGAGCTCACACCTCGCGCGCGCCACAAGTTCTCGACCTACTCGCTGGGCATGAAGCAGCGCCTGGGGATTGCGGCGGCGCTTCTCAAGGAGCCCGATCTTCTGATCCTCGACGAGCCGACCAACGGGCTCGACCCTCAGGGCATGGCCGACGTCCGGAACCTGATCATCGAGCTCGGCAAGGGTCAGCGGACGGTGTTCATCTCCAGCCACCTTCTGAGCGAGGTGGAGCTGATGTGCACGCGAATCGGGGTGATCAAGAAGGGAAAGATCGTGGCCGAAGGGACCATCGACGAGCTGCGCGGCGCAGCGACGCTCACGGTGCGAGGAACTCCGGCGGACCTGGCGAAGACGGTCCTGGTCACAGACGCCGGAGCCGAGAACGTCACCGCCCTTGGCGACGGGGCGTTCAGTCTCAAGGTCGACGCGCAGCGAACCGCCGAGATCAACCAGCACCTGGTGCACGCCGGAGTGGCCGTCACCGAGCTTCACATGGACGAGCGCTCCCTGGAGGACATCTTCATGGAGCTGACCGGGACCGAGGGCGGGCTCTGATGTACGCGGCGTTCCGCGGAGAGCTGTTCAAGGTCGTGCGACGGCCCGGGATCTGGGTCCTGGTGGGCCTGTTCCTCGCGCTGGCCATCCTCCTCGGTTATGCCATCACGTGGCTGATCTACACGCACCCTCCACCGAACAGCTCACAGGGGCTGCCCCCCGGGACGACGCTTGCCGACTTCAAGGTGGCTCTGTACCCGGAGAACTTCGTCAAAGAGACGATGAACCAGTGGGGCGTCCTCGGCGGCGTGTTCGCCCTGATCGTCGGCGTGCTGATGCAAGGCAGCGAGTACGGATGGGGCACCATCAAGACGCTGTACACGCAGCGCTACGGGCGGCTGACCATGCTGTTCGGCAAGGTCGCCGCCATGTTCGTGGTCGTGCTGGTCATCGTCATCGGTCTCTTTGCAGTTGACGCGGCCTGCAGCTGGGTCGTCGCGCAGCTGGACGGCAAGACTTCGAGCTTTCCCGCCGGTGACGTGATTGTGAAGGCGATGGCGGCGGCCTTCCTCATCTTTGCGTTCTGGGCCGTTTTCGGGTTTGCGCTTGCGACGGTGTTCCGCCAGTCCGCGCTGGCGATCGGCCTCGGCCTCGCCTACGCGCTCGTGATCGAGCTCCTCATTTTCGGCCTCCTCGCAGGGCTCGGAGCCAGCGTTGTGAAGCCGATCCAGCAGTGGTTCCCGATCGCCAACAGCACGTACCTTACCCAGTCGTTTGGGCAGGTCAGACTCCGCGGCCTCCAGTCACAGCCAGCCCCGTACGCGGACGCCACCCACGCCGTGGTGATGCTCGTGCTCTACGTGCTCGCCTTCACCGCGCTCACCGCGTGGCTGACGCGCACAAGGGACGTGACCAGCTAGTCCTTAACCGATCTGCCGCTCGCGTCCCACCCAGTAACGCGCCCGGAGCACCCTCTTGTCGGCCTTGCCGACCGGTGTCATCGGCAGCGCATCGATGAACTCCACGGATTTGGGCGCGTAGATCGGGCCCTTGTGGTCGCGCACCAGGGCGATCAGGTCTGCAGCTTCAACTGACGCCCCGGGTCTCAGCACCACCAGCGCCTTGACCGCCTCGCCCCACTTGTCGTCGGGGACACCGATCACCGCCACCATCGAAACTGCCACGTGCCGCGCGAGGACGTCCTCCACCTCACGGGGGTAGACATTGAAGCCGCCGCTCACGATCATGTCCTTCTTGCGGTCGACGATGTAGAAGAAGCCCTCTTCGTCGCGAATTCCGATGTCGCCGGTGTGCAGCCATCCTCCGGAAAGCGCTGCCTCGGTGAGCTCGGGCTGTTTCCAGTAGCCCTGCATCACGGTGGGCCCCTGGATGCACATCTCGCCCGGTGTGCCGTCAGGTGCGGGTCGGTTCTCCTCATCGAGCACCGACACACGATTGAACGGCATTGCTTTCCCGCACGAGCTCAGGCGGTGCAGGCTGGACGGGTCATGATGGGCGCGCCACAACGAGGTGCCCTGACCCGCGGACTCGGTCTGTCCGTACAGCTGACAGAAAACCGGTCCGATGCGCTCCAGGCCCTCTGCCAGCCGGCTGGGTGAGATCGGCGACGCGCCGTACATCACCGTCTCCAGGCTCGACAGGTCGGTCGAGTCAAGCTGCGGGTGATCGAGGAGCGCGTAGATCATGGTTGGCACGAGCAGGCTGAGGTTGGCACGCTCGGCGGCGACAGCCTGAAGCCAGGCCGTGGGGTCGAAGCGGCGTTGGAGGATGACAGTGCCCCCACTCAACAGGGTGGGCACGACCAGCATGCCGGCAGCGTGCGAGATCGGGGCTACGGCCAGATAGCGCATTTGCTCCGGGAGGTCCCAGCCCAGCGCCGTCCCGTGGTAGTGGGCGACCACGGCGCGGTCGGTGATCGCCGCAGCCTTGGGTACGCCCGTGGTGCCCCCTGTGTAGAGCACGTACGAGAGGTCGTCAGGGCTGCTCGGGCCGGCGTCGAGCGGGGCGTTGGTCATGGCTTTGGCGGCCAGCGCGTTGATGTCCTCGCCTGCCTCGGAGGGCCCGAAGCTGAAGACGGCTTCCACCGTCTGCGCCTTCTCCTTCAGCTGCACCGCGCGCTCGGCAAAGGCGGGGTCGACGAAAACAAACCGCAGCTCGGCCTCGTTGACGCGTGGAGATGGTCGTCGAGCGACCCGAGCGGGTGCAGGGCCGTGTATCGACCGCCGGCAAGCGCGGCGGCGGTCGGTGCGAGCCATGCTTCTGGGCGGTTGGGACTCAGCAGGCCGACGCCTTCGCCGCGCTGCAGGCCACGCTCGTGAAGCACCGCTACCCAGCGCGAGAGGGCGTCCTCTGTCTGGCGGTAGGTCAGGTCCAGGCCGTCCTGGCGAAAGGCCACGCGGTCTGGAAAGCGCCGCAAAGCGGCGGTGACCACGTCCCCCACGGTGGCCGTGTCGTGCAGCGCGGGCACGATGGGAGTGTAGGCGCACCAAGGAGCTCGTGGATATCTCGCCGGTCGGCCGGCGTCGAACAGGGTGCAGAATGAGCCTGAGCGGGTGATACAACCCTCCGAGCGTTTTGATGTTGTGGTCGTCGGCGGAGGCCAGGCGGGTCTTGCCGCAGGCTTTCACCTGGCCAAGCGCAACATCAATTTCGTCATTCTGGACGCGTATCCGCGCGCTGGCGAAGCGTGGCGCAAGCGCTGGCATTCATTGCGTCTGTTCACTCCCGCCAGGATCGACGCACTTCCAGGCTTGCCGTTTCCGGGCCCAGCCCGCGCGCTGCCGACCAAAGATGAGATGGCCGGCTACCTCGAGAGATACGTCAAGCACCACGAGCTTCCAGTCCGGCACGGAATGCGGGTGGAGAGCCTCAGGCATGAGGGCGACCGCTACGTTTTATTCGCCGGCGACCGGCGCTTCGAAGCCGATCAGGTCGTAGTGGCCGCCGGCGCATATCCAAACCGACCTGACTTTGCCGCCAGACTCCAGCCTGACATCTTGCAGCTGCATTCGGCCGAGTATCGCGAGCCTTCGCAGTTGCAATCAGGCGATATTCTCGTCGTCGGCGCAGGGAACTCGGGAGCTGAAATTGCGATGGACGCTGCCAGGGACCACAAGGTCTGGCTGGCGGGCCGCCCAACCGGCACGCGCTCACCTCGCGTTTTTTCGCGCCCTGCGTGGTGGCTGGGCAACAAGATGCTCACCGTAAATAGCCCAGGTGGCCGAAAGGCGGCTAGAGAGGCCGCAAGCAAAGGCACGCCCCTCTTCTACGTGAAAGAAGAGGATCTGGCAGCTGCCAAGATCACGCGACTGCCAAGGGTCGAGGGCGTCGAGGGCGGCTTGCCGCGCCTCGAGGATGGTCGCCGGCTCGAGGTCAGGAACGTGGTCTGGTGCACAGGGTTCAGGCCCGACTGCAGCTGGATCAAATTGCCGTCGGCGACAGGTGGACAGGTCCCACCTCACGAGCGAGGAGTTGTGATCTCGCAGCCAGGGCTCTATTTCGTCGGCCTTCAGTTCCAGTTCGCACTCAGCTCCTCGCTTGTTGACGGGGTAGGGCGAGACGCTGCGTATGTCGCCGACCGGATCGCGGCCGCTCGAACCCAAACCAAACCAGTGGAGGTGTGACCATGTCTGACAAAACCGAGTCGGTCCACGAAACGTCGAAGCCTTGCGTCTGCAAGGTGATCAAGCGCTCGAGTCTCGTCTGGAAGGCGACCGGCCGCAAGAACACCGACAACCTGTCGGAGTACCAGTGCAAGATCTGCGGAGCTACTGCCTGGAGGTAGGCGCGTTCCTTTCGGCGGCGGCCATCAGCTTACGGATCGAATCGTCCTTGGCTTCCGTATAGGCGATGCGGTCGTCCCTCCAGCGCGCGGCCGCGGCCAGCTTGGCTTTCGTGTACACATCTCGAGCCTGTGCATTGGCTCGGAGGTAGTCCCGGAACACCAAGTGGCGCCTCCCCCACTCGCTGCCCAAAGGGCACACGTGGATCTGAACGTCGCGCGGAATGCCGGAGAAAGGCCGGAAGAAACGGTGCTCGAGGTCTCGATGCCGCAGCTGGACGCCGAGTGCCTCGATCGGTGGGACATAGCGAGATTCATCCTCAAGATCGTCCACGGTGACCTGGATGTCGATGGTCGGCTTTGCCGGCAGGCCTGGGACCGCGGTCGACCCCACGTGCTCGATCCGTTTTGCGGTAGCCCCGAGAGCCTGGGCCAAGCGCTCGCGCCAAGCGGCATAGAGCCGCGGCCAACTCTCGTCGTAGGGCGCGATTTCGACCGGTTCCAGCTCGGGACGCTCGCTGTCCGCGATCACCTCGAAGCCCTCAACGGTGGCAGGCAGAGTGCGCACACAGAGTTGCTTCCGCTCGTCGATGGGCAGCTCATGCGCCTCGATTCCGCGAGGGTGAGCGACCAGGGAGTACAGGTCGATCAAGTTGACCCGAGGACCGTAATGTGCCCGCAATCGGAGCCATACATCAAAGGCATCCGCATAGGCCCCGGGGTCAACGCCGATTCCAACCAGCTGGTCCTTGAGTGCGTCGTCCACCTCGCCTTATGGTGATCGAACGCGTAGTAGCGTTGGCGGGTGCAAGTCGCCGTCATCTCCGATCCGCATGGCGACCTCGTAGCCCTGCGCGCGGTGGTGGCCGACCTCGAGGCCCGCGGGCTCGATGAGGTGCTGGTCGCGGGCGACCTCGCTCAGGGCGGGCCGCAGCCGGACGAGGTGGTGGACATGCTCTTCGCCAAGGGCTGGCCGATGGCTCGTGGCAACAGCGACGACTTCCTGGTCAATCTGGCCTCCGGACGCGACGTGGGATTCGACGCGCCGGCGGAGCTGGTGACGAGAGGACGCTGGGGCGTTGCCCGGCTCGGCCAAGAACGCATCGAGCGCCTTGCCGCCCTGCCCATGGAGGTGCGCCGCCCGCGGGGCCGTCCTTGAGCGCGAGTCGCCGCGGGTGGTTAGTCCGGTCCGCGCGGCAATCCAAACGTAACCGTCGGTGGGATCGTCAGCATCCGGCCGTCATCGCCGCGCACGATCTGCCAGTTGCCCTCATGCACCATCCCGTGATGCCGATAGCACAAAAGGATGAGGTTCGAAAGTTCGGTCGGCCCACCATGGATCCAGTGCACGACGTGGTGCGCCGAAGTCCAGGTTGCCGGCCGGTCACAACCTGGCCACGTGCAGCCACGGTCGCGAACCTTGAGAGCCTTGCTCTGTGAGCCCGATACCACCCGCTTGGCTCGACCAACATCGATGACCATGGACTCGGAGTCGAGCAGGATGCGAGTGACACTGCAGTCGCATGCCAGCCTTTCGACCGCCCTGGCCGAGATCGGGAGCGAGAACTCCATCTCCGCCGCCGGCGCGCCACTCAGGCCGAGGAGAGTCTCGAGCGAGGTTGTCACCTGCATGTGGGTGCGCCGGCTCGGCACACCGTTGTCGAGCGCGTGCATCGAGAGGTCGATGAGCGCATCTGCCATCCGCCGATCCAGTTTGCGATCGTCGTACTTGCCCGCGCGCTTGGCCAGCGGCTCCAACGCGGTCCGCAGAGTGGCGCCACCAACTTTGTCGAGGATGCCCTGGACAAGGACGACGCCATCGGCGGCGGTGGTCAGGGTCAGGCTTCGCGCCTCAACGCCCTCCTTCTCTTCGTTCACGAAACGCTCAGGGTTGGCCGCATGCCGCGCATGCATGCAGGCATTGCGGAAGGGAAAGATGTTGAGCTTGCGCGCCTTCCGGAGCAGCTCGGCCTCGTCGAAGCGGCCACCGACAGCCGCCGCTGTCCGCGCTATCAACGCGAAGTGGGCAAAGCCGATCTCACCCATCGCCAACGCGTCAGTGCTTTGTCCTAATCGCTGCAGCTGATCGCCGGCGCAAACGCGATCGCCGGCCGCCCCGCTTGACATGTGGCAGACCTGCTTGAGCCAGGAGATGGGGCTGTCGAAGCCCTGCTGGTCATATTCGTCGGTGGCGGCGAACTCACTCGCCAGATCCGAAAACTCGAGCTCAAGCACGTCACAGATGACACGAACCTGGCTCA
>DATCPI010000067.1:0-14174 GCA_036570165.1 Candidatus Dormiibacterota bacterium | reverse complement strand
GCGAACATTGTGCTACCCGACAAGAGAGAGAACTGCAGTAGGGCGCTGATATAGTGGGTTGCAGGCCATGCTTCAACAGACGACGGACGAGCAGGCGCGCGACCTGCGCTGGCATCGCAGGCGAAAGCGCGTGATGACACCGCGACGCTTGCTTCAAGAGTCCGATGAGCTGTTGTTCTGGGTCGAGGAGTGCCTCGTCCAGGAAATTCACATCGTGCCCGGTTGGTTGGTCGCCAGGCTGATGGTCGTGCTGCGGCAAGCTCACCCGGAACTACCAGCACGACTCGGCCGCGAGCGGCGCCCCGAGCAGGTGATGGAGATCATCTACGACGCGCAGGCTGCCTTGATGGCGCAGGCCTGCAGGAACCGCGGTCCGGCGGAAGTGATCCCACTGTTTGCTCGCGCGCGCGAGCGGATGCTCCGAGAAGCCGCGACCCTCTAGACCAGGTGCGGGTCGACCTTCACCTCCACTCGAACTACTCACATGACGGCCAGAGCTCGCTCGAAGATTTGATTCAGCGCTGCGCCATAGTCGGCCTTGACCGTATCGCGTTGACCGACCACAACACGATGGAAGGAGCGCTGCGGCTGGCCAAACTGGCGCCCGACCTGGCCATCGTCGGCGAAGAGGCCAAGACTCGCGAAGGTGAGGTCATCGGGTTGTTCATCACAAGGCGCCTTCCTCCGTATATGCGGCCGGAGGAAGTGATGGACATGATTCACGAGATGGGCGGTCTCACCTACATACCGCATCCGCTGGACCGCCATCGCGCCAACTTTCGATCCGAGCGAATCGTCGAGCTCGCGGACCGGATCGACATCATCGAGACGTACAACGCGTGGTGCGAGCCGGCCGAGAACCAGGCGGCGGCTCGCCTCGCCGCCGAGCTGGACAAGGTCGCAGCCACCGGCTCCGACGCGCATGCTGCACAAGAGTTGGGACGGAGCTGGATGGAAATCGAGGAGTACACGAGCCCGCTGGACTTCCTGGAGAAGCTGCGCGCGGCCCGCCACGTCATCACGGCGAGCAGTGGCACTGGCCGCCGTGCCTGACTCTCTACCGCAACTTCTCGTCGCGGGTTCGGTGGCGTTGGATACGCGCGATGGCCCCTTCGGCAAGGTTGACGAGGTGCTCGGCGGCTCGGCGGTGTACTTCGCGCTGGCGGCCAGCCTGATCGTTCCGGTCAAGGTTATGGCTCCGGTTGGCCTCGACGGGGTGAAGCAGGTAGCGCAGGCCTTCAGCGGCCGCCACATCGACACCGACCTGCTTCAGATTCTCGAGGCTCCCACCTATCGCTGGCGCGCGCACCAAGAGCACGGGCGCAACGTCGACCTCGGCAGCAGCGACGACATTTATCACAGTTGGGCGCCGGTCCTGCCCCCGGATTTCGACGGCTGGGCATTCGTTGGCTCTATGCGTCCGGACCGCCAGGCGCAGCTGATGAAGCACCTCGGCGGCGCAAGCTTCCTCGCCGCCGACGCGATGCTGTCTTACGTGAGTGCCCGACCGCGGGAAGCAAGAGATGTCTTGCGCAGGGCCGGTTGGTTCTTCTGCAACCAGGAGGAGCTCGCTGCGCTTGGGGGCAAGGACCCGGAGGAATTCCGCCGGCAGTGGTGGCTGAAAGGCCTGGTCGTCAAGGCGGGTGAGCTCGGCCTCGCCGCTTACACGGAATACGGAGTCGTGCGCATCCCGGCGCTGACCGACCCGCCTGCCGTTGACACGACCGGCGCGGGCGATGCGCTCGCGGGAGGAATGCTCGCGCGCTGGTTGAGCACCGGCGGGCTGGTCGGTGGTTTGCAGGATGCGCTTGTGTGGGGCGTGGCCTGCGCGTCGATCACCGTCTCGTCAATTGGCGTGAAAGGCATAGCCAAAGCGACGCCCAAGGAATTGCACGCCCGGGTGGTCGAGGTCGAGAAATCGCTGCGCCCCGCATCGTGATCATCAACGGCGATCTCGTCGATCAGCACGTCGATGCGATCGTCAACGCCGCGAACAACGACCTGGTGCTCGGTGCTGGTGTGGCAGGAGCGATACGCAAGCGCGGCGGAGCGGCGATACAGCGTGAGTGCGTCGCAGATGGACCGGTGAAAGTCGGGGAAGCCGCAATCACCGGCGCGGGTGAGCTTCCCGCGCGTTACGTGATTCATGCAGCAAGCATGGCGTTGGGCGGACGCACCACAACGCAATCGCTCAAGTCTTCGATGGAGCATGTCTTTCGTTTGGCGCAGGAGCAGAACGTCCGCAGCATCGCAATCCCAGCGGTGGGCACAGGCATCGCAGGCTTTCCGATCGATGAATGCGCGCACGTCATGGCGGGATGCTTGCGCGATGCGTTGGTTGGCGGTTGGTCGCCCGACGAGGTCCGATTCGTTCTTTTCGGCGACGGGGCAAAGCAGGCATTCGAAGGGCCTTTCACCGCAACTTTTGGGTGATTTTGGGCACGTCGCGGCGAATTCAGTTTGAATTGGGGTTGTATTGGGCAAAGACTGACCCCTAGAATGGGCACGTCCGCCAGGAAACCGACCCTAGAAGAGCGCTAGGCTTCGACCAGAATCTCGTATAAGGACGGTGACTATTTGGAAGGCTACTGCTTGAAGGACAAGAGGAAGGTCGAGATGAAAGACCCTCAGCCGATCACGATGAAGAACGGCAAGCCGGCAACGATCGGTACGTGTCCTAACTGCGGCACCAAAATCTACAAGATCGGCAAGGCGGCATAACCCGACTTAGAAATAGGCCGCTCACAAGCGGTCTCAATTTTTTGCAGAACCGTGTTGAATGAAAGGTGAATGAATGACAGAAGGCTACTGCTTGAAGGACAAGAAGAAGGTCGAGATGAAGGACCCGCAGCCGATCACGATGAAGAACGGCAAGCCGGCAACGGTCGGCACGTGCCCGATCTGCGGCACCAAGATCTACAGGATCGGCAAGTCTTCATAACCGGACGCTGACAAAGGGCCGCTCTGCATGAGCGGTCCTTTTTTGTCCCTATGTGGTGATCGGGGGTTCCAGAGCTCCGAGCAGCACGTCGGTGGCCGACACCGCGTCGTCGACGCCCAGCATCTTGAAGATCTCGACGTTGGTTGGGTTGTTGACGCGCGCGATTGTCTTCTTGACCTTGAAGTGCTTCTTTGCCATCTGCAGGGCGATGAGGTTGTCCTCGTCGTCCGCGGTGACCGCGACGATTGCATCGGCGCGTTCGATGCCGGTCTGAGAGAGAAACTTCACCTCGCATCCATCCCCACGCATCACGATGCTCCCTAGCTGGGTCTCCAGCCAGTCGGCACGACGCGAGTCCTTCTCGATGAGGGTCACCTCATGTCCACGCTCCAGGAGGTCGCGAGACATGTAGTAACCCACGGTTCCGCCACCGACGACGATCACGTACATAGTTAGTGCTGCGTCCGGGAAAGCGCTGGCCAATGCATCGGCCCATTTCCGCCGAGCTCCCTTCGGTCGCTGACGCCTGCGTTGGGGGGCCCGGCGTTCGTCGTCACGCATCGACGCGATGCGCTCCTCCTCGCGCCACCCCTGCCTTGGCGTCGGCGGTCTGGGCGCCGCCTTGACCAGCTGATTCCCGAACGCAGCACTTTAGTGGGTCTCCAGAAGGGTCTTCTCGATTTGCTTTGCGCCCTCGATGGTCGGGCAGATCGTGTGGAGACCGAGCTTCTCGTACGCCTCCGCACGCTCGGGGTCATAGATCCGGGCCACGACCCTCGGAACCTTGAAGACATGCTTGGCGACCTGCGCGGCCATGATGTTGCGGTTGTCGCCCTCGGTCACGGCGATGAAGCCGTCGGCATCTTCGATTCCGGCCCGCCTCAGGACATCGGCGTCAGTCCCGTTGCCGACCACCTGGTCGCCCTTGAAGTCACTCGTCAGGACCCCACGCGAGGCGGCGCGCGAAAACTGGTTCGGATCCCGGTCGATGATCACCACCTGGTGGCCGGACCTGTCCATCTCGGCGGCGACCTGCGATCCGACCCGCCCACATCCCACGATCAGCAGCTTCAAGGAAGGTTGATTATAGGGACGCCCTCATGGCGCCTCCCCCCTGGCTTGTTAGGATTTGAACGCGTGCGCTTCCCATTCACCTTCATGGGCCTGACGGCGCTCGGACTCGGCCTGTGGGTGCTCATCTACCTCGCCGGCCACCCGGGACTCGATCCTGCGTCCCAGGGCATCGCCGCCGCGACCGTCGCCCTCGCGTGGGGCTTTGCCGCCTATGTTTTGATCCGGCGGGTCAGGCGCGGACCGGAGCACTGATGCCCGACCATTCGCACCCGCCGACCTCGAAGAAGGTGCTGGTCGCTGTCGGCGGCCAGGGGATCGACGCCGAGACCGTGCGCCTGGCCTGCCGGATGACGGAGAGCCCGGGTGGAAGGCTGTACGCGGTCCACATCATCGAGGTCAACCGGTCGCTGCCTCTCGGCGCTGTCCTGGACGAGGTGGTCGAGCGAGGGGAGAAGATCCTTGACGAGGTGGAGCAGCTGGCGGCGCAGTCTCAGCTGGCCGTCGAGACCGAGCTCGTCCAGGCGCGCGATACCGGCCCCGCGCTGGTCGACGAGGCTGTCGAATGGGGCGCCGACCTGATCGTGATGGGCCTGCCCTACAAGAGGCGGTTCGGCGAATTCAACATGGGCAAGACCGTGCCCTACGTGCTGAAGAACGCAAACTGCCGCGTCATGCTGTTTCGGGAGCATCGCGAGCACGCGGACTGAGGCCAAGAACCAGGGCCGGCCTCACTATTTCAAACGCCTGTGGGCCGAGCTCGGAACGCTCGGGGGCGAGCACGACGCCTTTATCAAAGTCATCATCGTCGAGCGCATCGCCAAGGCGATCGTGCTCATCGCGCTTGCCGTCGGCCTCCTGGTGGCCGGCGAGAAAGGCTGGTTGGCGACCTGGGCACAGTCAGCGCAGGAGGAGCTGAACCTCGACGCCGGGCACGGGGTCATCGTCCAGCTGCTCCTTCGCCTGCTCGTCTACGTCGGCAACTTCACCCACATCAACGTGCTGGCCATCGGCGCGATCACGTACGCGCTCCTGGAGGGCACCGAGGGTGTGGGCCTGGCGATGCGACGGCGCTGGGCCGAGTACCTGACCGTGATCGCCACCGGGATCCTCATCCCGTACGAGGCTTACGAGGTTGTGCACCACGTGACGCTGTTCAAGGTCGGCGCCCTGCTGTTGAACCTAGCCGTCGTGGGCTACCTGGCTTACCGCAAGCG
Organism: Candidatus Dormiibacterota bacterium; assembly: GCA_036570165.1. GTDB lineage: Bacteria > Chloroflexota > Dormibacteria > Dormibacterales > Dormibacteraceae > Palsa-870. The sequence continues at coordinate 8,945 of DATCPI010000067.1, read as the reverse complement.
CCTGTTTGTCGGCATCTGAGGCTGGAGTCAACCACGAGCACCTGAAGCCCGCGCGATGGCTCACGTACCTGGCGAGCGCGGCCAGAGTCTTGAGTCCGTAGACAGTCGAGGTCTCGAAGCTGATCGAGCTTGCGTCCGCGTGATACTTGCCGATCGCAGGGACTTCGCCGATTTTGAAACCAAAGGCTGCAGCCTGGATCAGAACCTGCGTGTCGAAGACGAAGTCATTGCTGTTCTCGAGAAAGGGAATCGCCTCGAGGAAACGCCGAGAGTAGGCGCGGTAGCCGGTGTGATACTCGGAGAGATGCAGGCCGAGCACGCGATTTTCGGCCCCGGTCAGGAATCGATTGCCGATGCGCTTCCACCAGGGCATACCTGCTTTCGCCGGATCGAGACCAAGCCACCGCGAGCCAAGCACGATGTCAGCCTCGCCATCCTCGATGACCTTGCAGAGATTCGGGATGATGGCCGGGTCGTACTGTCCGTCGGGGTGCAGCATGACCACGACATCAGCACCCATCTGCAGCGCCCTTCGGTAGCACGTCTTCTGGTTCCCGCCATAGCCGAGATTGCGTTGGTGGCGGATCACGTCGAGCCTGAGTGCGGTGGCGACGCTGACCGTCGCGTCGGCACTCGCATCGTCCACCAGCAGGATCCGATCAGCGTGGCCCTGGGGGATCTCGCCGACCACCTCCACGAGGGTCTTCGCCGCTCGATACGCGGGCAAGACGATGACGCGATGTGGGCGAGGGCCGCTCCACGCCAGGTCGCCCAGTGGTATGGGATCCGGCCGCACTGACATGCGCTCGGAGACCAGGTAGAGGGCCACCAACAGCGCTCCGAAGGCTGCCGACCAAAGGTTGGTGACAAACGTCATGTTGATCGCCACATACGCAACGCCCAGCACGACGGCCGCGGCCTGGGGCCAGCGGAGCTGCCCGGCCCGCGCAAGATCGGCCACCGCAAAGCCGGGGATGATCAGGAGTGCGAGGTCATGCAGGTTCTGGTGTGGGCTCAACACGAGTGAGGCGGCGACGGCCAGGGCGAAATCGAGCCGAGGCTTGTCGGGTCGCCAGCTGAGCGAAAGGGCCACGAATGCAAGCAGGAGGACGAGGATCACGAGCCCGACCCCCCTCCCCCCGCCAGGCAGGGCGTCGAGGATGTTGCGGAGCGAATAGAACGCGGTGTCTTGATAGACGGGCTCGCCGCTTGCCTGCAGCTTGCCCCCGATCGCCCACGCTCCGACCGCGCCGAGGTAGCTCACGACCGCGTTGAGCCCGAAACCGACTACCGAGATGAGACCAAGCGCCGCCACGACCCCCACAAATCCCGCGAGAGCGCGCCATGCGCGACGCGCGAGGAAGAGCACGGGGATGAGCAGGAGCAACTGCGGCTTGGCGAGCGCCAGCGCGCTGAAGATGCCGGCCCAGCCGGGGCGGCCACGCGACCAGGCAACGTAGGCGGCCGCCAACGGCACCAGGACGACGAGGTCGGACTGGCCCTGCAGCATGGTCACGAAGAGAGGAAAGAAGCCCGCGATCATGATTGCGGCCACCAGCGCGGCGCGTCCGTGGATGGTCAGACTGCTTCGCACCAGCAAGACCACCAGGACGATGGCCAGCAGCACGTTGAAGGCGGCCATCGCGAAGTAGGCCTGGCGGTAGCTCAACGCGCCGAGGGGTGCGATGAGAAGGGTGTAATAGGGCGGGTGAAAGTACGGAAGCACGACCAACTGGTCTGGAGCCTGCCCGGTGACCTGAAGCTCGAACTGCTTCTGGAGGGCCAGGTTGTAAACCGCCGAGCCGCCCCTCTGCACGTAAAGCCTGGCCGCCGAGTAAAACGAGAAGAAATCCGGTCCCATGAGGTTCCCGCGGAGGAAGGCGGCCCAGTAGGCGGCCCAGAAGAGAAACGAGCCGGCACCTGCTCCGGCCGCGGCGGCGTACGCGAGACGCCGCCACCTCGTGGTGAGGCGAAGGGTCATCGTCCGGTTTCGAGTCGAAGTGCGAAGCGTTCCGGAAGCTTGGCCTTCCGGATCGCTCGCTGGGCACCCTTGATGTCGTAGCGGACACGTCGAAATTCGAAGGTCTCCTTCTCCGTGTCCCAAACTCCGTAGCTCGCGGTCGGGCTGCCATCTCGTGGTTGGCCGACGCTGCCGGGATTCACCAGCGCGGGCCCCTTGAGGCGAAACGTATCGACCCGGTATTCATGCGTGACCGCCCCATCCGAGAGTCCAAAGATTCCGGGCACATGGGTGTGCCCGTGGTAGCAGACACCGCCGTCGATGAGCTCGAGGTTGGCATGCGCGACCGCAGTATCCAGAACGTATTCGTAGATGTGATCGCGCGGGCTCGCGTGTACCAGAAGCACGTCGTGCTCGACGTGGCTGTCCGGCAACCCGCGCAACCAATCGAGTCTTTGCTCACCGATCACATCCACGGTCCAGCGGACCACGGAAGCCGCGTCGTCGTTGAACCACTCGAGTATCTCGGGGTCGGTGCATGCGCGGTCATGGTTGCCGACGAGGGTCAACCAGCCTCGGTTCATGACCTCATCGACGCAGCGTTTCGGATCCCCACCGTAGCCCACGACATCACCGAGACAGAGCGTCTCTTCCACGGGTGGGCAGTCTCGCAGCACCGCCTCGAGCGCGTGCCAGTTGGCGTGGATGTCGGAAAAGATCCCGACCTTCAAGCCTGCTTCTCGTAGAGGCGGGGATAAATGTGGTCGAACAGGATGCGAAGCGTGGCCGCGAACGGGACGGCGACGAACATGCCAAGGATCCCGGCCCAGCTGAAACCTGCGATGAAGGCCGCGATGACGAGGATGGGCGGCAGGCGGACTGCGTCGCCCATGACCTTCGGATACACGAAGTTGAGGATCACGTTCGAGATCACGAAGTAGATGAGAGCAACCAGCAACGCCTTGATTGGGCCGGCGGCCAGGCCCACGAGGATGGCGGGGATGGCACCGATGAATGGGCCCAGGTAAGGGATCAGTGCGGTGATGCCGGCGATCAAACCCAGAGCGACGGGATCGGCAAGACCCAGGGCGGCGCAGGCGATGCCGGACAGGATGCCGATGAGCCCGGCGATGATGAGCTGGCCGCGCACGTACGCGTAGAGCATCTTGCGCACTTTGCGCCAGATCTGGTCGAAGTCCGTCCGGTAGTCGCTGGGCACGAGCCTCCGAAGCACGCGCCTGAAAGCTGCAGCGTCCAGCGCGAGCAGGAACGCAATGATGAACATGAGCACGAGCTGCAGCAGGGTGGTGAGCGCGGTCAAGCCGATGGTGACCGCGTTGCCGAACTGTCCCAGCGCGTAGTCCTTCAGGTGCGCGTTGATCGTCTCGGTGATGCCTTTCAGGTCGACGTTGATGCCGAGGATCGAGACGGGCGACCCCTGCAGGCTGTTGATCCGATCCTGAGCAGCAGCCGCAAGGCTGGGCGCCTGGCGCTGCAGCTGGGCGACCTCGCGGACGCCCATGGGCACGATCAGGAGCACAAGCCCCGCCAGAGCGATGATGATCACGAGGAAGACGAGGGCGATGGCCAGGACGCGGGGGATGCCAAGGCCGTGTAGGCGGGTGACGGCGGGCTGAATCAGGAAGGCGATCGCGGCGCCCAGGACAAAGGCGCCAAGGAAGTCCCGCAGCAGGTACAGGAAGGCGATCGCGACGACAAGCGCGCCAACGCCGAAGGCAATCTGGAGGTATCGGCGGCGGCGCTTCGGATCCATGAGCGCCCACGCCGAAACCGCCACCGCGGCCACAGGGGCGGGCTCCTCAGGTTCACTCTCGTGTGGCGGCCCGTGCGGGCTCGATCGCGGGTTACGCAATCAGGGCAGTATGACGAGCTAACCCAGGCCGGGAGCCGGCTTAGGTCTTTGCCCGGGAACCGGCCCCGGCGGCGAGCATCGTGGCTTCCTCGTAAGCCGCGCCGTGGAGGGGATTCGTCGTGCTGCGACCGGCCGCGATCGCGTACATGGCGAGAAGGATGAGTCCAACCCCAAGGACGCCGTAAGCAGCCAGCGGGCCGTACTGCTGGGTGATCAGCCCGCCCACCGCGATGCCGATGATGCTGGCCGTCTGAACGAGACCGAAGCGGGTGGCCATCAGGGTCCCGCGGTTGGATGGGTCGGCGGCCTCGATGATGGCGGTCTGGTTGGCGACCGCGTAGATGGGGTTGCCGATCGAGGCGATGAACAGTGCCCCGCCGATCAGCATCAGTGAAGGGCTCAGCGCGATGCCGAGCGAGAAGACGCCGGTGAGAAATAGTCCGGCGCCTACCATTCGCATCGTGCCGATGGCGCCAAACCTCAAAACCGCGAGAGAGCCGACCAAGATCCCGACCGAGGCCAAGAGCTCGAGGGTGGAGTAGACCTGTCCTCCGTACAGCTTTCCACCCCGTTGATACGCGAGGGCCAATGTCGCGGGAAAGCTCATCGGCAGCAAGAACGCAGCCAGAGTTCCGATGACGAGGTGCGGGCGGGCAGCCACAACCGACCAAGAGCGCCGCAGCGCTCCTGAGACCGAAGCAGCCTTTGCGCCACCGCCCAAGTTCGGAATGCCGACAACTATCGCCGCCGCGAGCGCGAATGTAATTGCGTCGGCCACGAAGAGCATGTTGGTGGACTTGGGGGAGAGGGCCAAGATCGCCCCGGCCAACCCGAATCCGACCGCGCCGGCCAGCATCGTCGTGGCCGCAACCATTGCATTGGCCTTTCCAACTTGTCCAGCTGGAACAAGGCCTGGTATCGCGGCCTGGCGTGCAGGCTGAACGATCGCATTGATACTCGCGAGGGCGAAGAGGATGGGAAAGATCGGCCACCAGTGCGGTGTTGCTATTAGGAGAGGGGTCGCGACCAATATTGCGGCGCGTGTCAGCTCGAGGCCAACTACCAGCGGGCGGCGAGGCAGCCTGTCCGCGATCCCTCCGAGAAGGCTGCTCATCACAATTGTGCCTATCGCCTGAGTGATGAATGCGAGGGCGACCAACCGAGGGTCGCTGGTGGCCAAATAGATTGAAACCAGGGTTGCCACCTGAGTCAGGGGATCACCCAGGGCCGAGATGCCTATCGCCGAAATCAGGCTGGTGAACCCGGGATTCGTACGAAGGACTCGATACGCTGTGACTCGCCGTGGAACTTCGGGACGGTTGGCCACCTCCAAGGGCTTGAGGCCATGAAGCTCACGAAGTGCATCGACTACGTTTGGGTCGTACCAGTGGTTCGCGCGCCGGCTTATGTCTTCGACACCCTCGATGGGAGTCATCAATGAAGCTCTGTACAGACGTGCGCCGGTAATCGTGTCGAATGAATCAGCCACCGCGAGGATGCGAGCTCCAAACGGAATCACATCGCCCTTGAGTCCGGCTGGGTAGCCCGTCCCATCCCAGCGCTCGTGATGGTGCCGAACTAACGGGGCAACTTCCAGAAGAGCTGAGTGCTGCGCGATCATATCCGCGCCAATATCTGGATGGCGCCGCATGATCTCCCACTCCTCCTCGCTCAGCGGTCCAGGTTTGTTGAGGATGTCATCGCGGATGCCGATCTTCCCAAGGTCATGCAGGGAACCCGCGGTTCGAATCAGCTCGCACTCGCGATCTCCAAGCTCGAGGTGTTCTCCGAGCCGGCCGGACAGTTCCGAGACGCGAATCGAATGTGATTCCGTGTAGCGGTCTCGTGCGTCAAGCGCCTGGGCGGCCAGGTCGAGCGTCTGATCTTTGAGCAGGGCCTGGCGTTGCGCGTCGCCGACGTTACCGCGCACAGCCAGAACGAAACCAAACAGTCCTGGCGCCATGATGTATCCAACTGGATTCTGGAGAAGCAGGTAAATGATTCCACCCGAGAAGCTCAAGGCAAGAGTGGCAAGTAGAGTTGACAGCCCGACGTTCTCAAATAGGGTTGTCAACACGGAACTTCGGCTGATATAGGAAATGCTCAAAGCCGTAAGTAAATAATTGAGCCCGACGGAGGCAATCACATAGAGCAGTGTTCGCACCGGCAGCGCCCACCAACTGCCCTCGCCAATCGAGGCTACCGCAAGGGACGGAATCACATGTGCGATGGCGAACATCGCACGGTTGAACAAGAACCCCCACCACGTGATAGTGCGACCCGGCACCCTACCGTCGAAGACCGCCAGCCAGCTAACAAGGCCTACGCCTCCGCCGGGAAAGTACAGGCCGGTGGCGATGAGCAAGGGGTCAATTACGGATTGATGACTAGCGCCTCTCCACGGAATGGGCCGCAGCGCTGCGATCTGGGCGCCAATGCTCAAGTACAGGAGAGTCCCAAAGGCCTCCGACGTAAGCGGTACAGGATGTACGAGCCAACCCAGCACAACCATGAAAACACCGGCCGCGATTACGCCGGCAAAATAGAGTTGCCCCGACCTCGGTAGCGAACTGAATGGGACCAAGACGCAGGAATTCTAGACCGGGTATAAGTCCCTGGCGCCCTCTAAACGAAAAGGGCCCGCACGGCGTGCGGACCCTGGTCATTGGTCTAGAGAATCCACGCTCCGACAACCCGCTGCCTACCGCCGCCGCGCACCAGTCGCTTGAACATCCGAACCATGTCGAGTCCCTCCTATCCCTTTTTGTAATTTCCCGCCGTTGAAGGTGCACTTTTCCAAGTCACTTTGGTCAGGTAAGCATCCTGGTATAGGGATCAGATAGAAATCGTCATTAGCCATGTACCCCATCATGGAAAACCATGGATCCGCCAAGTGGAAATTGATGAGTCCAGCTACATGTCGGCCAGGGTAAGGAGGCCTACCTTCAACGCGGTGCTGACCGCTTCACCCCGGTTCGTAGCGTTCAGCTTCCGAAAGAGGTTGTGAAGGTGCGTCTCGATCGAGGGAGCGGCCAGGGTAAGGTCGGCGGCCAAGCGTTTGGTGGTATGACCCTTGGCGATGCCTCGGAGAATCTGCATCTCTCTGGATGTCAGCGGTACCACGTTGCTTTGCGATAGGGGGGTCGACTCAGCTACCCTCCGGAGAACCTCAGGAATCATCTTGCGAGGCACGGGGCTCTCGCTCCTTAGGGCCGAGAGCAACGCACGCTGAAGCTCGCCCGGGCCAGCGTCCTTCAGAACATAGCCCGAGCAGCCGACTTGCATCATCCGCAAGAGATCGTCGCTGGATTCCGATACAGTCCAGGCGACGACTTTGGTTTCGGGATGCCGCCTCAGGACCGCTTTCGCCGTGGCCGGCCCATCCATGTCCGGCATGTGAACATCCATGAGGATCAGGTCCGGCTTCAAGGCATCAATTACTTCGATTGCTTGGGCGCCCGAGGAGGCCTCGCCTACCAACCTGAGATTCGAGGCTGAGCCCAGCATTGCGCGGGCCGCAGCACGCGGCAGAACGCTGTCGTCCACGACCAGCACTCGGAAGATTTTTCGGTCTGACGCAGCTTTCGCGATGGGGGCAGCTTAGCAAGAAGTAAATGCGCCGGAACGCTGAGTCTTACGCGTATCTAATCTGCGTTGGATGTGTGGTTGTGATTCTCAATTTGATAAGTCGGCGGTACGACCTCATCCATCCAGACCGCCTCCTTGACGTTGCACTTCTCGGCTTGGCGGCCGCTCTTTTGAACGGCCCCCAAGTACGAATCGAAAAGGGAAGACTGAGTCTGAATGGCATTGCAATAGCGGCCGCGGCGCTGCTCACGAACCCCCTTGACGCAACACTCGTCGGCATCACCTCATCAGCGTCGTTCGTCCGTCGCGGTTCGTATCCGATTCTGGCCAACGCAGTGTTTACCGCTGCTGTCGGCTGCACAGGCTCAATCGCTGCCATCGGGCTTCGCACGCAAGGCGACCTTGGAATCGGCCAGCGGCTGCTCGTGCTCGCGATTTCTTTTTCAGTGGACCTGCTCCTCGTGGCCTTGGCCTTTCGGATCCGAAACGGAGAATCTATTCGAAGCGTCGTCCGACACAATTTCACCCCTTCGTTCTACTTGGCGTTCGGCTACTTCGCTCTGGCGGCGTTGCTTATCAGCTACGTCCTTGACGGGTCTCTGCTCGGCTACCTTCTCGCTAGTATCGTTTGCGTCCTCGCCCTTGCGCTGACCGACACGATTGCCGGCCGGCGTGTTCGCCGGGTTCTCGAATCGGAGCTCTCGGACGCCGACCGCCACCTCTTCCACAGTCGGGCCGTCGAGGGAGTCGTCCATAACCTCCGAAATCACATGGCGAATGCCGTCGGCTATTTGAAAGAGGTCGATCCGCGGCGCCTCGATCCGGTCGACCGTGAGAGCATCGAGACCGCTACCGCGGCCGCCAGCGATGCGGTTACGGTCTTGAAAACGCTCTCGCAGGGAGCCACGCCCAGAGTCAGCTATGCGTCGGAGCCGGTCGACCTCAACGAGCTCATCAACCGAGCCCTCGGCATGGCACGACCCAAGGCGCGCTCCAAGGAAGTTCAGCTGGCGCTGCGTGAGTCGCCGGAGCCGGTGAACGTTCGGGCCGATCCCCTACTGATGCGCGAGGTCATCACAAACCTGGTCAACAACGCGATCGACGCAGTCCCGGTCCACGGTCACGTCGAGCTGAAGGCAGGGCGCCGGGGCAATGGCTGGCCATACTTCAGCGTTGCCGACGACGGCCCCGGAGTATCAGACGACAACCGCCATCATCTGTTCGAACCCCACTTCACGACCAAAGAAGGCGGCACTGGGCTCGGTCTGTTCATGTCGTACGGAATCGTTCGAGAGCATCAAGGGGACTTGACTTACAACGGCAGCAGCCGCGGCGCCGTATTCACTGTCACTCTGCCTCCATGGGTAGGTTGAAGCCGTTATCGTGGCAGTGAGGATCGCGATGTGAGATTCGCAGGGAGGCGATCCCGGTCGCCTGGCCACCTAACAGTTGAACAAGCCTTGACCGTGCTGCTCGAGCGGGTTGCCGAGTCCCCAGACGTCGACGATTGGGCGCTGGTCGACG
>DATCPI010000066.1:0-71291 GCA_036570165.1 Candidatus Dormiibacterota bacterium | reverse complement strand
ACGCCCACCCGCCGCTGCTTGCATCGGGTGCCATCGTCGAGTTGGCTTCGGCTGCGGGCACGCGCCGCCTGCCAGCGGATGAGTTCTTCGTCGGGCCGAAGCGCAACGCGATGAGAAAGGACGAGCTGATCGCTGCTTTTCTGGTCGAACCTGCGAAGGGACCGCAGCAGTTCTCGAAGGTCGGCACGCGCAACGCGATGGTGATCGCGGTTTGCTCCTTCGCGCTGGCGATCGACTCCGAGCGTCGCCGCATCGGCACCGGCATCGGATCGGCAGCGCCGACGCCGGTCCGGGCGATCGAGGCTGAGCTGTTTCTGGCGGGCGTGCTCGATGAGAAGGGCCTGTGGGAGAAACCGGCGGCAGTCGATGAATCTGCGCTGGCACGTTTCGGCCAGCTTGTCGCCGCGGCGGCAAACCCCATCGACGACGTCCGGGGCACCGCAGCGTACCGGCGCCACGCGCTAGCTGTGATGGCGCGCCGAGGCTTCGTGTGGGCCTGGAACGATTACCGAGGAAATGCATGAGGATTGCCTGCACGGTCAATGGGCTGCAGCGCGTCGCAGAGGACGTGTGGGAGGGGGAGAGCCTCCTTTCCGTGCTGCGCGAGCACCTCGATCTCTCCGGCTCGAAGAACGCGTGCGAGCAGGGCGAGTGCGGCTCGTGCTCGGTGTACTTGGACGGCCAGCTTGTTTGCTCGTGCCTGGTGCTGGGAGGTCAGGCGCAGGGTCGCGAAGTGGTGACGGTGGAAGGGCTTGCGGTGGCCGGCGCTCTGCACCCGGTACAGGAGGCCTTCCTCGAAGCGGGTGCGGTGCAGTGCGGTTTCTGCACGCCGGGGCTCGTCGTTGCGACGCACGATCTGCTTGCCCGTATGCCGCAGCCGACGACGACGGAGATTCGCGAGGCACTGGCGGGCAACATCTGCCGGTGCACGGGCTACGCCAAGATCATCGACGCGGTGCACCTGGCCGCGGTGCGGCTTTCCAAATGAAGCCCCGTCTTGCCTCGCTGATGCCCGTGACCGGTCGGGTCGGCGAGTCGCCGCGCCGGGCTGACGGCGATGAGAAGGTGCGCGGCGATTTTCCCTACTCGTCGGACCTGACGGTCGAGGGCATGCTGTGGGCGACGACGGTGCGCAGCCCGCACCCCTACGCTCGCATCCGCGGCGTCGACACGGCAACGGCCCTGTCTTCGCGCGGCGTGCATGCGGTCCTGACGCACCGCGACGTGCAGGGCAGCAATGCTTACGGGCTCGAGATCCAGGACCAGCCAGTCCTTGCGATCGACGTCGTGCGCTATTGGGGCGAGGCGGTGGCGCTTGTCGCCGCAGAGACACCGGAGCAGGCGCGGCGTGCGGCGCAAATGGTTCGGGTCGACTACGACGTGCTCACGCCGCTCACGGATCCTGAGGTCGCATTGACCGACGCCGCGCCGCGCCTGCACCCGGATGGAAACGTCACCCGCCATGTAAAGATCCGGCACGGCGACCAGGACGCGCGGGCGGACGTGGTGGTGACTGGCGAATACGAAGTCGGCATGCAGGACCAGGCGCCTCTCGGTCCCGAGTCGGGCCTGGCCATCCCTGATGGCGAGGGCGGCGTCGATCTCTACCTCGCGACGCAGTGGCTGCACGTCGACCGTGACCAGCTCGCTGGGATCCTGGCCCTGCCTCCTGAGAAGGTGCGATTGACGATGGCGGGCGTCGGCGGCGCGTTCGGCGCGCGCGAGGATCTTTCGATGCAGGCCCACGCGTGCATGCTGGCCCTGCACACCGGCCGCCCGGTCAAGATCTCCTATTCGCGGCCGGAGTCGTTCGTCGGCCATGTCCACCGTCATCCTGGCAAGCTCGCCTATGAGCACGGGGCCACACGCGACGGCAAGCTCGTTTACGTCAAGGCGCGGGTGGTGCTCGACGGCGGGGCCTACGCATCCAGCTCGACCGCGGTGATCGCCAACGCATCCTGCTTTGCTGCTGGTCCATATGAGTGCCCGAATGCCACCATCGACGGCTGGGTCGTTTATACGAACAACCCACCGTGCGGCGCGATGCGAGGCTTCGGCTCGGTTCAGAACTGCTACGCACACGAGGCGCAGATGGACAAGCTCGCCGCCGCCCTCGACATGGACCCTGTCGTGCTGCGGATTCGCAACGCCATGCGCACGGGCAGCAGTCTGATCACCGGGCAGGTGGTGGAAGGGCCCGCTCCCGTCGCCGAACTTCTGGAACGAATCAAGAAGATGCCACTCCCGCCTCCACTTTCCCTCTCCCCTCCAGGGGAAAGGGTGAGGGGCGGGGAAGTTGACCTCACCCAGATGCCCGGCGGTGTCTCCAACACCACCCATGGCGAAGGGTTGCGTCGCGGCGTGGGCTATGCCGTCGGCTTCAAGAACGTCGGCTACTCGGAGGGTTTCGACGACTACTCGACGGCGCGGGTTCGTCTTTCGGTGGTGGACGGACGACCTCGCGCCGAAGTCCATACCGCCGCAGCCGAGGTGGGGCAGGGGCTGGTCACGGTGCAGGCACAGATCGCCGGCACCGAGCTGGGCGTTACCGACGTCGTCGTGCTGGACGCAGACACGCAGGTGGGCTCGGCCGGCTCATCGTCGGCTTCGCGCCAGACGTACATCACGGGCGGGGCGGTCAAGTCCGCGTGCGAGGCGGTGCGGGAGCGAGTGCTGACGCTCGCCCGCTCGGAGCTGGGTCATACCGCCGCCGCACGGCTCGAGGGTGGGGCTGTGGTTTCGGCTCAGGGCGAGGTCATCGTCACGCTCGCGACGCTGCTTGGCGACGCGGCGATCGAGGAGACGCGAGAGTTCCGTCCTCGGCGCACGCAGCGCCTCGATCCCGAGACGGGCCAGGCCAACGCACACCTCCAGTACGCCTTCGCCGCGCACCGGGCGGTGGTCGACGTGGACACGGAGCTCGGCCTCGTCAAGGTGGTCGAGCTCGCGACAGCCCAGGACGTCGGCAGGGCGATCAACCCCCAGGCCGTAGAAGGCCAGCTCGAGGGCGGCGCCGCGCAGGGCCTCGGTCTGGCGGTGATGGAGGAGATCCAGGTCAAGGACGGGGTGATCCGAAATGCCTCGTTCACCGACTATCTCCTCCCGACGATCCTCGACATGCCACCTTTACGCATGGACATCCTCGAGCTCGGCGACCCGCGCTCGCCATATGGATTGAAGGGAGTGGGCGAGCCGCCGACCATCTCGTCCGGTCCGGCGATCGTGGCTGCGATCCGTGCGGCCACCGGCCGGCCGATCACGCGGGTGCCGGTCCGTCCGCACGACATCGTCGCCACCGAGTGACGACACTCATCCTGCGAGCCGGGCTGGTGTACGCCGGCGCCGGCCAGGAGCTCGAAAGTGGTTGGGTGCTCGCGCGCGACGGAATGATCACGGAGGTCGGCACAGGCGAGCCGCCTGCCGCGGATGCGCAGCTCAACTTGCCTAACTGCGTGGCCGTGCCCGGCCTCGTCAACGCTCACGACCACATGTACCAGTGGGCGACCCGCGGGTACGTGCCCGACGGAGGTTTGTTCGAATGGCTGCGCGCGCTGTATCCGTTGTGGGCGCAGATCGACGCCGACACCGTTCGGATCGCCGCCAGGGCTGCGATGGCACGCTTGCTGCTCAGCGGATGCACGCTTTCGACAGACCACCACTACGTGTTCCCACGCGGACGCACCGGCATATTCGAGGCTCTGGTCGAATCGGCACGCGAGCTCGGCCTGCGCTTTCATCCTTGCCGCGGCTCGATGTCGCTGGGCGAATCTGCGGGCGGCCTACCTCCCGACAGCGTGGTCGAGGACGAGGATGCGATCCTCGCGGACACTGAAGCCCTGATCCGCCGCTTCCATGATCCGTCGCCGGGCGCGATGTGCCGTGTGGTCGTGGCGCCGTGCTCGCCGTTTTCGGTGACGCCCCAGCTGATGCGCGACTCGGCCGAGCTGGCGCGGCGCCATGGGGTGCGCCTGCACACGCATGTGGCCGAGACACTCGATGAGGAGCGCTTCTGCGCGGAGCGATTTGGGAAGCGGCCGTTTGAGCTGATGGAGGACCTCGGCTGGACAGGAGACGACGTCTGGTTCGCTCATGGCATCCACTTCAACGACGCCGAGGTCGGCCATGTCGCACGGACTCGGACCGGTATCGCGCACTGCCCGTCGAGCAACATGCGTCTCGGCGCGGGCGCCTGCAGAGTTGAGGATCTTGTGCGCGCCGGTGCCAAGGTCGGCCTGGGCGTCGACGGCGCGGCAAGCAACGAGGATTCGAACCTGGCGATGGAGATGCACCAGTCGCTGCTGTTGTCCCGCGCGCGAGCGGCGATGGTAAGTCGCGAGGACGCTGCTACCGCGTTGAGCGCTCGGCAAGCCTGGAACCTTGCGACTGTCGGTGGTGCGGCCTGCCTGGGGCGTGACGACTGCGGCACCCTGGCGGCCGGGAACTGTGCCGACGTTGCGTTCTTCCGGTTGGACGATCTCGCCCACGCCGGAATGGACGATCCGCTGGCCGCGCTGGCGCTGGCTCCGCCTGCCCGCGCAGAGGCTGTGGTGGTCAACGGCAAGGTCGTCGTCCGCAATGGGCGACTGCTCACAGGGGACGAGGCCGCAATTGCGCGTGACCTCGCGGTGGAGAGCAAGCGTCTCGCCTCGCGCGCGCGTCTATAGATTCAGCAGACTCAGCGCGCGATAGCGTTCGTCGACTCGCGTTGGGCCGTACGAGTGGGTGCGCGAAGGACGAGTGTCTCCGCGAGCACTCGAGCCGGCCGCTCGACGACCGCCTTGACCGCCCGAAACTGGGCGTGTTCGAGGCGCGCCATCCGCGACCGCCTCCAGCGCGTGGGCAGCAGCCGGACTTCTCTGCCTGACCGCTGACGATCAAGCCTGCGTCGTACGCTCATCCGGATGAGTCCCGTGTGCGCCCACCTCGATCAGATCCACGAAGCCACAGCCAGCGCCGACGGCTGCGAAGACTGCCTGCGAATCGGGGCTTCATGGGTTCATCTGCGTCTCTGCATGACTTGCGGCCACGTGGGCTGCTGCGACAGCTCGCCGAATAAGCACGCCACTGCTCATTTCCGAAGCACGCGCCACGCGATCATCAGATCCTTTGAGCCGGGCGAGGACTGGGGCTGGTGCTTCCTCGATGAGGTGATGCTCGACCCAAGCGATTGGCCGGAGCGCGGCCCCGTCGCCCACAGCGCCTGACCGACGCCGCCCGGCGCGCGCAAGGCGACTTTCTTCTCAGATGCGATGGGCCTTGAGCAATCGGCCCGTCGGTTCGTTGATTGACCGCCCGCCTGCGAACACCGTCTGGCCGCGCACGAGTGTCCTTACGGTGCGACCGCGAATGGCCTGCCCTTCGTGCGCGCTGAAGGGATGTTTGTAGAGCAGGTCCTCGGACTGGACCACCGACTCGTGCGATAGATCGGCGAGCCACAGGTCGGCGTCGAAGCCCAATCCAATCTCTCCTTTGCTGGCCAGCCCAAAGCGCCTGGCAACATTCGTCGAGGTCGCGGCGGCGATCACCCCGACTTCGATCGACCGCCGGTGCGCGCCTTCGAGCAGCAGCTGGCGGGTGGACTGGCAGCCCGAGATGCCGCCCCAGAGCTTGAAGAAGTCGTCCCCGCGCTTGAGGTCGGGCGAGCTGGGGGAGTGGTCGGACACGACCATGTGCAAGCTGCCCTTCGCGAGCAGCGCCCACAGCTCCTCGCGATCCTCGCCGGTGCGAAAGGGCGGTGCGCATTTGCCCAGGGCGCCGAAGCGCTCGAGGTCCTCCTCGGTGTAGAGCAGGTAATGAGGGCACGTTTCACCCGTCACGTCGACGCCGCGCGTCTGCGCTTCCCGGATCAGGTGGATGCCATCGGCAGTGCTCACGTGGACGATGTGGATGGCGCAGCGGGTCTCACCGGCGATGGAGATCGCGCGCGAGATAGCCTCCAGCTCCGCGGCTGCCGGTCGTGAGCGGATGAAGTCGCGTGCGCGCGTCCTGCCCGCGGCGATCGCCTTGCGGCTCAGCGTCTCGACGATCTCCGGATCCTCCGCGTGAAGCAGAAGAATGGAGCCGAGCGCGGCGATGCGCAGCATTCCTTCGCGGAGCGTGCGCTCGTCGCATCCAGGGAACTCGTCGAGTCCGCTAGGGCACATGAACGCTTTGAACCCGATCACACCCCGCGCGTGCAGCTCTTCGAGTCGGTCGAGGTTGCCCGGAACGAGGCCGCCCCACAAACCGAAGTCGAGCATCGATGATGCCCTGGCGGCCGCGACCTTCTGGTCGAAGGCTTCGCCGTCGACGGTGACAGGCAGGCTGTTGAGCGGCATGTCCACGAACGCGCTGTAACCTCCCGCCGCGAGCGCGGCTGAACCGTTTGCGATCGTCTCCCAATCCGTGTGCCCGGGCTCGTTGAAGTGCACGTGCGAATCGATCCCACCGGGGAGAACGTGAAGGCCGGTGGCGTCGATCTCCTCCGGAGCCGAGGCCAGGTAGGGCCCGATCGCCGCGATCACCCCATCGGTGATCGCGATGTCGACGGTGGCAACACCCGTAGGCGTTACGACGCGGCCGCCGCGAATGACCATGTTGCTCAACTGCTTGCGGGAAGCAGCTCCATGAATTTGCCCACGACGTCGATCGCGACCGCCACGTCCTCCTCGGTCACCGACTCCGCCGGGTTGTGGCTGATTCCGCCCTTGCAGCGGACGAAGAGCATCGCCACATCGGTGAGGCCCGCCATGACGACGGCGTCATGTCCGGCGCCGCTTCCGAGCGTCATCGCGGGGTGACCGACCTCTTGCACCGCCTGGGTAAGCAGCGAGGCCAATCGTGGCGAGCAGGGTACTGACTTGTTTTCGGCGACCGGCTCGGACTCAACGGAAAGCCCGCGGCGGGCGGCGATGTCGCGCGCGCGCTGCAGCAGCCGGTCCGAGCGTTCGAGGCGCACCTTGTCGTCCGCATGACGGACGTCCAGGCTGAGCACCGCCTGGCCCGGCACGACGTTCGATGCCTCAGGGCTGACTGCGAGCTGGCCGACCGTGGCGATCAGGCCATCGGTCGCGCGAGCCTCAGCTTCCACCTGCAGCACGAACTCCGCGGCGCCGGCCAGCGCGTCCTTGCGGCGGTCCATTGGGGTCGTGCCGGCGTGGGCAGCCTCTCCGAAGAAGGTGAGGCTGTAGCGAGACTGTCCGGCGATCGCGGAAACGACGCCGACGGGAAGGTCGCGGGCCTCGAGCATAGGGCCCTGCTCGATGTGAACCTCGACATATCCCAGCAAATTGCCGCTATGCCAGCGATCCTCTGCGAGGCGGCCAGGATCCCCACCTGTGTCGCGGATCGCCTGCGCCATAGTCACGCCTTGGGCATCGGTGCGCTCGAGATCCGCCACGTCGAATGCGCCGGCCAGAGCTTTGCTGCCGATATAGGTGGTGCCGTAGCGAAGCCCCTCCTCGTCGGCGAATCCGACGACCTCGATCGCAAACGGCAGCCGCGACCCGCTGTCGCGCAGCCGCTGCACGGCGGCGATGGCGACCATCACTCCCAGCGGCCCGTCGTACCTGCCCGCACCGCGAACGGAGTCGAGGTGTGAGCCCAGAATCAGCGTCGAGGTCTCCCCGTCCGGGATCTCGTACCGACCAAGCAGGTTGCCAACGTTGTCTTTGCGCACCGTCATTCCCGCCTCGCGCATCCACGAGCTGACGTACTCGTGAACTTGCAGCATCGCGTGCGAGGCGAAAGGCCTCGTCAGCCGCCCAGGCTCCTCGCTGCATTTCCCGAGCACGTCGCAGCGCTGCATGACCGTCGCCGCATCGCCGCCGGCGGTCATATCGCTTCGAAAGTGATGTCCTGCGCGCCCTCCCACAGGACAAGCTTCCCGAGCTCCGGAAGACGCTCGGCCCCGTCCTCGATAGTCGCGAAATGGTTGCCAGCCAGCTGGCCCATCTTGCTCCCGAAAACCGCCGCGCCGTATGGAAACAAAATCTCGGTTTCGCTGATGCCGCCCGGATACAGCAGCAGGTGTCCGGGCGCGGGGTAGCTCGTGTGGTTCTCATAGCCGAGGTCGAGCTGGAGGTCGCCGAACGGGATCCAGGCGGCCTCCCCGCTCCAGCGCGCCTGGATGAGGCGTGTCTTGAGCGGCAGCATCGCCATGAATCTCGCGCACGTTTTGGGCGCTCGCTCGGTCTCGAGGCGAGCGTCGAACTTGAGATCGGCGACCGCGATCCGCACCCTGGCCACGTCGCGATCTTGACAGTTCGTCGCGGTGAAAATATAGATAGCGTCAACTGGGACAGTGGTGCGGTTCGCCTGTGGCCGCTGGCCTTAAAGTGTGTGCAGCGAACAAGCATGCGTCCGCCGGTCGCCGCGAGAATCGCTGTCGAGATTGACGGAGGGGTCGTGCCGTGGCGCGCTTTGTAATCACAAGGGAGGAAGTTTTCGGATGAGACGATTGACTTTGCTCGCACTCGCAGGAATCGCGCTGGCCGCCTGCGGCGGCAGCTCCAACACTCCGGCGCCGGCCACGCTCAAGGCGGCCTGGATCTATGTTGGCAGCGCGAACGACGGGGGCTGGACGAAAGCCCACGACGACGCCCGGCTCTATGTCGAGCAGCAGCTCGGCGCCAAGGTCAAAACCACGTTCAAGGAGAATGTGCCCGAGGGACCGCAGACGAGCCAGGTTATCGATGACCTTGTCAAAGACGGCAACAAGATCATCTTCGCCACCTCGTACGGCTTCCAGGACGCGATGGACGCCGCCGCCAAGAAGTACCCCAACGTGTACTTCGAGCAGGCGACCGGATTCAAGACGGAAACGAACTTCGCCGAGTTCTTCGGTGCTGCGGAGGACGCGGACTACCTGACCGGCCTCGCCGCCGGCGCGGCCACCAAGAACGGCAAGATCGGCTTCGTCGCGCCCTTCCCGATCCCCGAGGTGATCCGGGAGATCAACGCGTTCACGCTTGGCGCGCAGACTGCGCACGAAGGCGCCACCGTCCAGGTGATCTGGACGAATACCTGGTTCGATCCAGGCAAGGAGAAAAAAGCCGCCCAGACCCTCATCTCCTTAGGCGTTGACGTGCTCGGCCAGGGCCAGGACAGCCCAGCGACGGGTGACGCGGCCAAGACCGCCGGCAACGTCAAGTGGTCGGGATACGACTCCGACCAGCAGTCGTTCGCCCCTGACCAGTGGCTGACCGGCACGGTCTACCACTGGGGTCCCTACGAGCTCACCCGGGTCAAGGCCGTCATCGACGGCACCTGGAAGACCGGCAGCTACTATGGCGGCCTGAAGGACGGGTTTGTCGACATCGCTCCGTTCGGCAAGTCGGTCAGCGACGCGACCAAGGGGACGATCAATGACAAGAAGGCGGCGCTCATGGCGGGCACCTTCTATGAGTTCACCGGGCCGCTGAAGGACCAGTCGGGTGCCACGAAGGTGCCTGCCGCCACCAAGCTCACACTCGACCAGATCCTGACGATGGACTGGTTCGTCCAGGGCGTCATCGGCAATCCCAAAGGCAGCTGACGATCGCGAACGTTGACGTCACCGCCGGGGAAGTCCCGGCGGTGACAATGCGTTCGATCAGCAAGCGTTTCCCCGGGGTCCTCGCGAACGACGAGGTCGACTTCGAAGCCCGCCACGGCGAGGTTCATGCGCTGCTCGGCGAGAACGGCGCAGGCAAGTCGACCCTCGCGAGCATCCTGACCGGGCTCTACCGCCCCGATACAGGCGAGATCTCCATCGAAGGCAAGACGGTCGAGTTCCATTCTCCGCGCGACGCGACAGAAGCCGGCGTCTCGATGGTCCACCAGCACTTCCGCCTCGCCGCCTCGCTGACCGTCGCGGACAACATCGTGCTCGGCCACCGGGGCACGCCGTGGCTGCGCACCAATCCAGCGACCATCGAGTCTCAGGTGGCCGAGCTGGCCAAGCGATATCGAATGCCGGTGCGCCCGGACGCGCGAGTCTGGCAGCTGTCAGTTGGCGAGCAGCAGCGCGTCGAGATTCTGAAGGCGCTGTATCGCGGCGCGCGCATCCTCATCCTGGACGAGCCGACCTCGCTCCTCACGCCGCAAGAGGCAGACGACCTTTTCGAAACTCTTCGCCGCATGACGGCCGAGGGCCGGACCATCGTCTTCGTGTCGCACAAGCTCGACGAGCTGATGTCGGTGTCGGACCGCGTGACCGTACTGCGCGGCGGCAAGGTCATCGGCACGGTCAACACGCCTGAGACCAGCCCACGTGAGCTGGCTCGAATGATGATCGGCCGGGAGGTTGTTTTCAGCCAAACCAAGGCAACCTCGGACGCGGCAAGGCGCGAAGTCGCGCTCGAACTTCGCGACGTCAGTGCCGACGACGACCTCGGACTAAAGGCCCTGCACAACGTTTCCCTCAGCGTTCATCAAGGCGAGATCGTCGGCGTCGCCGGTGTCGCCGGCAACGGGCAGCGTCAGCTTGCGGAGGCCGTTTCGGGCGCGCGCCCGCGCACGGGGGGCGGCGTAATGGTGAAGGGGCGAAGCCTGCGGTCGGGCGACCCGGAGGATGCGATCGTGCATGGAGTCGCTCACGTGCCCGAGGACCGGCTCGGCACCGGCGTTTCGCCGAGCCTCTCCATCGCAGAGAACCTGATCCTGAAGTCGCACCGGCAAGCGCCGATGTCAACTCGCGGCGTTCTGCGTCACGATCGGATCAGGCGAAATGCGCAGGAGCTGATCAAGCGATTCGCCGTCGCGGCACCAGGTCCTGACACGCCCACCCGACTGCTCTCCGGCGGCAACGTACAGAAGGTCGTCCTCGCCCGCGAGCTGTCGAGCAATCCCGCCGTCATCGTCGCAGCCAACCCAACTCGCGGCCTCGACGTCGGTGCCACCGAGGTTGTGCGCGAACTTCTCCTCGAGGCGGCGGGCAAGGGTGTGGGCATCCTTCTCATCAGCGAAGACCTGGACGAGATCCTTCTGCTCGCCGACCGCATCGCGGTGATCTATGAGGGCCGCATCGTCGGAGTCGTCGGCAGGCCGACCGCCGATGTGCAGCACCTGGGCCTCATGATGGCCGGGTCCTCGGCGTGAGGATCCAGCGCCGGCTCGACACGCCCCGCTGGCTGCTGGTTGCGGTGCCGGCGGGATCGTTGGTGGCGGCGTTCATGGCGACAGCAATCGTCCTTCTAGTCGCGGGGAAGGACCCGCTTGCCATCTATGCCCGGCTCTTCGACCGCGCCTTCATCTCGCCCGGCGCGCTGACCAACACCCTGGTCACCGCCACCCCGACACTGCTCACAGGACTCGCTGCCGCCGCCGCGTTCCGCATGCGGCTGTGGAACATCGGAGCTGAGGGACAGCTGTATCTCGGAGCTGTGGGCGCGTCAGGCGCAGGGCTTGCCCTTCACGATCAGTCGGGTCCCGTGATCATCGCCGGGATGATCCTGGGTGGCGTCATTTTTGGCGCTGCGTGGGCGATCATCCCGGGCCTGCTGAAGGCTTACTTCAACACCAACGAGATCATCACGTCACTGATGCTCAACTACGTCGCGGGCCTCCTGCTGACCTATCTGATCTTTGATAGCAGGTCCTTCTGGCGCGACCTAACGACATTCAGCGCACGCGCGTTTCCGCAGGGCAAGGTGCTGCCGGCTGCCGCGACGTGGCCGGCTTTCGACCTTGGTGTGGCTGTCGTGCCTTTTGGCTTCGTCCTCGGGTTGCTCGCGGCCACCCTGCTGTGGTCGTTGTACGGCTCGACGATCTTCGGCTTCCAGGCGCGCATCCTCGGCGACTCGCCTCCGGCCGCTCGCTACGCAGGCGTGAAAACACGGCGCGTGGTGGTGGCGATGATGGCGCTGTCGGGTGCGCTCGCCGGCCTCGGCGGTGCGAGCGAGATCGGTGACTTCCGCCACGTGCTCGATCCACGCGGGCTCCAGCAGGTGGGACTGGGTTACGCCGGAATCGTCGTCGCCGCGCTCGCCCGCTACAACCCGTTCTCGGTCGTGATCGTCGCCTTCTTGCTCGGCGGGCTGGCCAATGCCGGGTACAGCCTGCAAGGCCCGGGATTTCCGGCAGGGCTGGTCGGCGTGCTCCAGGGGATGATCCTTTTCTTTGCCCTCGGGGGAGAGCTACTGCTCCACTACCGGATCTCGTTCCAGCGAAGAATCCTGCTGCCGAGTCGTCCGGCGATGACGTCGTGAATCTAAACGACAGCATCGTGGTCGTGCTGGTCGCGTCCTCGATCTTCTATGGCACGCCGCTCGTTTTCGCCGCAGTCGGCGAGCTGCTCGCGGAACGCTCCGGCGTCCTCAACCTCGGTGTCGAGGGGATGATGCTGATCGGGGCGGTCACCGCTTTCTGGAGCGTGCAGCACATCGCCGGTCCGGACTGGGTGGTGCTCATGCTCGCGACGCTCATCGGCGGAGCCGCCGCACTTGCCATCTCGCTCATCCACGCCGTCCTCTCGGTGAGCCTGCGCGCCAACCAGATTGTTTCGGGCCTGGCGCTGACCATCTTCGCCGGCGCCACAGGTCTGTCGTCCTACATCGGAAACGTCGCCAGCCTTGGTGGACAGCCCGCCAAGCACGAGTTCACCGCCATCGACGTCTTTGGGCTGTCCGGCGTCCCCGTGCTCGGACCGATCCTGTTCCACCAGAACGCGCTTGTGTACGGCTCGTGGGCGTTGGTGATCCTGGCGCTCGCCTACCTCTACAGGACCCGCACCGGCCTGCACCTGCGAGCGGTCGGCGAATCACCGCAGACCGCGGACGTCATGGGCATCGCTGTCGCGCGCTACCGCTACGCCCACACGCTCGCGGGAGGCCTACTCGCCGGAATCGGCGGCGCCTATTACAGCCTTGCGATCACGCCGAACTGGATCGACGGCATGACCTCGGGGGCCGGGTGGATCGCGATTGCGCTCGTGATCTTCGCCTTCTGGCGCCCCGAGCTCACGCTCGCGGGTGCGTACCTGTTTGGACTGTTCTCGAGCCTCGGGTTCGTCCTGCAGGCGCACCAGGTGCCGCTGCCGCCTGAACTCTTTGGAGCACTGCCTTACCTGATGACGGTGGCAGTGCTCGTTGTCGTCTCCACCGGCTGGGCCAAACAGCGACTCGGCGCACCGGCGTCGCTCGGAGTCCCGTACGTCCGCGAAGAGCGCTGACCGGGAGCCGGATACGTAATATCTGGCGTGCCGTGAGAGGCTAACCAGGATGGCGCTGCCCACGCCGGATGCCCCCGCGCGGATCGTGAAGGAGCCGTTGCTGCTGGTGGCTGACGAGCCGACCTCACAGCTCGATACGGAGACCGCGCGCTCGATGATGAGGTTCATCAGGGACGTCGCCGAAAGCGGCACCACCGTGCTTGTTGCTACTCACGATGAAACCGTGCGGGAGTTTGCGGACAAGTGGATGCACCTCGAGGATGGCCGGATCGTCGACTGACGTGCCCGCGCTCCGCGCGAGTAGCCAGGCTACCCGACGTAGACGCATAGGCACAGCGCTTTTGTTTCCCTCAAAGTGACGTCTGGCCCTGAGGGACACGTTCGCTGGAGTCGGAGTTGGTCGCAAGACCGGGTCCGAAGCCGGAGAGGCGATCCGTTAGGGTCATTTTGTTTTCCATTGAACTTGCGCCCTGCCCGCCCAGCCCGATCCACCCATCGGCTACCTATCGTGGGGCTTGCGTCTCGAGTCTCGAGGCGTATGGTGGGCCGTAGCGGACCGCTCCCCAGCCCGTTGCATCCTTAGAGCTGAACTGGCGGAGATTGCCGAGCGGTTCGCTTAGCCTCTGACGCAGAAGCGCTGATTGCGAGCCCTTACCTGCCTCAGCCATCGTCCGGGTGGCCGGTGTTTCCGAAGGCGATCCGGTCCCGAACCACCTTGGCCCGCCCCAGCAGCCGAGCCCGCTGCACCGCATCCTCGCCGAAGCGGTTGCGGATGGCGTCCATCGCGGTCTCCAGCCGCTCATTGCGAGGACGGTTCTCCCCGCCGAACAGGCCGAGCTGTCCCGTCTCGCCTTCTGAGAGGCCGGCGAGCCCGACGCCCAGGGTGCCCACTTCGCGGCGCGGCTCTCGCGCAGCGAGGAGCTCGAGGGCGGCGCGATAGATCTCCTCGCCAGTCGAGATCGGCTTCCGAAGCGTCACCTGCTTGGAGAAATGCCCATCGACAGGCCGGTAGACAATGCTCACCGACACAACTCGGCCGCGACGCCCGGCGGCCCTGAGGCGGCGCCCGACCATATCGGAAAGCCGCATCAACAGCTCCTCGAGCTCGCGCTGCGAGCTGGTCGCGCGCGCCATCACGTGGGAGTGGCTGTAACTCTTGCGGGTCATATCTTCGAAGCTGCTCCCCTCGAATCCGCGGAGCCTCTGCAGCCAGCCGTTTGCGTGTTCGACGTGCATTCCGGCGCGCAGCAGCTGCTCGGGAGTGGTGCGCAGGAAGTCGAGCGGTGTGTGGATGCCCGCGAGCCTCAAGCGACGGGCCGTTGCCTCCGCTATGCCCGACAGGTCGGTGAGCTCGAGGCGCTCGAAGACGGAGACCAGGTTGGTGTGGTCGATCCGTTCGAGCCCATCGCGCTTGTTCAGGTTGGACGCCTGCTTCGCCATCCAGATCGAAGTCGAGATTCCCACTGAGCAGGTGATGCATTCGCCCACCTCCTCGCGGAGGGCTTTCTTGATCGCGCGGCCGACGCCTTCGGGTCCCAGCCGTACGAGGTCCGGCGTGCCGGCCAGGTTCATCGAGGCTTCGTCAATTGACATCCGCAGTACGTCCGGACTGTGCCGCTCCAGGATCTCCATCAGCCGATCGGAAACCGCCCGATACCGGGGTGGGTTGGGTTCCATCACCAGCACCTGTGGAAAGATCGCTATGGCCTCGAACACTCGCATCCCGGTCTTGATGCCCAGGTCTCGGGCCTCCCGGGAGGAGGAGACGATCGTGGCGGCGTTGGTGGCATACGCCGCAATCGCAAGCGGGCGGCCGCGAAGGCTCGGATCGTGCTGCTGCTCGATCGAGGCGAAGGCGCAATTCAGGTCTACGACGAGGGTGGAAGGGTCGGCTGTGTTCAGTCCAAGCTGGTCGTCACCGGGCTGCCGTGACACTACGAGCAAATGTTCGCATAGCCGCAGTGCAGAAAGAGAATCTAGTCTGAGCTGGATATGTCAGAGCCAGAAAGAGTCGGCATCACACCCAGGAGCTGGACGGCCAAGCGCCATCACGGTGTCTTGCACCTGGGCAAGCGCTGGTATGTGCTCAGCGCCGACATCGACGACGCCGGCATCGCCCAGGGAGTGCGCCTCGACGGCCCGTACGACGACCACGAGATGGCCGAAGCTGCCGTCGAGAAGGACCAGGCCTAGGTCGTCATGTCCAGGATCAGGTCAACTTCGGACACGATCGCGTGCACCCTGTCCGCGGACGACCTCAAGGATGTGGGCGCTGCGTGGCAGAAGCTGTTTCGAACGTCGCTGATATCGCGAGACATCGTGCCAGGAGGGCTACGACTGACGGTTCATCGGGGCGCCGAAGCGGCGTTGAGGCAGCTCATCGACATCGAGACGGAATGCTGCAGATGGATCACGTTTGACCTCGACGGGCCGACCGTCGCCATGACCGCTGAGGGCGACGGCGAGCAAGTCATCCGAGCGATGTGGGTGCCCGCCGATCAGGGCTAGTCCGCTGTGGCTTTG
This sequence comes from Candidatus Dormiibacterota bacterium, assembly GCA_036570165.1. Taxonomy (GTDB): domain Bacteria; phylum Chloroflexota; class Dormibacteria; order Dormibacterales; family Dormibacteraceae; genus Palsa-870. The sequence goes on along the minus strand of DATCPI010000066.1, from coordinate 55,639 downwards.
GACAGCGCTTCGGCGATGCGCAGCACATTTGGCGCGAGGATGCCGATCCGAGAGAGCGTCAATCGGCTTGATGGCCCCGACACGCTGATCGACGCGGTGACTTCTGCGCTGTGGTCACGCACCGGCACGGCGATACAGTGGACTCCCTCCTCGAGCTCGCCGGCGTCGATGGCATAACCGCGCTTGCGAATCACATCCAGCTCGGCCTCCAACTTTCGGCGATCCGTGATGGTGTTGGGTGTAAACCGCCTCAATCGCTGGCCGGCCAGCAGCAAGCGCCGCTCGGCGGCGGACATCGAAGCGAGAATTGCCTTGCCGGTACCTGTGGCGTGCAGCGGCACCCTGTTGCCGACTTTGGTGAACATGCGGACGGTTCGCGCCGCCTCGACGTGAGCCAGGTAGACGATCCCCTCGCCATCGAGCGCGGCCAGGTTTGCGCTTTCGCCCGTCAGCTCGACGAGCTTCTCCAGGTAGGGCATCGCAAGCTGGGTGAGGCTGCGCGAGGAGCCGATCTTGGCTGCCATTGCCAGCGCCGTCGGCCCGACTCCGTACCGTCGCGTCAACGGGTTGTGGCTCACGAACCCCTGGTTCACGAGCGCTTTCAGCAGGCGATGCGTGGTGCCGACGGGAAGGCCGCTGGCCTGACCCAGCTCCCGAAGACCGATCTCTCCGCCGGCTGCGACGACCTTCTCGAGGAGACTCAGCGACCGCTCGACCGCCTGGACCCCGTCGCGGTCTCGGCGTACCAGCGGGGTGGTCGGCGCGGCCTTTACCTGTTCCGCCACGCGGATAATCCTATTCGTCTTGACGGCGGCGGCAACGTGCTGTAGGTTCCGCTACACAGATCGCGTGCTCCGTATCGCAGAACCAAGACGGCCTCGGGGATGCGCGAGCGGGATCTAGACTAGCTGGCAGCCGACGGTGCTTAGTGGGGAGGAAGTTGTGGACGCAGACGGATATTTCCTGGAGCCAACGCTAAAAGCTGGCTGGCTTTTGAGCCGGGCAACGGCTAACGTTCCATGCCGATGAAAAACAACCTGACTCGTCGCGATTTCATTGTGTGGACCGGCGGCGCGGCGACGCTGGCTGCCACCGGCGGCATCGGCGCACTGCTGGAAGCTTGTGGCGGCACGCCGGCGCCCGCGGGGCCGATCGAGGCAGACGTGACCAAGCTCTACGCGGCGGCTAAAACCGAGGGCTCCGTGACCTGGTGGACGGCCCACTACGAGCAGTCGGCCGCCGAAAAGATGGCCGCCGCTTTCAAGGCCAAATACCCGGGGGTGGATGTCAACCTGCTCCGCCAGACGGCCCAGGTGATTAACACCCGACTCAACACCGAACTGAAGACGGGCAGCACAGATTGCGACGTCTTCTGCTCGACCGACGAGGGCCACTACCCGCCGCTGATCAAAAGCAACTACCTGGCGCAGTACACGCCACCCGACCTCAACCTGCTGCCTGCACAGTTCCAGAATCTGAACCCGCAACACTACTACCACCTGGGCGCGATCGGTTTCGTCGTCATCAACTACCGCACGGACAAAGTGTCGACGCCGCCCGCGAGCTGGAAGGAGTTCGCCAGCAGCGCCTGGAAAGACAAGACGACGACGGGCCACCCCGGGTTCTCCGGCTACGTCGGACAGTGGGTGACGGCCATGCTCCGCACATATGGCGACGGCTGGCTGAACGACTTCAAGAACACCAATCCCAAGATCAACCGGTCCGTCAACGACACCGTGACGGACATCAAGTCAGGTGAGCGCCAGGTCGGCGCCGGTCCAGACAACTACAGCCTCGCCTCCAAGGCCAATGGCGTGCCCATCGACATCAAATTCCCGGACGATGGCGCGGTGATAGTGCCCGGCCCAGTCGGCATCCTGGCGGCCGCCAAGCATCCCAACGCGGCGCGGCTGTTCACCAACTTCATGTACTCGAAGGAGTACTCGACGGCCCTGGTCGCAACGTTCAACTACCCCCTTCGCGAGGACGTCGCCCCGCCGGCCGGCGTCCCCAAGCTTGCCAAGGTCAAGATCCTGAGCAACACCGTCGATCAGCTCACCAAGGAACTCCCAGTCGCCATCACGAAGTGGCGCGCAGTAATGGGTGTCTAGCGAAGCCCGGAGGACCCAATCCGGCCGCCATTTCCTGCAGATCCCTGGGCCTACCAACGTGCCCGACCGGGTCTTGCGTGCGATGGACCGCGCCGTCATCGACCACCGTGGCCCGGAGCTGCCGGAGATCACGCTGGAGGTGGTGGAGAACCTGCGCCGCGTTTTCGGCACCAAAGAGGGCCGGGTCGCGCTGTGGGCCGGGTCGGGGACTGGTGCTTGGGAGGCGACGGTCGTCAACACGCTCAACCCTGGAGATCGGGTTCTCGCCTTCAACAACGGCATCTTTGCTGAGAAGTTCGCGGAGGTCACCGACAAGTTCGGAATCAAGGTCGATCTCGTTGACGTGCGATGGGGCGACGCGGTGTCACCGGAGCTCGTCGCCTCAAAGCTGAAGGGCCACGCGGCGATCCAGGTAGTGCACAACGAGACTTCGACCGGCGTCACCTCCGACATCGCCGGTATCCGCCGCGCGATCGATGCCTCAGGGCAAGACCCGCTCCTGCTCGTGGACACGGTCTCTTCCTTGGGGTCAATGGAATTCTGCTTCGACGAGTGGCGGGTGGACGTCGCCCTGACCGGCTCCCAGAAAGGACTGATGCTTCCACCCGGCATGGCCATCTGCTGTGTGTCGCCGCGCGCGTTCGAGCGCTCGAAGAAGGTGACGACGCCGCGGAGCTTCTACGACTGGGGCCCGCTCTTGGCTTCGATGGAGACCGGCTACTTCCCGGCGACGCCGCCTACACTCGAGATGTACGGATTGCGTGAGGCGCTGCGGATGCTCAACGAAGAAGGGCTGGACAACGTCTACCGCCGGCACGGCCGGCTGGCCGAAGGCGTGCGGCGTGCCGTCGAGGCATGGGACATGGCTTTTCTCTGCCACGAGCGCGACAGAATGTCCAACTCGCTGACGGCGGTGGTCTGCGAGACGGCCAACACCGACGAGCTGCTCCGGCTCTCCGAGGCCCGCCTCAACCTCTCGCTCGGCGCCGGGCTTGCCAGACTGAAGGGCAAGGTGTTCCGCATCGGACATTTGGGCGCGCTCAACGAGCTCGAGGTCCTGGCCACGCTTGGCGGCGTCGAGCTGGCACTGGACATGGCGGGTGAGAAGGTCGAGCTCGGGTCGGGCGTAGCCGCGGCCCAGAAGTGGTTTCAACAAGACGGTTGGTAGGCGCCCAGCGGCGCTCGCGCCCGGAAGCCTCATCGCTCCTTTTCCTGGTCGCCGTGGTCGTGCTCGCCTTCATGGTGCTCGTCCCTATCGGCTGGCTGATCCTGACCTCGTTCCAGGACTCGCTGACCCAGCACTTGACCTTCGACAATTACCGGTCGGCCTTCACGGACTCCTACTTGCGCGACCCCATCGTCAACTCCTTCAAGATGGCGTTCGCGGTTGGATTCATCGCCGTCGCCGTGGGTACGCCCCTGGCCTGGCTGGTCTCGCGGACCGATGTGCCGGGCCGCCGGCTGCTGCGGCCCCTGATCCTCGCCGGCTTTGTCACGCCGTCCTTCCTGGGCGCCAACGCATGGATCTTCCTGGCTGCGCCCAACTCGGGAATGATCAATAACTGGATCCGCGACCTCTTCCACATCGACCACCCGATCTTCAACATCTACGGGCTTGGCGGCTGCATCTTCGTCATCGCGCTCTACTCCATCCCGTACACGTTCTCGTTCGTCGCAGCGACGCTCGAGCTGATGTCCTCCGAGCTCGAGGACGCAGCGACGACGCTAGGTTCGGGCACATTCCGGACCACCTTCTCGATCACATTGCCGCTGGCGCTGCCGGCCATCCTCGCGGGCTTCGTCCTCTCGTTCCTGGAGACCCTCGAGCTTTTCGGGCCGCCGGCCTTCCTGATGATCCCGGCGCGCGAGCAGGTGATGACGACCCAGCTCTACCTCTTCTTCTCGGAGTTCCCGCCACGGATCGAGGTCGCCGCCGCCTATGCGATGCCGCTTCTGCTGGTGACGATCACGCTGCTCTGGGTGCAGCGCCGCCTGCTCGGCCGTCGCCGGTTCGTGACTGTGAGCGGCAAGGGCGGCGTCAGGCGCCGGATGGCGCTCGGGCGCTGGCGCTGGCCGTTCGCGATCCTTGCATTCGTCCCGCCTTTCCTCGCGGTTCTGCTGCCCTATTTCGCCCTGCTCGTGGTGTCGCTCCAACGCGTGTGGGGCAAGGGCGTGTTCGCCCCTGGAAACCTCGGACTCTATTGGTACAAGTGGGCGATCTTCGACAACCCGACGACGCGGAACGCGATCGAGCACTCGCTGGAGTACAGCGCCGCGGCCGCAACCCTCGCCGTCATCGTGGCGACGCTGGTCGCTTACCTGGTGGTGCGCCGACTGGTTCCGTTCGCGCCGATGCTCGGGTTCATCGCCATGGCGCCATTCGTGGTGCCGGGGATCGTGCTTGCGATTGGCTTCCTGGCCGCCTACTCACATCCTCCGCTGCTCCTGTATGGCACCGCCTTCATCCTGATCGCGGCCTACGCGACCCGCTTCATGCCGATCGCCTTCTCCAACGGACAGTCAATCCTGCAGGGCATCAACATCGACCTCGAGAACGCGGCCCGGACGCTCGGCGCCGGCCGCCTGCGCTCGATCTGGGAAATAACACTTCCGCTGCTCCGGCGCGGCATCCTCTCCGGCTGGTTGCTGGTCTTCATTCCCGCGCTCCGCGAGCTGTCGGCGTCGGTGTTCTTGTTCACGCCCAAGACGCACGTGATCACGACCGTGATCTTCGACTTCTCGGACGCGGGCAACTACGAGGCGGTTTCGACGATGGGGATCCTGATGATGCTGATCACGTTCGCGATCGTGATCGCTGCATATCGCTTCATGGGTCGCGACGTGAGCGCCCGCTCGTCGCACGCATAATCACCGCTAGAGTGTCTCGGCCCTCATGAGCGGAATCAAGATCATTCAGCTGCGCAAGGTATATGGTGAGAGCATCGCCCTCCACGACATCGACCTAGAGGTCGCGAACGGCGAGGTGATGGCTCTGCTCGGCCCGTCCGGCTGCGGCAAGACGACGACGCTTCAGCTCCTGGCCGGCTTCCTGCGACCGGACGGCGGTGAGATTCGTGTCGGCGACCGCGTGGTCTCGACGAGCCACTCGGTCGTCCCGCCGGAGCGGCGGAACATGTCACTGATCTTCCAGTCTTACGCGGTCTGGCCTCACAAAACGGTCCGTGAAAACGTCGCCTTCGGGCTCGAGGTGCGTCGCGTTCCGCGGGCCGAGCTGAAGCGCAGAGTCGACCGTTCCCTCGCCACGGTGCGCCTCGACCAGCTCGCCGACCGGTACCCTGCCGAGCTTTCCGGGGGCCAGCAGCAGCGCGTTGCGCTGGCACGCGCGATGGTCGTCGAACCGGACATCCTGCTCCTCGACGAGCCCCTCTCCAACCTCGACGCAAACTTAAGAGAGGAGATGCGTTTCGAGGTCCGCCGGCTTCACGACGAGACCGGGATCACGATGGTCTATGTGACGCACGACCAGGCCGAGGCCATGGTCACGGCAGACCGGATAGCAGTCATGAACCTCGGCCATGTCGAGCAGGTGGCCACCCCGTATGAGGTCTACGAGCGCCCGACGACCGAGTTCGTGGCCGCTTTCATCGGCCGCACCAACACCTTGCTGGGAAAGATCGTCTCGAAGGGCGTGGTCGAGCTCGACGGAATGGGCGTGAAGGTTCAGGCGCAGGATGAGACCGGGTGCGCGGCGGGCGAGGAGGTCGCGGTCTGCATCCGGCCACACCAGGTGCTGTTCGAACGGCCGAACGGCGGCGGCGGTTTCAATGAGATCAAAGGCCGCGTGTCGCGCGCGGCGTACCTCGGCGAGACACGCGACTACCAGGTCGAGCTCGGCGCCGGCCAGCCCCGGGTGCGCGTGACGGCGCCGCCTACGCTCGATTTCCAGGTCGACCGGGAGGCAACGCTGTTCCTGCCCATACAGCACTGCCGCGTTGTCATTCGGTCGTGAGCGCCAAAAAACTCAACGAGAAGCGCGCCCATCCGCTGAGCGGCATCCGCGTCGTCGAGGCCGGCATCTACATGGCCGGCCCCTTTTGCGGGATGCAGCTGGCCGACCTGGGTGCCGACGTGATCAAGGTCGAGAATCCCATCGGCGGCGACAGCGCTCGCGACTCGGGGCCCTTCCTGGACGGTGAATCGTCGCCGTTCATCCGGCTCAATCGCAACAAGCGGTCGGTGGCTGTCAACCTCAAGGCACCCGAGGGCAAGGCGCTCTACCGTGAGCTGGTGATGGGGGCGGACGTCGTGGTTGAGAACTTCCGGCCCGGAACGATGGCCGACCTCGAGCTTGACTACAAGCATCTCTCGGTGCTCAACCCGCGCCTTGTCTACGTCGCCGCCTCGGGCTGGGGTCAGACCGGCCCGTACTCTCAGCTCGCGGGGCTCGACATCATGGCCCAGGCGATGAGCGGGTTGATGTCGATCACCGGCGAGCCCGGTGGCAACCCGGTCAAGATCGGCGTCCCGATCTGTGACCTGGTCTGCGCTCTCTACGGCACGATCGGCGCGCTCGCTGCGCTTCGCGTCCGAGAAGAGACCGGCCGCGGGCAATACATCGACGTCTCGCTCTTCGAGTCGGGCGTGTCGCTGGAAGTGTGGGAGGCGGGTCGTTACTTCGCGACCGGCGAGGTTCCCAAGCCGCTAGGTTCCGCCCACCAGGTCTCGGCGCCCTACCAGGCGATCCGCGCCTCCGACGGGTACTTCACGATCGGCGCCACCAGCCCGCGCAACTGGCGATCGCTGTGCGAGGTCCTCGGCCACCCGGAGTGGGCGGATCAGGAGCGGTTCAAGGACAACGCCTCGCGGCACGCGCGCAGGGACGTCCTCATCCCGATGATCGAGGAAGTGACGGCGCGCGAGCCACGGACGCACTGGGTGTCGCTTCTCCAGAAGGCGGGTGTGCCGTGCGCCCAGATCCAGACCTACGACCAGGTCTTCAAAGATCCGCAGCTGCAAGCACGCGACTTCTTCTGGAAAGGGCGGCATTCGAAGCTCGGCGACATCGAGCAGATCGGTTCCCCGATCCACTTCTCGGAGACGCCGGTCAAGCAAGGGCGGGCCGGACCCGGGCTGGGGGAGCACACCTCGGAAGTGGCGAAGGCGCTTGGGCGGACGGAAGCCGAGATCGTCGAACTCAAAGCAAAGGGGGTCCTTGGCGGGGTATGAGCGAAGAAGCGGCGAAAGACGTTCAGCCGGAGCTGCTCGAGGAGCGGCGCGGGGAGGCGGGCGAGATCGTCTGGGTGACGCTCAACCGTCCGAAGGCGCGTAACGCGCTCACGTTCGCGATGTACGAGCGGATCCGCAAGCTCTGCCTCGAGGTCAACGCCGACCACTCGGTGCGGGTCGTCGTCTTCACAGGCGCCGGTGGGCGCGCATTCGCGGCGGGCACCGACATCTCCCAGTTCCGCGCCTTCGATAAGGAAGAGGATGCGCTCGCCTACGAGGAGCGGATGGACGGCGTGCTGAATGCGCTGGAAACGGTGCGCGTCCCGACGATTGCTGCCATCGCCGGCGCCTGCACCGGCGGCGGCGCAGGTATCGCCGGCGCCTGTGACCTCCGCATCTGCACACCCTCGCTCAAGTACGGTTTCCCGATCGCACGGACGCTGGGCAACACGCTCTCGATGGCCAACTACGCGCGGTTGACCATGCTGATTGGCGCCGCCCGAGTGAAGGAGATCATCTTCATGGCCCGGCTTGTCGGCGCCGACGAGGCGGCTGCGATCGGTCTGGTCAACGAGGTGGTGCCTACCGAAGAAGGTCTGGAAGCACGGGCTATGGAGATCGCCTCGACCGTCTGCAAACATGCGCCGCTCACGCTGGAGACCGCGAAGGAGGCGCTGCGCCGCATCCGCGTCCAGATGACCCCGCCGGACGGAGGCTCCGACCTGGTCCTCAAGGCCTACATGAGCGAGGACTTCAAAGAGGGGATCGAAGCGTTCTTCGCCAAGCGCCCGGCACAGTGGAAAGGTCGCTAGCAGGGGAGGTCAAGCTTCATGCCACACGAGGGCATTGAGGCGACTCGGCGTCGCCTCCGGTCCGGGATCCTTCCCAACGAGCTGCTGAAAGGCGGCCATGAGGTCGTTCTCCGGTCGGGCGACCGCCACGTCACACGAGACGAGCTGCGCACCGAAGCGGAGCAGGTTGCCGGCGGGCTCCACGAGCTGGGCGTCAAGCCGGGGGATCGGGTCGGCATGTACGCAGCCAGCTCGCTCGATTGGGTGATCGCCTATCTCGGCGCGCAGCGATCCGGGGCCTGCGTCGTGCCGATGAACCCGGACTACCGCTCGGCCGAGGTCGAGCACATCGTCACCAACGCGGACCCGTCACTCGTCATCACGGATGACGAGCGCGCGGCGACCGTGGAGGGACTCGGCCGGCGCATGGTGAACGTGCACAAGCCTCCGCGCGGCGCGCCGCCACCGATGCCTGACCTCACGTCGGAAAGCCCGGCCGCGATCCTCTACACGTCGGGAACGACGGGCCGGCCGAAGGGCGCGGTCCTCGACCACGGTGGCTTGCTGGCTCAGGCTCGCGGGGCGATCGAGATGTGGCGCTGGACCAGCACTGACATCCTCGTCCATGCACTCCCGCTGTTCCACCTTCACGGCCTCGGAATGGGACTCCATGGCACGTTGTTGAGCGGTGGCAGCGCCACGCTCATTCACTTCTCGCCTCAAGCGGTGGTCGCCGTGCTGACCCGGAAGGACGAGCTGCGCGGGACCATGTTCTTTGGCGTGCCTTCCATGTACCAGCGGCTGCTGGACTGGCTGGACGAGCACCCGACCGACCTCAGCCACGTTCGCCTCTTCGTCTCCGGTTCAGCGCCGCTGCCGCCCGCGCTCTTCGAGCGGTGCGAGCGCCTGCTGGGCCAGCCCCCTGTCGAGCGCTACGGGATCACCGAGGGCGGAATCGTGATCACCAACCCTTACGAAGGCCCTCGACAGCCGGGCCGGGTCGGCATTCCGTTTCCGGGTGTCGAGGTCAGGATCGGCGACAAGAATGAGGTGCTGCTCAAGGGGGGCCAGGTTTTCAAGGGCTACTGGCGCAACGAAGCGGCGACGAAGGAAGCGTTCACCCCCGACGGCTTCTTCATGACCGGCGACGTGGGAGAGATCGGGGAGGACGGCACCGTCGCCATCCGCGGCCGGCTCAAGGAGCTGATCATCTCGGGCGGATTCAACGTCTACCCGCGAGAGGTGGAGATCGTCCTCGAGTCGCATCCCGCCGTCGAAGAGGTCGCAGTGGCCGGTGTCCCGAGCGAGGCCTGGGGTGAAGAGGTGACGGCTTTCGTCGTGCCGTCGAAGACGCATCGCCTCGTCGCTGAAGAGCTCATCGCATTCGCGCGCGAGCGCCTCGCGACCTATAAATGTCCGCGGCGGGTGGTGGTGTTGGAGAGCCTGCCCCGCAACGCCATGGGCAAGATCGAGCGATCGAAACTCAAGGCGCCCCCTGTCATTTGATGGCGCCCGGCCAGTGCCTCGGTATGGCGACCTGGAACCTCGGGCCAGATAAAACATGCTCGGTGGCGATGCCAACCAGGAGGCCGTTCATACAGCGCCTTCATCCCTGAGGAGCTCGAGGACCTGTCAGGGTCCGTGCCGATTGGAGAGCATCGCCACCGTTAGCGCCTCGTAACCTCGCAGCTCGGAAGGCCGGCTGATACCGTCGTGACGTGACGGTGGAAGCCCGCGAGATCCCTGAGCTGGATCTACAGCCTCGCGACGCCGAAGGTCATGGCTATGTCGACTTCCTCGCCTCCGACAAGCTGAGCGTCGGCCTGGCGATCTGGCCTAGGGGGTCGAACGATCGGCAACGACCGCACCTCGAGGATGAGGTCTATTACGTGATCAGTGGCCGCGGCACCATTCGAGTCGCCGGTGAGGATCGACCGGTCAAATCCGGGAGCCTCGTCTTCGTCGCGGCAGACGTCGAGCACCACTTCCATAGCATCGAAGAAGACCTGCGCGTGTTGGTCTTCTGGGCACCGCCTCACGCACCCGCGCGGCCGTCTACTTAAGTCCTCAGGCAGAACTCTTCGATCAGCGGGACTATGACCTCCGGCGCGTCTTCCTGGATGAAGTGCCCTGCATTCGGAAGCTCGTGAACCGTGCCCTTGGGAAAGAAGGCGCGGAAGCCGGCTATCGCCACATGCGGCCAGATTGCGCGGTCCTTCATGCCCTCGATCATCATCGCCGGCACGCCCGCCTGGCCGAGCTTGTACAGACCCGGCAGGGCCGCGACCAACGTTTCGCGAATCCGCTCCAGGTGCAAGCCTTCCAATGGAAAGGCAATCGCGCCGCGGCACTCCTCCGGGGTTGGGAAAGCCGCTGCGTAGGCTCTCAGCCAAGTCTCCGTCACGACCTCTCGGCGCTGCAGGCCCAGCGTCATCATGATGCCGCCGACCAGATACCTCAGGTTGCCGAGCACAGCCTCTAGCTGGCCCGCATCCTCCATAGCTTTGATCGCCTCGAACCACGGTGTCAGCCGGTCCTCGCGGACGTTGCGATCGCTCCCGAAGATCGTGTTCATCGCGACGAACCGCTTCATCCGGTCCGGGTACCTCGAGGCGACGACCGCACCCATCGGCCCGCCCCAGTCCTGCATCACCAGCGTGACTTCGCGAAGGTCGAGCTCCTCGATCAGGCTGCTCAGGTTGCGCGCATGGCGGTCCAGCGTGTAGTCGGCGGTCGCCGGCGTCTCCGATTTGCCGAACCCCATGTTGTCCGGGGCGATCACGCGGAAATGCCGTGACAGCTCCGGGATGACGTTCCGATAGAGGTATGACCAGGTCGGTTCGCCATGGATCAGGACGATGGGCTCGCCGGCACCCTCGTCCACGTAGTGCATTCGGAATCCCGGCCTTGTCGTGAAGTGCGCCTGGAACGGAAAGGTTCCGTCAAACGTCTCATCCGCAGCGATACCGCCCATGCGACCTACTTTATTGATTCGCGGGCAACGTGATAGAGACCCCCAGGTCAGACGCCGAGAATTCGGTGCAGCACCTCGCTGTCCCGCGCGCGTGCGGCCGGAAGCACCTCGACGATTCGTCCCTTCTCGATGAACGCCGCCCGGTCGGCAACGCGCAGCGCCATCTTGTGATTCTGCTCGGCGAGCAGGATTGACACGCCCGTCGATTTCAACGTTTCGAGCAGCCTCCCGATCGACTGCACCAGCACTGGCGCGAGGCCTTCCGTCGGTTCGTCGAGGAGCATCACCCGCGGATTGCTCATGAGCGCGCGCCCGACGGCAAGCATCTGGCGTTCGCCGCCGGAGAGGCCGCCCGCGAGGTTGTTCTTCAAAGGCTCCAGCTTGGGAAAGAGCTCCCAGATCAGCTCCTTGGTCCAGTTGCGGCCACCGCCGCTTGCGTGGGAGGCAATTTCGAGGTTCTCGACCACGGTCAGGTTCTGGAAGCACCGCGCACCGGATGGCACGTAGGCGAGGCCCCCTCGCGTCCGGCGATGAGCGGGCCAGCCGGTCATGTCGCGACCTCCAGCGCTGACCTTTCCCGAAGCGCCTGGAAGAAGTCCGAGGATCCCGCGGATCGTGGTCGTCTTCCCGGCCCCATTTCGGCCCAACACCGCAAGCAACTCGCCGTCTGCGACTTCCACGCTGAAGTCGAAGATGACATGGCTCTTGCCGTAGCGGACGTTCAAGCCCTCGACCTTGAGCATCTGGCTAGGCGCCGAGCTCCTCCGACTCCAGCTCCCCCAGGTAGATCTTCTGGACATCGGGGTTGCGCCTGATCTGATCGGGCGTGCCCGCGGTCAGAACACGGCCCTGGTGCATCACCGTCACGGTGCGAGCGGTGCTGAAGACCACCGACATGTCGTGCTCGCAGAAAAGCAGCGTCAGGTTTCGCTCCGTGGCCAGGCGCCGGACGAGCTCCATGGCTTTGTCAGTCTCATATGCAGACATTCCGGCGGTGGGCTCATCGAGCAATACGAGCTTCGAGCCGAGCGCGAGCGAGATCGCGATCTCGATGGCGCGCTGGTCGCCGTGGCTCAGCTCGCCGGCAGGGCGATCCGTCCACGCCGCCAGACCTACGGCCTCGGCCAGGTCCTGTGCTTCCGCCGAGAACATGTGATTGGCAATCCCGAAAGGTCGCACGGTGTAGCTGCCGCGCGCGAGCATCGCGTATTGGAGGTTCTGGCGGACGGTCAGCTTCGGGAAAATCGTCGTGATCTGGAATGCACGACCCATGCCGGTCCGAGCGATCACGTGAGGCGGCTTGCCAGTGATGTCTCTGCCGTCGAAGATGACCCTTCCGGAGCTGGGCTTCAACTCGCCGGTGATGAGGTTGAAGAGCGTGGACTTGCCGGCGCCGTTCGGACCGATGATGGCGTGACGGTCCCCCTGTTTCACATCGAGGCTCACATCGTCGACTGCGCGCAAGCCGCCGAATCGCCGGCTGAGGTGCTCAATCTTGAGCAAGGTCTGTCCCGAGTGCACCTCCGCGGCCTGGATCGCCTCACTTGCGAGGGCCTTGCGCACATCGAACATTCGAATCGCGTCACCACTGCTTTCCGGTTGCGGCGCTGCCGCCTCCTCGCCACGACGGAAACGCTCGCGCAGACGTAGGAACACGGAGGGGGCGTCGGACACGCCCCCGGGCACAGCGAGGACGACAGCCAGCACGATGGCACCGAGGATGATGTCGAACTGGTAGGGGAATTGCTTCGAGATCGCGTTGTCCAACACCACATAGATGAATGCGCCGATGGCCGGCCCGAGGAAGGTGGTTGTGCCGCCCAGCAGGGAAACGACCACGGGTTGGGCGTTCGCCGTCCAGTAGAGCATCTCAGGGTAGGCCTGCTGCTGGTACAGGACGAAGAGGCCTCCCGCGACTCCGGCGAACATCGCAGCAATGGTGTAAACGGCCAGCTCGTAAGCCTTCACATTGATGCCGATCGAAGCTGCACGCTGCCTGTTTTCGCGGATTGACAGCAGAGCTGCGCCAAACGGCGAACGGACCAGGATGAACATCAGCAGGAGGCAGAAACCGACCACCGCTGCCGTGAAGTAGTAGAGCGTCGTGTAGTCACTCAGCTGGTCCGGGACAGTGATCGAGATGCCATTGTCGCCGCCGGTGAAGTCGTACCACTGGAAAACGATCGAGAAGAGCAGTTGGGAGATCGCGAGGGTGAGGAGCGAGAAATAGAGCCGGACCGCACGCTGTGCCACGAGGCCGGTTACCAGGCCGACGGCAGCTGCAACAATCGGCGCTGCGGCAAGACCGACCAGGATGGGAAGGTGGTATCGCTTGAAGATGAGGGCGAGGGTGTACGCGCCGACGCCGTAGTAAGCGGCGTGAGCGAAAGAGACCATTCCCGTGTAGCCAAGCATCAGGTTGTACGAGATCGCCCACAATGCAAGCACCAGCGCGGTCGCGCCCAGGAAGATCAGATACCGAGAGCTGGCGTCCGGGTTCAGGCTCTCGTCGAGGCGGGCCAGCGGAGGGATCAAGGCGGCAAACAAAAGCAGCACCACCACGGCCCCCCAGCGCACACGTTCGCGAAGGGCGCGCGGAACCAGCCGGATCAATGCTCGGCCAGACCGAACAGGCCGCGCGGCCGAGCAATCAGCACCGCGGTCATGATGATGAAGACGAAGGCAAGCGCGAACGGATTGGTGGCGGGGATGACCAGGCCAAACGAGATCACCATGCCCACGATCAGCGCGCCGACCGCGGAGCCGACGATGCTGCCCAGCCCTCCGATGACACTGATCGCGAACGCCAGCACAAGAACGTCCGTATCGATGCTGGAACCCACCGCCTGGCTAGGAGCAACGATCGAGCCGCCAAGCCCCGCCAGAGCGGCGCCAATCACGAATACCGTCGTGTAGAGCCGAGTGACATTGACCCCGGTGGCGTTCAAAAGGTCCGGATCCGCGACCGCCGCACGGATGTTTCGGCCGAGACTTGTCCGGTAGAGCATGGCCCACACGCCGGCGGCGATCACGATTGCGGCGAAGATCATAAAGAGCGAGTAGTTGGCGTAGCTGTAACCGCCCAGGCTGAAATGACCCGGAATCGGTGAAGGGACCGTTCGATAGTTAGGGCCGAAGACGATTCGGACGCCGCCCGCGACAATCAAACTCACCGCGTAGGTCCCTAGCAGCTGGACCAAATGCTCCCTGCCGTAGACGCGTCTCAGGACGAGTATTTCGATGATCCCGCCGATGGCCCCCGCGACAGCCACCGCTACAAGAAGCCCGGCCCAGAAGCCGAGGCCTGCGCCGATCTGATTGGCGATAACCACAGTCACGAATGCGGCGATCATGTAGAGCGAGCCGTGCGCCATGTTGATCACGCGCAAGGCACCGAACACCAGGGACAGTCCCGCTGCCACGATGAACAGGTAGGCCGCATTCGCCAACCCGCCCATCGCGAAGAGTAGGAGCTGCGCAGGCGTCATTTGGAAGCCAGCTGCCCTAGGTTCTGGCTAGCTCGCTTTCCACGAAGGACATAATGAGAAGTCGGCCGTGGTGGGATCGCTGGGCGTCTTGTTGCACTGGCCGCTCTTGATCTCTTTGACCATTTGCAGCGGCATCAGCAGGTCGTCACCCTTCAGATTCACCTGATCCTTGAGCACCGGGAACGGGTACGTGTTCGAGGATGTCGTGGTGCCGATCGTCTCGCCGACGTTGGCCTGCAGCTCGTCTGATCGGATCGTGATCTTGTAGCCGCGCAGGCTGTCGAACGTGTGGCCGGAGAGCTGTTTCACCACCTGGTCTGCGTCGAAGCTCTTCGCCGCATTCGCAGCCTGGGCCCACATCATGAGCGCGTCGTAGTCCATGACCGCCCAGTCCGACGGATACTCATTGTTGTACCTGGCGCGATACCGACTTACAAAGTCGGTCAGCCGCGAGTTGTTGTTTTGCAGCGCGAAGAACGGCGCACGCATGTAGGCGTGCATGTTCAACGGGTAGAGCGAACCGAGGGCCTGTAGCTCGTCAACCGAGACCAGAGTGGTCATTGGGAACTTGACGAAGAACTGCGAGTCAACGGCCAACGCCTGCTTCACGAAGTTGATCTCGTCGGCGGCGAAGATGTTCGAGTAGACAAGGTCTGGCTTGCTCGCCTGGATGGCGTTGATGGTCGAGTCCCAGCGTGGGTTGGTCGGAAACGGCACGTACCAGGTGCTGGGGTCGTTCACGATCTTGGCGTTGGGGTTGGCTTTCTTCAACGCTGCCACGAAGGCATTGGTCTCTGAGATTCCAAACAGATACTTCGGGGAGACGATGAATATCTTGTTCACCCCGAGGCTGGCCGCGAGCCTGCCGGCGGCAGTGCCCTCCATGTAAGTGTTGGGTACTATCGACACCCAGTAGGGATTCACGACATCAGGCTCCGTGGTCAGCTGCCAGCTGTTGCAGGTGGCGGCGATCGTGATGACCTTGTTCTGTTTTGCGATCGGGCTCTCGGCCAGGCACTGACCGGAGGTGACGGACCCCATCAGGGCGACGACGTTGTCCTGGAGGATCATGGACTTCGTATTGCTCAACGCCTGAGCGACCTGCGTGCCGTCGTCCTGGATGTCGATCTCGATTTTGTAGCCGTTGACGCCGCCTTTGGCGTTGAGGTCGTCTGTGGCCAGTTTCAGAGACTGGCTGACCGCGTGACCGAAGAGAGCCGACTGGCCCGTCAGTGGGCCCGAATACCCGACCTTTTTCGTGCCCTTGAACGTCTGGGGTTGATTCCCGGTGGGTTGGCCGCCACAGGCGCTGACGACGACGGTTGCGGCCATGGCGACGGCCAGCCAGAAAAGCGGCCTGACGATGCCTGGTACCACGTTCATTCCTCCCCTACTGGTTTGCGGCAATGCCCTCTCGAAACCGCAGTTTGCCGGTGCCTCCGGCGACCACGATATGGTAGTTCGCTTTTGGCGAGGGTGCTGACTTTCCTATGGGTAGCGTCGGTGTTCTCTTTGATCACACATCGACCTGGAGGGAGCACGCGCCCAGGACGGGCGAACGTCCAAGCGTCCCCGGCGTTGTCGCGAGCTTACCCAGCTGACAGGTTCTTTAGGACAAGCCGATCGCGCGGCCTTTGTTGAATCGGGCAGAATTGCCGCCGAACTTCAAACCGCCGAGGCGCGAGCGTCGGACGTGCCGCACCGAATCCTTGGCGTCTAGATGGTTCGGTTTAGATCGCGGCGGCAATGTTGAATGCCGAAGTGCGCGCGGCGAGACTGGGACGGATAGCTGTGAGTGGGCGTTCGATCGACTGCGCAATCAGTTCCAGCAGCTGACGCGCTGCGTGGTTCGCGTGGCCCTGGAGCAACGTGGGCCTCATCGCCGTCGCGGTGCGCCCGCTGAAGCTAAGTCTTAGATCGGGCCCTGTCGGATGAGCGACAAAACGGAGGTGGCCGGTCATCAGGCAGCCTCCGGCATCGATATCATCCAGCAGCCAGAGGGTGCAGAGCACCGCACGCGGCGCGGTGATCGGCAGCGCAAGCCTCAGCCAGCAGTCCTGTCCGAGCGCAGGCAGATCGTCCAGGTCGAGACGTACAGGGTTGGACTGGCGCGCGATGAGCCAGCGACATACCTGATCCAGCGCGACAGAAGCCGACGCCTCCGCCGAGATCCGAGCCACCGCTATTCGTCGATCTTCCATGGGACGCGACGCTACGTTTTGGACCATCAGCCCGTTAGGTGTAGGTGCGACGAAAAGAGCCGCGGACGTTTGTTCTCATCACCCAGGCCTCCCGGCCCGAATGGGCGTCGCGCAGTCGCCAGAAGGCGGCGGCGATTAGCGCCGCTAAGCGTCAGTTTCCCTTGGGGGGTGGGGTGCTGGATGGAGTTGCAGCGGGGTCCTGCGCGAGCACCACGAAAACCCCTCCGAGAACCAGGGCAAGCGCTGGCGGGCCCCAGTCGGCCACCGTTCCACTGGGGAACACGAGTCGAATGATCGACGAGCCCAGGAGGAAGATCCCACCAAGCGCCAGCACGATCCGAAACCGTCTGGCCACAAACCGGAGCTGACGGCGCATCCCACCCGGACGCAAGGAAAGAATGGTCAGGGCCATGACCACAAGAAGGACCAGTCCAAACAGAAAACCGCGCACGGTCTCAGTTTGTCAGATGGGATTGAGCGTCCCTCGATCGCTCATACTGGAACGAGAAAGCAATGCCTTTTGGACTACACCCGTTCTGGGCAGTGGCGCTGGTCGTGATCGTCCTGATCCTGTTTGGCGTGGGGAGACTCCCGAGCATTGGAGAAGCGCTCGGACGCACGATAGTGGGGTTCCGGCAATCCTTCCGCAATGAAGAGTCGAAGCCACCGGCCGACCCCAAGAAAGACTGAACTTGGCGCGCGTCGCGTAGTCTCGGTTCCGCACAAAACTGGTTGCCGGCACCAAACATCGACCCTTTGCCGGCCCGAGAATAGTCGGCTGACGTGAAATCCCGAGAGGTCGCGCGCGTAGAGATGCCGGCGGCACTTCGTAGGGAAGTGCGCCTGCTCGGCGACCTCCTCGGTGAGGTGCTGGCCGAGTACGGCGGCGCTGGGCTGCTTGCGGACGTCGAGCAGCTCCGCCGCACTGTCATCGCCGCACGCGATAGCGACCTGGACGATCGTGCTGCCGCTCTCCTGGTGGCGTCCTGGCCGATCGATCGGGCGGAACAGGTGGCAAGGGCGTTCACCTGCTATTTCCAGCTCGTCAACCTCGCCGAGGACCGGCACCGAGCCCGCGCGCTCCGCGAACGGGACCGAGGCACGGAGCCGCTGTCGGAGTCGCTGGCTGAAGCGGTGGCGGAGATCCGATCCAGGCACGGTGAGGCCAGGGTTCGCGAGCTCCTGCACGACCTGGTGATACAGCCGGTGCTCACCGCCCATCCGACCGAGTCACGACGACGAGCCGTCGTAGCGGCAATCATGCGCGTCGGCACACAGCTCGAGGTGCTTGACGATCCGCGGGCGTCGGGGCGCGAGCAGCGCGAAGCCCGGCGGCGGCTGCTGGAGGAAATCGACGTCTTGTGGCGCACCGCGCAGCTGCGAAGCACCCAGCTGCAGCCTCTTGATGAAGTGCGTTCGGTGATGGCGATCTTCGACGAGACTCTCTTCCGAGCGATACCGGAGATCTACCGCGATCTTGACGCCGTGCTGGGTCCCGACAAAGCGGACTTGCACCCTCCTTCAGCGCCCGCCTTCGTCCGCATCGGAAGTTGGGTCGGCGGCGATCGCGATGGAAACGCCGCCGTCACCGCCGAGGTCACCGCGGACACGATGGACATTCAGGCTGATCACGTTCTTCGCGGTCTCGAGGCGGCGGCCACCCGGATCGGCCGCTCGATGACCGCGGACTCGGTGACCACTCCGCCCGATGAAGAACTCGCAGGTCTGCTGGCCGCGGCCCGGCTCTCCGATCCGGCGCGGTTCGCTGAAATCGAAGCGCGGTCCCACTTCGAGCAGCACCGTCAATACCTCATTTATGTCGCGGGACGAATCAGGGCCACGCGACAGGCGGTCGAGCCGGCGGCGTATCGGTCCCCGAGCGAGCTCCTTGCCGACCTGCGCGCGGTGCAGAGGTCGCTTGCCAGGGCCGGCGCAAAGCGCCCCGCTTACGGCGAGCTGCAAAACCTGATCTGGCAGGTCGAGACATTCGGCTTCCACCTGGCGGAGCTCGAGATCCGCCAGCACAGCGGCGTGCATGAGCGCGCGCTGGCTGAGCTGAAGCGGGGCGGTCGTTCCTCCGCGGAGACCGCAGAGTTGCTGGCGACGTTCCGGGCCATGAAACGGATCCAGGAACGCTACGGAGTCAACGCGTGCAAGCGGTACGTCGTCAGCTTCACTCGCCAGTCGAGCGACATCGCCAACGTCTTCGCGCTGGCCGAAGCCTCTGGCGCCGAGATCGAGGTGGTTCCGCTCTTCGAAACAGTCGAGGATCTGCGCCGCGCGACCCACGTTCTGGACGGCATGGTCGAGCTAGAGCCGGTGCGCCGCCAGCTGGACACGACCGGGAGGTTGGAGGTGATGCTCGGCTACTCGGACTCGACCAAAGAGGTCGGGCCTGTCTCCGCCAGCCTCGCGCTTTACGAGGCGCAGGCCGATCTCGTCCGCTGGGCGGCCGCCAGGGGCGTGCGACTGACCCTGTTCCATGGTCGTGGTGGCGCGCTAGGACGGGGTGGCGGGCCTGCCAACCGAGCCATCCGGGCCCAGGCGCCTGGTTCGATCGCGGGCCACTTCAAGGTCACAGAGCAGGGCGAGGTGGTCTTTGCGCGCTACTCCAACCCTGCGATCGCCCGCCGCCACCTGGAGCAGGTGGCTTCCGCGGTCCTGATGACCTCGCTGCCGGACGTCGAGGCGGTGGCGGACCGGGCCGCGAGCCGCTTTCGAGACCTTGCCGGCCAGATCGAAGGGCCGGCTCGGGCCGCCTACCGCGGTCTTGTTGAATCCGATGGGTTCGAGGAATGGTTCGGCCGAGTCAGTCCTATCGACGAGCTGGGTCGTATGCGGCTTGGCTCACGCCCGGCTCGGCGGGGGCATTCCGGAAAGCTTCACGAGCTGCGCGCCATCCCCTGGGTCTTCGCCTGGTCGCAGATGCGGCTGAATCTGCCCGGATGGTATGGGCTGGGTAGCGGCATGGCGTCGGCCAACCTGGCGCAGCTCCAGGAGGCGTACGCCGCGTGGCCCCTTTTCAACGTGCTCCTCGACAACGCGGAGATGAGCCTGGCGAAGACGGATCGCCGGATCGCGGAGCGGTATCTGGGGCTGGGTGAGCGCGCCGATCTGAGCGCGCGCGTCCTAGCCGAGTACGACCTGACAGTCGACCGGGTGCTGGCGGTAACTGGTCATCGCCGGCTGCTCGAGAATCATCGCGTCCTCTCGTGGGCCGTAGAGCTGAGGAACCCCTACGTCGATGCGCTGTCGCACATCCAGCTCCACGCGCTGGAGGGGCTCCGCCGCGAGTCGGTGGACGAAGGTGAGCGGGAGCAGCTGGAACACGTCTTGCTGGTTACTGTGAACGGGGTCGCGGCCGGCCTCCAGAACACCGGCTGATCAGAGGCTCTCTCAGGACTGGCTGGCGACGTCCCTCGCGAACTGGTCGAGCCTCTCCCCGCCGCTGACCCGAAGCCTGTCCCAGATGTAGCGGCTGGCCAGGGTGCGGAAGGATCCCCACCTGGTGGTGGTCGCGTCGCGATAGCCCGCGTTTTGCGCGGCCGCTGCGACGGTTGGGTTGAAGCGACCACTGGGATAGCAAAGCGAAAGGACGGGATGTCCGAGCAGCTGCTCCAGGGCAGCCTTGGATGCTGTGAGCTGATACCGCAAGCCGTCGGGTGACTGCTTGGACAGATCGACGTGGTTGACGGTGTGCGCACCGATCTCGATGCCTGAACGGTCGGCCTCGACAACCTGCGCTGCGGTCATGTAGCCGGGCCAGCCCATGAATCCCGATACGACATATGCGACAGCGCTGAAATCGTGGGCCCGCAGGATGGGCAATGCTGTGTTGTAGAAGTCCGCGTACCCGTCGTCGAAGGTCAGGATCACCGGACGGCTCGGCAGGCCGCGCTGCCCGTTGAGGTAGGCGTGGAGGTCTGTAAATGTGATCGGGTGGTAGCCGTTGCGAGCCAGCCAGTCCATTTGAGCCGCGAAGTCGGCGGGCGTGACCGACAGGTTGAACCCCATTTGGTCATAAGGGTCCGGGTTGACTCGGATGTAGTGATACATCAGGATCGGCACCCGGATGGCGCTCGGGCCGGGCGGCAGGACGAGCGACGGGCCGGCTGCAGTCGTGAAGTGCCAGGGGCCCTGACGTGCGAGAGGCACGCCGCGAATCGACTGGCCGCGCATGCGGACCTCATAAACCTGGCCATGCTCGAACTTGATCGGCTGGAAGCGGAGCGTGAAGTCGTCCAGCCACGCGAGGTCGCCATGGACAGGGGGGCTGATGACGAACGATCTCTCCACACTGGCGCGGGCCATGGGCTGGCTGAATCGGGCGACGATCGGCGCAGTGACGGGCGCGCCCTCACCTGACGGCTCGATCGCCTCCAGATACGGCGCCACGCGGCGAGAGTCGATCCGCGAATCCTCAGTCGGCGCTGCGGCAGTCGCCTTCGCCGTGGCCAGGGCGGCTTCAGCGAGAGCGACCTCTTGCATCGGCTCCGAGTCTTGGGTCAGCTCGTCGTTGCGGGCTGACGCCAGCGCCTGCTGGCTTGGCTTGGGAGCATGGTTAGCGACCTTGAGCGCGGGAATGCCGAGCTGGCGGTAGTCGTCCATCGCAGCTGCGCTGCCCGCAGCTATCAGCAGAGCCCCGACGGCAACAGCTCCCCACAGGCGATTGAGGCGGCCGGCAAGTCTATTGATCACGGCGTGCTTCCATCAACCTGCACGACACAGCTCGCGCGTCTGTGGATAACTCCTCCTAACGGTCTGCGCGCCGGATGCGCGGCTCCCTCCCTGTCGGCTGGCCTATTAACGCACGAAGAGCGCGAAGTAGGAAGCCCTTATCGAGTTTCACGCCGATCTTCTAGACACCGAGCGTCTTCACGCGGACCTGCCGCCCCAGAAGAGTAGACATAACCCGCTCCGAGTCTGCGGCGTCGCCGCTGGTCCAGAATCGCTCGTCCGCGATAGCACCCGGCGGGGCAGCCAGTCCTCGGGCCTGAATGACGTGCTCGAGCTGGCGCGTAACCGCCGCGCCTGTGTCCACGATCATCACACTGTCGCCTGCGATCGAAGCGATCAGCGGGCGCAGGAACACGTAGTGCGTCGAGCCAAGCACGATGGTGTCGGCGCCCGCATCGAGCAGCGGGTTGATGTAGCTCTCGACCAGGCGCCTCAGATCGGAGCTATCGAGGTCCGCCGCCTCGACATGCTCGACGAGGCCGGGCGCGGGGACGCTGATCACGCGGACGTCCCGGCCGAAGCGGTCGAGCAGGGAGGCCATGCGATCTGAGGCGCCCATGGTTGCGGTCACGATCGCACCGACGACCCCCGACCGGGTCATGCCGGCGGCGGGCTTGATGCCCGGCTCCATCCCGACGACGGGAATCGTGAGCTTGGCGCGCAGCGCCTCCGCCGCACCAGCCGTCCCGGTGTTGGAGCCGATCACGATCGCCTTGACTCCCTGCCCGACCAGAAAATCGGCGATCTCGAGACCCCGCCGGCGGACGTAGTCGGCCGGCTTGTCGCCCCAGGGTGCATTGGCCGAGTCCGCGACGTAGCGGAGGGATTCAGCGGGCATGGCCGACCGGATCTCGCGCAGCACTGACAGCCCGCCTACGCCAGAGTCGAAAATCCCTATCGGCGGACTGCTCACAGGCCATCTAACATAACGTCGTTTTTCCAGCCGCGGCCTGGCGACCGGTGGGGGTACGCGATGAGGTTTGGTCGGCGGTAGCATCTTCAACCGTGGGGGCGTGGCGGTAAGATCGTCGAAGCCGTCTTACGACGATGGTGCAGCACGGCGGCTCTGGCAGGTGAGCACGGAGCAATTCGATCCTGGCCCCCAAGCCTGGCTGACTCTCGATCTCGTACCGGCCGTCCGCCATCAGGGTCCGTTCCTCGATCGCCAACAAACCCATGTGCTCGAGAATATTGTTCTCGATTGAACCTGACGCCGAACGGTCACGTCAAATGAGGGGAGGGTTATGAGCGAAGGCAAATCCGGCGGTCACGCGATCGAGACTATGCAGGTCGAGGAACGGCGCTTCAAGCCGTCCCCCGAGTTCAGCCGGAAGGCCAATGCGCAGCCTGACATCTACGAGCGGGGCTTCGACGAGTTCTGGACCAAGGAGGCCGGCAGGATCTCCTGGTTTGAGCCCTGGACGCAGCTCTACGAGTGGAAGCCGCCGTTCGCCAAGTGGTACATCGGCGGCAAGCTCAACGTCTGCTACAACTGCGTCGACCGGCACGTGGAGGGCGGCCACAAGGACAAGGTTGCCTACTTCTGGGAAGGCGAGCCGGACAACGATCGCCGCAAGATCACATTCGGCGACCTGCAAAAAGAGGTCGTCCGCATCGCCAACGGCCTCAAGAAGCTGGGAGTCAAGAAGGGCACCCACGTCGGGATCTACATGGGCATGGTCCCGGAGCTCCCGGCGGCGATGCTGGCGTGCACACGAATCGGAGCGCCTTTTACCGTGGTGTTCGGCGGCTTCAGCGGAGAGTCCCTCTCTGGGCGGCTCAATGACATGCAGTGCGAGTTCCTGATCACGCAGGACGAGGGCTGGCGCCGAGGCAACCGCGTCCCGCTGAAGGTCAATGCCGACGCCGCGCTGGAGGACTCGCCGGCGGTCAAGACATGCGTGGTCGTCAAGAGGACCGGGGGCGACATCAACATGAAGCAAGGACGCGACGTCTGGCTCCACGACATCCTCATAGGCGTCAGCGACGACCCCGCCTCGTGCCCATGCGAACCGATGGATTCAGAGGACCTGCTCTACCTGCTCTACACCAGCGGCACCACTGCCAAGCCCAAGGGCATCATCCACACAACCGCGGGCTACCTGGTCGGCGTGGCGACCACCCACTACTACATCTTTGACGTCAAGCCGGATTCGGTGTTCTGGTGCGCGGCCGACATAGGATGGGTGACGGGGCACAGCTACATCGTCTTCGGCCCGCTGGCCAACGGCACAACCGGAATCGTTTACGAGGGCACGCCTGACCATCCGGAGAAGGACCGCTGGTGGAAGATCGTCGAGCGCTACAAGCCTGACATTCTGTACACCGCGCCGACGACCATTCGCACTCACATGAAGTGGGGACCTGAGTACGCTGCAAAGCACGACCTGAGCTCGCTGCGCTTGCTCGGCAGCGTCGGAGAGCCGATCAACCCTGAAGCCTGGATCTGGTATCGGGAGCACATCGGCGGCAACCGCACGCCGGTGGTGGACACGTGGTGGCAGACCGAGACCGGCATGATCCTGATCACGCCACTGCCGGGCATCACCACCCTCAAGCCCGGCTCCGCGACCAAGCCCTTTCCGACCGTCGACGCCGCCGTTTACAACAACGAGGGCGAGGAGGTTCCCCCTGGTGGCGGTGGATACCTCGTCATCCGCAAGCCCTGGCCGGCAATGCTTCGCGGCATCTACGGGGATCCGAAGCGCTTCCAGGAGACCTACTGGAACCGCTGGAAGGACACCTACTTCGTCGGCGACGGCGCGCGGATCGACGAGGACGGAGACTTCTGGCTGCTGGGCCGTGTCGACGACGTGATGAACGTGTCCGGGCACCGCATCTCCACGATCGAGATCGAAAGCGCTCTCGTCAGCCACCCGGCAGTGGCAGAGGCCGCGGTGGCCGGCCGCAACGACGCGCAAACCGGGCAGGCGATCGTCGCCTTCGTCACCTTGAAGGGTGGCCGCGAGGGCTCGCCTGAGATGCTTCGCGAGCTCCGCGAGCATGTCGGCAAGGTGATCGGCAAGTTCGCCGCGCCTGCCAACATCGTGTTCACGCCGGAGCTGCCGAAGACGCGCTCGGGCAAGATCATGCGGAGGCTGCTGCGCGACGTTTCGGAAAATCGGCCCCTCGGCGACACGACCACACTGGCCGACCCCGCCGTCGTCGCAGAGCTCGCACGGCGCGGCAAAGAGGAGGCGGCAAAAGACGAGGCCTAGCCGGTCTAGAACCGGCTGAATCTCGACACTACTTGATCAAGAGCTCTCTGTTGCCTGTAGAACCACCACTGAACCGGCCGAGGTCGTGATCCCGCCGTCCACATCACGGGGGTCTCCCTCGGGCTGCAGTTTTGACGTGTCCAGGACCAGGCGCCAGGTCTCGACGTACTCGGCGGGGATCGTCCAGTCGACGCCCTCGATATGCGCGTTGAACAAGAGCAAGAATGAATCGTCTGTGATCGTGCGGCCGCGATCGTCGGGCGTCTGAATCGCTTTGCCGTTCAAAAACGTCCCCAGCGATCGTGCGTGGCTCGCCTCCCAGTCCTCGTCGGTCATGGTCTGTCCGTCGGGTTTGAACCAACCGATGTCCACAGTTCCGCGGATTGGCCTTCCGTGAAACCAGCGCCGGCGGCGAAACACGGGATGCGCGCGGCGGAACGCGATAACCCAGCGGGTGAACGCCAGCAATCCCTCGTCGACCGATGACCAGTTGACCCAGGACAGGTCGTTGTCCTGGCAGTACGCATTGTTGTTACCTTTCTGAGTCCTGCCCAGCTCGTCCCCGCCGAGCAGCATCGGGACTCCCTGGGCCAAGAAGAGCGTGGTCAGGAAGTTGCGCCGCTGCTGGGCGCGGAAAGTGAGGATCATCGGATCGTCAGTGTCGCCTTCCGCTCCGCAGTTCCACGAGCGGTTGTGAGATTCGCCGTCTCGGTTCGATTCTCCGTTGGCTTCGTTGTGCTTTTCGTTGTAGGACACGAGGTCGCGCAGGGTGAAGCCGTCGTGGGCTGTGACAAAGTTCACGCTCGCGAATGGCCGTCGCGTGTCGTTTTGATAGAGGTCCGAGCTTCCCGTAAGACGTGAGGCGAACTCCGCGACAGTTGACGGCTCGGCCCGCCAGAAGTCGCGCACGGTGTCCCTGTAGTGTCCGTTCCACTCCGACCACAGGGCCGGGAAGTTGCCCACCTGGTAACCGCCCTCCCCGATGTCCCAGGGCTCGGCGATCAGCTTCACCCGGCTGACGACGGGGTCCTGCTGGATCAGGTCGAAGAATGTGGACAGGCGGTCGACCTCGTGGAACTCACGGGCGAGGGTAGCCGCCAGGTCGAAGCGGAACCCGTCGACGTGCATCTCGGTGATCCAATACCGCAGCGAGTCCATGATCAGCTGCAGCGTGTGTGGGTGGCTCACGTTGAGGCTGTTACCGGTTCCTGTCGTGTCGTAGTAGAAGTTCGGCTTGTCGTTGACGAGCCGGTAGTAGGCCCTGTTGTCGATCCCCTTGAAGCACAGCGTCGGCCCGAGATGATTGCCTTCCGCGGTGTGGTTGTAAACGACGTCGAGAATGACCTCGATGCCGGCTGCGTGGAGTGTGCGCACCATTGCCTTGAACTCGTTGACCTGCTCGCCCCGCTGACCGGTGCTCGCGTATTCGTTGTGCGGAGCGAAGAACCCGATGGTGTTGTAGCCCCAGTAGTTGCGCAGCGATCGCTGGAGCAGGCGATCGTCCTGGACGAACTGATGGATCGGCATGAGCTCCACCGCCGTCACGCCGAGGGAAAGGAGGTGGTCGATGACGGCTGGATGGGCGAAGCCGGCATAGGTTCCGCGGAGCGGCTCCGGTACGTCCGGATGGCATCGAGTGAAGCCCTTGAGGTGGGCCTCGTAGAAGACCGTCTCGTGCAGCGGCCTGTCGGGCGAGCGATCCCCGGCCCAATCGAAATGCGGGTGGTGCACCACCGACTTGAAAACGTGCTGCGCACTGTCCTCAATGTTGACGACGTCCAGGTTCGCCGGGTCGTGTGAGTAACAGGAAGAGTTCCAGTCGATGTCGCCTTCGATCGCCCGGGCGTAAGGATCGAGGAGAAGCTTGCGTGGATTGCAGCGGATACCGTCTTCGGGGCTGTAGGGTCCGTGTACTCGATAGCCATAGCGCTGACCTGGCTTGATGTTCGGAAGGTACACATGCCAGGAAAATGCGTCGACCTCATCCACTCGCACCCGACTCTCCTCGCCGTCGTCGTCGAACAGACACAGATCGACAGCCTCGGCGACCTCAGAGAAGAGAGCGAAGTTGGTGCCCGCCCCGTCATACATCGCTCCAAGGGGATACGCGCGGCCGGGCCAGACTTCCATCCGCTCCGCAGGCTTCTCCGACATTGGCGGTGGGTCAGATTACCGGCACCGCGCCAGTCGCGTTTTGATCCAAGATGGAGCCGCGCCAGCGCTGATCTCACCGGACGGTCGTTGGTGGTGGGACGGCCAGCATTGGCGCAGCCGGCTGGTGGAGGGCCGGCTCGACCTCTTCTGGTTCACCACCAGTCCTGAATGGTCCGCCAGGGTTGTCGTGACGGGGTTGATCGGCCTTATCCCGATCGTCGGTGCCATCAACCTGCTCGGTTGGACGCTGACAGCCACCGACATGGTCCGCTCTGGTTGGAAGGAGCTGCCCCCCGCAGGCTTCCAATACCTCGAACGCGGCGTCAACCCGTTCGTGGTCAGCTTGCTATACGGTCTCGCGGTCTTCGCATCGCTCATCGTCCTGGGCGTCGTTACCGTGCTGCTTGCCACGTCAGGCCGAACCCAGGCCGTTCTGGCGATCGTGCTTGGCGTGCTTCTTTTCTTGCTTGCGGTGGCATCGTGGCTTGCCTCGCTGTACCTGTTTGCCGCCCTGCTCCTCGCGTCCGACCGGCTCGGCATCACCAAGGTTCTCGATCCGCGCCGCCTTGTTGCGCTGGCCCGCGTCAACCACGATGTCTCGCTGCGCGTCGCGCTTGTGTACGGAGCGTCGTCCCTGATTTACACCGCGATCGCAGTGGGGGTTGGGTTGTTCATCCCATTCGGCGGACTCGTCGTCGCAATCGGCTTGCCGGCTGTCTACGCCATCCTCGTGCCCTGGCTGTCAGCCTTCGGGGTCGAAACGGCACCAGGACCGACGCCGTCCTAGGGATTTCCTCGCGACGCGGATTTCCGAACCGCTTTGTCGACCTCATTGCCGAGCTCTCGGAATGTCTCCGCGAGGGCCGATCCAAACGAGCGCGCCGCCTGCTTGGTGCGTGACCGCACCTCCGGATCGCGGGTTGCCGCCTCGAGTGAGGCGAACACTGCGTCGGCCGCCCGGCCAAGCTGCTCCAGCGAACGATTCAGCTCAGCGCTTTTGGTCTTGTCGGCATCCTTGTAGTGGCGTCGGAGCTCTCCCGCGACCCCTTTGATGTCAGCCTCGAAACGGTCCCATGCTTTCCGCGTGTCATCGCTTCCCATCGCACTCGTTCTCCTCACGGACTCGATCCAGATCGGGCCCCGTCACGTGCTGACTTTAGTGCGAAATAAGAAGATCCGGGGTGGGGTGAAGGCTCGGAGGGCTCGACCCTGGTGGCGGTAAGCGGTTCGCGGGCCGCCATCAGGCTATACCCCGGCTAAGGCGCTCAGCTCTGGGCGCCGAGGGCGCGATTCTGCGACCGGTGCATTCCTTGGCCTTCCAGCTCCGCCACGCGCTGGTGCCAGTGAGCGCGCCGGTATTTGAACGTCTGAAGGTGATCGTTGATCATCGGCAGGTTGGTCAGCTCAGCCTCGCGCCTGGCGGCAGATGACAGCTTCGGCAGCATCCTTTCGAGCTGACCCAGGAGCTGCTCCTCCCTGTTGACGAGCTCGCTGTAGGCCGCCTGCCAGAAGGGAGCAACCTCCACCGAGCGTGTGGTGAGGTCTTCGCTCTCCATGTGCTTGAGCGGAGAAGTTGTCTTGCGAGCGCCACCACGTCGTGGTTGACTCATGGTCGCCTCAAATTTGGCTTCGGCGCGCACCAAAGGCGGCATCAAGAGGCTAGGTCTTGGTCGTCTCTTCCCACTCTGGATGCTTGCGGAACAGGCCGCCCCAGCCGATGTGGAACCAGTGCTCTTCACGGTAGGGCTGCAGCGCGGCGACGTCATCCTGGGTCAGGTCGGTCAAGATGTGCCTCTCTGTGATCTTCGTGATCCGCAGCGCCGGGATCTCGAGGTGCTTTCCCCCATTGCTGCTCTTCACCACGATGCCGTGAAAAATGTCCTCCTCCTCGTCGCCCAGCAGGGATTCCGCTGTCCCAATCACTGACCCGTCGGCCGCCGCCACAGGCGCCCGATACGGCATTGCCAGCCACGCCACAGTTGTTTCGTCGTCAAACATGACCACCACGATACCCGCGCCGAAGGTGCAACACTCCACGGACTACAACACGTGAACGCCCTGCTCACCGACCTGTACGAGCTGAACATGGTGGCCAGCTACCTGCGCCGCGGCATGAACGGATCTGCCACCTTCAGCCTCTTTGTCCGCCGGCTGCCGCCCACTCGAGGGTTCATCGTCGCCGCGGGCGTGGAGTCCTGCTTGGACTTTCTCGAACAGTTGCGATTCGAAGGCGAGGACCTTCGCTTCCTGCGCGATCGTCTCGGCTTCACCACTGCCGACCTGGAAGCCTTTCGGCGGTTTCGCTTCACGGGCGATGTCTGGGCAATTCCCGAAGGCCGGATCGCGTTCGCCGGCGAGCCGCTGGTCGAGGTGACCGCCCCGCTTCCCGAGGCGCAGCTGATCGAGACGTTCCTGCTCAACCGCGTGACTTACGAATCGACGATCGCCAGCAAGGCCGCAAGGTGCGTGATCGCGGCCGCAGGACGCGACACGGTCGACTTCTCGTTCCGGCGCACGCACGGGATCGAGGCCGGGATCGATGTTGCGCGCCTGTCGGCCATGGTGGGCTTTGCGGCGACGAGCAATGTAGAGGCGGCCAGGCGGTTCGGCCTCGTGGCCTCCGGCACGATGGCGCACTCATATGTGGAAGCGTTTCCCACCGAAACAGACGCCTTTCGCGCGTTTGCTGAGGACTTCCCAGGACGAGTCACCTTCCTGGTCGACACTTACGACACCATCTCCGGAGTCAAAGCCGCCATCGCGGTCATTCGCCAGCTCGAGCTCGGCGGACGCCTCGGCATCCGTCTCGACAGCGGCGACCTCGCTGAGCTGTCCCGAAGGGCGAGGAGATTGCTCGACCGCGCCGGCCTACGCCATGTGCGGATCTTCGTCAGCGGAAGCCTTGACGAGCTCGCGATCGACGACCTCGTGCGGGGTGATGCCCCGATCGACGCTTTTGGCGTCGGCACGAAGATGGGCGTGTCGGCGGACTACCCGTACCTCGACAGCGCATATAAGCTCGTCCGCTACCGGGAACGGCCCGTGATGAAGCTGTCGCGCGACAAGGTGACCGCGCCGGGTCGCAAGCAGGTGTTCAGGCGCTCCAAGCCGTTCAGCGATGTGCTCGGGCTGAGCGAAGAGCATGTCCCGGCCGGCCGCAAGCGCCTGCTCGAGCCCTTGATGCTGAAAGGAAAACGAACGACCAAACGCCCGCCGCTGCATGAATCACTGGCGCTGTTTCAGGCGGACCTTGGCGTGCTGCCCGCAAGCGCCCGAGAGCTGCGCTCGCCAAAGTCTCCGCCTGTTCGATCCACCGAGGCTCTCAAAAGGCTTTCCACTGAGACGAGGCGCCGGCTGTTGGCCGGCCGCACCTAGGTCCGTGGGCGAAGCACGATTTGGCTCTGCGTGACCTTCGCCACCAGCCGCCCCGAGGCGTCGCGGACCGAGGTCTCAACGACGATGGTCGTCCCGCCGACATGGAGCGGCTTCGCGATCGCTGTGACCGTGCCAGACCGCACCGCGCCCAAGAAGTTGGTCTTCGATTCGATCGTCGAAGTCCCTGACGCGTCCTTGGGTAGGTTGAGAAGCGCGCACGCGGCCCCGGCCGAGTCGGCCAGGGCCATGATCACGCCGCCGTGAAGAATGCCGTCGGTGGTGCAAAGTCCCGGCGCCCAGTCGAGCGAAAGCCCAACTTCCTCTGCCGTGTACTTGTCCGCCCGCACGCCGAGCGTCGAGCAGAACGGCATTGCTTCCTGGATCAGAGCCGTCGCGGCATGGTCGGTCAACCGGTCACGTATAGCACGGCGGCGCAACTCAGCGGTTGGCGACGAGCAATTCGAGCGAGTCGACCAGCCTAGGTCCCGGGCGGTTGAAGTAGGCCGAGCCGTCCAGGATGGCGACGCGCCGGGCGCCCACTGCTTCCACGTCGCTTCGGACGAGGTCCGCCTCGGCTGTTGCCCGGGCCAGGTCGAACCCGCACGGGGCGAGGATGAGCAACTCGGGCCGGGCAGCGGCGACATCACTCCATTGGATCGCCACGGATGGGATGCCGGGCCTGGCCAGAGGGTCCTGGATACCCGCAAGCGCGAGCAGGTCCGGCGTCCAGTGACCCGCGCGATATGGCGGATCAAGCCACTCGAGGAAGACGCCTCGGACTGAAGGCAGCGAGCGTGCCTTCTGCGAGGCGGCCGCGATGCGCCCGCGCAGGTCAGCCATCAACCTGCCCGGGTCGGCTCGGCATGCTTGGGCCAGCTCCTCGATGTCGGCGAGCACGTCGTCAAAGGAGTGGGGATGCTGGCGGATCATTCGAATGCCGGCCAGCTCGGCAGCGACCTGGTCAGCAGGGATTGCGCAAACGTGGCAGATGTCCTGGGCCACGACCAGGTCGGGCTCGAGCGCGAGGATGGCATCCGTATCGACGGAGTAAAGCGAGCGGCCCTCGACCGCCGCCAGCGCCACCGCGGCTTCGATCGCCCCGCTTGGTTTCTGCGCCAGCTGGAGAGTCGACCGCGTAACAATCGGCAGCAGGGCCGCCTCGGCAGGAAAGTCGCATTCGTGCGTGACCGCAACGACCTGGTCGCCCAGTCCTAGAGCGAAGAGAGTTTCCGTGGCGCTCGGCAGAAGGGAGACGATCCTCATTCGGCGGGGCTCTCCTGCCGCAGTCGCTCTATCACCTGGCGGAAAGCAGCGTCCGGCTGGGCACCCATCACTAGGTAGCGGCGGCCGAAGATGTGCGCGGGGATCGCGTTGATTCCGACAGCCTCGGCCTGGCTCCGGTTGTCATCGATCACCGCCGCGTAGCGATCTTCCTCGATCGCCTTTCTGAGCTCGGCGCGATCCAGCCCAACGCCGGCTCCGATCCCCACGAGATCATCCACGTCCTCCAACCGGCCAGTGCCCTCCCAGTGTGCTTTGAACAGGGCGTGGTGCATCTCGTTGTATTTCCCGTGCTCGCGGGCGAACTCTGCGGCGCCCAGTGCGCGGCGGGAGTTGATGATCACGTCGCGTTGGACCATCGGAAGACTGATCTCGGCCGCAACGGACTCGAGGTGCTTGATCATCTGTTCGAAGCGGCCGCGTCCGAAATACACGTCGCGCTGAATGCCCTCGACCGGCGCTTCCGGGTGCAGCTCGAACGGCAGCCATGTCACCCGGACAAGATGCTCTTTCTCCAGCTGTTCGACTCGGACCGAGTCGATATAGCACCAGGGTCAAACGTAGTCGGAGAACACGATCAGCTCGATCGGCTCGCTTGCGACAGCCATGTATTGATTCACAACCGGGAGAGCCAATTGGCGATTCCAGCTAAGCGTGTGGACCCTCTCCCGCTCGGAGCGCAGGATTCCCCCCGGGCAGCGCTCTCAG
Organism: Candidatus Dormiibacterota bacterium; assembly: GCA_036570165.1. Taxonomy (GTDB): domain Bacteria; phylum Chloroflexota; class Dormibacteria; order Dormibacterales; family Dormibacteraceae; genus Palsa-870. Next base: position 23,414 of record DATCPI010000066.1, on the reverse strand, counting down.
CCACTCTGAATTAAGGGCGATCCGACTGGTGTTTTTCAGGTTGCGCGTCGAATACTTGGCCGGAGAGAATCAACTGTGACTCTCCGTCGCGGACCACCTGCCGAAGTCGCCGAACGTGCCCCTGATTCCGCCGGCCCATCCAACGGCCACACCAATGGCTCGATTGCGGTCGCCGCGCGACCCCACGCGACCGCCCAGCCGTCGCGTCGTCAGCGCCCTCCCCTCTATTTGTACTTCGTCGCGCTCGCTCTGATCCTGGTCGTGACGGGGATTTCGGTTGGTGCCTATCTTTACGTCCAGATGGCCGCCGACGCGCGGCAGTACGCAGGAGGCGACCAGGCGATCGCCCTGGCCACCGCCGGGCGTATCGAGCGGCAGGCTGTCGGAATCATCTTGGTCGGCGCGCTGGCCGTCCTGTCCGGGCTGCTGCTCGTCTACCGCCAGGTCGTCAGGCCGGTGGTTTCGTTGAGCGCAGCGGTCCGGTCTTCGAACGTCATGCACGTGCCGGCGCTCGTGCCTGTTGAGGGGCCTGCTGAAGTCGCGAGGCTGGCGGAGGACGTCAACTCGCTTGTCCTGTCAGTCGATCGCGAGCTCGCCGGTCGGGAAGGCGCGGAGCGCAACTATCGGCTGCTCTTCGAAGGCAGTCCCTTGCCGATGTTGTTCACCGACCATGAGAACCAGACCATCATCGAGGTGAACCCCGCCGCCGTGTCTGCTTACGGATACTCGCGTGACGAGTTTGTGAAGCTGGTCGTGAGTGACATCGTCGTGCCGACGCCGAACAACGAGGGGGCGCTTGTGCCACAGGGCGATCAATACAGCGGCGATGTCGCGCGCTACGGCCCGATCAGCACGCGCAAGAAGGATGGCAGTTTGATGCAGGCTCTCGTCACGAGCTTTCGAGTTCCGCACGCAGGGCGGCCTGCTCGCTTTTCGATCGTCGAGGACGTAACCGAGAAGGAGAGGCTCGAGCGCCAATACCACCAGGCGCAGCGGCTCGAGAGTCTTGGCCAGCTGGCGGGAGGTGTCGCGCATGACTTCAACAACCTCCTCGGGGTGATTCTCAACTTCACGCTCTTTGCGAAGGAAACGGTGAGTCGAGCCGCCGCGGAGCCGGAGGGTGATCGTTGGCAACCGGCCGTCAAAGACCTCGAACGTGTTGTACGCGCCACCGAAAGCGCGACGCGGCTGACGCACCAGCTTCTGGCCTTTGCGCGTCGCGAGGTGGTGCGGCCTCAATCGTTGAACGTGAACTCCGTAGTCGGGGAGCTGGACCCACTGCTGCGCCGGACACTGGGTGAGCACATCGATTTCGTAACGTCGCTGGCAAGTGACTTGCGCCCGGCTCTGATCGATCCGGGTCAACTCGAGCAGGTGATCACCAACCTGGCGGTAAACGCTCGCGACGCGATGCGTGACGGTGGCCAGCTGACGATCGATACTGCCAACATCGATGTCGACGAGGCTTATGCCGGCGGGCGACCTGGACTAAAGCCTGGGCGCTACGTACAGGTCAGGGTCACCGACACCGGACAGGGCATGGATCGAGCCACCTTGCAGCGTGCGTTTGAGCCGTTCTTCAGCACGAAACCCAAAGGCCAAGGGACCGGCCTCGGTCTCGCGACTGTGCACGGCATCGTCAACCAGGCCGGTGGCTACGTTGGGTTGTACTCGGAGCTTGGGCTCGGGACGAGAGTGACGGTCCTGCTTCCGTCCACCGATTCGGCACCGGTCGCGGAAGTACTGGCGCCAACTCCTGTTCACGAGCTTGCGCGGGAAACCATCCTCGTGGTCGAGGACGACGGCGATTTGCGCGATGTTGTCGAGCGGATTCTCACCAACAGCGGCTACCAGGTGATCAGCGCAGGCAGCGGGCGAAAAGCAATTGAGGCCGCAAGAGAGCACGATGGCGATATCGACCTTCTGCTGACCGATGTCGTCATGCCTCAGATGCAAGGGAACGAGCTTGCCAGGCTCATCGCGGCTGACCGGCCGGAGCTGCGAGTGCTCTTCATGTCCGGCTACGCCCAACACGCGCTTGGCGCCAGCGGAACCTTGGGACCCGGGGCGATCCTGCTCGAGAAACCATTCACGGAACCCACGGTTCTGGCGCTGGTGAGGCGCGTTCTCGAAGCACCTCGATGACCGCGCGCATCTTGATCGTTGACGATGACCCCGACACCGCGGAGCAGCTGGTGAGGTTTGTGGCCTCTGATGCTTCCGAGACGCGCGTCGTGACGGAATCGGCTAAGGCCGAGCGAGCTTTTGAAGAGTTCGAGCCCGACCTGGTGCTCCTCGACCTGCACATGCCCGATCTCGACGGCTTTGAGGTCTTGAGGCGCCTGCAGGGTGTCCGGACTGCGCTCGGTTTCCTTCCGGTAATCGTTCTGACCGGTGACACAGGCAAATCAGCCCGGAACGAGGCGTTGCTTCTCGGGGCGGACGATTTCCTCACCAAGCCGCTCGACCGGCAGGAAGTGGTTCTGCGAGTGCGGAACTTGCTGCGCACGCGGCAGCTTTATACCGATCTCGCCAACACAAACCAGGCGCTGGAGAAGGCTCTGCAGAAAAAGCGTTAGCTCCGCGGCAGTGACAGCGCCACCGCCACGAGGGCGGCGATGCGCGCGTTGTTCACGACCAGGTCGACGTTCAATTCGAGCGATCGGCCTCCCGACAGCTCCGCCACACGAGCGAGAAGGCGAGGCGTCACCTGTGGTCCCGCCGTGTCGGTGAGCTCACGGACTGCGCGCTGGGTGATCTCTTCCGCTCCATCGAGCTCGGCAGGCGGCGGCACGGCGACGACGATCCCGTGACTGCCGGTATCCCACGCAGCTCGCACCACGCGGGCAGCCTCCTGCGGTCCATCGACTCTGGTGCTGACCAGGTATCCGCTGTGCCTTGTGTAGAACGCCGGGAATTCGTCGCAGCCGTAGCCGATCACCGGCACGCCAAGGCTTTCGAGCCGCTCGAGCGTGAGGCGGAGATCGAGGATGATCTTGGCGCCGGCGCAAAAGACCGCGACGGAGGTACGACTCAACTCCTCCAGGTCCGCCGACTGGTCTTCCGGGTGGCCGCGGTGGATGCCTCCGATGCCGCCGGTGGCGAAGAAGCGGATCCCGGCCATCGCCGCCACCCGCATCGTAGCGGCCACGGTCGTCGCACCAACCTCGCCGCGAGCAAGCGCGGGCCCAAGATCTCGCGAGCTGACCTTGGTGGCGCCGGCCGCCACCCGATCGAGGTCGCCGGAGCTCAAGCCGACGCGGACCTTGCCGTCGAGCACGGCCACGCTTGCGGGCACGGCGCCCTCCTGGCGGATCGCCGCCTCGCTCTCGTGAGCCGCCCGCAAGTTGTGCGGCGCGGGCAGGCCCTGGCCGACGATCGACGTCTCCAGCGCCACCACCGGGCGTCCATCAGCGAGTGCGCCGGCGACCTCTTGGGAAATCTCGACTACTCCAGTCAAAGTTCAATAGGCGCCCTGCGCGCGCCCGGCTGTTGAGCAGGCGCGGGTCGCGCACCGGTCCTCGTGACGGCATCCGAGGCGACGATCACCGCGCGCTCGGCCGCTTCGATCGGCGTCGCGCCGCGGAGCCACGCCGCGCAGAAAGCCGCCGCGAAGGCGTCGCCGGCGCCAGTCCCGTCGACGTGCTGCACCGATGGCGCGGGTATCTGGCGGCCGAATACGCTGCACCCCGCCGGGCCCAGCTTGATCACGGGCACTTGCGCCAAGTGCTCGACCGCGACGCCGATCTCGGCCACCTCGGCTGCCGTTCCGAAAAGCAGCTCGGGCTTGAGGCGGGCCAGGTCGTAGGCCATTTTCGAAGGACCGTATTCCTGCAGGCCTGCCACCGATGAAAGGTCAATCGACAGCATTCCGCCCGCGTCGCGGACGAGGCCGATGGCTGTACGCGCAGCCTTGCCGAGCGGATCGATGAACAGCGAGTAGGCGGGGACATGGATCAACTTCACGTCGTCGAACCAGGCTTCGAGCAAGTCGTTCGGGCGCAACCCAAGGCTGGCTCCACGCTGGGTGGCCATGGTTCGTTCGCCATCGGGACCGACCAAAACAGCTATCGCGCCGGTGGGTTCGGCTGCCCAGACCGGGCACACCTCGACGCCGCGGGCCTCGAGATCGGCCACCAGACGCCTGCCTCGCTCATCGTCTCCGACCCTGCTGATGAGGCGCATCGGTTCTCCAAGGGCGGCGCCCCAGGCGCAGAAGTTGGCCGCCTGGCCTCCGCCGCCCAGGTCGATTCGGGCGAGACGATCGTCGTCCGGGCGAAGTGGACCTTCCGGCACGATCGTGATGTCGAGCACCAGATCTCCTATGGAGAGGATCACGTCGAGAACGAGAATAGCTGCAGCCATAGCGTCACGATTTCTATGAGAGGGCCTCTCAACGGCCGCTCAAGATTGAGGTGCTTCAGTCGCCAACTCGGCCGGATTCGAGGCCCTGCACTTTAAGGAAGGGACTTTTCTGAGTAGTTGCTCCTCACCACGATTGGGCTGCGAGTTAGACAAAGCAGGCGGTCGGGTCTTGCCCGGGGCACAATTTCGATCTTACGCCGATGCTTTGATGCCCCCTTTGGTGCACGTGCGCCTCGTTATGGCGCCACCCGTGTCAGGAGTCCCCAGGCCTCCAATTGGGCCCGCAGCTTCGCTTGCGATTGGTCGTCGAGCGGCGCTGCCGGCGCAGCGCACCAGGGTTCACAGATTCCCTGCATGTGGCATGCAGCCTTGATCGCAGAGGGAAAGACTCCACCTCGCAACGCCATCACGAGCTTGTAGAGCGAGTCCTGTGCTGCTCGCGCCGCGACCATGTCGCCTCGTTTGAATTCCTCGTCGATCCGCACGACCCAGCGAGGCGCGACATTGGCGGCGCCGCAGATCGTGCCCGCGCCGCCCATCGCCAGCGACGGCAGGAGCATGGTGTCGCTCCCGGTGAAGATGCGGAAGCGCGGCAAGTCGCGAGTGGCGATGCGGACTCCTTCGAAGTATTCGAAATCGCGGCTCGAATCTTTGATGCCTACGATGGTTCCTTCGCGCGCCAGCGTCGCCACGCTCGCCGGCTCCGCGACCACCTTCGTGAACTGCGGGATGTTGTACAGGAGGATCGGCACCGGGCTGTTCGCGGCAAGACCCCGGTAAAAGGCGAGCAGGGTCGCCTGGTCCATCGGGTAATAAAACGGAGGAGCGACCAGCGCGGCGGCGGCACCCAGCCGCCCAGCGGCCTCGACCTCGACGCGCGCCGCCGAGAGATGGCTCTGCGCCACCCCACAGATCACAGGCACGCGACCGGCGACAGCCGCGACCACCGACGCCAGAATCGTTCGTCGCGCGGTTTCATCGAGCGACGCTGTCTCACCCGTCGATCCCAGCGGCAGCAGTCCGTGGACACCGCCATCGATCACGTGCTCGACCAAGCGCGTCACGGCAGGTTCGTCTACGCGGCCGTCCCGTCGAAGGGGCGAGATCAACGCCGGCACCACGCCCGCCAGCCGCTCGATCTCGAACATCCTGATAAAGGCTACTGCCTGCGATCCGCGGACTCGGCGATGCGCACGACCAGGGCGCGCTGCTCGGGAGTGAAAAAGGGCGGGTCGCCCGCGCCAGCATTTTCTTGAACATGATCCGGGTTTTGCGTCGCCGTGAGGACGGTGCTCACGCGCGGATCGCCGGCGATCCATTTCAGGATCGCTTGGGCCCAGGTCTCGACACCCAGCTCCTCGAGCTGCGCGACTGAAGGATGCCGGCCGAGGATGCCCTGTTGAAGCGGGCTCATGACGAATACGCCGAGGCCCATCGACTCCGCCAGCGGCAGCAGCTCGCGCTCCGCGGTCCGGCGCAGTGGGTTGTAGGGGATCTGGACCATGTCCAGCCGCTTGGTCTTCATCAACCCGATCAGGTCTGGAAAAGCCGACTCCTGGTAGTGGGTCGCGCCAATCGCGTGCACCTTGCCCCCTTCTTTCAGCCCTTCGAGCAGCGCGAGCTGTGCCGGAACGTTAACGAGGTTGTGCACCTGATAGACGTCGACCAGGCCGAAAAGGCGCAATGCGTGGTCAGCCTGCGCTCGGCCTTCTTCAGCGCTGGCGGTCCAGATCTTGCTCGCCACGAGCACTCGGTCGCGGATGCCATCCAGCGCTCGCGCCAAAGCAGCCTCCGCCCGTCCGTACATGGGCGAAGAATCAAACAGGTCGATGCCCGCCTCGATTGCGGCCGAGGCGAGCGGCCGGCGGTCCTCCTCGGTGTCAAAGGTGCGCCAGGTGCCCATCCCAATTGCCGGCACCTCGATCGACGTTCGGCCGAGGCGTCGGCGGTCCACCAGGTGACCTTAATCTACCGCGTCGGCGCTTCTCATCCTGCCGCGGAGACGATCCGGTTGCGAAGCCGGCCCAGGCCCTGCACCTCAGTCTCCATGACGTCGCCGGGCTCGAGGAACTCGGGCGGGGTGCGGGCGAAGCCCACACCGTCAGGCGTGCCGGTGGCGATCAACGATGCTGCCAAGAGCGTCATGCCTTTGGAGACCCATTCGATAATCGCATCAACCGGGTAGATCATGTCGCCGGTGCTGCCTTCCTGTTTCACTGTGCCGTTGACACGAAGGAAGAGCTTGAGGGCTTGCGGGTCTTCGATCTCGTCTTTGGTCAACACCCAAGGACCCGTGGGGCAGGATCGGTCGAGGCTCTTTCCCTTGAAATACTGGCCGCCCCAGGTGCTCTGAATGTCCCGTGCGGTGACGTCGTTCAGGACGGTGTAACCGAAGACGTGGTCCAGCGCACGTTCGCGCTTGATGTTTGCACCGCGCTTGCCGATGACGACCGCCAGCTCCACCTCCCAATCGAGCTTGTCACTGACGGACGGGTCGATCACGATGTCGGCAAAGGGCTCGGTCAGCGAGGTGATCGCCTTGGTGAATACGGTCGGCGGGCTCGGCTCATGCCCGTCGACGTGTGCCGTCTCCTCAGCATGCTTCTGATAGTTGCGGCCAATCGCAATCACGTTGCCGCGGGGCGGGTCGAGAGGTGCGAGGAGCTCAATGTCCGCAAGCCGGTGAGACTTCGCGCGAGACGATGTGAGCGCGGAACGGACCCGGGAAAGGCCATCTTCGCCGGCGTCGATCAGCGCTTGCATGTCGGCAAGCCCGGAGAGCTCCACGACCTCGTCCTCACTACCGGGTCGCAGCGCGCCCAACTTGCGCTCGCCGCCAGCTCTGAACATCATCAGCTTCATTTCCTGTCGTCTCCTCCTTCCTGAAGTGCGCCCTACGCGCGCCCGGCAGCGGTTCACGTTTTCAGCGCTCTCGAGATCCATTAGATGGCGTGAGTCCCTCGAGGAGCTGCCCGGACAACTGACCTATCGTATTCCGGCCATAAGTACGACTTCCTCTGAATCCTCTTAGCCAGAGTGGCAGTCGACTCAGACGTCAGCACGCCGGCGGCTCGAAGAACGCACTGGGTCGGGACGGCCATGGTGCTTGGGTCTGCCACCGGCTTCGCAACCCTCGCGATATTCGCGAAACTGGCCTACGCATCCGGGCTGGGGACGGAGCAGACGCTTGCCTTTCGCTTCCTCCTGGCGGCGATCGGGATGTGGGTCCTCGCCGCGGTCATCGGCCAGAACCCGCTGCGACTCAATCGCAACCAGATGGTCACCTTGCTTGCGCTGGGAGGGTTCGTCTACACAGGACAGGCGCTGACCTACTTCATCGCGCTGCGGTCATTGCCCGCGTCGTTGGTGGTCCTCATCGCCTACATCTATCCAAGTCTTGTGGTTGTCGCCGGGTGGATGTTTCTCCGCCGCTCGGTGTCGCGATGGCACTGGCTCGCGCTGGCGACAAGCTTCGCGGGCGTCGCCTTGCTGGTGGGAGGGGCGCACTTTCAACTCGCGTGGGCGCTTGTGTGGCCACTCGTTCTGGCCATCGCCTCGCCCACGATCTACACCGGCTACATCCTCATCGGCGAGCGCGTGATGAGCTTCGTGCCGGCGGTCGCCGCCAGCGCCGTGATCATGAGCGGAGCAGCGGCGGCCTTCTGTCTACTCGCCGCGCTCAACCACGAGCTCGCCTTACCCCGTACTGCGAACGGGTGGGCTGTGGGTGTCGGCATCGCCCTGTTCCCGACGATGCTTGCCATCTCGCTGTTCATGGCCGGCCTTCCGCGGGTGGGCGCCGCGCGTGCCGCCTTGCTCAGCACGGTGGAGCCGGTCATAACGGTGTTGCTGGCAGTCGTGCTGCTGGGGGATCGCTTAACCACGGTCCAGGTGATCGGTGGCGTGCTGGTCCTGCTCGCCGTGATATTGGTCCAGGTCACGCAGCTCTGGAGGCCGGGCCCGCCGAACGCGCTGAAGTAGCGGCTGAGCCTCGGCATGCGGACAATGTGGGCATGCCATATACCGTCGACTTGAGAAGCTTGCAGGCGCCCCTCAAAGAGAAGTACCGGTCGGACCCGACCTCGGCCCTCGTCGTGACCGCGGCCCACAGCGTCTCGAGCGACCTGTCGGACCCCCGGCATTGCACCGTTGCTCCGGAGGATTTTCCACGGGAAACGATCCGCGCGGGCCTTCATCCCGCCGCGGGTGGCGTCGGAGACACGCAGTGCTCCGGCGACGTCCTTGCGAGCGCGCTGGCCATCTGCGAGGAGAGCACCGTTCGATCGGTCGCCGCGAACATGGGCGTCGAGCTCGAGTCGGTCCGCGTCGACGTCCGCATCCACTGGGACTTTCGCGGCACGATGGGCGTGGATCGCGACGTTCCGGTCGGCGCGACCGGCATCGAGATGCGCACGCAGGTCAAGGTCAAAGACGGTGTCGATCCCGAGCGAGCCAAGCGCCTGCTGTCGAGCGCGGAGCGCTACTGCTCGACCTTGCAGACGCTCCGGCATGGGGTCGAGGTGTCCACCGACTTCGCACTCTCCTGACAGCCTTTCTCCAGCTCGACTACCTGTACACGCCCAGCAAGGACGTGGCCGCCGACATGCGCTATTTCACCGACGTGCTGGGAGGGCGGTTGGGCTTTGCCATCGAAGGCATGGGGACCCGGGTGGCCATGATCGAGCTGACCAGTGGCCCGCCGCACATCCTGCTGGCGGACCACCTGGAAGGTGATCGTCCCATCCATGTCTACGGGGTCGAAAATCTCCAGAAGGCGTCCGCTGAGCTCAAAAAGCGCGGTCTGAAGAAGCAGCAAAGCCTCGAGATACCGATGGGCCCGTGCTCGTCCTTCGTCACGCCCAGCGGTCATCGAATGGCCCTGTACGAGATGCTCAGGCCCGGCGTGCTGGAACACTTCATGGGCCGCCAGGACTTCTAACGGTCAGTGAATACCAAGCGCTGGATCCTGGTCGCGGCGGTCCTCGGGTCGGGCATCGTGTTTCTCGACTCGACAGTGGTGAACGTCGCCCTACCCCGCATGGGTCGCGATCTGCCGCGGTCCTTCCTAGGAGTGCTCGAGGGCCAGTCGTACGTCTACAACGCCTACCTCCTGAGCCTGAGCTCGCTCCTGATACTCGCCGGCGCACTCAGCGACTTTTACGGCCGTCGCCGCATGTTCCTGCTTGGATTGGTCGGTTTTGGGGCCACTTCCGTCCTGTGCGGACTGGCGCCCAACATGGAGCTGCTCGTTTTGTTTCGAATCCTGCAGGGTGCGGCTGGGGCTGTCCTTGTTCCAGGATCCCTGGCGCTGCTCACGGCGAACTTCTCCGGAGAAGAGCAAGGGCGCGCCTTCGGCACGTGGGCTGGAGCTTCCGGGGCGACGACGATCCTCGGTCCCGTTGTCGGCGGGCTGCTGGTAGACACCATTTCGTGGAGAGCCGCCTTTCTGATCAACGTGCCGCTCATCCTTGCAGCGATATGGGCGACCTCGAAGCACATCCCGGAAAGCCGCGACGACCACGCCGCGCCACATTTCGACTGGCTCGGTGCAGCGGTGGTTGCGGTTGCGGTCGGAGGATTGGCGTTCGGCACGATCTACGGCCAGCAGCGAGCGTGGCGCGATCCAGCCGGCTACGTCGCCCTGGCGGCGGGAGTGGTGGCGACAGTTGCCCTGCCCATCCTGATGCTCCGATCGCCGCACCCCCTGATCCCGCCGCACCTCTTCCGCTCGCGCAACTTCACGATCACCAACATCTCAACTCTTCTGATTTACGGCGCCCTGTACGTGTCCTTCTACTATCTCGTGCTCTTCCAGCAGGGCACCCTCGGCTACACCGCGGCCGCCGCCGGCGCGGCCGGAATCCCGGGCTCCCTCTTCCTTATCTTCTTCTCGCGCCGGTTCGGCAGCCTCGCGGCCCGTTTCGGACCCAGGTGGTTCATGGCGATCGGGCCCGTGGTCATGGCGCTCGGAGTCCTGTGGTTCGCGCGGGTGCCCGGTAACAGCACGCCATGGAGGCTCGTGCCGGCTGACCCGAGCACGTACCTGCCATCGCTTTCGTATGTGACGGACTTCCTTCCCGGGTCGATCATCTTCGGTGTCGGCGCGATGATCATGGTGGCCCCGCTGACCACTGCACTCATGACCTCGGTGCCGGTGCAGAATTCGGGCGTCGGATCGGCGATCAACAACGCTATCTCGCGCGTCGGCCCCCAGCTCGCTGGCGCCCTGGTCTTCGTGTTTCTAACGGCGAATTTCTACTCAGCCCTCGCCTCTCGTCTGCCAGGAGTCGACGTTACGTCCACCACTTTCCGCAGGCAGGTCAGCCCGCTCAACACGCCGGCGGATCCACAACTCATCGGGATCGTTCGCGATGCATCGGCATCGTCGTTCCATCTCGCGATGATCGTTGGAGCCGGTCTCTTGCTCGCCGGCGCGCTGGTCAACGCGATCGGCATCCGCAATGCCGACAGCCTCAAGCAGGAGGGCGCGGACAATATGCCGGTGCCACAAGGCGGCGCAAAGAAAATCAAGCTAGACGTCAGGCTAGACACCAAGCTGAACCTGGTGACAGGAGGGCCTGGCGTTCATCAGGGCGAGCATGGCCAGCTCTGAGCGTTACGGCCCGGGTGACGAGGCGAAAGACTTCGTGCCTGGCGATTTCATCCTCGCCCACAGGCATCACCTGATTGCGAGGCTTATCAGCCTGGCGCAGAAGCGTCGCTTCAAGGGCCGCGACGCCGTCTACGCGCACTGGAGCCACGCCGCCCTGGTGGTCGAAACGGACGGCATGCTTGTCGAAGCGGAAATGATGGGCGTGCAGCTCAGCCCGGCCTCCAGGTACCGCGACTATGAGTACCACCTGGTGCGCCTGGGTCCGGAGTTCGCTGCGGAGGCCAGAAGCCGCGCCGTCATCTTTGCCAAGCGTCAGGTGGGTCAAGGTTTCGGCTACTTCGACATGTGCGGGGCGATCATGTACCTGCTCTTCGGTTGGCCGCTGAGGCTCGTCCGTCGCAATCACCAGATCTGCTCGGGCCTGGTCGCGGGTGCGCTGCAAGCGGGCGGCCTGGTGCCTGAGCTCGACCCGGCCCTGACACTGCCCGGCGACCTCGCCAAGCTTTTCGACGTCCATCCTTGAGTGCCCCGCCCCGGCGGAACGCCGGGGCCGTGGCACTCTAGGATGGACTCCCGATGTCCACGTTGATCGACCGCGCGACGGTCCAGAAAATGGCTAACGAAGGCTCGCAGCTCGTCGAGGTGCTGCCGGCGAAGGAGTATGCGGAGGACCATCTCCCGGGGGCGTTGAGCCATCCGCTGGGACAGCTGGACAAGGAGGCCGGGGAGATCGACCGGCAGCGTCCAGTGATCGTGTACTGCTGGGATTCCGCTTGAGACATGGCGCCCAGGGCCGCGGCGCGGCTCGAGAGTCTCGGCTTTGACCAGGTCTATGAGTACAAGGCGGGCAAGCTCGACTGGCTGGCCGCCGGACTCCCGACCGAAGGCACCAACTCGGACTGTCCGCGAGCGGGTGATGCGTCGCGCAAGGACGTGGTGACCAGCGGCCTGAAGGACCGCCTCGGCGACGTGCGCGAAAAAGCCAAGGCGGCTGGATGGGATGTCGCTGTGGTCGTCGACGACGAGGGCGTCGTGCTGGGGCTCCTGAGGTCGAAACAGCTCGGGCTGGACCCGAATTTGCTCGCTGAGCGGGCAATGCGCCCAGGCCCCAGCACCTTCCGTCCTTACGTGTCGACCAAGGAGATAGCCGATCACATGGTGGAGCGCGACCTGGACAGTGCTCCGATCACGACATCGGACGGCAAGCTCGTCGGTGTGCTTTTCCGCTCGGAAGCCGTCCGCTTGGCGGCGAATCGCGACGCCTGTACGCGGAAATTGATCACGGGCGTAATCGATGATTGAGCACGAGATCGGGGTGGTCGGGCTGGCGACGATGGGCCAGAACCTCGCACGCAACCTGGCCTCGCACGGTGTACGGGTCGCCATCTACAACCGAACGCGCCAGCGCACTGCCGATTTTATGGCCGCGCACTCGGGTGAGGGCGACTTCCGGCCAGCAGGATCGCTGGAAGAGCTGGCGCGGATCCTCAAGCCGCCTCGAGCGATCCTCCTGATGGTGAAGGCAGGTTCGGCCGTTGACGAGGCGATCGATTCGCTCTCCAGGGTGCTCGCGCGGGGCGACACCATCATCGACGGCGGGAACTCGCTGTTCCTCGACACCCGGCGGCGGGCCGCCGCCGTGGAGAGGGCGGGCTTCGGGTTCATCGGTGCGGGAGTCTCAGGCGGGGAAGAGGGAGCGTTGCGCGGTCCGAGCATCATGCCTGGCGGCACGCCCGACTCCTATCAGCGGGTCGCCGAGATGTTGACGGCGATCTCGGCCAAGGTCGAGGGTGTCCCGTGCTGCACGTATATCGGCCCGGACGGCGCGGGGCACTTCGTCAAGATGGTTCATAACGGGATCGAGTACGCCGACATCCAGCTCATCGCCGAGACGTACGACTTCCTGCGTCAGGCGCTCGGCATGAATCCTGCCGAGCTCGCGTCCGTGTTTCGCGAATGGAACCAGGGTGAGCTCCAGTCGTACTTGATTGAGATCACCGCCAACGTGCTTGCCAAGCGAGACGGTGGCGCTCAGTCGGCGCTCGTGGACGCGATCGAGGACAGGGCCGAGCAGAAGGGCACCGGACGATGGACCAGCGAGTCGGCCCTCGAGCTCGGTGTGCCGCTGACCGGCATCACCGAGGCGGTGTTCGCACGAATGCTGTCGAGCCAGAAGGCGGAGCGTGTCAACGCCTCCTCCATCCTCGCCGGGCCTGGTGCTGCCTCCCTGCTGAAGTCGGGGGGTGGGGAGGTTCGCCAGCAATTACTCAATAACGTGCGTGAGGCGCTTTATGCGTCGAAGATAGTCGCGTACGCGCAGGGCTTCGAGCATTTGCGCGCGGGCTCCAAAGAGTTCGGGTGGAACCTCGACCTCGGTGCGCTGGCGACGATCTGGCGTGGCGGCTGCATCATCCGCGCGCAATTCCTCGACCGCATCAAGGACGCTTATGCCCAGTCGCCCGACCTTCCGAATCTCATGCTTGCCCCTTTCTTCCAGCAGGCGCTCGCATCGGCACAGCAGTCCTGGCGATCGGTCGTCAAACAGGCGATCGACCAGGGCGTGCCCATCCCCGCCTTCGCCTCATCCCTGGCTTACTACGACGGCTACCGCCGCGCGCGGGGTCCGGCCAACCTCATCCAGGGGCTGCGTGATTACTTTGGAGCGCACTCCTACCACCGCGTCGACCGCGACGGCTCATTTCACATACGGTGGGCGCAGGACGGCGCCGAAGTCCGCGTCGATTAAAGGCTCTACCCTCGAGCCACGTTCTGTTTCAGCAATGCAATAACTGCCGCTTCTTCCGCTTTGAGGTTGCGGTGGGTCCTCCCGTCCACGAGGCTCAGCACGCTCTCAAGCGACCCCTCCATGTAGGTGTCGATGACCGCCGGGTGGACGTACGAGTGCCGGCACACCGCCCGTGTGTGTCCCAGTCTGCGCGCCACGCTATCGATGGCGGCTACCACATTGTGCTTGGCCTCTGTGTCGGATTCGAAACCCACAAGCTCGCGCAGCGCAGATGCGGCCAGGACCGTGGCGCCCCACGTGCGGAAGTCTTTGGCCGTGTAATCCTCGCCGCTTACCTCGCGCAGATACTGGTTGACGTCGTCCGACGTGACCGTACGGCGGTCGCCGGCGGGATCGATGTACTGGAACAGCATCTGGCCAGGCAGCTCCTCGCAGCGCTTCACCACGCTCGCGACGCGGCGATTGGTGACGCCGATCTCGACTTCGCGGCCGGTTTTGCCCCTGAACAGGAAGCGCACCGTCGATCCCTTGAACTTCACGTGCCGGTCGCGCAGGGTCGTGAGGCCGAAGGTCCCGTTCTGTCGCGCGTACTCCTCGTTGCCGATCCGCGCAAAAGTCATCTCGAGCAACCTGACGATGGTCGCGACAACCTTCTCACGCGACAGGCCGGGCTGCCCCAGGTCACGGGTTACCCGCCGGCGGATTCGCGGCAGCGCGCGGGCGAAGCCCAGAAGTCGCGCGAACTTGTCGGCGTCCCGAATCTTGTGCCACCGCGCGTGGTAGCGGTTCTGCTTGCGCCCACGGGCGTCACGACCAGTAACCTGCAGGTGGCCTCGTTCCCGCATGCAGATCCACACGTCCTTCCAGGCCGGCGGGATGGCAAGGTTCAAAATCCGATCGAGCGTGGCCGGGTCGGTCACCGGCTTGCCGTGTGGGTCGAAGTAGGCGAAGCCCCCGCCCTTGTGCGCGCGGCGGATGCCAGGTTCAAAGTCGGAGGCATAGACGAGCCCGGCGTCCTGAGCGGCTTCGGCCGCCGAGTCAGGCGTCAGGCCGCGCTGGGTGGTGTCGTTCCAGGACCGCTCCATGTCGGCTGGGTAGCCGACGACAGGCTACGCTTGCGCGCCCAGATCAGAGCTACCAGCTGATCCCGCGGCGTCCGCGCGTCACACGGGACGCCGAGCCGCCAAAGGCTTACCTGGACGGTGCCCGGTAGCGGAGCGTTGCACCGGTAGGGTGAGCAACCTCGTCGAGCGCGCAGCCGGACCAGCATCATCTCGTGCTCGCCCATCAACCCGAAAACGCGCCGGGTCGCCGGCCTACCGAGCCACCGCCTCTCGCGTCTCGACGAAAGCTCTTACCGCCCGCTCAAGATCCGCCTCTGAGTGGGCCGCCGACACCTGAGTCCTGATGCGCGCCTTGCCCTGGGGGACGACCGGGTACGAAAACGCGACCACGTACACGCCTTTTTCGAGCATGACCTGTGCCATCCGGGCAGCCAGAGCCGCGTCGCCCACCATCACCGGGACGATCGGGTGGTCGCCGGCCAGGATGTCGAAGCCGGCCTCGGTCATCCGCTTGCGGAAGAAGGCGGTGTTGTCGCGAAGCCGCTGGCGCAGCTCGCCCGCCGACCTGATCAGCCCGAGGACGGTCAGGCTCGCGGCCACGATCGGAGGCGCCACTGAGTTGGAGAACAAGTACGGGCGCGAGCGCTGCCGAAGCATCGCGACTATCTCTTTGCGTCCTGACGCGTATCCGCCGCTGGCGCCTCCCAGCGCCTTTCCCAACGTCCCGGTGATGGCATCGATCCGGCCGATGACGCCGTGGTGCTCATGCGTTCCGCGGCCATTCGCGCCCATAAAGCCAACGGCGTGCGAATCGTCGACCATGACGAGCGCGTCGTGCTTTTCGGCGAGCTCGCAGATCTCCGGGAGGGGCGCGAGGTATCCGTCCATCGAGAACACCCCGTCAGTGACCACCATCCTGAATCGGTCCTCCGCGCTGTCTTTCAGCTGTCGCTCGAGGTCTTCCATGTCGCGGTTGGCATAGCGGAGGCGCCGCGCCTTGCAGAGCCGGATGCCGTCGATGATGCTGGCATGGTTCAGGGCGTCGGAGATGACCGCGTCTTGCTCGTCGAGCAGGGCCTCGAAGATGCCGCCATTGGCGTCGAAGCACGACGAATAAAGGATCGTGTCCTCGGTGCCCAGGAAATCGGTCAGCGCTGACTCGAGCTCTTTGTGCACCTCCTGGGTGCCACATATGAAGCGCACCGACGCCATGCCGTAGCCCCACCGGTCGAGCGCTTCTTTCGCCGCCGTCACGACGGCGGGATGGTCGGCCAGCCCGAGGTAGTTGTTGGCGCACAGGTTCAAGACATTGCGGTCGAGGACGGTGACGACCGAACCCTGCGGCCCCATCAGGATGCGTTCCTGCTTCTCCAGCCCAGCGCGACGAATCTCTTCGAGCTGACCGACCAGGTGCGATCGCATGTTGTCGAACATCGACTAATCCATCGTCCAGTCGAGGACGACCTTGCCGCATTTGCCGGAGTGGGCGACCGCGAACGCCTCCCGGAAGTCGCGGTAAGGAAAGCGGTGCGTGATGACAGGCGAGATGTCGAGGCCGGTTTGCGTGAATACGGACATCTCGTACCATGTCTCGAAGATCTGGCGGCCGTAAACGCCCTTGATGGTGAGCATCTTCAGGACGACCTCGGTCCAGTCGATCGCGAATTCATGGTCGGGAAGCCCGAGCATCGCGATGCGACCGCCGTGCGACATGTTGGCGATCATGTCGCGGAGGGCGCTTGCCTGGCCGGACATCTCGAAGGCGACGTCGAAGCCTTCCTTCATCCCGAGCTCCTCCTGGGCCTGGCCCAGGGTTGTGGTCCGCACGTTGACCGCGCGCGTGACACCGACCTTGCGCGCCAGCTCGAGCCTGTAGTCGCTGACGTCTGTGATCACGACGAAGCGGGCGCCATTGTGACGAGCGACCATGGCCGCCATGATCCCGATCGGCCCCGCGCCCGTGACCAGTACGTCCTCCGCAGCGACGCGGAACTGCGTGGCGGTGTGGACGGCGTTGCCGAATGGGTCGAAGATGGCGGCCACGTCGAGGTCGATCTTCGTCAGATGCGGCCAGAGATTGCCGGCCGGCATGACGATGAGCTCGGCGAAAGCGCCGTCTCGCTGCACTCCGATTCCGACCGTGTTGGCGCAGAGCGCGCGGCGTCCGGCCATGCAGTTGCGGCAGCGCCCGCACACGATGTGTCCTTCGGCGCCGACAATCTCGCCGGGATAGACCGACGCCACACCGTCGCCGAGCCGGACGACCTCACCAACGAACTCATGTCCGACGACAAGGGGCGGGTGGATGGTCGCCTGGGCCCACTCGTTCCAGCTTTCGATGTGGAGGTCGGTGCCGCAAATGCCTGTACGGAGGACGCGGATCAAGACTTCGCCGGGACCCGGCACCGGATCGGGCACGTCCTGCAGCCACAGGCCTGGCTCCGCTTTGGCTTTGACTAGTGCCTTCACTCCGGGCAGGATACCTTCGGTTTAGTGTCGGGACTCGGCTCGCGGCGAGGTGCTAAGCCTGGCGCGCTGAATCGCAGTCGGGGCAGACGCCGGTGAACAGCAGCTGGTGGCTTGTGACCTTGAAGCCAGTGCTGGTCTTGACCGCGGACGATGCGTCCTCGAGGACACAGCCGGGGACTTCGACCACGCGGCCGCAGTCGTCGCAGCGAATATGCTCGTGGTGCGCCTCCCTCAGCTCGTAGTGCACCTTGCCGTCGCCAAGGTCGATGCGCTTGATTAACCCATCCCGTTCCAGGCCTGAAACCGCCCTGAACACCGTGGAGTAGTCCGCGGCGCCCAACACCGTGACAACGGCCCCGTGAAGCTCGTCGATCGACCAGAGGTGCTTGGTCTCACTCGCGCTGAACAGGAGCTTTACCTGGTCGCTCACCGGGCTCGGCCTGGCCACGCGCCAACTATACGCAAAGGACTTGTGCAAGTCAGTTGTGCAATACTCTTGCGCGTCGCTGGGTGGTGCTGATCGGAGGTGAGGCGGGTCGTGAGAACGCGGTCGAGCTTGGCTGGAAAGGGTTGGCTGCAACTGCCGGCGGTGATCGGTGTCGTGGCGGCGCTGAGCGTGAGCGCATGCGGCCTCGGCCCAGGTTCATCGGGATCGGGCAAGGTCGAGGTGGTGGCTGCCGAGAACTTCTGGGGAAGCATCGCCACCCAAGTGGGAGGCGACCACGCCCACGTGACGAGCGTAATCGTCAATCCCGCCACCGACCCCCATGACTATGAGCCCACGCCGGCCGACGCCAAACTGATCGCGGGGGCCCAGTACGTGATCGTCAACGGGGCCGGCTACGACGCGTGGGCGCCGAAGCTGCTGGCCGCCAACCCTGTGGCCGGCCGGGTAGTGCTGACGGTCGGCGACCTCATCGGCAAAAAGGAAGGCGACAATCCGCACATGTGGTACTCGCCAATCTATGTCGAGCGAGTCGTCGACAAGATCGCTTCCGACCTGGCCGCGATCGACTTGGGCGATGCCTCCTATTTCGACGAGCGGAGAGCCGCCTACCAGGCGGCCGGCCTGAAGGCTTACTACGACACGATCAACGCGATCAAGACGAAATACAAAGGCACCCCGGTGGGCGCGACCGAGAGCATCTTCTCGTACCTGGCCACGGACACAGGGCTCGATCTGATCTCTCCGCCCGACTATTTGAAGGCGATCAGCGAAGGCACCGACCCAAGCCCTGCCGACAAGGCCACGGTCCTGAAGCAGATCAATGGCAAGATGATCAAGGTCTTCGTGTTCAACACTCAGAACTCGACCCCTGACGTCAAATCGCTGGTGGACAAGGCGCAGGCGCAAGGCATTCCAATCGCACACGTCACCGAGACCCTGGCCCCCGCCAACTTCACCTTCCAGGACTGGCAGACCACCCAGCTGAATGGTCTCCTTGCCGCACTGGGTGGCTGAGCCCGAAGCTTCCGAGCGCGCCCTGCCCGAACGCGGGGAGGCGGTCGGACTCGAGCGGGCCGGGGTGAGCCTTGGCGGACGGTTCGTCTGGCGCGACGTCGACCTCACGGTGACCACCGGGGAGTTCGTCGCCATCCTGGGGCCGAACGGAGCGGGCAAGTCGACGCTGCTGAAAGCGCTGCTTGGAGTGGTGCCGCTGGCGGAGGGCCAGGCGCGGATCTTTGGCAAGCCGGTGCGTCGCGGAAACGACGAGGTCGGGTACCTGCCCCAACGGCGGCGCTTCGACCCAGACCTCCGCATCCGGGCCGTCGACCTTGTTCGCCTCGGCCTCGACGGTGCGCAGTGGGGAGTTCCGCTCCCGTCTTGGGTTGCCGGAAGCCGCGAGAAGTCCGACCAGGTGGACTCGGTCATCCACCTGGTAGGTGCCGACGGGTACGCTCACAGACCCATCGGCGAGCTGTCGGGCGGTGAGCAGCAGCGCGTTCTGATCGCGCAGGCCCTGGTCACCGGGGCCAGGATGCTTGCCCTAGACGAACCGCTCGACAGCCTGGACCTGAACAACCAGCAGTCAATCTCGGCTCTCGTCCGCGACATCTGCCAGCAGCAGGGGGTGACCGTCCTCCTAGTTGCGCACGATGTGAACCCAATCCTGCCGTTCATCGATCGAGTCGTCTATGCGGCCAACGGCCACGTGGTGTCTGGTCGTCCTGAGGATGTGATCCAGACCGAAACGCTCAGCGGCCTTTACGGAGCGCCGGTCGAGGTGTTACGCACGAGCGACGGCCGCGTGGTGGTGGTCGGCCAGCACGAGCCCGTCACTTATCACGCGCACGACCATGACGTCTGATGGCTGACTCGCCTACCTGGGACCTGCTGGCCGACCTCCAGCTGCTCCTGCGGTTTCATTTCATGCAGAACGCGTTCGTTGTCGGAACCCTCGTGGCGGTGCTCGCGGGCGCGGTCGGCTACTTCGTCGTCTTACGCGGCCAGGGCTTCGCTGCCCACATGCTGTCGCAGGTCGGTTTTCCGGGCGCGGCCGTGGCTGTCTTCTTTCATCTGCCTCCCGTCATCGGGCTTGCCGCCTTTTGCACGGCCGGCGCCTTCGGCGTCGGTGTCATGGGCCGGCGGCTCGATGCCGGGAACCGGATGGAGTCCGCCGTCGTCGGAAGCATCCTCGCCTTCTCCCTCGGCCTCGGCTTGCTCTTCTTCCGTCTCTTCGCCGGCAGCGTCCAGGCGGTCTATGCGTTTCTCTTCGGCACCATCCTCGGCATCTCCGATCGTGACGTTGCCACCACTGTCGTCACGACAGCGGTTTGCCTTTTCGCGTTGGCTGCGATCGCGCGTCCGCTCGTGTTTGCATCCGTCGATCCCGACGTCGCCGAGGCTCGTGGTGTGCCGGTGCGCGCGGTTTCCATCGCCTTCCTGTTGCTGGTGGCGCTGGCCGTCGCAGTGACTGTTCAGATCGTCGGCACCCTTTTGATCTTCGCCTTGCTCGTTGCACCGGGCGCCTGCGCGCTGCAGCTGACGGCGCGCCCTGCTCGCGGGCTTGCACTGACGGTCTTACTCTCGCTGCTCTTTACGTGGACTGGGCTTGCCGTCGCCTACTTCACCATCTACCCAGTCGGCTTCTTCATCACCACACTCGCATTCGCCGCTTACGTTCTGATCCGCGGTGCGAAGGCGATCTCTCGCGGAGACGTTCGGCGGATCGCGTTTGACGGCGAGGTTGCGTGATGTTTGCGGCGACGTCCTTCTCGCTCAACCCGATTCAGGACCTGCAGGCGATGCTGGCCTACGACTTCATGCGCAACGCGTTCATCGCCGGCGGCTGCATCGCTGCCGCCTCCGGTCTAGTCGGTTACTTCGTGGTCCTGCGCAACCAGGTGTTCACGACCGACGCGCTCGGACACGTCGCATTCACAGGTGGGATGGGTGGCCTCCTCATCGGTGTCAACCTGCTGGTAGGAGTTTTCGGCAGCTGCATCGCCGTGGCGCTTGCGATCGGATCGCTCGGAGGGCGCGGGCGCGGTCGGGACGTGGCCATCGGCACTGTGTTCGCGTGGGTGCTTGGGCTGGGCCTGCTCTTCCTCAGCATTTTCACCTCCTCGCGCAGCGCGTCCGCCGGCAATACCGGAATCAGCGTGCTGTTCGGGTCCATCTTGGGGATGCAGCAGGCCCAGGCCGCGATTGCGTCGGTGGCTGGGTTGCTCACGTGTGTCGCGGTGCTCGCGATCGCGCGGCCACTGTTGTTCGTGACCCTCGATCCCGAGGTGGCCACGTCACGCGGCGTCCCGATCCGCGTGTTGACCGCATTTTTCCTCATCCTCGTCGCGATCACCGTCGCGGAGGCGGTTCAAGCGGTGGGCGCCCTGCTTGTGTTCGGGTTGATGGTCACGCCCGCGGCAGTAGCCCAGAACCTGACGACGAGTCCGTATGCGGGCATGGCTCTTTCGGCCGCGGTGGCGCTGCTCGCGGTATGGCTGGGCCTGACTCTCGCGTTCTACATCTCCTACCCAGCGAGCTTCTTCATCACCGCCCTGGCGTTCGGATCCTTCATCGTCAGCTTTGGCATCAGCCGCAGCCATACGAAGGGCGCGCGCGTCTGAAACGAAGAAGAGCTCGCCTCCTCGCTCGCGGGGAGGCCCCGCCGGATGGGGAGCCGGGTATGGTTTCCAGCCATGCGGGCTCGGGTTGCGATCTTGCTGCTGGTGCTGGTCGTCGCGGGCGTAGCCGCTTGGAGCTACCTTCGCCCCATTCCGGCGGTAGCCGCCACCGGGTCGCTTCCCGCGTCGGAGGTGATCGCGGGCACACCGCCGGTTCTGCCCTGGCCGGCCCGAGGCTATGCGGCCATCGGTGCTCAGAACCTCGGCTTCATCGCCAGCTCGGGCAACGAGCAGGCCATACCGGCAGCCAGCATCACGAAGGTAATGACCGCGCTGGTCATCCTCGAAGAAAAGCATTTGAACAGGGACGAGCAGGGCCCCACGATCACCATCACCATCGCTGACGTGCAGGCCTATAACGCTGAAGTCGCAGGAAACCAGTCGGTGCTCGAGGTCCGCGCAGGTGAGCAGCTCACGGAACTTCAGCTGCTTCAAGGCATGCTGATCCCCTCCGCTAACAACTTTGCCGAGATTCTCGCGCGGTGGGATGCAGGTTCGATCGATGCGTTCGTTGCCAAGATGAACGCAGAGGCCGCGAACCTGAAACTGACCCACACCAGATTCGCGGACACCAGTGGCGCAGACCCGGGCAGCGTCAGCACCCCCACCGACCTTATGGCGCTCGGCGTCGCTGCGCTGAAGGAGGAAGTGTTCGCTCAGGTCGTTGCGATGGGCCAGGCGCTGCTTCCCGTCGTGGGGATCGTCTACAGCACCGACCACGCGCTCGGGCAGAACGGGATCTTCGGCATCAAAACCGGCTCTGGCCTGAGCTCAGGCGCCAACTTTCTGTTCGGCGCCACCGTAACGGTGGATGGCAAGCCGATCGTCGTGTTCGGATGCGTGATGGGACAGCCGACGTTAGATATCGCGTTTGCGTCCACCAAAGCCCTGATCGCGTCGATGCAGTCGACGCTGCATATTCGGCAGGTGATCACCCGCAACCAGACAATCGCGACGTACGCCACGGCTTGGGGCGGTCAGTCCGACCTGGTCTCCCCGGTCGACGTCACCCCGCTCGCGTGGCCGGGAATGGTACTGCGGCAGAGGCTCGAGGTCCGCACGATCGTGGTCAACAGCCCGATCCCGGCCGGGACCAAGGAGGGCAGCGTGCACATCGTTCTCGGCGATTACAACCTGGACGTCCCGCTGGTCACCGCCGACCCGCTGTATCCGCCAGGACGACTCTGGCGATTGACTCGCATCACCTTCTGATCAACCCACGTGGCGTGGGTCAGTATCATCGAGACGTGATCACGCCACTTCACGAGGCGCGGATCGAATACTGCGTTCCTTGAGACTACCTAGATCAGGCCGTGAGCCTGGCCGATGAGGTGCTTGCCCGCTGGGCGCCGGTCATGCGCGCTGTCGGGCTGATAAGCAGCAGCGGTGGCACGTTCGACATCTACCTCGACGGTCAGCTCGTGTTCAGCAAGAAGGCGGCCGGTCGATTTCCCAAACCCGGCGAGGTGGCCGGAATGCTCGAGAAGGAACTCGGTCCGGCGCTCGAGTGGCGTCAATCCTCGACCTGAGCTCACGGCGCCTGTAACGCTCCGGCCGCTCCGGCACTAACCATTGATGACGGCCTGCCCGAATGGCCCGGCGTGGTCGTCCGCTGCCCGAGCTGCGAACAAGTCCCAATACGCATCGTTCAGGGGCGCGGACGCTACTGGGTCGACCTGCGGGGCACACGCTGTCTGGAATTCCTCGCCCCAGGTGATCAAGTCCCAACCTAATCTCCATCCCACCTTCAGGGGGGGAGGGCTAGGGGAGAGGGGCTTAAAGAAGCTCTCACGCCCAAAATGGCTACCCAAAGTAGCCGGAGTGACTGACAACCGTTGTGTAAATCCAGC
The DNA here is from genome assembly GCA_036570165.1 of Candidatus Dormiibacterota bacterium. Lineage (GTDB taxonomy): Bacteria > Chloroflexota > Dormibacteria > Dormibacterales > Dormibacteraceae > Palsa-870. The sequence goes on along the minus strand of DATCPI010000066.1, from coordinate 182 downwards.
GACCAGAACGGATCTGCGGACCGTTGTGCTAACTAAGCGGTTTTGTAAGTCATCCGTAAACCAGCGCCGGTAAGCCTCTGGGAGGGGGTCCCTAGTGGTTCCACATCCGGTCTCTCAAGTCAAGGTTTGGCTGGACGCGGTCGTGGTCTTCGGCCTGATGGCGAAAGACCAGGAGGCGCTCG
>DATCPI010000065.1:0-15529 GCA_036570165.1 Candidatus Dormiibacterota bacterium | reverse complement strand
GGACACCACTTGAAACACTGGATCCACGGCGGGACGAATGAGCCGCCCAACCTCACACTTCTCTGCTATCGGCATCACTGGCTGGTTCACGAGGGCAACTGGCAGATCGTGCGCGGCGATGACGGCCGGATGCTGACGATCCCACCGACCGTGACCTTTGGTCCTCCTTCGCGCGGACCCGACTAACGAGGAACCAGCGTCATGCTCGCGCGTTTGAGCTCGTCGGCTTTTTCGGCAGTGGTATAGCGCCCGCCCTTCGGCGGACGTTGCGCCCACGGACCTTCTTTCATGTAAATCGGGAGTTCGATGAACTCACCCTCGCGCTTGATACTGCGGACTCCATCGACGATTGCACTGAGCTCGCCAGAGCGGATAAGTACAAGCTCCCATCCCCGGTGCTTGTGAAAGCTCGTACTCATTCCAGGCTCCCACTGGAAGTGCAGCCGGAAGATTGAGGACCGATCCGTGTCCTCGCCGCGGAAGGTGCGTGACGCGGGTGACGTCAGAGCTATGACTGGAGTTTAGGTGGCGAAACTCGCCTACAAGTAATGCCGGCGGATCGCTCCCAGGTTGTTGAAGATCCGCACCCCGAAGGCGACGATCGCGGCGATCGATAGGTCCACGCCCAGCTTGTCGCCGAAGTAGGTCAGGCCGGCGGCCAGCGTCATGTTGGTCAGCAGTCCGCTGAAGAACACGCGCGGCTCGAACGATCCCGCGATGTACGCCTTGAAGGCGCCGAAGATCGAGTCCAGGGCCGCGAGCAGCGCGACGGCGGTGTAGCGCGCGTAGGTGATCGGGATCGTGACCGGCGACATCAGCCCGAGCAGCACACCAAGGACCGCGAAGATGACCGCGATGACGATTACTTGCATCCGCTCGTGGGGGTCGGAGATGGCTGAGGGGTCGCGCCAGGCGCCGGCGATGGCGGCTTCGGCTGCAGGGATTTGTAACCCACGGCCGGCTCGGCCGGGTTCATCACGTTGACGTAATCGAGGTCGGGCGAGGAGTAGTTCACGCTGCCGGCGATCGCCTTGAGCGCGGCGACCTTCTCCCGGAGTGTCGTGAACTCCTCAGGCGTCAGCACCCGGCCAAAGTAAACCTTCCAACCCCGCTTCGCGACCAGGGTCAGCTGGCCGCACGAGTCGAAGACGAAGCCCGCCACCTCCTGCCCGATCAATCCCGGGAGGCCCCGCTGGATGTTGACCAACGCGGTGAGGAGCTGCACGTCCAGCGCATGGTCGCCGACCTTCGGATCCGCGCCCGCCGGACCTTGCACGTCGACCAGCGGTCCCGCTGGCGTAGCCGGGCCGAGGACTATCGCCTGGTCCGAGAGGAAGTAGAGCTTCCCGGTCTTGCCCGCGTGGTAGCCCGCGATGGGCTGCCACTCGCTCACCTGGATCAAGACGACGCCCGGCAGCTGCGGGACGACGGTCGCGGTGCGCACCCACGTCTGGTTAAGCAGCCGCTGGCGGTCCGATTCACCGTCCACCGACAGCACCGACGCGCCGTCCACCAGTCCCGCCGCGCGGGCCACCTGCGCTCTCGTCATGTGCTGCGCGCCCACGACGTCCACGGTCTGCACGGCCAGCGCCGGTCCGAACCACAGCCACGCCAGCAGGGCGCACTCGGCCACCGCGACCCCGAAGGCAAGGCCGCGCCACGCCCAATGCACGTCTGGCTCGCGCAGCGCTTTCTCCGATCGGGTCCAGACCTGCCCCTTCAGCGGCTCGGTGTGCTCGAGGCCGCCCCGCCAGTCGACCCGCGGCATCAGGGAGCGGCGGCGGCGAAACCTCATCCCGCCGGCGGCCCGACCCGACGTTCCGCGCGGCCGACCGCATGGTCGACCAGCCGCTGGCACAGCTCGTCGAACGAAATGCCCGCGGCTCGGGCGGCGTCCGGCAGGAGCGAAACCTCGGTCAGACCCGGCACCGTATTGACTTCCAGCACCCATGGGTTGTCATGCGAGTCGACGATGATGTCGACGCGCGCCATGCCCGCGCACCCGAGCTCGAGGAAAGCGCGCCGCGCTACATCCGTGGATACCAGCTGCGCGCGCTCGGAAATGCGGGCCGGGATGATGTGGTGCGACTTGCCCGCCGTGTATTTGGCGTCGTAGTCGTAGACCGGGTTGTCGCTGACGATCTCCAGCGTGGGCAGCACCAGGACTTCCGGCGTCGCCAGAACTCCGACGGTGATCTCCGTCCCGGTGGCGAACTTCTGGACCAGGACTCGGCGGTCGTAGCGAGCTGCGAGGACCAGGCCACTGGCCACCTGGTCGACGTCCTTGGCGATCGTCAGCCCGATGGTCGAGCCTTCGCGCACCGGTTTGATGACCAGCGGCAGCTCGTACGTCTTGACCAGCCGTTCGACGAGCTCCGCCGCGACTCCCTCCTTGATCTCGACCTCTTCGAACATCGGGATCTTCAGCCCGGCGGCGGCCATCATCGCGTTCGCGCGCGCCTTGTCCATGCACAGCGCCGACGCGAGGACCCCGGAACCTGTGTACGGAAGCGCAAGCAGCTCGAGCATCCCCTGTACTGTTCCGTCTTCCCCAAGGCGTCCGTGCAAAGCATTGAAGACGCAGTCGAATCCACCGTCGCGCAATACGTCCCACGTGGTGAGGTCAACATCCACTCCGGTGACTTCGTGGCTTCGGTAGCGCAGCGCCTTCTCGACCTGTGCCCCCGACATGAGCGACACCTCGCGCTCGGCCGACCTCCCGCCCCGAAGGACAGCCACCTTCACTTCTTAAACTTCCCCGCCATCTCGACCTCGGTTTCCAGCTCGATGTTGAACCGGCGACGGACCTCTATCTGGATGCGCTCGATGAGGCGCTTGACGTCGGCCGCGGTCGCGCCGCCCTCGTTGACGATGAAGTTGCCGTGCAGCTGCGAGACCACCGCCATCCCTTCCCGCGCGCCCTTCAAGCCGGCGGCCTGGACGAGGCGTCCCGCCGAGTCACCCGGCGGATTCTGGAAGACGCTGCCGCAGTTCTTGGTCTTGATCGGCTGCGTCTCGTTGCGTTCCTTGGTCAGCTTGGCCATCAGCGCCTTGGCCGCCTCCCCATCCCCGCGCTCGAGCTGGATCTTGGCAGCGACCACCAGACCGCCCTTCAGCGCTCCGTCGCGCAGCGCCGACGTGCGATAGCGGAAGTGCAGATCGACGGGATTCCATGTCTTCCGCCCCTTCCCGGGCATGAAACCCTCGACCTCGACCAGGACCTCGCGGAGCTCTTTACCCCAGCACCCCGCGTTCTGATAGACCGCGCCGCCAACCGTGCCCGGGACGCCGATCGCGAACTCGAAGCCGCGCAGCCCCGCGTCGGCGGCGATCCGCGCGAGTCGCATCATCTTCAGGCCCGCGCCGGCACGCAGCTGGCGGCCCTCGACGTGGACGTCACGGTTGACGACTCTCACCACCAGGCCTTCAATGCCCGCGTCGGCGATGAGCAGGTTCGTGCCCGCGCCGAGGAGGAGATAAGGAATGCCTCGCTCCGCGGCGCCCTCGATCGCCTCCTCGATCGCCTGCGGCCGGCCCATCTCGACGAAGAACTCGGCGGGGCCGCCGACGCCGAACGACGTGCGCGAAGCAAGCGGCTCGCCCTCGGTGACTCCGGGCAGCGCCCGCAGCCACTTGACCTTAGACGCGGTGCGCCAGCTCATCGCCCAACTTGTTGATGTCGCCCGCGCCCATCAGGAGGAGGAGATCGCCAGGTCCGACGAGGCCCTCGAGCATCTCGCGCGCGGTCTTGAAATCGCCGGCGTAGGTGGCGTTAGGAAGCTGGTGAGCCAGGTCCGCGGCCTGGACCCCCGACGTGTTCTGCTCGCCCGCCGCGTACACGTCGAGGACCAGCACCTTGTCCGCGCCGGTGAACGCTCGCGTGAAGTCGTGCATCAGTGCCGCCAGGCGCGAGTAGCGGTGCGGCTGGAAGACGACAAGGATGCGGCGGTGTCGAAGCTCGCGGGCCGCCTCGATCGTCGCGCGCACCTTGGTTGGGTGATGGGCGTAGTCGTCGTAGACGGTTGCGCCCTGAAAGATGCCGAGGAGCTCCATGCGCCGGTGCGCACCCGGGAAGGATTCCAGCGCGGAGGCGATCTCGGCGAACGGAATGCCTATCTCTAAGGCCATGGCGGCAGCAGCCGTCGCGTTCTGGATGTTGTGACGCCCGGGCTGCTTCAGGTTGATGCGGCCCAGCTCGTTTCCACCGTGGTGAATCGGGAAGGGGCGGACGGGCTCGCATCGATAGGTCGCATCGTGACGAAAGCCGTACGTGACGCGCCGTGCGTTCGGCTTGAGCTCGCGCGCCAGCTCGTCGTCCGCGCAAACCACGGCCAGGCCGTCGGCCGGCAAATTCATGACGAACCACTGGAAGAGGTCGCGGACCGCGCTCACGTCCCTGAACTGGTCGGGGTGGTCCAGCTCGATGTTGGTCACGATGGCGCGGCGGGGATGGTGAAGCGTGAGCGTCCCATCCGACTCGTCTGTCTCCGCCACCAGCCAGTTGGACCGGCCCGCTCGGGCGCTCGCGCCGTCGCCGACCATTACCGTCGGGTCGTAGCCGGCGGTGACGAGGATGTGCCCGAGCATGTGCGTCACCGTCGTCTTGCCCGCCGTTCCGGCGACAGCGATCGAGTCGGAGTCCTTGATCAGCTCCGCCAGCATCTCGGCCCGGCTCAAGACGCGCACCCCCATCGCGCGCGCTGCGTCCAGCTCCGGCGAGCGCTTGATCGCTCCGCTGTAGACGAGTAGATCCTGGAACAGGACGTGCTCGGGGTCGTGGCCGATCATGATCCGCACGCCCGCGTCTTCGAGCTCCTCCGTGGTCTCCGACTCCTTCATGTCGCAGCCGCTCACCTCGTCGCCGCGCGCGAGGAACACTCGCGCCAGCGCCGACACTCCCGCGCCGCCCGCACCCATCAAATGCACCCTCACTTATTTAGTGCGACCTCGCGCAGCACCGCCAGCACCCGCTGCGCGGCGTCGCGCAGCCCGGCCGACGCCGAGGCTTTGGCCATCGCGCGCAACCGCTCGTCATCGAGTCCCTTGATCGTCGCGACGAGCCTCGGGCCGGTCAGATCGGAGTCGGCGATGCGCACCGCGGCGCCGGCTTCGACCATCGAGGCGGCATTTTCCTCCTGGTGGCCGCCACCGAACGTGCCCGGGACAAGGATCATCGGCAGCCCGACAGCGGTCGCCTCGGCGATGGTCCCCACGCCCGCCCGGCTGACGATCAGGTCCGCACTCGTCATCAGGTCCGGCATGTCATCAGTGAAAGCCATTCCTCGGTAGCACGCACGAGCGTGCCGTTCTACGCCGGCTGCACCCTGTGCGCCGGCCACGTGCACCACCTCTTCGAACCTCTCGCAGAGGTCGCCGAGGACGGACCACACAGCCTGGTTGAGGTTGCGCGAGCCCTGGCTTCCGCCGGTGACCAGCAGCCGTCGAGGCGGCACGTCCGGCGTGCGGGGCATGAAGCCTTTGCGAAGCGGGACCCCGGTGAGCTCGACGCGGCGCCCACGGACGCGCTTTTCGGTTCCCGGGAGCGTCGTGCAGATTGCAGCGGCACCCCCGGCGAAAATGCGTGTCGCCAGCCCGGGGCGCACGTCCTTCTCGTGCAGCACATAGGGAATGCCCCGAAGTCGAGCCGCGGCGACGGCAGGAGCCATCACGTAGCCCCCCATGCCGAGCACGACGTCGGGCCGGAAGCGACCGACGATGCGAAGGCCGGTGCGCAGGGCGGCCGGAACGAGGTACGGAAGGGCGAGGTTCTTCCACACTGCGTCGCGGTCGAGGCCGCGGATGTTGACAGTTGACAGGTCGAAGCCGGCGGCAGGCACGAGCCGTTCCTCCGGCCCGCCTGTGCGGCCGACCAGCAGCAACGCACCATCCGGTTCCTCAGCGCGAAACGCTCGGGCGACCGCGAGCGCCGGAAACAGGTGCCCGCCGGTCCCGCCGCCAGCGATCAATAGCCTCATCTGTGCTCTGTTTTTGCCTCCCCAATGAAGATCCTGTGCCACTCCGGGCGATGGAGAGCAGGACACCAACTGCGGCAAGCTCGGTCGCCACCGCCGTCCCGCCATAGCTGAAGAACGGCAGCGGCACTCCCGTGATGGGCAGTGTGTTTGTCACCGTCGCCATGTTCAACAACGCCTCAAAGCAGATCCATGTCGTGATCGAAGCCGCCAGCCCGACGCCAAAGCGGTCCGGCGCGCGCAGCGCCGCGCGGTAGCCGCGCAGGCCGAAAAACAGGAAACCGAGAATCACCAGCGTGGTCCCGATGAGGCCGGTTTCTTCGCCAAGGATCGCGAAGATGAAGTCGGTGTGAGCTTCCGGCAGCCAGCCGTACTTCTCAACGGAGTGGCTGATGCCCAGCCCGAACCATCCTCCGGAGGCGAGGCCGTAGAGAGACTGGGTCGCCTGGAAGCCCGCGCCCAGCGGATCGGCGAACGGGTTCTTGTACGCCGCGAGCCTGGCGAACCGGTAAGGCTCTTTGATGGTCATCACCACAAAGCCCACGCCGAGCCCAGCGATCAACAAGGCCATATGCCGGAAACGACCGCCCGCGGTCCAGTACACGCTGACGAAGATGCCGACCATGACGACCGCCGTGCCCAGGTCGCGCTGCAGCATCAAGAGGACGAGGACGCCGGCGAGCATGGCGGCGAACGGCAGGAAGGTCTTCCGGAAGTCACCGACGTGCGCCGCGTTCTTCTCGATCCAGTACGCGACGAACACGGCGAACGCGAGCTTGCCCAGCTCTGACGGCTGGAACGCGCCAAGCGGGCCAGCGTCAAACCAGCGACGTGCGCCGTTCACCGTCACGCCCAGGTGCGGCACAAGCACGAGGATCATCAGCAGCGCCGCTATCACCGCACCAGCCGGCGCAAGCGGACGAAGCCCGTGATAGTCGATCCGGCTCAGCGCAAGCAGCGCGACGAAACCGATGGCCATCCACGCGGCCTGCCGTTCGGCGTAGTAGAAGGCAGAATGCTGCTGTGTATAGCCCAGGGCCACGCTGGCGCTCGAGACCATGACGAGGCCCGCCCCGCAAAGCAGCACCGTGGTGAAGAGGAGCAGCCGGTCGGGCTGCCTTCCTTCGCGCGTCGTGGTGCTCATGCCGCGAACCGCTTGCGGACCAATGCCTTGAACTGGTTGCCCCGGTCCTCGTAGTCCTTGAACATGTCGAAGCTCTTGTAGGCGGGACTCAGCAAGACGACTCCACCCTGGCGCGAGAGGTTCGCCGCCGTCTCCACCGCCTCCTCGAGGCTCGACGCGCGCAAGACCTTCGGATGATCGCGAAGCGCTTCCTGCAGCAGCTCGGACGAGGCGCCGATGAGGACGACCGCGTCGGTTTTGGCCAGCACGTCGGCCACCCACGCGGAGAGCTCGAACCCGCTGCCGTAGCCGCCGGCGATGAGCACGACGGGCGCGCCCGGGAACGCGTTGACCGCGACACGACCGGCGTCGGGGTTCGTGGCTTTCGAGTCGTTGAACCAGCGCACCTCAGCCCATTCGCCGACGAGCTCGAGCCGGTGCTCGACGCCCTTGAACGAGCGGATCGCGAGCTTGATCGCATCGTCCGAAAGGCCCGCGATCCTGCCGACCGCCGCCGCGGCCTGCGCGTTTTCCATGTTGTGCGCGCCGGGCAGGGGCATCGGCGGGAGGGGCTGGTGCTGGTCAAACCAGACCACCTGCGCGCGCGTGCGCGCCGCCAGCCCGCGAACCACTTCGTCGCGACCATTGAGGACTGCGTAGTCGTCCGGGCTGGCGAACTCGATGGCGCGCGCCTTCAGGTCGACGTACCGCTCGAACGTGCCGTGACGGTCGAGGTGGTCGGGCGTGATGTTGAGGATCACCCCCACGTGGAGGCGCGGCCGCTCGACCGACTCGAGCTGGAAGGTCGAGAGCTCGAGCACGACCCAGTGGTCAGGCGTGATCTCGTCAAGGCGGTCGAGCACCGTGTCGCCGATGTTGCCGCCGACGATCACGGGCCTGTCGCCTGCGGCGAGCACGTCACCGGTGAGCGCAGTTGTGGTCGTCTTGCCGTTGGTGCCGGTGATCCCCACCACCGTGCCCGGGCACAGCTTGAGGAACAGGTCGATCTCGCTCGAGACAGGGATGCCCCTCGCGCGGGCGTCATTCAACAGCTGTGAATCCCACGGCACCCCTGGGCTCGCGTAGACGATGTCCACCCCCTCGAGGGCTCCGGATTCGTCGCCGAGCCTGACGTCGACACCGCGGGGCATCTGAGTGAGCTCGTCGCGCAGCTCCGCCGCGGGCTTGCGATCGACCACGCGCACGGTTTCGCCCGCGAGCGTCAGGTGGGTGGCCAGCGCGATCCCGCTGCGCGCCGCGCCCACGACGAGCGCCGTCATTTCGTCCCGGCGAGGGGGAAATAGACGTCCTTCAGGAGCCAGTAAGCGGCCAGCGCTGAGAGGAGCCCCGCGGCCCAGAACGTGAGCGCGATGCGGTTCTCAGACCAACCCTGGTGGTGGAACGTGTAGTGAATCGGGGTCATCGTGAAAACGCGTCGTCCGCCGCTGGCCTTGAAGTAGGCCACCTGAATGATGACAGAGAGGGTCTCGAGTACGAACACCAGTCCGATCAGCGGGAGCAGCAGCAACAGTCCCTGCTGGATGGCCATCGCGGGCAGCGCGTACCCGATCGCAAGTGCGCCCGTGTCGCCCATGAAGACGCGCGCGGGATAGCGATTGAAGATGAGGAACGCGACCAGCCCGCCGCACAGACTCAGCGCGACAGCCTTCTCGCCCGCCTGTACGAGCGGAAAGAGAAGTACCAAGGCCCCGATGGCGATGACCGAAAGACCGCCCGCCAGCCCGTCCATGCCGTCGGTCAGGTTCACCGCGTTCGCGGTGCCCACGATCGCCACGACGGCCAGCGGCAACAGGATCCAGAGTGAAACCGACCATGGAAGGAAGAGCTGGTGCATGCCGCCAAACTGGAGGGCGAGGTAGGCGATGGGAGCGGCAAGCAAGACCTGCACTGGGAACTTGAGCCGCGCGGGGATGCCACGAGTACCGACTGTCAGCTTGCTGCGATCGTCGGCAAATCCGATCAGGCCTCCGATGACCAGACCGACGACTCCGGGCAGCACGCCGCGGTGGCCGGCCGGCACTGCCAGCAGACCGGCGACGATCGCGATCGCGACGAAGACGATGCCGCCGCCGGTCGGCGTGCCCGCTTTCTTCTGGTGGCTGTCCGGGAGCTCGTCCTGGATGACCTGGCCGGCTTTCATCCGCCGCAGCGCTCGGATCGTCGGGGGATAGAGGACAAGCGCGATGACGAAGGTCACCGCGAATGTGATGAGGTCTAGAGGGATGGCTGGACACCTCGGCGACAGATTCGGTGGCCAGGCGGTCCGGCTGCTAGGCGCGGCCGAGCACCGGAGCGAGCGCATCCGTTTATGCGTGAGCGAGAAGCGGAGGCCGCAACAACGCAGATGGGCCGCATGGGCGCCGAAGATCCGTCGAGGGGGTCCGGCCAGCCCTCTGTGATCAAGCCTCGGTCAGCTCCCGGACGACCTCGTCGAGACGCGTGGAGTGCGAGCCCTTGATGAGGACGCGGTCGCCTTCGCGCGCGTTCCGGCGCACCCAGTCCCTCGCGGCCGGCCGGCTCGCGACGAGCTCGGCACCAGCGGACTCGGCCAGGGTTCGCGCCCGCTCGCCGTCGAGGACACACACAGCGTCGAAGACCTCGGCGGCGCGGCTCCCCACGCGCCTGTGCGCCTCCTCGGAAAGTGCGCCCAGCTCGGCCATCTGGCCCAGCACGGCGAGCAGGCGACCTCGCCGCGGGCTCTCGGCCATCGCTTCGAAGGCGGCGAGCATGGATTCGGGGCTCGCGTTGTACGCGTCGTCGACGATCGAGTAACCGGCGGCCACGGGCAGCTCTTGAAGCCGGTGCTCGACCACGACTTGCTGCAGCGCCTCGGCCCCCTCCTCGAGCGGCACTCCGGCGGCAACTCCGGCCGCGAGCGCCGCCGCGGCGTTCAACGACTGGTGGCGGCCCTCGAGACCCAGGCGCACCTCGACGCCTCGAACGGAAAACTGCGAGCCGCCACCTGTGAGCGCCCGGTATCCCTCCGCTCGATAGTCCCCGCCGGCCACGCCGAAGCTCGTCACCTTCGCCGAGGTCATCCCCACCAGCATCGGGTAGAACTGATCGTCGGCATTCAGGACGGCTGTGCCGTCTTCGGGAAGTCCCGCGACGAGCTCGCCCTTGGCGCGCGCGAGTTCTTCGTGCGTGGCGAAGGACTCCATGTGCACGATGCCGATGTTCGTGATCACGCCCACCGACGGCCGCGCCAGGGCGACCAGGCGCGCAATGTCGCCTGCATGCTGCATGCCCATCTCGGCGACGAGCGCGGTGTGGTCCGGCTCCAGGTCCAGGATGGTCAGCGGTACACCGGTCTCCGTGTTCAGGTTGCCACCGGTGCGCTTGACGTTGAAGCGTTTGGACAGGATCGCGGCGATCATCTCCTTGGTCGACGTCTTCCCGTTGCTGCCGGTGACCGCAACGACGAGCGGGTTGACGCGCCGGAGGGTGAAGGACGCGAGAGCGAACAGAGCAGCCCACGTATCGGGCACGAGAACAGCGGCGATCCCGGGCAGAGTCTCCGTGCGCCTGTCCACGACGACCGCCGCCGCTCCGCGCCTGATGGCATCGGTGACGAACCGGTGCCCGTCCATCTCGGCGCCGCGCAGGGCGAAGAACACGCCGCCGCGCACGACCTCGCGCGAGTTCGTGTGAAACGACGAGAAGGTGTTACCGACCTGGGTGCCGCCGACTTCGCCGCCCCCGGTCGCCTCGAGGATCTCGAGGAGGCTGAGCCTCATGAGAGTGTCCTCGTCCCCGCGGGCCGCCGCAGATTCGCGCCATCGGCGGCCGGAGCCAAGGAAAGGGTGGCGCAAGGAGGAGCGCATCGCGTAGATGCGTGACTCAGCGGCGCCGGGCCCCTTGACGCAGGCTTCAGCGCCACAGGCGCCCGGCCGCCTAGGGCGCGAAGATGCAAGGCACGTCGGGGACGGGACACTCTACTAAGTAGAACTGCTAATGAGGGTCCGGTGTTATGTGCCAGTTCACCACCATCGCCTGGGCGATCGTCCTCCAGATCGGTGCCGCGGTGAAATAGCCGTCGTTCAGCGTCCAGTCCCGGTCCGCCCCGTCGACGTGTGGCTTGCGAATGACGACCAGCATCGTGAACCTAGGATGCTGCGCGGGCAGGAAGCCGACGAACGAAGCCCAGACGTCCTGCGTGTACTGGCCATTGACGGGAATCTGCGACGTGCCCGTCTTGCCCGCCTGGTCCAGCTCGAAGCCCTTGATTCGTGAATAAGTGCCTGAGGAGCCGTGCTGCACGACCGACTGCATCATCGCGGTCATCTTCGCGGCGGTTTCGGGAGTGATCACCTGGCGCTGCGGCTGGAGCAGGAGCGGGTTGATCCTCGTGCCGACTCGCTCCATGACGTGCGGCGGCGCGTATTTGCCGCCGTTGGCGATCACGTTTACCGCGGCGAGCATCTGGACCATGTTGACGTCGATCCCCTGGCCGAAAGCTGCAGTCGCGTACTGCGAGTCGGCCAGCTTGTCGGCCGCCGCCGGCAGCAGGCAGGTCTCGCCGCCGACGTCGATGCCACTTGGCTTGGTCAGGCCGAAACCCTCGAGGTAGTTGTAGAAGTTTTGGTGCCCTTCAGCCTGCATCGCTTTCATCGCGCCGACGTTGAGCGAGTGCTCGAGGACGTACGTGTAGCTGACGTTGCCGTGGTTCCGGTGGTCCCAGTCGGCGATGCGATAGCCGCCGACGTTCAGGTAGCCGGGGTCGTTGATCACGGTGTCCGGCGCGATAGCGCCAGAGTTGATGGCGCCGCCAAGCGTGACCACCTTCATCACCGAGCCTGGCTCGTAGACATAGCTGGCGACGTTGTCCTTGAAGAGCGCGGTGTCCGTGTGGACGAAGTCGTTGGCGTTATAGGTCGGGTAGTCCGCCCACGCGACGATGCCGCCCGTGGTCGGGTCCATGATCAGCACGCTACCGCTCTCGGCGTGATACCTCTGCACCCCCTCTGCCAACGCTTGCTCGGACGCGTACTGGATGTTGGCGTCGAGCGAGAGGACCAGGTCGGATCCGTTGACCGGTGACTGGTGGATGTGCGATCCGAGCACGATCTCCCGGTTGGCGAGGTCGCGAAAGCTCGAGATGTATCCCGGCGTCCCTGCCAGCTCCGTCTGGTACTTCGCTTCCAGGCCGTACTGGCCTTCGCCGTCGTACTTGACGAAGCCGAGCAAGTTGGCGGCCAGCGTCGTGTTCGTGCCGGTGCCGGGAAGGTAGGAACGCTGGGTCTCGTTCTCGAGACCCACCCCGGGCAGCTTGAGCGCGCGGAGCTTGTCAGCCTTGTCCTTCGGCAGGCGGCGCGAGATATAGGCGAACTTGGAACCGGATTCGAGGGTGGCCATGACCTTGGCCCGGTCGGCGCCGAGCACGGCGACCAGCCCGTTGGCCACGCGGTCGCGCTGGGCCGCTGAGACCTGGTCTGGCGAGACGAAGGCGGAATACACCGTCGTGTTCACCACGAGCTGCGTCAGGTTGCGGTCGAAGATCGCTCCCCGGATCGCCGGCAGCTCGACGACCTCTCGGTACTGGGCCTGCGCCTGCTGCGCGAGTTGACCGTGGCGGGCGATCTGCCAGTACGCCAGGCGCGACCACACCATGCCCGCAAGCACCAGGGCCACGAGGACCATGGCGAGGATGCGAAGTCGCGTGGAGCCAATGCGCTCCAAGCGTGGGGGTCTCTTACGGACCCCAACAGACACTATCGAGTCTTCGCCGCCACGTCGCGCGCGACCGTATTCACGACCGCGGCGACAGCACGCGCCCACAGCGGCGTGGTGTCGTTGGCGGTGTCGCCGACAGGCGCGGTGAGGTCGATCGCCACCGCCTGGCCCGGCACGTAGCCCGAGGGCACGACGCGCTGCATCCCGCTCTGCGCGGCCTGCTGCTGGACCTGGGCCGGGGCGTGCAGCGTGACCTCCTGGTAGCGGAGCTGGTCCTGCTCAGCGATGAGCTGGCGCTGCTGGTCCTGGACGCGGGTGATGTCGTAGGAGGCCTGCGTGATCTGCGCCGCGAGCCCGAGGTAGAAGAGGACCGCGATCAGGACCGCGCCGACGCCGAGGTAGGCGTGACCGAACGAGCTCAAGTGCAGCCTTTCGGCCGCGGTCGAGCTCGCCACCTGCATGAAGCCGCGCGTGCGCCGCCGACGCCGAGGGGCGGGGGCTAGCTTTACGCCTGCGATGCTCAGGCGACGTCGCGCCAATATTCGGGTTGATATCAAGACTTTTTTCTCATTTGTTGTTCTGACGTTGGCGGTAACTGGTGCTGTAGCGGTTGTGCTGCCGTAGTTGTTGCCGGCTTCAGCCCCCCTCTCCCCACATCCCTCTCCCCGTTGAGGAGGGAGCAGTTGCCTCTACCTTGGGTTAGCGCCTGGTGGCCGGAGGGGTTAGCCGGCCACCAGGACTTTGTGGAGTCAGATCTTTTCCGCCACTCGCAGGCGGGCCGAACGCGCTCTGGGGTTGATCGCGACCTCTTCGTCAGAGGGCCGCACCGGACGGCGGGTGATGATGCGGAGGGTGGCCCGGTGGCCGCAGGTGCAGACTGGCTGCTGGGGTGGGCAGATGCAGTCTTTGGACTCGACGTTGAAGAATGACTTGACCAAACGGTCTTCCAGGGAGTGGAAGCTGATCGTCGCCATACGGCCACCGGGTTTTAGTGTCGTAAGAGCTGCTCGTAATCCTTCTTCGATCTCGCCTAGCTCGTCGTTGACCGCGATGCGGAAACCCTGAAACGTCCGGGTCGAAACGTTGATGTCGCGAGGCCATGCCGCTCTCGGAATGGCGGCCTCGACGGCCTGAGCCAGGTCGCGGGTGGTGCGCAGCGGGCGCCGCGCCACTATGAACTGTGCGATCCGACGAGCCCATCGCTCTTCGCCGTACTCTCGGATGACGCGCTCGATCTCGCGTGCGTCGGACTCGTTGACAAGCTTCGCCGCGCTGAGATCGGCATCTGGATCCATCCGCATGTCGAGCGGGCCTTCGCTCTGAAAGCTGAAGCCGCGCTCGGGGTCGTCGATCTGGTTGCTCGAAAGGCCGAAGTCGAAGAGGATCAGGTCGGCTGAATCAAAGCCGGTTTGGATGCTGATCGAGCCAAGCTCCGAAAAGCGTCCGTGAACAATCACCACCTGTGGGCTTGAAAATCCGCCCTGCGCGCGGCCGGCGTGGGCCAGGGCCACTCGAGCAGCCTGCACGGCGTTGGGATCGCGGTCGATCCCGAGCAGCCGGCCGCCGGGTGTGATCCTCTCCAGGATCTGGCGGGCATGGCCCGCCTGCCCGAGGGTGCAGTCGATCGCGACCGCCCCGACTCGGGGCTGGAGCAGCTCTATTACCTCTTGTGAAAGTGCGGGTCGGTGCGGGCTCAGTGTCCTGAGATCACCCTGTCAGCGAATTCGGTGAAGCGTCCTTGCGCGTCGGCGTTGTAGCTCTCCCATCGGGCCTCGGGCCAGATTTCCACCCGAGAACCGGTCCCGATCACCACCACCGTCGACGGGGACTCGATCCCCGCCACGCGGCGCTGTTCCGGCTGCAGGCTGATCCGTCCTTGCCCATCCGGCTCGAAGGGGTCCGACATCGGGTACAGCGTACGAGCGAGTGCGCGCTGGTCCGGACCGGGCAGAGGACTGCGCAGCTCCTGCGCCAGGGCGTCCCACAGTTCTGGCGGGTAGATCGCCAGGACCTGGTCCTGGCTGACCGACACGAAGCTGCCCTCTTTGAGCTGCTTGCGAAAGGCGGCCGGGATGGCCACCCTGCCCTTGTCGTCCACCCTCACCCGGTGCGCTCCTGTGAACACTCATCGGGCCCAGAAAAGCTGGTGGGCGCGCTGCCGGCGAGCGCAGAGGCTGCAGCCGCAACCATGGAGCTCCAACGGCAGGCGATTGCCGTCTTTGTCGAAGCGGTGGTTGGCGGGTACCGGATGACCATCGCGGCTGCGGGGAGAAGTGGCGTAGAGGAGGTGTATGGCGTGCTGTACTTGGACGTAGGGTGCGACGTAGGCTGCAGCGTTGTTTTGACTCACCACTTCTCCCCACTGATCACCGCGATTCGCCGCGAACCTTAACCCCGCTACCGAAGCCTGTCAATACCCTTACCACAAGATGTAGAGGGCGCTTTCGGGTCTCCAAGGGGTTCGGTCCCGACATGTTGGGCCTGGTCTGTCAAGTGGCCCCAGATGATGCGTCGAAACGTGATAGTCCCGAACATTAGTTTGGGTGGCTTGGGTGGGACGCGGACCGGGTTTCAGGTGATTTTCTTTACCCAGTCAGGCGCCAAAGGGCCGAATCGGCCCCCCGCAAATGAAAAGGACCGCGCGGTGCCCAACTACCGCACGGTCCTCGTTCTGAGATTACTTCTGCTTTCTAGATTATGAGGCGACCTGGTCGATCACGAACGCGCTGACAAAGGCCTC
>DATCPI010000064.1:0-27868 GCA_036570165.1 Candidatus Dormiibacterota bacterium | reverse complement strand
GGTCGGCTCACCTCCGGGCTATGTTGGCTATGACGAAGGCGGCCAGCTGACCGAGGCTGTACGCCGCCGGCCCTACTCGGTGATCCTCTTCGACGAGATCGAGAAGGCGCATCCCGAGGTTTTCAACATGCTGCTGCAGATTCTCGAGGACGGCCGGCTCAGCGATGCGAAAGGCAAGGTGGTCAACTTCGCGAACACAGTCATCATCATGACCTCCAACCTGGGCATCCGCGACGTCAACCAGGCCGGCACCGCGCTCGGATTCCAGCCCGCGGCCGTGGACGAGTCCGATGAGGTCGAGCAGCGCCACAAGAACACGAAAGAGAAGATCGACGAGGAATTGAAGCGAATGTTCCGTCCTGAGTTTCTCAATCGAGTTGACGCCGTGGTCGTCTTCAAGAGCCTGACGACCGGGCAGATCCGGCAGATTGTCGATCTTCAACTGCAGCGGCTCGGCAAGCATCTAATTGAGCTGCAGATAGCGATCGAGGTCACTGACGCCGCCAAGGACCTTCTTGCTAAGGAAGGTTACGACCGGATGTATGGCGCTCGCCCGCTGCGGCGCGTGATCACGAGCCGAATCGAGGATCAGCTCTCCGAGGAGCTGCTCCGGGGCCGGATCTCACGCGGGGATACGGTGGTGGTCGACGGCAGTCCTGAGGGCGGCATCACGTTCCACGCCGAGCCGCGTCGGAAGGAGACCGCTTCAGAAGATTCCCGACCTTCGAACGGCGCTCCGGCTTAGACTGGCCGCCCCTTGGCCCGACTCCAGCGTCTCATGGTCCGCCCCGAGTAGGGCATCGACTGAGAACGCAGTTGACGAGGATTTTCTAACCAATGACGCGCGAGGGCAGGGCCCCATGCGAGGTGCTCAAAGTTGCCGCCGCCTCCAAGCCGGTCTCGGTGGCCGGGGCCATCGCCGGAGTCATCCGGAGTCAGCAGCGTGTCGAGGTTCATGCGATCGGGGCCGGCGCCGTCAACCAGGCCATCAAAGCGATCGCTATCTCGCGCGGCTACGTTGCGCCCGTCGGCCTCGACCTGATATGCATTCCGTCCTTCATCGACTTGACACTCGATGGGCAGGAAAGGACCGGGATCAGACTCCTGGTGGAGGTGCGCTGACGCAGTGTCAGCGATCGGATGGGCGCAGTGACTCTCTCTGGTTTGAGCGGACAGAAGGTTGCGACCGGCAGTCAGAATGCTCGTTGTGGGATCAGCATTCGGTTTACAAGCTCGACACGGCGCCACGAGGGCGCAAGGTCACCGAGTGGAGACAATTGAAAGCGCGCTTGGAGCGCTGTAGCAAATTGATCCAGGGTGTGCACGCCGAGACCATCTCTTTCAGTTCATACGCGGATGCACGCGAGATCGCACTTACTCCGGGGTGGCCCTGGCTGGGCGAGGCAGGACTTCAAGGCAGCCGCGAGATTAACCTGGGTGGAGTCCCGCCACGGCGAGTCCGCTTAAGAGTCTCCGAGGCGAAGGCCCGTGGCCGCACCACCGTATGCTCCATCGAGCTTCTCGAAGTGGACCGGCTTTTCACTCCTCGCATTCAGATCGACTTCACTCTGCAGCCGAATGGCTCCGGCACTCGCCTGACGGTCAGTGGTCTTTTTGCCCGCGACCTGGCCGGGGATCCAAACAGCGATGCAGAACTGTCAAGGCATCTGGCCAATGAATACCTGCGTTCGCTAATCGAGAAGGTGGCCGAGGCGATTGAGGGAATGAAAGGTAGATCGGAGGCAACCGGACGCCCGAGGGTAGGCACCCGGCGCAAATAGCGCTTAGTCGAGGGGACGCTCACCGCCAGAGAGGAGGAGATCTCGAAAGGGGGAGGTTGGGGTGCGAATTCGGAGCCCTACCGATTGGAAATCGGGTTACTTCGCAAGCTCTGACGTTTCCGAGGCTGTTAGCGAGGACGCGCGAGAGGCGGCCGCTGCTTTTAGGGCGAGAACCACTGCGCCACGCAAAGCACCATCGTGTATGAAACGCGCGGGCACGATCTCCGGAGGAAATGGCACTGCCATCCTGAGCCGGCGGCTCAGGTGACCCAAGATGCGATCGGCGGAGCTCATTAAGCCCCCGCCAACTGCAATTCGCTCTGGATCGACCAGGATTGCGATGTTCGCGACGTGCACCGATAGCTCGGCGAGCGCCTCGTCAACGATCGAACGAGCGCGGGCATCCGTGCTTGCGAAGACATCGGCAGCGCTTAGGCTCCCTCCCAGCACGCTGCTGCCTCGCTCTCCGATGGCCCGACCACCGGCGAACTCCTCCAAAGGAGCATGTCCGGCGGCGATGCCACGTTCGTCCTGAATCCCGCGAAGGTTGTAGCCGATTTCGCCTGCCGCGCCGTGAGCCCCGGAGCGCACTCGGCCGCCTATCACCACCGCTGCCCCCATACCCGTTCCGAAGCTGATGAATACTGCCGGATCAGAGTTGCGCAGACTACCCCACTTTGCTTCGGCCACGGCCGCCCATTTCACATCGGTGCCCACCATTACGTGCTCCACCCGCAGGCCATTTCGCAGCAGATCTGGGAGAGAGACCTTTTCCCAACCAGGGAGGTTTGGGGCCAGCAGTACGCGGTCGACAAGCACAATGCCGGGACTCACGGCGCCGACAGCTACGCACTCACCACCCCGCATCTCGACCTGGTGTGCAATCAGAGCTCGTGCCACCGCGAGGGTTCGGCGGACCACGGCCTCGCCCCCAGCTGAAGCCTCGGTTGGAAGCTCAGTCTGTTCGAGGATTCGACCTTTAAGATCGGCCACTGCGACGGCAACCTTGGTGCCGCCGAAGTCAATCGCGAGGACAGAGTCGGGTGCAGTCGGGGTGCTGGTCGGAATCATGCAGCCGCTCCAGGTTTGGCTTTCGTGTCTAACTCGTGGATGAGACGCCGACGCTGCCCTCGAATCGCAATGAGCCATTCAAGGTGCTGCCAACACTGACGACTCGCCATCGACCTACTCCTCGGCCGCCCGTGCCTCGAGGAGGTCGAGAATCAGCGCCGACCAGCTGAAATCAGGCGCACCGTGCCCCTCGCCCGTCAGAGTGTTGTAGTACTCGCGAAAGCCCCAGCGCTCAATCATCGTCGCCGTCGAGTCCTCAATGCGCCGTGCAAGGTCGGCCCGGCCGTGGCGCCGCAGGCCGCGGCAGAGGTACCAGTTGACGTTGACCCAGCTCGCGCCGCGCCAGAGTAGGTGCTCGCCAATCGCCCCGGGCCGGAAGGCGGGTTCGCGTCGGGAACAGGTGGGGACTGGCCAAGGTGTCCCGTAGGCGCTCGGGTCTTCAAGCTGACCGATGAGGCGAACCGCGATCGGCTCTGGAAGTTCGGGCAGGAGAAGAGGGAAGAGGCTTGTCATGGTGCTTGTTCGCAGAGGCCGTTCGGCCAGGCCGGCCAGGTCCCAAAAAAGGCCGGCGGCCGGGTCCCAACATTTCGCGACGAGCGCTTGACGCGTGCGGAGGGCGCGGGCGCTGAAGTCCGCGGCACCCGCGGCGTCCCCGATCTGTGCGAGGAGGTCACCCAGGACGCGCTGGTTTTCCGCGTAGATGGTGTTGACCATCACGTCCTCATCGATGAAGCGGTCGAGGGCGAACATGCGCGCGGGATCGCGGCCGACCTCCGCGTAGGGGTCGGCCACGCGGTGCCAGGCGGCGTCGTACTCGGGCCGGTTGTCGCCGGAGACGCCTAAGTAATCGTCGAACTTCGGCGACTCGTCGAGCCCCGTTTCGTCCGCTTGAAGAACGGCGACGAGTCCGTCGTCGTCCGGGTCGCGCACGTCGTGCAGCCAGTCGAAGTAGCGACGGGCTGCCGGCAGCACCTCGCGAAGGAAGGGTTCGCCGCGACCGCGGGCCGCGACGGCCGCGATCGCCTCGGCCAGCAAGGGTGGCTGCATGCAGTCGGAAAAGTACGGTGTGAGGTAGGCGATCGAGTAGTCTGCCAGCCGTTCCTCGAACGCCTCGCGCTGCCAGAAGGTGACATGGGGCACCAGCCCATCGGGCTGCTGGTTGGCGAGCAGGCTGGTCAGTTCAGACTCAGCTCGCACGGGGTCCAGGTGGCTGAGGACGATGGCATGGAAACACGAGTCCCAAAACCACTGGAAAGGGTATGTCGTCTTGGACGGACAGACGAAGTCGTAGTCCTGGTCACACCAAGCCGCGTGTCCGCGCTGGCGGTTGCGGGCGTAAAGGTTGCTGACAGATGCGCGCATCTTCTCGACGCGGACGGCCTCCGGGTTCGGTCTGTTCATAAGTGGCCAGGGACGTGGTAACCACCCTGCCCCTGGGGACGGGCGCTCACTTCGACTCACGTGGCGCCGCTGTCGACGCTCGCTCGCGTAGCTCGACTGGCAGGATCACCGGCGGCGGGCCGAGCGAATCGTTGAGGCCGCCGCGAGCGTCCCCGACCTCCGGCCCGCCGTCGCTCGCTGGACCACCCGCCAAACCGATTAGCTCGCCAAGCCGGCGTACCGCCCAGCGGCCCATTTCCGCGGTCGGCTGGGCGATCGTCGTGAGTGGCGGATCGACCCATGCGCTGAGCGCAATGTCGTCATAGCCGACGATGCTTATGTCGGCCGGGACTTGTCGTCCTTGCGCGCGGAGCGTACGCACCGCGCCGATCGCGGTCAGATCGTTGTAGCAGACGATGCCGGTGATATCGGGCATCCGTTCGAGCAGCTCATGAACAGCGCGCTCGCTGCCGGCGACCCGCCCGTCGCCTTCGACCACGACGAGCGAATCGGGATCCTGCCCGGCGCGCTCGAGGGCCTCGCGGATGCCGCCCAGGCGTTCACCCGCTGCTGCGTTCCGTGCCGGCGCGGACAGGTGTCCGATCCGATGGTGGCCGAGCGACAGAAGATGTTCGGTCGCCAGCCTACCGCCGGCCCGGTTGTCGCCGAGGATCGCCGGCAATCGCATGTCCGGCGCCGCCCAATTCACGAGTACAACCGGCACGGACCGCCGGCGGGCGAGCCATTCGCCCTGGCGCTCCTGCAGCCCGCTCGAGGCGATGATGATCCCGTCGACCCTCCGATCGACGAGGAGGTCCAAATAGGTCTCTTCGCGGCCCGGATCGTCGGCGCCGTTGCACAGCAGGACGGCAAGGTTCCGCTCGAACGCCGCGTCCTCCACCGCCCGGACGATCTCAGGGTAGTAGGGGTTCTGGATGTCGGTCACGAGCAGGCCGAGGGTGCGCGTTGTCCGGAGCTTGAGCGACCGGGCAACCTCCGACGGGCGGTAGCCGAGCGTCTCTATCGCGGCCAGGACCCGCGCTCGGGTCTGCGGCTTGGCGGCGACTGCGCCCGAGATAACTCGGCTCACGGTTGCCGTCGAAACCCCTGCTTGCCGGGCGACGTCGCGGATTGTCGGCTCCACTAGGATTTGGACCGGGGGTTCGACCGTTGCGTGCGCCGGGTTGCCATAAGGCCTGGTGCGAGCACCCTGTCCCTCGGCGTGTCGAGAACTCTGGTGACCGCGGCTCGGCCAACTTGGGCGGGGTGATCACGCATGCGGGGGCCACCACATCGCGCTTGTGAGAGCCTGGAGTTCGCCATTCGCGGCCACGAGCTGCGCTCGGACATAGGTCGACGCGCGCGGCACGGCTACGGTCGTTGACCAGTCCTCGGATTCCACGGCCGCCGCACCGATTGCGCCCTTATCGCCCAAAACGATGAGTGTTCTCCCGTCTCCGCCCCGCACTGACACCTCGACTCGGCGCCCTTTCGGCTCGAGGTAGAGTTGGGGTCCGGCCGGTCCTGCGGATACGAATGTCCGACCTGCCCGCATTGCATCGATAATCGCCGCGGCGTCCGCACCTGGCCCCGCCTCGACCCATGTCGTCGGCATCCCGAGCGCCTGCGTGTGACGAGGGTCCGGGTCGTGGTATCGCAGGATGTGCGTATCGCTGCCGCCGACCGCGACGAGCCGCTGCCCGAGGCGGAGCCGCGCCTCCCAGAAGTCGAGAGCGGCGGAGTTGAGCCGGGCCCACGGCCCGTTCCAGACCTCGATCGCGTGCATGGACCGGATCGTGTCGTACTCCCACGCCGGTCCGAACGGCTTCGGGTGGTTGACGCTTACGAACGCGCCTGCTTCGGCGGCCTCCGTCATTGCCTTCTCGACGGCCGGCGCCTCCGGCGTTCGGAACTCCCACCAGCGGTCGGTTCCCCACGCATTCCAATGTCCGCCGTACGTTGTGACCTCGACGCCGGGGATCACGATCGGGCGGCCGTTGCCGCCGGCTCCGTATTCGGCGAGGTGTGCGATGGTGTTGTGATCGGTGACGCCAAGGAAATCGAGGCCCGCTTCAGCCCCCGCGTACAGCAACTCACTTGGCCACGAATCTCCGTCCGAGTAGCGGGAATGACAGTGCAGGTCGCCACGCAGCCAGCCGGCGCGCGCCTCCGGTAGCGACGGCGATCGGGGGTCTCCCGCGCGAACCAGGTCGCGCTCCAATGGTGGAACCCCGGGATCGAATCGGATCTCCACCGACCAATCGCAACCGCGCGGGCCGACCTTATATGGCCCTAGCAAGAGATTCCATGTCCCCGCGAGAATCGGTCCTGGCGTATAAGGCGGCGTCGCCCATTCATCGCCGACGACGAACTCGCGCTGGTCGCTGCCACTCCAGCCGCGGAACCCCATGCTCCCTGTCTCGGTGCCGCGCGGATCGAATAGGCCGATATCGAGCGTGTTGCCGCCGCTCAGGAACTGATCTGAGGCGATCCGGTCGGTATACGAGTAGCGGATCTGGATCTGGCGATGGCCAGCCTCGACCAGGAACGGGACGAGTGAGTATCGCTTTTCATCCGCGTCGGTGAAGCGTCCCTCCAGGACGACGTCCGGCGAGGTGAGCCGCGAACCGCGGCTCGGGCTCAATTGAGCGCGTCTCCGCTCGAGCGATCGAAGACTCGGACCGCCGCCGGATCGGCCCGGAGACCGACCGTGCTGCCGGCTTCGGGCCGGACGTCGGGCGCAGCGCGCACCTTGAGCGCCTCGCCGTTGACCCGCACATCGATGATCACCTCGCTGCCGAATGGCTCGACGGCCACAACCTTGGCCGATTGACCGGCTGCCACGATCTGGATGCCTTCGGGCCTCAGACCCACGATCAGCTCTGCATCAGCACCTTCGATCGCACCGCCTCGCTTTGGAGCCGGCAGCCTCCATCCGCCGGCAACGACGAGGTCGCCCGCATCCCGAGTCGCCTCCAGCACGTTCATGGGCGGCGAACCGATGAACTCGGCGACGAACACGTTCGCCGGGTGATCGTAGACTTCGTCCGGCGTGCCGATCTGCTGGAGCTCACCGGCGTTGAGAACGGCGATCCGGTTGGCGAGGCTCATTGCCTCGGCCTGGTCGTGGGTGACGAACACCATCGTCGTCCCGAGCTCGCGCTGGAGCGTCTTCAGCTCCGTCCTGGTATGAACTCGCAGCTTGGCGTCGAGGTTCGACAGCGGCTCGTCCATCAGGAACACGCGGGGCTCGCGAACGATCGCCCGCGCCAACGCGACCCGCTGCTGCTCTCCGCCCGACAGCTGCGCCGGCCGCCGCGGCAGCAGGTGGCCGATCCCGAGCATTTCCGCGACCCGGTCCACCTTTCGATCCTGCTCCGCGCGCGAGAGCCGGCGCACCTTGAGCGGGTAGCGGATATTCTCGTGTGCCGAGAGATGGGGATAGAGCGCGTAGCTCTGGAAGACCAGCGCGACGTCGCGGTCCTTCGGTTCCAAGCCGACGACGCTCTTGCCGCCGATCCGGATGTCGCCGCGATCCGGCTCCTCGAGGCCGGCGACCATCCGAAGCGCGGTCGTCTTGCCGCAGCCCGACGGGCCAAGGATGACGAGCAGCTCCCGATCCGCGATGTCGAGCGAGAGGCCCCGGACCGCGGCGGCGCGCTCCGCTTGGGCTGCGAACTGCTTCCAGACATTGTCGAACTGGACGCCGGCCATCGCTACAGACCCCTCGTGCTGTTCATCAGGCCGCGGACCATGAATCGGCGGGCGCCGAAGAAGACGACCATGACCGGAAGGATGTACAGCACGGCCATCGCGGCGATCACCCCGTACTGGACCTCCGTATAGCCGCCTTGTGTCCGCATCGCCTGGTAGAACGCCAGCGGTAGCGTCGTGAGGTCTTGCGTGTCAATGAGGATGATGACCAACAGGACTTCCGCCCAGGCGCTGAGGAACGCCAGCCCAGCGGCGATCCCCAGGCCTGGTCGGGCAAGCGGCACGACGATCTCGACCAGGGCGCGCATCCTCGTTCGGCCGTCCAGCCAGGCGGCCTCCTCGAGATGGCGAGGAATCGAATCGAAGAAGCCCTTCATGAGCCATATGAGAAACGGCAGCTCGATCGCCGCAGAGATGAGGACCAACCCCAGGTAGCTGTTCCGGAGCCCCAGCTGTTTTGCCAGACCGTAGATCGGGACCATCGTTGCGGAGATCGGCATCGTCTGGAGGAGCAGGACGCCATACGTGATCCAGTCCTTGCGGCGGAAGTCGAGCCGCGAAAGCGAGTAGCCGGCGAGAGCGACAGCGATGACCACGAGGATCATCGTCGCCATCGCGACGAACAGGCTGTTGAAGAGGACCCGCCCGAAGTCGTAATCGGTGAAGAGGCGGACGAAGTTCATCAACGTGGGTGCAACCGGCCATTGGATGTAGGCGCCGGCCTTAGCGTCGAACGCGGCGCTGAGGAGCCAGAGGAACGGCACGAGGAAAAAAGCACAGACGATGAGGAAGACGAAATGGACGGCGAGCCACTCGAGTGGGCCGGCGCGCTTTTTCGGCCGTCGCACGAGCGGCGCCTCGCCGGCCGCCGTCGCGGTGGAGCTCGCGACGCGACTGTCCGTCGTTGCTTTCACGCTCGCGCCCTCGACCACCGCAGGAACACGATTGCGAACGCAAGGTTGAGAGAGAGCATCACGACCGCGATCGTCGATCCATAGCCGATCGCATACGCCTGGAACGCTTGGTGGAATGCGTAAAGGGCGATCACCTCGGTTTGCCGCGCCGGCCCGCCGTTCGTGAGCGTCTGGATGAGGATGAACGTCCCGAAGGTCGCCATCGTCACCGACAGGAGCGTCAGGGCGCCGATCGGCCGGAGCATGGGCAAGGTGTGGTCCCAGAAGCGGCGAAACGCGCTCGCTCCGTCGACCCGCGCGGCCTCGTAGATGTCCGAGGGGACGGTCTGCAGGGCGCCCAGGAAGATGAGCATCGCGAACGCCGTCCCGCGCCAGGTATTGACGATGATCACTGCGAGCATCGGCGCCTGGCCGAACCAGTCGACCGGACCGAGGCCCAGGTGAGCAAGACCTACGTTCAGCGAGCCGCTGTAGAAGTCGAACATTGCCACCCACAGAAAGCTGGCGATGACCGTCGGGTTGACCCAGGCGAGCAGGACCGCAAAATAGACCAGATGCCTCGCGCGGAAGCCCCGCCGCTCGGCGTGATCGAGGAGCAGCGCGAGCGCCAAGCCCAGCACGAACTGGCCGATGATCGCGGAGCCGATGACGAACACGACCGAATTGAGGATGACCTGGGCGAAGTCCGGGTCGCGGAACAGCCGC
Organism: Candidatus Dormiibacterota bacterium; assembly: GCA_036570165.1. Classification (GTDB taxonomy): domain Bacteria; phylum Chloroflexota; class Dormibacteria; order Dormibacterales; family Dormibacteraceae; genus Palsa-870. Next base: position 18,303 of record DATCPI010000064.1, on the reverse strand, counting down.
ACGTAATTGTCGAGCCCCACGAACCGTGGGTTCGCGGCGTCGATGCCGACGAGAGCGCTGTTCGTGAAGCTCGAGGCGAGGGCCCAGAGCGCGGGACCCACAAAGAACAGGGCTAGCAGGAACGCGGCAGGGCTGAGCCCTGCCGCGTACAGCCGGTTGAGCCGGAACGAACTCCGGCGACCGGCGATCACTAACGCGAGGTGACTTTGTCGGCCCCGAGCGCCTGCTTCAAGTCGTCAGTGTAGCGCTGGGCTGCTGCATCGGCCCCCAGCGCGCCGGAGGCGACGCGCGCGGTCGCCGTCTGGATCGCCAGGATGACCTTCTGGAAGTCCGCTGTCGGCGCCGTGAACCGGGCGGTTTTCAGCGCCGCGGTCGAGTCGACGAGGTACTTGCTCGACTTGAACTCGGGGACATCCGCCGCATCAGTGCGGGCGACAGGATGAGGGTCCTCAGCGTTCAGCTTGCCGACGATCTCCGCCGAGTTGACGGCCTTGATGAACTCCCAGGCCGCATGCTTGTTCTTGCTCTTGGCCGCGATGTACCAGCACGTCCCCGGGCCACCGACTGTGAACGACGGTCCGGCGGTCTCGGTGGGATGGAGAAGATAGCCGACGTTCTGCTCGGTGCCGGCCTTGTCCGAGGCGGCCCAGCCGCCATAGACCCAGCCGCCCTCGAAGAGGAGTGCCAGCCCGCCGTTACCCAGCTTCTGGCGCATCGACGTCCATGGCTTCGTGGCGGTGATGATCGCCTTGGGGCTGAGGCCGGACCCATACGCTTTGGCGTAGTAGGCCATGACCTTCCTGGTGGCCGGGCTGTCGCCGATCCACTTGCCGCTGGCGTCCTGGAGCTCACCGCCGTACGCCCAGAGGAGCGGCACGAAGGCGTGATTCGCGGTTCCGCCGGAGCCGGCCGGACCGGCATACAGCGCGTAAGGCAGGACGTTCGGGGTGGCCGCCTTCACAGCTGCGGCGGCATCCAGAATGCCCTGAACGTTAGCGGGCTGCCAGTTGGCCGGAAGGCCGGCCTTCTGGAGGACGTCCTTGCGGTAATAGAGCCAGCGCATGTCGAGGCCGTACGGGATCGCCCAGACCTTTTTGTTGTACGACACGCCGCCGCGAACGGACTGCGGGTACTGCGCCCAGTCCGACCAGCCGGCGACGTACGAATCGAGCGGCTCGATGTAGCCGGCATCTGCCAGCTCGCCGATACTGGTGCCGCCGACGTGGAAGACGTCCGGGATGTCGCCGCTGGACAGGCGAAGAAGGAGCTTCGTGTAGAAGCTGTCGGAGTCGATCTTCTGGAGGTCGATCTTGACGTCGACCCCGGAGAACTGCTTCTTAACTGCCGCGGCGGCTTGCTCGACGTACTTCGGCTTGAAACCCGCCTCGTCGGGATAGGTGACGTTGACCGTCCCGGAGATCGCGCCGCCGGATTTCGTGGTCAGTCCGGACGGGCCGCACGCCGCGACGAGTGCGGCCGTGGCCGACAGCTGCAGAAATCGTCGACGGGAGAGAGTCTGGGCCAGTAGCTTCAGATCGGTCATTTTCCCCACCCTGTAATCGATTACGGTTGTGACGGCGTAGTATTGCACGTCGGCGTCGACCGGGTCAAATGATGGGCTTCCACCGAAAGGTCCAGCGAGAAATGCATCGACTTGGGGCGCTCTGGAGGGCCGGCGCATACGTCGCGCACGCTGCCGGCTTCGACCTGGAGGCGTCCTGCCTGGCTCAACTGGTGGAGACCATGAATGAAGATGTCGTTAGGGCGGCCCCAAAAGCGTGATTCTCGCGCTGCTAGGGCGAGGCAGGATGGGTGGCTTTCATGCCGCCACGCTAGAAGCTGAGGGCGCGCAGCTGCGCGTCTGGGACTTCGACCCGACCCGAGCGACAGTCGACACAGTGGAGGACGCCCTCGAAGGGGCCGATGCAGTGCTTGTCGCCACTCCGGCCCCGACTCACGCCGCTCTTGTCAAGCGATGCGTCGAACGGAGATTGCCGGTGTTCTGCGAGAAGCCGCTTGACATCGACCTGGCCAATACCATCGCTCTGGTCGAATTCATCGAAGACGCCGGCGGCGTCGTCCAGATGGGATTTCAGCGGCGATTCGACGCAGCCTTCATCAACGCTCGAACCCTTCTACGCCATGGAAACGTCGGCCGTCTCCACGCCTTCGCCATGGCCTCATTCGACCGCACCCTACCGTCGGAGGAGTTCGTTTCCACGTCGGGTGGGATGTTCAGGGACATGCACATACATGATTTCGATTCCGTTCGCTGGCTGTTCGGGCAAGAGGTACTCGAGGTCCACGCGACTGGCGCTGTAGTGGTCGACGCGTTGTTTGGCAGGCACGACGATGTGGACACCTCTGCGGTATTGCTGCGGCTCGCTGATGGGGCGCTGGGGACAATCGCCGGGGGGAGAAGCAACCCCGCCGGCTACGTGGCCAGGCTTGACGTCTACGGATTCAGCGACAGCATTTCGGTGCGGGAAGAGCGTCGGTACATCGATTTTCTCGACCGCTACGCGGAGGCCTACCGCGCAGAGATTCGCAGCTTTCTGGCCTTGGTGCGGGGCGAGACCGAGGTCATGTGCTCGGCACGTGATGCGCTCGAGGCCCTGCGTGTGGCAGAGGCGGCCGAGCTGTCCCGGCGCGAGATGCGCACTGTCGCACTCGCTGAGATCCCGACTGCAAAGGCCAAATCCGCGGTCTGATTGGATGGAAAAGGTTTCGGGCGCGCCCATCTCGTGGGGTGTCAGCGAGCTGCCGGCCTGGGGCTACCGCATGGCGCCGGATCGCGTGCTATCGGAAATGAAGTCTGTGGGTCTTGAAGCGACCGAGCTCGGGCCTCCCGGATTCCTTCCTCAGGATCGCCGGGAATGCGGGGAGATGCTCGACCGCCATGGACTCCGATTGGTCGCAGGCTTTCTCGCGGCAGTCCTTCATGATCCAGAGGCAGGCGCCCTGGATGAAGTGGCGAAGCACGCGACAGCGCTGGCAGCGGCCGGCGCCGACATGCTCGTGCTGGCGGCCGCGCTGCCCGGCGATAGCTATGACAAACACCAGAATCTTTCCGGTGAGGCCTGGCGAACGCTTACTCAGACGCTGGCGGAGATTGAAACCATTGCAACATCTAATGGACTCGGCCTGGCGTTTCATCCGCACGCCGGGACGGCCGTCGAAAATCGCGATCAGGTCGAAAGGTTGCTGAACACGTCGGATGTGGACCTCTGCCTCGATACCGGACATCTGCACCTTGGTGGCACCGACCCGGTGCAGCTGGCCGCCGAGGCCGGCCCTCGCATCAGTCACGTCCACCTGAAAGACGTGGACCTGGAATTGGCCTCCAGCGTCCGCTCGCATAAGCTCTCGTATGCGGAGGCGGTGCGACAAGGAATGTACCGGCCACTGGGTCAAGGGGGCCTGGATATCGAAGCGGTCGTCAGGCGGCTGCAGGAGACCGGCTATGCGGGCTGGTTTGTGCTCGAGCAGGACATCGCGCTGATACGTGAACCCGATGCTGCGAATGGGCCATCCACCGCCGCTCGCCAAAGCCTCGATTACTTCCGTCAAATTTCAGAACCCGCAGCACATCCAAGGTGATCGACTTGCGAGTGAAGGAGATGTGCGAATGATCCGCAACCTGATCGGGCACGAATGGTGTTTGCCATCGAATGGCGCCTCCTCGGTTCCCGTGTACAACCCAGCAACCGGCGAGGTCATTGAACAGGTCCCGCTTTCGAGTGCGCGGGACGTCGATGGCGCCGTCCAGGCCGCGGTCAAGGCATACACCACTTGGTCGCGAACTTCCGTCATGGAGCGCGTGCGCCTGATGTTCCGCTTCAAGGCGCTGCTGGAAGAGCATTTCGAAGAGCTCGCCTCGATCATCACGCGACATCACGGCAAGACGTTGGATGAGTCTCGAGGCGAAGTTCGGCGCGGCATCGAGGTGGTGGATTTTGCATGTGGCGCGCCTACGCTCCTGCAGGGTCGAACGCTGCGCGACGTATCCGGTGGTGTGGACCAGGACCTGTACCGCTTTCCGGTCGGTGTCTGCGCGGGCATACCGCCTTTCAACTTCCCGGTGATGATCCCGCTCTGGATGTTCCCGATCGCCGTTGTCGCCGGCAACACGTTCGTGCTCAAGCCTTCTGAGCGGACTCCGCTGGGAGCAGTCAAGCTGGCGGAGCTATTTGTCGAGTCCGGATTTCCGGAGGGAGTGCTCAACGTCGTGCACGGCGCGCGTGAGGCGGTGGATGCGCTGCTGACCCACCCGCAGGTTCATGCCATCTCGTTTGTCGGTTCAGCTCCCGTGGCGAGGCACGTTTACACGGTCGCCGCCGCGAACGGCAAGCGGGTCCAGGCGCTCGGCGGCGCGAAGAATCACATCGTGATAATGCCGGACGCCGATCCTTCCGTCACCGTGCCCGCGATCCTGAACTCCGCCTTCGGCAACGCTGGCGAGCGCTGCCTCGCCGGATCAGTGGCGGTTGCCGTCGGGCGCGCCGCGGACCACTTGCTCGAACCGTTGATAGAAGGCGCCGCGAATTTGGTTGTCGGTCCTGGCGACCAACCAGGCGTGCAGGTCGGCCCACTCATACGTGCCGAGCATCGCGACAAGGTTGCCGGCTTAATCGAAAAGGGTGTGGCCGAGGGCGCGCAGCTCGTGGTCGACGGACGCAGCGAGATGTCCCGGCCAGGATTCTTCCTCGGCCCAACGATTCTGGATCGCGTCACCGCCGATATGGGGGTCGGTCACGAGGAGATCTTCGGCCCCGTGCTCTCAGTTGCGCGTGCCGCGACGCTCGATGAGGCGATCGCACAGGCCAACAGCATGGCCCTCGGAAACATGGCCACGATCTTCACGCAGTCAGGCCGGTCGGCGAGGGAGTTCCGAGAGCGCGTCGAAGCGGGGATGACCGGAATCAACGTACCGACCGCCCAGCCTTTTGCCTTTTTCCCGTTCAGCGGCTGGAAAGGGTCCTTCTATGGAGACCTCCACGTGCACGGCACCGACGGCATCGACTTCTACACGCGCAAGAAGGTTGTTGTCACGCGATGGTGAAACTGGCGAGTAACACGAAAAAGGTGACCGGCATGGGTTCAACTGTTATGTACAAGAGTCGGCTCCACGAGATGACTCAGACCACCCCGACGTGTCTCTGGAACGACTCCGCGGACATCGGCGAGCTCAACTACGCGATCGAAAACGGCGCCGTCGGCGCCACTTGCAATCCCGTCATCGCCTTCGGGATCCTGAAGAAGGACATCGCAATCTGGCGGCCTCGCATTGAAGCCTTGCTCCGCGAGCTCCCAGGGGAAACCGAGGACCAGATTGGTTGGAAGCTGGTTCAAGAGATGTCGGTCACAGCCGCGAAACTCCTCGAGCCGGCCTTTGAAGAGCATGGTGGGCGGAACGGCCGCCTCTCGATCCAGACAGACCCGAGGTACTTCCGCGACGCCGGCGCCATCCTCGAGAACGCGATGGCGTTTAACCTTCTCGCGCCGAACATGATCGTGAAGATCCCGGCGACGCAGGCCGGCATCGTGGCGATTGAAGAGGCGACGCATCGCGGGCTCAGCATTAACGCGACCGTCTGCTTCACCGTCCCCCAGTGCATCGCGGTGGCCGAAGCAGTGGAGCGAGGTCTGAGTCGTCGGGAGAGCGAAGGCACGGATATCGAGTCGATGGGACCGGTTTGCACGATCATGGTCGGCCGGCTCGACGATTGGCTAAAAGTGTCGCTTGAGAAGCGCGCGATCACGATCGATCCCGGCTACCTCGAGTGGGCGGGGGTGGCTGTTTTCAAGAAGGCATATGGCCTCTTCCGCCATCGCGGCTATAGGCTGCGGTTGCTTTCCGCGGCATTCCGCAACCACATGCATTGGAGCCAGCTCATCGGCGCAGACGCCGTCATCTCGCCGCCCTCCGCATGGCAAAAACGGTTCAACGCTGGCGACATCGAAGTGCGGTCGCGAATCGACGACCCGGTCGACCCGATAGTCGTGCAGCAACTCCTCGAGCATTTTCCTGATTTCGAACGGGCGTACTCAGAAGAAGGCCTTTCCATCGAAGAGTTCGACTCGTTTGCGCCGACCGTGCGTACTCTGCGCCAGTTCATCGCGGCCTGCAGCGACCTTGGGGCATTGGTGCGCGACGTGATGCTTCCGGATCCTGCTTAGGCCCCGCCCGTGAAGACGCTGCGCGTGACGATGGCCCAGGCGTTAGTGCGTTTCCTTGCCGCGCAGTACGTGGAGCGAGATGGAGTCGAGCATCGATTCATCGAGGGCTGTTTCGGAATCTTCGGACACGGCAACCTCACCGGAATCGGCCAGGCTCTGGCGCAGCACCCGGACCTGCTGACCTACTACCAGGCCCGCAACGAGCAGGGCATGGTGCATATCGCGGCGGGCTTCGCGAAGATGCGCAACCGGCTCGCCACCATGGCGTGCACGACTTCGATCGGACCTGGTGCCACCAATATGGTCACCGGTGCCGCGGCGGCGACCGTCAATCGGCTGCCGGTGCTGCTGCTGCCCGGTGACGTCTTCGCCTCGCGCCGGCCCGACCCGGTTCTGCAACAGCTTGAGACGCCATGGCGAGGAGAGGTGAGCGTGAACGACTGCTTCCAACCGGTGAGCAGGTTCTGGGATCGCGTTCAGCGCCCAGAGCAGCTCGTTCCGGCCGCGCTAGCTGCGATGCGCGTCCTGACCAGCCAGTCTGAAACAGGCGCGGTCACGCTGGCGCTGCCACAGGACGTCCAGACGGAGGCCTTTGAGTATCCCGCAGACTTTTTCGCAAAGCGCGTCTGGCGCGTCGGCCGGCCGCTGCCCGACGGCGAGGCGCTGGGGCGCGCCGCGGAGCTCATCCGCAGTGCGCAGCGACCACTGATCGTCGCCGGAGGCGGGGTTGTTTACTCGGAAGCGACGTCAGCACTGCAGGTCTTGGTCAAGACGACAGGGATACCGGTCGGCGAAACGCAGGCTGGCAAGGGTTCGCTGCCCTTCGACCATGCAGGCGCGCTCGGGGCGATCGGCGCCACCGGAACGTTTGCCGCGAACCGAGTGGCCGCGGACGCCGACCTGGTTATCGGGATCGGCACGCGCTACACCGACTTCACGACCGCCTCGAAAACCGCGTTCCAGAACCCAGCCGTCGCCTTCGTCAACATCAACGTCGCCGAGGCGGACGGCATCAAGCTGGGTGGCCTCGCGTTGGTCGGCGACGCTCGGGCAGCCATTGAGGAGTTGGGCGCCCGCCTCGAAGGCTGGACGGTATCCGATGAATACCGTAAGCAGAGCGAGGAGCTGCGAGCGGAGTGGGATAAGGAGGTATCGCGCCTCTACCACCTCGGACACGCGCCGCTGCCTGCGCAGTCCGAAGTTTTGGGGGCGGTCAACGAGCTGTCGGGGCCACGCGATGTTGTCGTATGCGCCGCAGGTTCAATGCCCGGCGACCTGCACAAGCTTTGGCGCACTCGCGATGCGAAGGGTTATCACGTCGAATACGGCTACTCGACCATGGGCTATGAGATCGCAGGCGGCCTGGGCGTCAAGCTCGCCGATCCATCGCGCGAGGTGTACGTCATGGTGGGAGACGGCTCGTACCTGATGATGGCCCAGGAGATCGTCACATCCATCCAGGAACGGGCGAAGCTGACGATTATCCTGGTTGATAACGAGGGGTTTGCCTCAATAGGGAGCCTGTCCCGCTCCAAAGGCTCGGCCGGGTTCGGCACGCGCTACCGCTACCGCTCTCACGCATCACTGGGTGACGACGAAGCAAACAGAAATGGCGAGCGCCTGCCCGTCGACCTTGCGCTCAACGCGCAGGGACTGGGCGCGCACGTATTCCGCACACACAACATCGAGGAGCTTCGTGACGCGCTCGTCGCGGCGAAGAAGATCGACAGCACTGTCGTCATCTGCGTGCCGGTGGACCGCTACGAAGGGGTACCGAGCTACGAGAGCTGGTGGGAGGTGCCTGTCGCGGAGGTCGCTGAATCGACCCAGGTGAAGAAAGCTCGCCTGGACCACGAACAGGGCGTGGCGCGACGGCGCTGGCATCTGTGAGCGGCAGACTCGTCAAGCCCAGTCGTCACGCGCCGGGGCCTGACGGCCTGGTCGTTTCCGTCACGCCGGAGTCGGCCGGCTGGTCTTACGTCGGTTTCGAGATGTATCGGTTGAGACGAGGCGCCACCATTGAGCGCTCGACCGAAGGCCGTGAGGTTTGCGCGGTCATGCTTTCCGGGCGGGCGGATATGTCGTTCGACGATCACGAATGGCGTTCTGTTGGCTCACGGGAGAGCGTGTTCGGTGGCATGCCAGATGCCGTGTACGCGCCGTGCGGCGGCGTGATCACGATCACAGCGGTGAGCGAGGTCTTAGAGGTCGCGCTGTGCTGGGCTCCGGCGACGACCGGCTCGCTGCCCGCTCACATTCCGGCCGGCGACATCAGCCCTTTCACGCGCGGGTCAGGCAGGACTGAGCGGACCATCCACAACATCCTCATGGAGGACCGGCAGGCCGAAGCCTTGCTCGTCACCGAGGTCGTGACGCCCGCTGGCAACTGGTCGAGCTATCCACCCCACAAGCACGACACCGACGATCCGCCGGGGGAGACGTACTTGGAAGAGACCTACTACCACCGCACTGCGCGTCCCGGGGGTTTTGCCGTGCAGCTCGTGTACACACACGATCGATCACTCGATGAGGCGATTCAGGTTCGCGATGGGGATGTCGTCATGGTCCCGCGCGGCTATCACCCAGTCGCGGCCGCCCCGGGCTACGACCTCTATTACCTCAATGTGATGGCCGGACCTCGGCGACGCTGGTTGGTCACCACCGATCCGGACCACTACTGGCAGCTAGATTGAGTCCGTCCGACGTTGGAAGAGCAGTAGTTCGGTAGTCGCTCCTCGGGTACCGCAACGGCCTACGCCGAGAGGGGGGAAGCTGGATCGAGCAGCGTCCTCTCGGGTCATCCAGGCTGAACATGGTGATCAGACCAACTCGTACAGCCGGCGATAAACCGTTCCAATGGGCGGCACTCAGCGGCCCTCAGCGAATTCAGACCGCTATTTCTGAACCGGTTGCAGCGATCTGTTAACCGCAAGGTTCAGGGTTCGAATCCCTGTCCCGGAGGCAAATCTGAATTCGAAACCGGCCGATTTCCGGTCGACCCCGGCACAGAGATTCCTAGCGATTAGGGGGCGGCTTGGCCTAGCGGATCCCCTCCCACAGCTGGCGCTCCTTGCCGTCGGGGTCGTCGACGACGCTTGAGGCCGAATCGAAGCGCATCACCGTCCTCCGGCCGGCGTCGTACGTTTCCCATCCCGGGTCGCCCGTGCGGGCGAAGGCCACCCACGCGCGATGCATCTCATCGGCGATGGACTGGGGCGGGTTGGGCCCCGCGAGTCGGTCGGTCCACTCGGCGTCCAGGGTGTCGAAGACGAACCCGATCTCGAGCGCATGGCATGCGCCGAGCCGGCCGCCGTAAAGGGGCGATCGCCACGCCAGCTCGTAGACGTGGGTCGACCCGCCGTTCTTGGAGTGGGCCTCGGCGAGCCGGACTGCCGGGATCCGGAAGAACCAATCGGTGCTGATTGCCGCCAGCAGGTCACCCGGCGTCGCGCCCGGACGGGTCGCCGAATAGAGCTCGATCGCGTTTGCAGGCAGGCGGTAGGCGGCGGCGGCCATCCCCAGGGCGGTCTCGTCGATTTGGTCGATGGCGCCGCTCGGCACCATGAAAAGTCGCTGCTCCTCGCGATTGGTACCGACCATCAGGTCGACCCCGGCGCTCGCCCCCGCGACGATTCCTTCAATCGGCAGCGCAGGAACGACGTTGCCATCGATCACGGGCTCGAACGGCATCAGGTTGGCGGCGACCTCGCCCCACTTGACCGGGTCGGGCATCATGTAAGCCTCGGCGCTGAGCGCGACCTGGGCCTCATAAACATTCGAGAGGGGTACGTCGGCGATGGCTGCACGGTCCGCCGGCACGCCCAGCTTCTCGGCGAGGTAACCGCCAACCCTCGTCGCTGTCGCCGCCGTGATGGCGTGGTGGCCGGCGCCGCTCTCTGCGATAACGCGCTTGAAGAGACCTTTGGCGCGGGGCATCGAGAGGAGCGTCGTCACGCTCATCGCGCCGGCCGACTCGCCGAAGATCGTGACGTTCCGGCTATCGCCACCGAAGGACGCGATGTTGTTCCGCACCCATTCCAGCGCTGCCACCTGGTCGAGCAGGCCGAGGTTGGCCACTTCGCCGCCCAGGAACAGGAAGCCGTCGACACCGAGGCGGTAGTTGATGCTGACCAGGACAACGCCGTCGCGAGCGAACCGGCGGCCGTCGTAATGCGGCACGGCGCCAGTTCCGTTGGCGAAAGAGCCGCCGTGGATCCAGACCATCACGGGCAGCCCGGTCGCCGCCGGGTCGGGTGTCCAGATGTTCAGGTTGAGGCACTCCTCGCCCTCGATCACCGGCTCCGGGAGGATTGCGTCGAAGGGCGGGAAATAAGGCGGTTTGGGCACCGTCGGGCCAAACGCGAGCGCGTCCCGAATCCCCTCCCATGACGGGGCCGGCTGCGGCGGTTTGAACCGGTTGGCGCCGAATGGCGCCGCAGCGTAAGGGACGCCTTTGAATGACGCGATACCGTCGGCAAACGCACCTCGCAAGCGGCCCTGGGGATGTCGACGACGACGTCGGTGATGCTCAAGCTCATGGCTGATGCCTCCACACCGGGCCGACCGGAACGGCTCGATTCTGCCACATGAAAGCAGCCTTCGACAGGCCGATTCAGAGCCATACTTGAACTTGAGAAAGGGGCAGGAAATCATGGATCTAGCGGGAAAGGTGGCGGTCGTTACAGGGGCAGCGAGTGGAATAGGTCTAGCCATCGCGAAGAAATGTGTGAGCGAGCATATGAAGGTTGTGCTCGCCGACATCGAGGAGGACGCTCTCGAGCTCGCTGCGGACAAGCTGGCTCAACGTGGCACGGTCCTTGCGGTACCTACCGATGTCTCAGTTGCCGAGTCGGTCGACGAACTACGACGGCAGGCCGAAGCCTTCGGCCCGGTCTACCTCATGTGCAACAACGCGGGGGTGTCAAGCGCTGGGCCCGGCGCCGCTTGGGAGAAGCCGATGAGCGCATGGCAGTGGGTGCTGGAGGTCAATCTCTGGGGAGTCATACACGGCATCCGAGCCTTCTTGCCGGCGATGGTGGAGCGCGATCAAGGCCACATCGTCAACACAGCATCTATCGCCGGACTCCTTCCCCTTCCCTTCGCGGCACCGTACACGGCGAGCAAACATGCCGTGGTTGGCGTGTCGGTGTGCCTCTACAACGAGCTCGCGATGCGGGGCTCGCAGGTCCACGTGTCGGTCCTTTGCCCGGGATGGATTCGAACGAGAATCATTGACTCTGAACGCAACTGGCCAGATCGCCTTGGGGCCCTTCCGGAGCCCGACACCAATCCGATGGCCCAGATGTTTGAGGCCATGGTGAAGCAGCTTGTAGATGCAGGCATGGAACCGGCAATCGTGGCGGAACAGGTTCTCGAAGCCGTGCGAGCCGCCCGCTTCTGGGTGCTTCCCAACGCAGATGACTTCGGCCCTGTGATCAAGGACCTTGCCGCCAGTGCAGTCGAAGGGCGGAATCCATCGATCGCAAAGCTAACGTGACTCACCACCGGGTCGCGATCATCGGGAGCGGTTTCTCGGGGCTCGGGATGGCGGTGCGGCTAAAAAAGGCCGGAATCGACGACTTCGTGATCATGGAACGGGCGGCTGACCTCGGCGGCACATGGCGTGACAACACCTACCCCGGCTGCCAATGCGACGTCGAGTCGAACCTTTACTCCTACTCCTTTGCGCTCAACCCAACCTGGTCGCGTACCTACCCGCTGCAGGCGGAGATCTGGGACTACCTCCGTCTGTGCGCCGAGAAATTCCAGCTGAGCCAACACCTCCGCTACCAGCACGAGGTCCAATCAGCCACCTGGGACGACGCCGCAGCCCGATGGCTCATCGAGAGCTCGGGAGGTCCGTTCAGCGCCGACGTCGTGGTTGCTGCCGTGGGCCCTCTCAGTGAGCCATCACTGCCGGCGATCCCGGGCCTCAAAGGATTCCCCGGCCCGCACTTCCACTCGGCCGCCTGGGATCATTCCGTCGACCTCACCGGTAAACGGGTGGCGGTCGTCGGCACGGGAGCCTCTGCGATCCAAATAGTTCCCCGCATCCAACCCCAGGTGGCGCAGCTCTATCTCTTCCAGCGCACGCCGCCGTGGGTGCTTCCGCACCGCGACCGCGAGGTCCGGGGTGTCGCGCGAACTCTCTACCGGACGGTCCCGGGCTGGCAGCGCCTGGCCCGCACCATCGTCTATTGGTCGCGGGAGCTTTTCGTGATCCCGTTCATGAAGGTGACACCGAATTCGACGCCCGAGCGGCTGGCTCGCCACCACCTCGAGAAGCAGGTGGCCGACCCTGGGCTACGGGCTCGCCTTACGCCGCGATACGCAATCGGGTGCAAGCGGATTCTGATCTCAAACGACTATTACCCGGCGATACAGAAGCCGAACGTCGAGCTACTGACTGACGAAATCCGGGAGGTCCGCGGCCGATCGATCGTGACGATCGATGGCGACGAGCGCGAGGTCGATGTGATCATCCTCGCCACTGGGTTCCGTGTCACAGAGATGCCCTTCGCCAGGAGGCTGATCGGGCGCGACGGGAGATGCCTGGCCGACCAGTGGAGCGGGAGCCCGGCGGCTTATCGGGGGACAGCTGTCGCCGGCTTCCCGAACCTCTTTTTCCTGCTCGGCCCGAACACCGGGCTCGGCCACACGTCGGTCCTGGTGATGCTCGAGGCTCAGCTGAACTACGTGATGAGTTGCCTTGGCCACCTGAAGCGCAGCGGGATGGCCGCTATAGAGGTCCGACGAGAGGCGCAGGAAGCTTTCAACGCCGATGTTCAGTCGCGGCTTCGGGACACTGTTTGGAACGCGGGCGGTTGCCGCAGCTGGTATCTCGACCCGACTGGTAGGAACACGACGATCTGGCCCGGGATGACCTGGCCCTTTGTGAGGTTACTGCGGCGGTTTGACCCGGCGGCTTACCACCTGTTCCGCCGTCCCGCCTGACTTAATCGCCGCCCAACCTTTGCTCGGCGACCCGAATCCGGGCAGTACTTGCCGGGAGCGTTCGCCGATAGTATTGTCGGCGAGTGACTGGCGCCGGCGCGGCAGGGCGGGGCTTACGGGCGGGCGCGGCTACGTCGCTCGAACGAAACACCAACGGGGATGCTGAGCCGCTGCTTGCGGTCGAGGATCTCACCATCCGCTTCGGGGGCATCGTCGCACTCGACCGGGTCAGCTTCGACGTTTCCGAGGGCAGCATCCTCGGACTGATCGGACCCAACGGCGCGGGCAAGACCACGTTCTTCAACATCATCACTCGCATCTACCGCGCCGATTCAGGTGACGTGCGCTTCCGGGGCAAAAGCTTGTTGCGAATACCAGCCCACGAGATCGTGAACCTTGGCATCGCGCGCACTTTCCAGAATCTCGAACTGTGCACGCGGATGACCGTGCTGGACAACGTCTTGCTGGGCTGTCACCACAAGCTTGCCACCAACCCGGCGTACTTCCTGCTGGCCGGCCTCGGCTGGCCTGGACTCAGCGGAGCTGAGCGACGGGCTGTCGCTGAGGCCGAGGAGATGCTGGAGTTCGTCGGGTTGTCTGGCTTTGGCAGTCGCCTTGTCCAGGGTCTCCCGTTTGGCGTGCTCAAGGCGGTCGAGCTGGCCCGGGCGTTGGTCGCCAAGCCCCGCTTGCTGCTGCTCGACGAGCCCGCCGGAGGGCTCAATGTCGCCGAGGTCGGGGAGCTTGGCCGTCTTATCAAGCGCATCAACCAGGAGTTGAGGCTGACTGTCCTCGTCGTCGAACACCACATGAATCTGGTCATGGCCATCTCTGACAAGGTCGTCGTCCTCGACTTCGGTTGCAAGATCGCGGAAGGCACGGCTCGCGAGGTGCAGGCGGACAAGGCGGTCATCGAGGCCTATCTCGGGGCCGACGAGGACGACTGAGTGGCGCTGCTCGAGCTGCAGGACGTCGTCGCTACTTATGGCTCGAGGCGGGCTCTTCACGGCGTTTCAATGAACGTCGAAGAGGGCTCGATCGTGGCCATGCTCGGTGCCAACGGAGCCGGCAAGACCACAACTCTCCGAGCGATCACGGGCCTGGTCAAGGTCCAGGGTGCGATCCGTTTCGACGGTCGGCGCATCACCGGCCTGCCGACAGAAGAGATCGCCCGGCTGGGCATCGCGCATGTACCGGAGGGTCGGGGCACGATGTCACAGCTGTCGGTCCTGGAGAACCTACAGATGGGCGCCTGCCTACGCCGTGACAGTAAGGCCGTGCGGCAGGACCTCGATCGTGTTTACGCCTACTTCCCCTGGATGCAAGGGCGCCTTGCGCAGCCGGCGGCGCTGCTCAGCGGCGGAGAACAGCAGATGCTGGCCATTGCTCGGGCCGCGATGATGCGGCCTCGGCTGCTGCTCCTCGATGAGCCGTCTTTGGGCCTCGCGCCGATTGTGGTGAAAGGCATCTTCAAGATCATCCAGACGATCAACTCCGAACAGGGAGTGACGATAGTGCTGGTCGAACAAAACGCACGCATCGCGCTCAAGGCCGCGGGCAGCGCGTACGTGCTCGAAGTGGGCGTGGTGGCTGTTTCGGGCGTGGCACGTGAACTGGCTCAGGACGAGTCGGTGCGGAAGTCATACCTTGGGTATTGAAGTATTTCTCTCGGCCAATCCGGTCGAGGGCCTTGAGCAGCAGATCGTCTTCGGGATCGCCACGGGGAGCATCTACGCCAGCCTGGCTCTGGCGCTGGTACTGATCTACCGGGCCATGGAGGCGATCAACTTCGCGCAGGGCGAGATGGCGACCTTCAGCACCTTCATCGCCTGGACGCTGATGGCGACCTTTCATCTGTCTTTCTGGATCACCTTCCCCCTGGTGGTAGTCCTCTCTTTCGTAGGTGGTGTCGCTCTCGAACGTGTGGTGATCCGGCCGATCGAGCGCGCGCCCATCCTGACGACGATCCTCGTCACGCTCGGGCTCTTCGCGATCTTCAACGGTCTCTCGGGTCTTATCTGGGGTTACACCATTCGCACCTTCCCGTCGCCGTTCCCCGTCACCCCGATCTCGTTGGGTGGAGTGGGTATAGGCTTCCAGGACCTCGGTCTTATCGGCGTCTCGCTCCTGCTGCTCTTCTTGATCTATCTCTTCTTCTCACGCACGAAGCTCGGCCTGATGATGCGGGCTGCTTCTCTCTACCCCCAGTCCAGCCGTCTGGTCGGGGTCCGCGTGGGCTGGATGCTGGCGCTGGGCTGGGGCCTTTCGGCGGCGGTCGGAGCGGTGTCCGGGATGATGGTCGCTCCCGTACTCTCGCTCGACCCCAACCTCATGCAGTCTGTGCTTTTGTTCGCGTTCACGGCGGCCGTCCTCGGGGGTATCGAGAATCCGTTCGGAGCGGTGATCGGCGGCATCGTGGTGGGGGTGCTGCTGGCGCTGGTGGGCACCTACATCCCACACGCAGAGGACCTGCGCCTCGTGTTCGGTTTCATCGTGATAGTGCTCGTCCTGCTGTTCCGGCCGGCCGGCCTCATCGGCCGCGCGCACGTGACCAGGGTATAGGTGCGCGCCACCTCACTTCTAAAGCCGGGCAATGCGCTCTCGCTCTTCCTCCTACTGGTGGCTGCGATGGCGCCCCTGTATGTCCTGGGCCGGTTTCCCACTCTCGAGTGGGCCTACGTCTGGGCCCTGCTGATCGGGATGATCGGCGTCAACATCCTGACCGGCTACTGCGGCCAGATCTCACTCGGCAACAGCGCCTTCATGGCCATCGGCGGCTATGCGACCGCAATCCTCACGTACAGGGCCGGCTGGAATTACCTTCTTACGATTCCCGTCGCCGGCGTGCTGGCGAGCGTAGGCGGCGTCATGCTCGGCATCCCGGCACTCAAGCTGCGCGGCATCTACCTGGCCACCGCGACCTTCGCCCTCGCCATCTCCGCGCCCTCTGTGATCCGCCACTTCGACCAGCTGAGCGGTGGCAGCCAGGGCATCTCCATCCCGCCCGCCGAGGACCCATTCGGGCTGGTCCGCTCCCAGGCGCTGACGAGCGAGCAGTGGCTCTACTACACGTCGTTGGCGCTGGCGGTGGTGCTCTTCTTGTTCTCGCAGGCCCTGCTCCGCTCACATGTGGGCCGGGCCTTCCGGAGCATCCGTGACAGCGAGACTGCGGCCGTCGCCAACGGAGTCAGCCTCACTTTCTACAAGACCTTGGCCTTTGCCATCAGCGCCTTCTATGCCGGTGTGGCCGGCAGCCTGTACACGATCAACACCGCCTACGTCAGCCCTGACTCCTTCGATGTTGGACTCTCCCTGGCGCTGGTTGTGGGCGCCGTCATTGGGGGTCTGGGGACCGGGATCGGACCGATCCTGGGCGCCGTGTTCACGGTCTGGACCCCGGTCTACACCCAGATGTTCAAGGCCAAACCCGACATCGCTTACGGGGTGGTGCTGATCCTTGTCATGTACACGATGCCCTCGGGCATTGCCGGAGGGGTCTACAGGCTCTGGGCCTGGTACCAGCGCCAGCGAGCGGCCGGACGCCCGAAGTCCGGGGAGGACGGAACCATGCTGGTCGGGAAGGTCGCTTCCACGCGGTAAGCGTCCGGGGACTCTAGCTCCCGGACGCCTCGCGGTATTCGCCTCGAACGGGTGCCCTGGCCGCGCCTTGCCACTCCCGGGCCAAGCGGGTCCCTCGCGTGACCAGGACCAGCATGTCGACCAACTCGTCGAGATCGGGGTAGCGCCCGCTGAGATGACCGAGCGCCAGGGCCTCGGTGGCCGCGATGTGGATGTCCGCGATCATCTCCAGTCGGCGGCGCTCATTCGCGGTTCGCGCAGGGTAGCCCCGATCCATCAGCTCGCCGACCAGGTCGCGACGGGTGTTGCCGGCCAGCTTGCGACTGGACTCACCCAGCGGCGACACCGAGTTGTGACGGACGCGCAGGGCCAGCCTAAACACGCTCGGGCTGGCGGCTAGGATCTCCAGCGGCGTGCGGAACTGCTGGCGCAGCCCCTCTTCATTCCCCGGTGCCGCCAACGCCTGTTGGCGCTGCTCCCGCAGACCCTGGCGCAGGTCGTCGAACAGCTCGTCGGCGAGCGGCCGGAGCAGATCCTGCAAGTTACGGAAGTGTTCGTAGAAGGTCGCTCCGCCCACGCCTGCCCGTGTGGCCACGGCTTTGGCTGAGAGGCGACTCTCGTCGCCGGCCAGGATCATCTGCCGCGCGGCCTCCAACAGGCGGGCCCGCGTCCGTCTCTTGGACTCTTGCCGCGTCAGCGGGGTGGCCAGCGCTCTCTTTGGCACCGCCTGAACAGTATCAAGTCCACGGCCGAACCTGGTTCTTGCCAGACGATTTCGCCGAGAGTAGTATCGGCGAGGTTCCCGCTGTCCTGAGGAGGTTGCACATGACGAATCGTCCGAGTCGCTTATCACCCCTGGCTATCGCCGCCGCAGCGCTTCTCTCGGTTATGGCCTGCGGCATCACCCAGGGCCAGACCACGCCGACCAAGAACGACCCCGGCATTACCGGAGACACGATCACGATCGGGACGACGACTCCGCTCAGCGGGCCGGCCTCTTTCTACGCGCCTGTAAGCAAGGGCGCCAACGCGTATTTCCAGTACATCAACGCAAGTGGCGGCATCAACGGCCGGAAGATCAAGTACGTCATCTATGACGATGCCTACGATCCGGCCAAGGCGGTGCCGCTGACGCACCAGCTCGTGGATCAGGACCAGGTTTTCGCGGTTGTCGGCCAGCTGGGCACCCCGATCAACACCGCGACCCGGCCGTACCTCAACCAGCAGAAGGTGCCGCACATCTTCGTCGCCACCGGCGCCACCAAGTGGGGCGCCGAGTACAAGGACTTCCCATGGACGATCGGGCTCCAGCCGGACTATCAGTCTGAGGCCAGGGCTTACGCCAAGGACATCATCAAGAACCATGCCAACGCCAAGATCGGCATCCTCTACCAGAACGATGACTTCGGGAAGGACTACGTAAAGGGGCTAACCGACGGCCTGGGCTCCAACGCCGGCTGGATCGTTTCGACGCAGAGCTACGAGGCGACCTCAGTCGAGGTGTCGTCGCAGGTGGCGGCGCTCAAGGACAAGGGGGTCGACCTGCTCCTCATCGCCGCCATCCCGACGCAGGCGATCAGCGCCATGAAAACG
>DATCPI010000063.1:0-12606 GCA_036570165.1 Candidatus Dormiibacterota bacterium | reverse complement strand
CCACGAACCCGCCCGCCCCCGCCCCCGCTCCCGCGACGACCAACCCACCGGCGCCCGCCGGGCCGCGGTCGCCGTTCGACATCGGCGCGCCTGCGGCCGCTCGCACCACAAACCCGCCCGAACCTTCGCCGCCGGCATTCTCACCGCCGCCGGCATTCTCACCGCCTCCATCGCCACCCCCCGCAGTCTCGCCGCCCGCACCCGCTCAGACGGCCTGGACGCCCATCGAAGCCCCCGCGTGGAAGCCGGGAGGCGTGGAGTCAGCGGCGGCGGCCGATTGGTTAGGGAGCGCCGCGACCGCACCCGCACCCACCCCCACTCCGGCTCGGGCGCCGGCGCCTGCCCCCGTTGCTCCGGCACCGATCCCTGCGCCGCGCGTCCCCGCTCGCACGCCTACCGTGGCCCGCAAGCCGGCGGGCAGAGGCCCCACCGAGCGCCCGCCCTGGCTGATCCCCGCGATCATCGCCGTCGTCCTGATCCTGTTGCTGGGCACGGTCGGAGGGATCGTCCTCGCCGGACACAAGTCCAACCCTGGCGTTGCAACAACGTCGCCCCACGCCTCGCCCAAGACCAGCCCGAAAACGAGCCCCAAGGTGAGCCCGAGCCCGGCCGGCCAGGGTCCGTTCGCAGTCCCCAACTACGGCCCCACTGATGCGGCTCCCATCACTAAAGTGCTCTTCTGCAGCACCGCCACTCCTTGCCCCATCGGGGCGGGCACCCCGCCGGAAACCGGAACGACCTGCGACCTGAACTCCTGCAAGATCGAGGTGGCAATCTATTTTTCGGCCCCGCAGAGAACCCCGGTTGAATACATGGTCAAGTTCTTCGACCGGTGCACGAACACGACCAAGGATCTGCCAGGACCGAACCCGTATACGCCGCCGGGATACGTGGTGGTGATCCCAACCAACACAAACTGGCCGGTGAGCATCCCAGCCGGCACGAAGTCCGCGGCGATCGTCGTCGTGACCAAGCAGCCGACGGCGGCCGCGTCGGCTCCGTTTCTGCTGGGCGGCGAGAGCTGCGCCTGAAGCACTAGGGCACGCACAACAACCTGACCCGCCGCGAGGCGCGCGAGCGGGCGGACCTCATCTCGGTCCAGCACTACGACGTCCGCCTGGACTTCACGACCGGCGACGAGACGTTCGCCTCGGAAACCACGGTGAGGTTTCGCTGCCGCAAGCCGGGAGGCGGAACGTTCGTCGAGTTCGGCGGACCAGCGGTTCATGTCGCCGAACTCAACGGCCGGGCCTTGCCGGCTCAGCTCGAGGGCGGCAGGCTCACCCTGGACGGCCTGGCCGTCGAAAACTCGCTGACGATCAAAGCAACAGGGTCGTACTCGCACGACGGCGGCGGGATCACCTGGTTTCGCGACCCGATGGACGGCCGCATCTACCTGCACTCCATGTTCTCCGAGCACCAGGCCTACCGCGGCTACGCGTGCTTCGACCAGCCTGATCTCAAGGCGGCGTTCGCATTCCGCGTCAAGACGCCTGAAGGCTGGGTAGCAGTCTCGAACACCCCTGGTGCAAACAGCGACGGCGAGTGGACGTTTCCGGCCACCAAACCCATTTCGACCTACATCACCGCGATCGTGGCCGGCGAGTACCACGCCGTGCGCCAGGACCATCGGGGCATCCCCCTCGGCCTGTACTGCCGGCAATCGCTTGCCGAGTACTTCGACCCCGACGAGATCTTCGAGATCACCCGCAGCGGACTCGACTTCTTCGAGCGGCGCTTCGGCCACCCGTATCCGTTTGGAAAGTACGACCAGCTCTGGGTGCCCGAATTCGCGTCAGGGGCGATGGAGAACGCGGGTTGTGTCACGCACAACGAGCGCATGGTCTTCCGGTCGAAGGTTACTGAAGCAGCTCGAATGGGCCGCGCGGAAACGATCCTCCACGAGATGGCCCACATGTGGTTTGGCGACCTCGTGACCATGAAGTGGTGGGACGACCTGTGGCTCAACGAAAGCTTCGCCGAGTACATGGGATACCTCGGCGTCGCCGAGGCAACGAAGTTCAAGACGGCCTGGATCGAGTTCGCCGACGCCACGAAAGCGGCGGCCCGGACGCAGGATCAGCTGCCGACGACCCATCCGATCGTGGCCGACATCCCCGACGTCGAGGCGGTCTCGCTCAATCTCGACCGGATCACCTACAACAAAGGCGCCGCGGCGCTGAGGCAGCTGGTGGCGTGGGTCGGCGAAGAAGCGTTTTTCAAAGGGGTCGAGCAGTACTTCACCGCCCACGCCTACGGGAACACTGAGCTTAAGGACTTCCTCGAGGCGCTCGAGCACGCATCCGGCCGCGACCTTGAGGCCTGGTCGCGCTCGTGGCTCCAGACCGCGGGGGTGAACACACTCGCAGCCGTGCTCGAGGTCGACGACGGGGCCATCAGGTCGGCGGCGCTGGTTCAGACCGCACCTTCCGAGCATCCGACCTTGCGCTCGCATCGCCTGCGCGTCGGCCTGTTCGACCTCGTGGACGGTAAGGTTCGGCGCAGGCGCGCGGTAGAGCTGGACATCGAGGGCGCCAGCACCCCGATCCCGCAGCTCGCCGGCGAGCGTGTGCCCGACCTCGTTCTCGTCAACGATGGCGACCTGACGTACTGCAAGATCGCCTTCGACGAGCGGTCGATCGAAACGCTGAAGCGCCACCTCCGCGACGTCGAGGATCCCCTGGCGCGCGCGCTCGCATGGGGCGCGGTCTGGGACATCGCCCGAGATGCCCAACTGCGGGCTCGCGAGTACGTTGCCCTCGTGCTCGACAACATTGGGGTCGAACGCGACGCGTCCACCCTGGAAACGCTCCTTGGAAGGACGCAGCGCGCGGTCGAGACCTTCAGCCAACCCAAGCACCGGCCTGCGGTTCGCGCCGGGCTGGCACGCGCGGCGCGGGAGCACTTCAGCAGCTCGGAGCCTGGCGGCGACACCCAGCTGCAGTGGGCGGTCACCTTCATCGGCGCGGCCCGTGAATCCGCCGACGTCGAGTGGGTGCGCGGCCTGCTCGACGGTTCGAGCAAGCCTGAGGGCCTGGCCATCGACTTCGATGTTCGGTGGAGGGCCGTGGATGCGCTCGCGACCATCGGCGTCGCCGGCGAGGACGACATCTCACGCGAGCTCCAACACGATCCGAGCGATGAGGGCCAGAGGCGAGCGGCGTCGGCACGGGCTGCCCGGCCAATCGAGCCGGCGAAACGGGAAGCGTGGGAGAAAGTCATCCACGACCGGGCGACGTCGTTCGCGATGAGGCGTGCAATCGCCTCTGGTTTCCATCGCATCGATCAAAAGGAGCTGCTCAGTGCGTTCGTCCAACCGTTCTTCGGCAGCCTCTTGCCCGTCTGGGAGGCATACGACTCGGAGGAGGCGATCGCCATCGTGCAGTGGATGTACCCACGCGCAGTCCTCACGCAAGAGGTCGTCGACGCGACCGACGCGGCGCTCGCCAAGGACCTACCGGGGCCGCTCCGGCGCTCCCTGCTGGAGTCTCAGGACGGGATCAGGCGCGCGTTGAGGGCGCAGGCGTTCGACAGCGCCGAAGGTGAGTAGGACCGGGGCGCGCTGGTACACTC
Source organism: Candidatus Dormiibacterota bacterium (assembly GCA_036570165.1). Classification (GTDB taxonomy): domain Bacteria; phylum Chloroflexota; class Dormibacteria; order Dormibacterales; family Dormibacteraceae; genus Palsa-870. Next base: position 9,033 of record DATCPI010000063.1, on the reverse strand, counting down.
CGTTCGGTGGTAGGGTGCGGCCCCTCCCCAACTCATGACCGAGTCTCGCGCCTCAGCCCTTCGCCTCAAGATCCAGGAGCTCGTTCGCGAGTACTACGAAGCCGCCTTTCCGGACGGTGAATTCATCCCCGGCGAGAGCTCTGTCCCTTATGCCGGCCGCGTCTTCGACGAACGGGAGATCGTCAACCTCGTCGACTCGGGCCTCGACTTCTGGCTGACCACCGGTCGATTTGCGGACGAGTTCGAGAAGAGCTTCGCCAAGTTCTTCGGCCGGCGCCACGCCCACCTCGTCAACTCAGGCTCTTCGGCCAACCTGCTCGCTCTGACGACTCTGACGTCCCCCAAGCTGGACGAGAGGCCACGCAAATGGGGCGGCCGCGCCGCGCTCAAACCTGGCGACGAGGTGATCACCGTAGCCGCAGGCTTCCCCACCACTCTCAACCCGATCATCCAGAACCGACTGGTCCCCGTGTTTGTCGACGTCACGGTTCCCACTTACAACATCGACGTGTCCCGGCTGGAGGAGGCCCTGAGCGAGCGCACCGCGGCCATCATGGTCGCGCATACGCTCGGCAATCCATTCGACCTGGACGCAGTCACCGCCTTTGCGCAGCGCCACCAGCTCTGGCTGGTGGAGGACTGCTGCGACGCGGTGGGATCGACATACAAGGGACGCCAGGTCGGCACCTTCGGCGACCTGGCCACCGTGAGCTTTTATCCCGCACACCACATGACCATGGGCGAAGGCGGCTGCGTGCTCGAAGACCGCGGGCTGCTCAAGATGCTGGTCGACTCCTACCGAGATTGGGGCCGCGATTGCTGGTGCGATCCAGGCAAGTCCAACACCTGCGGCAAGCGCTTCGGTTGGGAGCAAGGCGAGCTGCCTTTCGGCTACGACCACAAGTACACGTATTCGCATATCGGCTACAACCTCAAGGTCACCGACATGCAGGCTGCGGTCGGGGTGGCCCAACTGGACAAGCTTGCAGGTTTCATTGCGGCCCGCCGGCGCAATTTCGCCCTACTCCACGAACGCCTCGCCGATATGGAGGAGTTCCTGATCCTGCCCGAGGCCACCGATGGAGCGGATCCTAGTTGGTTTGGCTTTCCGATGGCCGTACGCGAGGACGCCCCATTCACTCGAGCCGAAGTCATCAGCCACCTCGAGAGCCGGCGAATCTCAACTCGGCTTCTGTTTGGCGGCAACTTGATCCGCCAGCCGGCCTACCTTGGTATCGAGCACCGCGTGGCGGGCGACCTCATCAATACCGACTTTGTGATGAAAAACGTCTTCTGGATCGGTGTGTATCCCGGCCTCACCGTCTCGATGATCGATTACATGGCCGAGAGCCTCCACCAGCTCCCGGCCCTGGCGACCCCTGGACGCCCGTAAGCGGGCGTTCGTCACCGGAGGGACCGGCTTTGTCGGTTCCCACCTGGTCCGACACCTTGTCGAATCGGGGGACTCGGTCGCCGTGCTGCTCCGTCCTGAAAGTGATCCCTGGCGGATCGCAGATATCCTGGATCGAGTCGAGCACATCGTAGGACGCCTATCAGAGCCTGCCGGCCTGATGCAGCCGCTGGCAGGCTTCAAGCCAGACGTGGTTTACCACCTCGGTTGGTACGGCTCGGGACAGTCCGGACGCGATGACCGTTCCCGGCAACAGGCAAACGTCGCCGATGCGATCACGGTTGGACATCTCGCAGCTGACGCGGGGGCCCTGACGTGGGTGGGCCTGGGCAGCCAGGCCGAGTACGGCCCTACTCAAATGGTCCTCGATGAATCGACCCAGGCTCGGCCTGTAACCGAGTACGGCTCAGCCAAGCTGTCGGCCGGCCGATTGACGCACGATCTTTGCGCCGCAAGATCACTCCGGCACGTATGGCTGCGGCTCCTAACCGCGTATGGTCCGGCTGACCGCGCCGATTACCTGATTCCGCACGTCATCCTGAGCCTGCTGAGGCGCCGGCGACCCTCACTGACAGACGGCAGCCAGCCAGGCGACTTCCTTCATGTGACCGACGCATGCGCTGCCATACGCGCTGCCGGTGTGACCGAGTCGTGCTCAGGGACCTACGTCCTGGCCTCCGGCGACCACCGGCCGGTTCGCGAGGTGGCCCTCACCATCCGCGATATGATCGATCCTCGCCTTGAGATTGGCCTCGGTGAGGTGATTCCCAACCGAGCGCCGGTAGGTCTCCGCGGTGACCCTAGGGCACTGGAAAACGCGACTGGATGGTCGCCAAAGGTTCCCCTGCAAGCGGGCCTCGCCGGGTGCGTCGAGTGGTATCGACGGAATCTCGGCAGATACTCGGAGGACAAGTGTCGGTGAACGTGAGCTCCGCAGTTGCGCTCGACTGCCTTGAACGAATGGTTGTCATCCGGGCGGTCGAGGAGGGCATCTGCGCGGAGTATTCCCACCGCAACATCCGCGGCCCAGTCCACCTCAGCATCGGCCAGGAAGCGATGGCGGTCGGCGTGCTCAGCGTCTGCCGTCCCGAGGACGTAGCGATCTCCACACACCGGGATCACGCGCACTACCTCGCCAAGGGCGGCGATATCGGAGCCATGATCGACGAGCTGTATGGGCTGGAGACCGGATGCAGCCACGGCTATGGCGGGTCGATGCACCTTTTTTCGCGCGAGGCGAACTTCCTGGGGGCGTCCGCTGTGCTGCCCGGATCCACTCCTGTGGCAGCCGGTCTCGGGCTTGGCTGCAAGCTCGACGGCCGCAACGCCATCTCAGTCGGGTTCTCCGGCGACGGGGCGGCCGATGAGGGAGCCTTCTTCGAGGCCCTCAACCTTGCTGCGCTGCTGGGGCTCCCCGTGCTCTTCGTGTGCGAGGACAACGGCATTTCGACCAATACGCCGCTGGCTGCCCGGCAGGCCCAGAGTGACATCACCGCCAAGGCACGAGCGTTCGGCCTGGTGGCTGACTCGGCCGAGGCGGTGGACGTCTTCGAGGTGCGTCGGGCAGCCACCGAGCTGATCGACCGTATTCGCGCCAAGTCCGAACCGGCCGTCCTGACCTTGAGCGCGGACAGGCTCTGCGCACACGTCGGCCCTGTGAGCAAGGTTGCCCCGATCAACCCAGAGGCGCTGCTCGCGGAATCCGCCGACTCTGACACCCGCGACCCCATCGCCCACTGCGTGGGCGCCATCCTTCGGGAACATGCAGAGCTACGGGCCGAATGCCAGGAAATCCTCCATGCAGTCCCAGTGAAGGTCGCCGCTGAGTTCCGGCGGGCGGACGCCGCTTTCCAGGAGCGCAACAAGGTGGCCGGGCTCGTGGCTCCCCCACCACCCAAGTCGCACGCGGTTTGATGTCCGTTACGTCCAGCCTCAACCTCGACTACGCAGGCGCCGTCGTGTACGCGCTTCAGCAGGAGATGGCGCGCGACCCGAAAGTCTTCATTTACGGCGAAGGAATCAACGACCCGGGCGCTTACCTCAACTCGACGAATGGGATCGCTGCCCGCTTCGGCGAGGCGCGGTGCTTCGACGTCCCCAACAGCGAGGACGCGCTGGTCGGGCTGGGGATCGGATCGGCGCTGATGGGCTACCGCCCGGTCTTCGTCAGTCTCCGGATCGACTTTTTGATGCTGGCGATGAACCAGATCATCAACCACGCCGCGCGCTGGCCCGCGATGACGGGCTACCAGACAACTGTCCCGCTGACCATCCGGGCGCTTATTGGCCGCGGCTGGGGCCAGGCGTCACAGCATGCGGGCGCTTTCTATTCGATGTTCGCCAACGTGCCCGGCCTGGAAGTGGTGCTGCCCTCGTCGCCCGCGGAAGGCGCGGGACTGCTGCTGACGGCGCTGCGCTCGGACAAGACGACGATCGTGATCGACGACCGCGGCGTGTTCGGGACCCAAGAAGAGGTCCCCGCGCTGGTCGAACCCATCCCCTTCGGCAAGGCCCGAATCGCTCGGGCCGGCACGGATGTCACGTTCTTTGCCATTTCGAGCATGACTCAGTTCGCGCTTCGAGTCGCCGACGAGGTTGCGGCCTCAGGAATCTCTGCCGAGGTGGTCGACCTGCGGACGGCGCGGCCGCTGGACGAGGAAACTATTCGCTCTTCCGCAGCCCAAACCGGACGGGTGGCGGTCTTCGACATCGGCTGGCCGGGCTTTGGCCTGAGCGCGGAGGTCGCGCGAGTGATCGTGGAGTCGTCAGTCTTGAAGCGTCCTCTGGTCAGCGTGCATCGCAAGGATGAGCAGACGCCTTCCAGCGCGTTCCTCGAGGACGAGCACTATCCCAAGATCGGCGACGTCGCGCGCCAGGTGAAGGCGAAGCTCGGCTAGCCGGCGAGCTGTTTCTTCCCTGCCACTGCGTTCGACGGGTCGGCGAAGAACTGCTTGTACCAGTTGATCGTCTGGATCATCGCCTGTTCGAGGCTGAACATCGGGCGCCAACCCAGCATCTCATGCGCCTTGGCTGCGCTGAGGGTCTGATAGGCGATCTCGTTGGTAGCTTCATTTCGAATCTCCGGCTCCACCGAGCTCTTCATGAGACGGAGGATCAGTCGGGTCACATCGAGCACTGTGACCTCCGTCTCGTTGGAAAAGTTGAAAGCGTGGCCTCTGAGCTCTGGGTTGGCCGCCATCGCTTGGCCCAGGGTGATGTAGGCGGCCGCTCCATCCTCGACATAGAAGTAGTCGCGCACGGGGCTTCCGTTCGAACGTATCACCGGGGTCTGGCCCCTAAGCACCGAGCGGATCGTGCCGGGCACGATTCGATTCCAGTTGAGGTCCCCGCCGCCGTAGAAGTTGCCGCACCGCGTGATCGTCACCGGAAGACTGTAGGTGGCCGCGTACGCTTGCGCGATCAAGTCGGCGCACGACTTGCTCACGTCATATGGATGCCGTCCCTGAAGTGGCGTGTCTTCTCCGTAGCGACCTTCCGCTTCGCCATAGGCCTTGTCTGAGGAGGCCACCACGATGTTCTTCACAACCGGACTGCGCCGGCACGCCTCGAGTACGGACCAAGTGCCCGCGATGTTGGTCTGCAGGGTGCTGACCGGGTTGCGGTTCGCAATCCCGACCGTGGTTTGTGCGGCCAGGTGAAAGACAGTGTCGACCTCATACTCGCCAAGCACTCGTTCGAGCAGAGCCTGGTCGCGGATGTCGCCCCGGACGCGATTCACCCTGTCGATCAGACCCGTCCGCACGAGATTGCTTTGAGGTACCCAATCACGCACGAGGCACACCACGTCGGCGCCCAGCTCGAGCAGTCGCTGGACAAGCCACGAGCCTGCGAAACCGGTACCCCCTGTGACCAGCGTGGGCCGGTCGGTCCAGAACCTGCGGTCCCCCACCTCGTGAGGCTTGGGGGCGGAATTCAGTCCCATACCTTCCACGTCGCATTGCCGCTCGCCCACATCTCGTTCATGTGCAGCACGTCTCGGTAGGTGTCCATACCCAGCCATGCCCCCGAATGCTGGTACGCCATCAGCTGGCCTTCGGCCGCCAGCCGTTCGAGGGGCTCTCGCTCGAGGACACTTTCGTCACCGTGTAAATAGTCGAGGATCCTGCGATCGAAGACGAAGAAACCCGCACTGATCAAACCGTCGAGCGTCGGCTTCTCGTTGAAATGCGTCACCTTCATGCCTTCCGTATCGAACTCGAGGGTCCCGTATCTGGACTGCGGCCGGACCGCCGTCAGCGTGGCGAGGCGGCCGTGCCGGCGGTGAAACTCAACCAGCTTTTTGATGTCGACATCGCCGACGCCGTCGCCGTACGTGCACAGAAAGAGGTCGCCGTCGATGTACCGTTCCACCCGCTTGATCCTGCCTCCGGTCATCGTGTCCGAACCGGTGTCGGCAAGCGTCACCTGATAGCCCTGCTCCATGTGTTCGTCGTGATAGGTGATCTGGTGGTCTTGACCAAGCTTGATGGTGAAGTCGCCCTTCATCGCTTCGTAGTTGAGGAAGTACTCCTTGATCATGTTGCCCTTGTAGCCAAGACAGAGCACAAAGTCCTTGAAGCCGTGATGTGCGTAGAGCTTCATGATGTGCCACAGCAGGGGGTGTCCTCCGACCTCGACCAGGGGCTTCGGCCTGAATTCGGTCTCCTCCCTGAGGCGGGTGCCAAGACCGCCGCACAGGATGACTACCTTCAAGCTACATCCTGGGCGAATCTGTCACGCACCGCGCCAGTTTAGTCGTCGGCACCTGGGGCCGAAGCACCTGGGGCCGAAGCACCTGGGGCCTTCGTGACCGCCCCGACAATGTACTTAGGCCGCCCCTTGACCTCCTCGAAGATCTTGGCGATGTACTCGGAGATGATGCTGAGGCAGAGCAGCTGAACAGCGCCGAGGAAGAGCACTGCTACAAGCAGGGTCTGGAAGCCCTGTGGTACCCCGGGCTTGATGAAGTACAGGACGGTGTAGAAGACGATGGCTACCGCAGCAAGCGCCATCACGAGGCCGGCCAGCAACGAGATCAGCTCCAACGGCGCGTACGAATAGGAAACCAACCCCGTGCTCGCCCATCGGAAGAGATCGATGACGCTGTTGCTGCTCCGCCCGGCATGCCTGGCGTCTCGCACGTAAGGAACTCCGACCTGCCGGAAACCGACCCAAGCACGCAAGCCGCGGATGAGCCGGTTGCGCTCAGGCATCGCATTCATGATGTCGACCACTCGGCGGTCCAGCAGTCCGAAATCCCCCGCGTCCAGAGGGATGTCGATGTAAGAAAAGCGGCGAAGCAAGCGATAGAACGCCTTGTTGGCCAACCGCATGGCCAAACCGGCCTTCCGGCGAACCCTGTCTCCATACACCACCTCGTAGCCTTCCAGCCACCGAGTCACCAGCTCGGGGATAACCTCGGGGGGATCCTGGAGATCTCCATCCATGCAGATGACCGCTTTGCCCCGGGCGTAGTCGAGACCGGAGGAGTACGCCGCCTGCGAGCCGAAGTTTCGCGACAACGAAAGCACCGTCACATGTGGGTCTTGTGCAGCCACTTCGGCAAAGGTCCGACGCGACTCATCGCGACTGCCGTTGTCCACAAACACCAGCTCCCAATCCGTGGTTACCTGGCCCATCACCGTCACGATCCGTTCGTGGAGAACTCGGATGTTTTCCTGCTCGTTGTAGCAGGGAACCACGATCGAGATCGAGCGGTCGGTGAGCATCTCGGGGTGAAGAATAGCTACGGAGACGTGCGATAGCGCAGGAACAGATAGTCCCCGTGACGCCTAGCGCTCAACAGGCTGCTCCACACTCCGCGCTTAGGCAGCAGCTCGACCCCCTCGACCATGCCGAGCCGGTCTTCTGCCTGGCGGCCCGCCACCACCGGTGAGACCGTGAGAAAGGCCTCGTCGAGCAAGCCCCGCTCGATCAGCTGACCCATAAGGTGCGGGCCTCCCTCTGTGAGAAGCACCTTCAGTCCACGACCGCGCAGGTCGTCTAGAGCGCGGCTCACGTCGAGGCTCTTCCCTTTCCCCATCGCCACGACCTCACATGTCGCCGGCAGGCGGCGGCCGATCGCCTTCGCGCCATTCTCGGTGGTCATGACGATCGCTCCCTTGACCAGCGCTGGATGCGACGCGTCGATTTGTCCGCTTGCGGTCACCACCACCAGCTTGGGCTCTGTGGTGCGGCCGAGATTGCTCCGAAGTACTGTGAACTCGGTCGCAAGGTCAGGATAAACGTGGCCGGGCGTCCACAGATGTCCTGGGGTAGCTCGCAAGGTGCCGGCACCGATGAGCACTGCATCGGCGCAGGCCCGCAGCAGACCCATCAGGAAGCGGTCGGCCGGGTCCTTGGCGCTGATGACCGAGCCGGCCGACGGGGTCGATCCGAGCGTGACCACGCCATCGACCGACGAGACGAAGTTCGAATACAGAACGGGAGTCGGAAAGCCCAAGCGGCCGTACAGGTGCTGGAGGTCGACCGGCAGCTTGTAGGCTGGCAGATCGGCCTCGAACAGGACCTCGAACGGCGCCAGCGCCATCAGTGGCCCGTCTGGTTGACCGCCTGAAGAAACTCGGTCCTGAGCTGCGGATCGGTCTCGTAGTTGCCACGCCAGAACGAGGTCCAGGTGCGCGAGTGGCCCTCACGGACGCCTCGCATCTGCATGCAGAGGTGCATCGCGTTCAGATGCACCGCAACGCCGTGGGGTTCGAGCATGCGGACCAGCTCGTCGATGATCTCCACTCCGACCCGCTCCTGAACGGTGAACCGCCGAGCGAACACGCGCACCAGCCGGGTCAGCTTGGAGATGCCGATGATCTGCTCGTGCGCGATGTAGCCGATGTAGGCGTGGCCGTGGAACGGAAGCGCGTGGTGCTCGCAAAGTGAGAAGAACTCGATCGGACCTTCGATCATCTGGCTGATGTTGCAGTCGGGGCCGCCGCGACACTCCGTCGGAAAGGCCGTGACCAGCTTGGGATCGCCTTCATAGCCCACCGTCGCGTCGTAGAGGGCGCGAACGTACCGGCGGGGAGTTTCCCTGGTGCCCGGGGTGTCCAGGTTCATGCCAAACGCCTGAAACATCTCGGCCGCATTGGCCTCGAACTTCTTCCACTGCTCTGACGTGACCGTGCGCGGGCGGGTCTTCTCCCACTGCGTGGTCTCTTCTGGATCGGAGGCTAGGGTCGACATGGTGGTCTCCTTCAGGTGTTCGATCGAGTCCGCATCAATGTACTTCCCTCTCCCCTCAAGGGCAGTCCCCTCCCCCTTCAGGGGGAGGGCAGGGAGAGGGTGGGTGGAACTGGCAAGACCCTGTGGGATAATCGCCCCGGCCTCCCCATCTCATGGCAGCACCAGACTTGCTCCGCATCGCGATCATCGGCTTCGGCCATTGGGGACCGAACTACGCCCGGATTCTGGCCGGCACTCTGAGCGGGGCTCGCCTCACCGCGTGCGCCGAGCCGTCGGCGGGCCGGCTGGCTGCCTTCGAGAGACAGTACCCGGCGGCGCGCGCGTACGCCGACTACCACCGGCTCCTGCGCGACGGTGACGTCGACGCGGTCATCGTGGCAACCCCGACTTCGACCCACCGCGAAGTGACAGAGGCCTGCCTG
>DATCPI010000062.1:0-2859 GCA_036570165.1 Candidatus Dormiibacterota bacterium | reverse complement strand
CGCGCAAGTCACTGGCGGCGACCAGTGGGCGATGACCCCGTCGTTCGCGCTGGTCCGTCTGACCGGCAGCGGCGACGCGCGCACCGCGATTTTCAAGAGCCGCTATCCCGATGATTCAGTCTGGTGGCTCGTCCACTTCATGGAATTCGCCGCGGGCAAGATGACGAAACAACCATCTACTTCGCACCCGAGTTCAAGGCGCCAGAGTGGCGAGCGCAGTGGGTTGAGCGTCGCCTCTGAAGGGTGGTGCGAGTTCGTGTGGGTCTGGGGACTCTGAGCGGAAGACGGGACTCGAAGCCTGTGATGTTGAAACAACCCGACTGTTCCGCGACGAGCGCGGGTGGCTCCGGCTGGCGGGCGAACGCTGTTGTAAGTCGCGCAGAACGACGAAAGGCTGGTGACTGCCGGTCAATCTCGAGGGCCGCACGAACCGGCCGACGCTCAAGGTCTCGGTGCGCGAGCCCGAGTACCAATTAGTGGATTCGAACTGGCGATCTGGGTTACATCAAAGCAGACAAACGCGAAGGCTTCAGCCATCCGGGTAGAGGCCTTGATGTACCCGTCGACCGTCTTCTGATCTGCCGTTGCTAGATCAGGGCTAAGGTATCAAGGGAAATGTCGGACGAGGTCGCACGCCACCTCACCGGAATCATCGCGTCGATGAGCGGATTCCTGGCCGCGATTATGGATCCCGAGATGGGCCGCCACGCGGCTGACCCGGCGGCTTCCAACTTCATCGCGGGCAACCCCCAGGAGCTGGCGTCGCCGGAGTACGTGCGTACCCTGCAGCGCTGGGCCGAGCCCAAGGACAAGGACTGGTTCGGGTACAAGATGCCCCACCGCCCGGCGCTGGCCGCGGCGGCTGAAGGCTTGAGCAAGGAACTCGGGCTGAGCTTCGGCGTCGATGACATCGTGCTCACCCGCGGCGCACACGGAGGCTTGGCGGCTGCATTGAACGTGGTCGTGGATCCAGGCGACGAGGTGATCTTCACCTCGCCGCCATGGTTCTTCTACGAGGCCCTGATCCTCGGCGCCCGCGGCAAACCCGTGAAGGTCCGCGTCAAGGCGCGCGGCTTCGACCTGGACGTCGATGCGATCGCGGCGGCGATCACCCCACGGACACGTGCGCTGTTGATCAATACCCCGCACAACCCAACCGGACGCATCTTCGCCGGGGACACACTGGCCGCGCTGGCGTCGGTGCTGAAGGATGCTTCGGCGCGCAACGGTCGCCCGATCTACCTCATCTCCGACGAGGCCTACAGCCGCATCCTCTTCGACGACAACCGGATGATCACGCCCGGCGCGTTCTACCCACGCAGCCTGCTGATCCACACGTATAGCAAGAGCGCGCTGGCTCCCGGACAACGCCTCGGCTATGTCGCGCTCCCACCTGGGATACCTGGCCGCGACCAGCTGCGGCAGGCCTTCATGGTCGCGGGCTTCTCGACCGGCAACATGCTTCCCGACGCGATCATGCAGTACGCGCTCCCCGAGATCGACACCATCTCGATCGACCTCGACCATCTGCAGCGCAAGCGCGACCGGGTGGTGGACGCGCTCCGCGAGATGGGCTACGAGGTCCACTCGCCGCAGGCAACCTTCTACCTCCTGCCGAAGGCACCGATCGAGGACGACATGCTGTTCGCCCGCACGCTCGCCGCGCAGAAGGTCTTGGTCCTGCCCGGGGTGGCCGTGGACATGCCGGGCTACTTCCGGATCTCGCTCACGGCCACCGACGCGATGATCGATCGGGCGCTGCCGGTTTTCGCGGAGGTCAGATCCGGGCTAGCTGCCGGGGTTCCTCGCTAGCTGAGCTGCCCATAGAGGTTGTTGACAAGGAGAGAGCCCTCCGTGCTTGCTTCGGGTGACTGAACTCGAAACAGCACAAGGAGGGCTCTCTGGTGTCCCACTCTATGGCGAAGCTCAACCCCTTCGGTCGGCGGCTGCTCTGCGAGCGCATCGCCTCGGGGTTCCCGGTCCGGGTCGCTGCGCGGATGGTCGGGATCTCCGATGCTCGGGCGTACGTCATCTGGCACCGCTATCTCGATGAGGGCCCTGCCGCGTTCCACTTGCGCTCGAGCCGACCACACCGCTCGCCGCGCCGGACCCCCGAGCGCGTCGTGCGGCGGATCGAGCGGGCCCGCCGGCGGCTGCGCTGGGGTCCACTGCGACTCTCCTGGGAGCTCGGCCTCGCGCGCTCGACGATCTATGCGGTCCTCCGCCGATTGCAGCTCCATCGGCTCCGGTTCTTCCTTCCGCCGCGGCCGGTCTTCCGCCGCTACGAGCGGCCAGTCCCCGGGGACCTGGTGCATATCGACACCAAGAAGATCGGCCGGATCCCCGCGGGTGGGGGCAAGCACTTCGCCCCCGGTCGCCGGGGCAGCCGCGCGGCCGGCTCGGAGTACGTCCACCTCGCCGTCGATGACCGGACCCGGGTCGAATACAGCGAGCGCCTCCCGAGCGAGCGGGCCGCCGACGCCGCGGCATTCACCGCCCGGGCCCTGCGGTTCTTCCTCGATCACGGGATCCGGGTCCGCCAGGTGATGACCGACAACCACTTCAGCTACGACAAAGGCGCCGCGTTCAAGGCGGTCCTCGCCTCGGCCGGGGTCGAGCACGTCCGAATCCCGCCGTACACCCCGCGCTGGAACGGCAAGGCCGAAGCGTTCGTCGGGATCCTGCTCCGCGAATGGGCTTATGCCCGGCCGTACACCAGCAATCGCGCGCGGGCGATCGCCTTCTCGCACTTCAACCGGAAATACAATTACCGCCGTCGCCACGGCGAGCTCGGAGGGCTGACCCCGATGCAACGTCTCCTCGCGGACGTCAACAACGTCCGTGGGCAGTACAGCTAGC
>DATCPI010000061.1:0-17382 GCA_036570165.1 Candidatus Dormiibacterota bacterium | reverse complement strand
ACACGCGCTCATAGCGCCTGCACGCAAGTTCAAACGCGATCCAGCCACTGCCCCCACCGAGGACATTCGAGATGCGTGCTTCGAGCTTGAGAAGGAGGGCGAGTGGATCGTCCAGCGTGTGCCCGAGCCCTACATCGAGGTGCAGACCAAGTACGGCCGCGCCAAGAAGATCCCCATTCAGCACACCTGGCACCACAAGAGCTGCGGCCAGTGCGGGCACATCCCAGGCTACTCGACCGCCATCTTCTGGCTCAATCGCGCGCTCGAGATCGACTACAACGACCCCCGCGACCAGACCTCCTGCACGGCCTGGAACTATTACGCGTCGGCGACGTCCAATGCTCCAGCCCAGGCAGCGGTGGCGATGCGCAACTTCGCCGCCGCGTACGAGACCACCTACTACCCGACCATCCACTGCGGGACTAGCTACGGCCACTACAAAGAGGTCCGCGAGCAGATGATCCACGTGCCTGAGCTGCGCCGGCAGGTGCGCGACATCCTGGCCAAGCTGGGCAAGCCCCTGGTGATCCCGGAGGAGATCGTGCACTACAGCGAATGGGTGCATGTCATGCGGCACGAGTTCGCCAAGCGCAGGGTGCTGGACGTCTCGAAGATCACAGCCACGGTCCACCCCGCGTGCCACTATTACAAGCTCGTCGCCGAGGACGCCATCTACGACGAGGACATCTATGCGGGTCAGCGGACCGCGGTCGTGTCCGCCGTGGTGGAGGCGATGGGGGCCAAAGTCGCCGACTACTCAACCTGGTTCGACTGCTGCGGTTTTGGCTTCCGCCACATCCTCGTTCAGCGTGACTTCACACGGTCGTTCGCGACGATGCGAAAAATCGAGGTGATGAAGAACGAGGCCAACCCCGACGTCGTCCTCACCCACGACACCGGCTGCGTCACCACGCTCGATCAGAGCCAGTTCGTGGGCAGGGCCAAGGGCTTCAACGTCGGCGTGCCGGTCATGTCTGAAGCCCAGTTCGTCGCCCTCGCCATGGGTGCCCACCCCTACCGAGTCTGCCAGCTGCACTGGCATGCGACCGACTACCGGCCGCTGCTGGAGAAGATGGGCATCGACTGGGAGCTGCGCTGGCATGAGTTCGAAAAAGATTTGGAGCGGATCCAGAAGGGCGAGATCCAGTTTTTGACGTGGGAAACGGCCAATGCCAAGTGACAGCGTTCTCGTGCTGGGTGGCGGTCCGGCTGGCATGGAGGCGGCGCGGGGGATCGCGTCGTTAGGCTCCAAAGTGGTCCTGGTCGAGCTGAGGGAACGACTCGGCGGAACGCCCGACTCGGCCAGCTACTCCTCATTCACGCTCGATCACCGGAAGGTGTCCGATGTCCTGGCATCGACGCGCGAGGAGGTCGAAAGCAACCCTCTCATCGACGTCCGCCTGCAGAGCCGGTTGACCGCTTTCGAAGGCAAGGCCGGCGAGTTCAAGGCCACGCTCACCAATATCAAGGGCACTTCAGAGGCCGTTGATTGCGCTTCGGTCGTGATCGCGACCGGCTTTCAACACTTCGACCCCGGACGCGAGACGCAGATGTACGGCTACTACGAGTACGAGGACGTGATCACGCTCGTCGACGCGGAGAAGATGCTGTCGGCCGGGAAATTCGTGCGCCCGTCGACCGGCGAACCGCCCAAGGCGGTCTGTTTCATCCAGTGCGTGGGCTCCCGCGACCGGCGCATCGGCAACGAGTACTGCTCCAAGGTCTGCTGTGGGGTCTCTTCCAAGGAGGCGATCGAGATCCGGGAGCTGGTACCCGACTGCAAGGTCTTCGTCTTCTACATCGACATGCGCATGTACGGCTTTTGGGAGGACCGGATCTACTGGAAGGCCCAGGAGGAGCACCGCGTCAACTTCGTGCGCGGAATAGTGACCGAGATCATTCAAAAGGACGGGCGGCTCCTGGTCAAAGGCGAGGACACTACCATGGGGCGGCCCATGGAGGTGACCATGGACGTCGTCGTCCTCGCAGTGGGGATGGAGCCGTCGCGGGGCACCCGCGAGGTGGGGCCGATCCTCGGCGTGGCCCAGGAAAAGCACGGCTTCATCGAGCTGACAGGGGGCTCTTTCGACACGGTCGGCACCTCGGTGCCGGGCATATTCGTGGCCGGAGCGGCCGCCGGTCCAAAGGACCTGGACGACAGCATCTCGATGGCGGGCGCCGCGGCCATGAAGGCGGTCGCCATCGCCCGGCGGGCCGCCGTGACCGCGTAATGGATGTCGGGGTCGCCCAGGGACAGGTCGTCGATACCGAGACGGCTCAGGAGTTCATGCGCCAGGCGCTGGAGATGGTCCAACTGCCCGAGATGGAGGGCATCGCCCAGGAGCTCGAGCTCAAGTCCCGACGCTTCCAGGAGGTGCTGGCCCCGACCGCCCTGGCCGACCTGCCGGACGACCGTCTTCGCGGCCTCTTGCGCTCGATCTTCGCCACCAGGCGGCGCGCGTCCGAGGTCATCGCGACCGTCGGCGCCGATCGGCTCCGGACCGAACTCACCAACCTGCTTCATGGCAGCGAGCCCGTCGTCGCCAGGGTCGACCGCTTTGACGATTCGCTGGCCGCGATCGAGCCGGCGATCCGTCGGGACATCGCCGGCGAGGCGCTTCACTTCTACGACCCCGATCGGCATTGGATGTGGACGCGCTGGATGTGGGACCCAGACCTGCGGACTGGAGCCTTGCCGCTGGTCACGATGCAGGAGTTCGACCTCGAGGGATCGACCGCCGGCCAGACCTACCTCAAGGTGGGGACGGCGATCGCGTTCGTCAACCAGACGGGTCGTGCGGTGGGCTTCACGCGGTATGGCAGCGAGGCGTTCGGGATCGACGTCTACCTCGCCTGCGTCTACGGCATCTACCTCTACACGATCACCCGACTACGCATGACCCAGGAGTTCAACAAGGTAATCCCACCCCTGCCGCAGCTCGTGCGCCGCCTGCTCGGCACCCACCGAATGGAGGTCTGAATGCCCCACAAAATCCACACCCAGCCACCGCGATTTTGCGGGGGCCCCGATTGATGTCCACGATCGAGCCTGGGCGCACTCACGAGGAAGAGCACCTCGAATTCGAGGGCATGGACATCTCCGGGCACTGGAACCGGATGTTCGAGCAGCGCGTGATCTGGGAGCACGACACGAGCACGCTCGACAAGGTCACCGCCATCGCCGGAGCCGAGTCGCTAGGTTACTGCTACCAGTGCGGCAAGTGCACGCCGGCCTGCCCAGTCGACCACGTCGGCGACTACAGCCCGCGCAAGATCTTCCGCAAGGCGCAGACCGGCATCGACCTCTTCACCAGCCCCGACCTCTGGCTCTGCACCACCTGCATGAACTGCCTTCGAGTCTGCCCGAAGGAGGTCAACATGATCAGCATCATGCCCGCGGTCCGCGAGGTCGCGGTCGCCGAGGGCAACGTTCCACCCGAGCTCCAGAAGGCTTTCGAGAACACGCTCAACCACGGCAACCCGCTCGGCGAGCCCGCGCGCAAGCGCGCCGACTGGGTGGCAGATGCGGGCGCGCCGGTGACCATCCTGCCCAAGGAAAAGCGGCCGGTCGATGTCCTCTTCTACGTCGAGTGCTACTGGTCCTACCACCCCCGCGGCAAGGATGCCGCGCGCGCGCTCGCCCGCACGATGGCGGCTCTCGGCGTCGATTGGGGCATTCTCGGACACGAGGAGAAGTGCTCCTGTGACAGCCAGCGTCTGGCAGGCGAGAAGGGGCTGTTCGAGATGATCGCCGAGCAGAACATCGCCACGCTCGGCAAGTACGAGTTCAAGCGCTTGGTCACCTCCGATCCGCACGCTTACAACGCGTTCCGCAACGAGTATCCGAAGCTGGGAGCCGAGTACCCGGTCCAGCACTACACGCAGTTCCTGGCCCCGCTGATGGGCAGCCTGTCCTGGAAGCGAAAGCTCGACTACAAGGTCACCTTCCACGACCCCTGCTACCTGGGTCGCCACAACGGGGAGTACGACGCCCCACGGGAGATGATCAAGCAGATCCCGGGTCTCGAGTTCATCGAGATGTTCCGCTGCAAGGAGAACGGCTACTGCTGCGGTGGTGGGGGCGGGGGCATGTGGCTGGACAGCTTCACCGCCAACCACACCCGCGAGCGCCTGAGCGAGCGGCGTGTCAAAGAAGCGATCGAGACCGGGGCCGAGATGCTGGTCGTCTGCTGTCCGTACGAGGTCTCCCGTTTCGAGGACGCCGTCAAGTCGACTGGGAACGACGGCAAACTGCTCGTCCGCGACGTGATCGAGCTCGTGGACGAGGCATTGCACTAGGAGTCACGAGATGCACATAGCGGTGGTGCTGAAGCAGGTGCCCGACCTGGTCGAGGAGCTGGATATCGACTCCGGCGGCAAGGACATCGATCGTTCCATCGTGAAGATGAAGCTGAACGAGTTCGACGACCACGCCCTGGAGCAGGCCGTGCTCCTCAAAGAGTCGAGCGGCGCCAAGCTCACGGTTGTGGCGGTGGCGGCCGACGGCATCGACCAGGTGCTCTACGCGGCGAGGGCGCGCGGCGCGGACGCCGCGTTGAAGATCGATGCCGGCGGGGAACTGCTCGACTCGCGGCGCGCGGCATCCGCGATCGCCGAAGCGATCAAGCAGCTTGAGTGCGACCTCGTTCTGACCGGCGTCCAGGCCGCCGACGATCTCTTCGGCCAGACCGCGCCCTACCTGGCCGCGGCACTGGGCTGGCCCCACGTCAGCGTCGTCAGCGGGGTGGAGCTCGCCGGCGCCAAAGTTCGCGTCAATCAGGAGTACGCCGGAGGCCGGATGGCCAGCCTGGAGCTCGACCTGCCGGCCGTGCTCGGGGTGCAGGCCGCCCCGCAGCCGCCCCGCTATGTACCCGTCAGCAAGCTCCGCCAGGCGATGGCCTCGGGCGCACTGGAGACGGTGTCGGCGGCTCCAGCCGATAAATTGTCGGGCGCGGCCGTGACCGCACTGGCCAAAACTGATACCGGGCGCGGAGCCGAGATGCTGGCAGGCAGCGCAGCCGAGGTGGCCGAGAAGATCTCCGCCTTGCTCGGTGAGCGCCGCCTGGTGAGGGCCTGAGCATGGGCAACGTACTCGTCTACGTCGAGACGTCGGGGGGCAGGGTCGCGCCCATCAGCTTCGAGCTGCTTGGGGCCGCGCGCACGCTGGCCGCCGGCCTGGGTGGAGAAGTGGAAGCTCTGCTCGCGGGTGGTGGTGACCTGGCTGCGCAGCTTGGGGCCGCCGATACGGTGATCCAGGTCGAGCATCCGGCCCTGTCGCCCTATGTCCCCGAGGCACACGTTGCCGTGCTCGCAGAAGCAATTCGCACCCGTAACCCTCAGGTGGTCCTGGTCGGCAACACCTCGGTGGGTATCGACCTGGCCGCTGGCGCGGCCGCAGCCACCGGTCGCCCCCTGGTCTCCTACTGCCTCGGCCTCGAAGCGGATGGCGGGGCGGTGGTCGCTCGCAGCCAGCTCTACGGCGGCAAGATCACCGCCACTACCAAGACGGATGTCCCAGCCGCGTTCGCTGTCGTCGCCGGCTCCTTTCCCGAGGCCTCCGGTCGATCTGGGGGCAAGGGCGCTCGGGCCACCATGGAGCCTCCTGCCGCGCTCTCCTCCTTGCGAACGCGCTTCCTTTCCGCTTCGGAGCCTGGCGGCGAGGGCGTTGACATCACCAAGGCCGAGCGATTGGTCAGCGTTGGCCGCGGCCTCGGCGGCCCCGAGAACCTCAACCTTGCTGAGGAGCTGGCCAAGGCCCTGGGCGCCGAGATCGGCGCCTCGCGCCCCGTCTGCGACAGCGGCTGGCTGCCCAAGGCGCGCCAGGTCGGCAAGTCGGGGATGACGGTGAAGCCCAAACTGTACTTTGCGGTCGGCATCTCGGGCGCCCCTGAACATCTGGAGGGCATGCGCGACTCCGAGCTGATCGTCGCGATCAACTCTGATGCCAATGCGCCCATCTTCAAGGTCGCCCACTACGGAACCACCTGCGACCTCTTCGACCTGCTCCCGGCGCTAACCGAACGCCTCAAGGCGAAAACCGGCTAGCCATGCCCGCCAAGACGATCGTCCTGGCGATCCTGACGGCGGCCACGCTTACGTGGTCTGGGTACCGGTTCTATCGGCTGCTGCGCCCCATCTTCCGCTCGCCGTGGGAGAACCGGTTCGACCGCATCCCGCTTCGGCTCTGGGGACTGGTCACCAACATCGGCTTCCACACGCGACTGCTCAAGATCAAGTACTCCGGCCTGCTGCATCTGATGATCTTCAGCGGCTTCGTGATCCTCTTCACCGGGATCGTGCAAGCCTTCGGTGAGGGCTTCTTCCCGGGGTTCAGCCTGGCCCCGATCGGCGGCCATACCTGGATCGCCCTGGCCCAGGATCTTTTCGACGTGATCGTCATGTTGGGCCTGGCCATGGCCGCCGTCAACCGCTACATCGTCAAGCCAGCGCGCTTCAAGGGCTCCAACGAGCGGGACGCCACGATCGTGCTGCTTCTCATCTTCGCGGTGGTGTTCGACATGCTCATGCAGAACACATTCCGGGTCGCCTCAGGCGGAGATCCGTCTGCCACTTGGCGCCCGGCCAGCTCCGCGCTAGCGGGATTCTTCGCCCTGTTCGGCCTGCACGGCGCCGCCGCGAGACCGCTGGCTGAGGTCTTCTACTGGACTCACGTGCTGGCCATCCTCGGCTTCCTCGCCTACATCCCGACCTCCAAGCACCTGCACATCTTCGTCGGCATCCCCAACGTCTTCTTTCGCGACCTCTCACTCAAGGGCGCTCTGCCGAAAGCCGATCTCTCGAAGCCGTCGATCGGGATCAAGGATGTGGAGCAGTTGGGTTGGAAGCAGAAGCTCGACCTTTACGCCTGCACCGAGTGCGGGCGCTGCCAGGACGTATGTCCGGCTCACGCCGCCGGCCAGCCGCTCTCGCCGAAGCTCCTGATCATGGACCTGCGCGATGCACTCCTCGACGAGGAGGGAATCGGCGGCCATCGCAAGCTGGGCAATGGTCACCGGCCGCTGTTGGGCGGCTCCATCCAGGACGAGACGCTGTGGGCGTGCACCACGTGCCGTGCGTGCATGGAGGTCTGTCCCCTGCACATCGAGCACGTGCCCAAGATCGTCGACATGCGGAGACAGCTGGTCGAGCAGGGTCGCATGGAACCTAAGCTCCAGGACGCGCTCGCCAGCCTCGCCCAGCACGGCAACGCCTTCAACCAGTCCGAGCGGATGCGCGCCCGCTGGACGAAGGATCTTGGCTTCCCGATCAAGGACGCCCGCAAGGAGCCTGTCGACGTGCTCTGGTTCGTGGGCGACTTCGCGTCTTACGACCCGCGCGTGCAGCGCTTGACGCAATCGGTCGCGCGAGTGTTGCACGAGGCCCGCGTCGATTTCGGGATCCTCTACGACTCGGAGCGAAACAGCGGCAACGACGTTCGCCGGGTCGGGGAAGAGGGCCTGTTCGAAATGCTGGCCCAGCACAACATGGACGTCCTCTCCAAGTGCTCCTTCAAACGGATCATGACCACTGACCCGCACAGCCTGAATGCGCTGGGCCAGGACTACCAGGCCTTGGGCGCCAAGTACAAGATGGTGCACTACACGCAGCTTCTCCTGGAGCTCCTGGAAAGCGGAGCGCTGGAGCCGGCCGGCCCGATCGGCAAGGTGGCCACCTATCACGACCCCTGCTACCTGGGCCGCTACAACGGTGGCTTCGATGCGCCGCGACAGGTGATGAAGAAGCTCATGGTCCACGTGCATGAGATGGGCCGCTGCCGTGAGAACAGCTTCTGCTGCGGCGCCGGGGGCGGACGCATCTGGATGGACGACACCGGGATCAAGGAACGGCCCAGCGAGAACCGCATCAAGGAGGCGGTCGCGCTCGGCGACGCCAGCTACTTCGTGGTGGCCTGCCCCAAGGACGTGGTCATGTACACGGCCGCCGTCCAGTCCTTGGGCATGGAGGACCGAATCGAGGTCAAGGACATCATCGAGCTGGTCGAGATGGCGCTCGACCCGCATCTGGTGGCGGTGGGATGAGCCGGATCGCGTCCAGCCAGCTTGCCGGCGCTATCGCTGAGCGAGTCCTATCTCTCTCCCGAGTGCAGGACCGGCTGCGAGCGCTGGAAACTTATCCGGCGTCGGGTGAACCGGTACCAGAGAGGCAGGCCGCCGCCGAAGCCGTGCTGCGTCGCGCGCTCGCCGCACTCAGCAGCCGGGAGGGATACGAGCTCGCCGGCCGGCTCCTGGCAGGTGAGGACACGCTTGCGGCCGGCAGCCTGGAGTCATCCATCGTCCTTCAGGATCTGGCGCAAGCGGGGCTTGCCGTGTGGGACGTGGGCTCGGGCTCGAGTCAGCCCACACCGCTTTTGCGCGAGCTCTTCCAGCTGCTGGCAGTGGCGGTGACGGAAGCCGCGGCGGAAGCGGAGGCTGAACGATGAGGTGTCCCTTCTGTGACCAGGTCGGGACCCGCCCTGAGCTGCATGCGCACATGGTGAGCGCCCACAAGGACAGCGTTCAAACCCGTCACGACGGGGACCGGATGTTCTTTGACGTCAACTGCCCGCTCTGCCCCGAGGGCGTGACACGCGAGGTCAACCCGCGCGGTCGCGACCAGGAGTTTCTTGAGAAGTTCGCCGATGAGATCCGAATGGTGGGCTACGACCTTCTGCTCTACCACTGGGAGACCCACGAAGAATCCGGAGCGGTGGTCGAAAAGGATGCCGACGCAGGGGTCCCCGCAAAGTCGCGGGGACCGGGTACGGACTTTGCGGGGGAATCCCGATGACCACCGTCAACAACTGCAACATCCCAGACGACCTTCTCTACCAGGTCGAAAAGCATGTCTGGGTCAAGCGCGATGCCGACGGCACCGCCCGGATCGGCATGACCGACCCGGCCCAGAAGCTCGCCGGCAAGATCATCGTCGTCACGCCAAAAAAGGTGGGGCGAACCATCACGCGCGGTCAGAGCGCGGGAACGGTCGAATCGTCGAAGTGGGTGGGTCCGGTCCCCAGTCCTCTGTCGGGCGAGATCGTCGCTGTCAACCAGGTCCCGCTGGACAAGCCCACCGCGCTCAACGCCGACCCGTATGGCAACTGGATCGTGAAGCTGGCGCCCACCAATTGGGACGAGGAGGCGAAGGATCTGGTGACCGGCGAGCAGGGAGTGGAAGCCTACCGGGCGCTGCTGCAGGCGGAGGGCATCGACTGCGGGACTTGATGAGATGGAGATCCCCGAACAGGTCTACCAGGGTTGCTGGGTTCCACCGGACCTCGCCTACGACGTGGAGCGCGACGTGTGGGCCCGCTTCGAGGAGGATGGGACTGTGACTCTGGGCATGACGGATATCGCCCAATCGAAGGCGGGCAAGCTGGTGAGCATCCTGTTCAAGGCTCCTGGCAAGGTGCTGCGGGGCGGCCAGAGCGCGGCGACGATCGAGAGTGCCAAGTGGGTGGGCCCTTTCCCGACGCCGCTGTCCGGGGAGATCGTCGCCAACAATGAGGAGACGTTTGGCAAGGACATCCTCATCGCGAACCGCGACCCTTACGGCGCCGGCTGGCTCGTGCGGGTGAGGCCCACCGCCCTCGAGGAGGAGCGGGCGCGGCTGGTGCCAGGCCGGGAGGCATTCGCGGCTATCCGCGAACGAATCGACCACGACCAGGTGAGGTGCTTTCGCTGTGCCGACTAAGGAGCTATGCATGCTCTGCCAGGTAAATCCGGTGGATTCCGGCAAGAACGTGTGCACCCCGTGCTGGCAGCTGGCTCCTTCCTGGGTGAAGAGGACGTTCATGAAAGGAGAGACCGTTGATTGGTCGCGGCTCCTCGAGCCCGACTCCAACTCGCCGCTAACCACCAAACAGGAGGAGAAACATGGCGCTTGAGATGGCGGATAAGACACTGGATTGCCAGCACATGCTGTGTCCGATGCCGATCTTGAAGATCTCTAAAGCGATCAAGGAGGTCGAGGTCGGCCAGATGCTGTTGATGCTTGCCGACGACCCGGGCGCGAAACCCGACATGGAGACATGGACGCGGCGCATGGGCCACGACATGGTCGGGTTTGAACAGGAAGGCAAGCTGATGCGCTTTCTGGTCAGGCGCAAGAAGTAGATGACTTCGCCCACCGAGGTCCCGGAGGCGACCCGCGAGGTCAAGGAGCGGATGCTGGCCCAGGTCGAGGCCGACCTTCGCTTCCCGGACTATCTAAAAGGCTGCTACGAATGCGGAATCTGCGTGGCCGCCTGTCCGTCGGCGCGCTTCTACGACTTCAGCCCGCGCAAGATCACCCAGGCGGTCGCCCGGCAGGACGTGGACCTCGTCTGGGAACAGATGAACAAGGATGTCTGGGACTGCTCGCAGTGCTTCTCCTGCCTGCGCTGCCCGCGCGGCAACAACCCGGGCGGGATCATCACGATCATGCGTGAGGTCGCGGTCAACAACGGTCTGCACACGGCCAAGGAGGCGCTCGAGGGCTACGGCCGAATCATCTACAAGATCATGGGCACCGGGACGCAGGTATCGCCGGACATGATCCAGCCGGAGGCGTTCCCCGACTGGGGCCCGGACACCAAGGAAATCTCAGGAAACCTGCAGCTCTGGCGCAAGGCGCTGCCGCCGGAGACGCTGCACACAACCAGCACGGCTTGGGACGTGGACGACAAGACGCTGACCGAGCTCTACGTGATCTGGCACCTCACTGGTGTCCTGGACATGATCAAGGCCATCGACCCTGGGCTGCACATGATCCTCGGCGACGTGATGGAGGAGCTGCTCGAAGAGCAGGGCTACCACATCTGATGCCGGACATCACAACGCGTGAGGAAGTCCTGCGGGCCCTCTCTTCGCTGCGCGATCCGGACCTTGATCGCGACGTGGTTTCCCTGGGGATGATCAAGGACCTCACGATCAGCGGCGGTAGCGTCAGCTTCACGTTTGAGCTGACCACCCCTGCCTGCCCGGTCAAGGCCCACTTCGAGACCGCGTCCCGCGAATTGGTGGGAGCGCTGCCGGGAGTCACACAGGTCGAGGTCAGGATGACCTCCAACGTGCGGCCGACAAATTCGGGCGGCGGAGGCCTGCTGCCCGGCGTCAAGAACATCGTCGCGATCGCGAGCGGCAAAGGTGGCGTCGGAAAGTCCACCGTGAGCGCGAACCTGGCGGTGGCGCTGGCTGCCGAGGGCGCCCGCGTGGGTCTCCTCGACGCCGACATCTACGGCGCCAGCATCCCAGCTGTTATGGGCACGGCCGAGCGGCCACAGCTCGACACAGACACGGAGAAGCTGCTGCCGGTGCGCGCCCACGGCGTCGAGCTAATCTCGATGGCGATCCTCACCAAATCGGGCGGCGAAGCCGTCGTCTGGCGGGGTCCGATGGTCGGCAAGGTGGTCACCCAGATGCTCAGCGATGTTGCCTGGGGCGACCTCGACTACCTGCTGATCGACCTGCCGCCGGGCACGGGCGATGCCTCGCTGAGCCTGGCCCAGGCGGTTCCGCTCACCGGCGTGGCGGTCGTTTGCACCCCGCAGCGGATGGCTGTCGATATCGCGGTCAAGGCTGCCGCCATGTTCCGCCAGCTGAATGTACCCGTGCTCGGCCTCATCGAGAACATGAGCTACTACGAGTGCGAATGCGGCCGCCGTCACCATCCTTTTTCGACGGGCGGAGCGAAGACCGCGAGTGTAGAGCTCGGCATCCCGTTCCTTGGCGTGCTCCCGCTCGACGATGCGATCCGCGAAGGCGCCGACGCGGGCAAGCCGGCGGCGGCGGTATCCGGCAGCCCTCAGGCAACAGCGTTCCGCGAGCTGGCCCGCCAGCTTGCCGCTCAGATCAGCATCCGCGCCTATCGCCGCTTGCCGGTGATCCAGGTCAGATGAGCGCCCTGACCGAGCTGCGGGTGATCGACGCCGGCCGGGTGCCGGTGGCTCGCTCGCAGAGCCTGTGGCACGGCATCGCCTCGGCCATGCGCCCGAACGACCGACCGGTGCTCTCGTTCTGCCGGCCCTGGGGCGCGTATGTCTGCATCGGTCTCCATCGCAGGCTCAGCGAGCTGGATCTGGTCGCGTGCGCGGAGATGGGTCTGCCCGTGTTGCGACGCCAGATCGGAGGCGGACCCGTTTATTGCGATTCCGATCAGCTGTTCTTCCAGATCACATTGCCGGCTCGGCGTGCCCCGGCCTCGGTCGAGCGTCTCTACCAGGAATTGTTGGAGCCGGCCGCCCAAGCGTTGCGCATGCTCGGACTCGACGCGCGTCTGGAGTGCGTCAACGAGATCGTCGTCGAGGATCGCAAGTTGAGCGGAACCGGGGCCGGCCGTATCGGCGAGGCGGTTACGGTCGTCGGCAACGTGATCTTCCGCTTCCCCCACGAGCTGATGGCGCGCGTGCTGGCGCTGCCGGACGCCGCCCGCGCCGAGTTCCTGCGCCTGATGCGCCGCCACGTCTCCTCTCTCGAGGCGGAGGGATTGGCAAGCGTCACTGTGGAGGCGGCCACCGCTGCTCTGGTTGACGCGTTCGGGGACGCACTCGGAGTTCGGCCGGTCGCCGACGAGCCGACGGCCGCCGAGGTTCGGGCGATGGAGGTTTGGGAGCGGCGCTTCGCCCAGGATGGCTGGCTACGCGGACCTGAACCACACGCCCCGGCGGTACGAAACGTCAAGGTCCGCGCCGGCGTCTGGCTGGTGGTCGCGGACGATGGCTCGTTCGAAGTGCGGCGTGAGGTCGAGGAGGGCATCAGTGCCTGAGAACTGGTTTGAGGTCGGGGGTTACCGGCTTTGCTCCGACCGCTACTACGACGCTGAGCGGCATCTCTGGGTCGAGCTTCAGCCGGGGTCGCGGGTGGCACGGGTCGGATTCGATCCCCTCGGCCGGGAGACCAGCGGCGACATAGTCGAGGTCTCGTTGAGCGTCGTGGGCACGCACGTGAACCGGGGGGAGCCATTCGGCAATGTCGAGGCGGCGAAGTTCGTTGGTCCGCTCCAGGCGCCGGTTTCCGGCGTCGTTCGCGGCCGGAACACGCAGGTGTTGAGCAGGCCGGGCGTACTCAACGACGATCCCAACGAGGCTTGGCTGGTCGAACTGGACATGGCCGACAGCTCGGAGCTGTCGCAGCTGTTGAGGGGCGAGGAGCAGCTTCGTTTGTGGTTTGCGGCCGAGATCGAGCGCTACCGGCGGCAGGGAGCGGTGGCGGAGTGAGCAGTTTGGCCACCGAGACGCCCGGCCTGAAGCTGCGCAGGGAACGCTTCGGCAACACCATGGAGTTCTATGCGCCGGGATTGAAGCGCTGGCAGACCGCGGAATGGCGGCCGGAGAAGCACAACCGCTTTCTCCCCATCAGCGTGACGGGTACGGCATGCGCCCTCCAATGCGACCACTGCAAAACCCACGTTCTGGAGGGCATGGTCACACTGCAGAAGGACACCGATCTGTTCGCCACCGCCCAGCGGCTGCAGGCGTCCGGAACTGAGGGGCTCCTGGTCTCGGGCGGTTCGAATCGCACAGGCGGCGTGCCGCTGCTCCCTCACGTTGCCGCTATGAGGCGCGTGCGCGAGGAGCTCGGGATGCGGGTGATCGTCCACTCCGGGGTAGTCTCGCCGCGGCTCGCCGAGGGATTGGTGGCGGCAGGGGTCGACGGCGTGATGCTCGACATCATCGGCGCCGAGGAGACAATCCGGGAGGTCTACCACCTGGACCTGACCCCCGACGACTTCGAGCGCTCGCTCGCGCTCCTGGCCGAACACGGCTTGCGCATCATCCCCCACATCGTGCTCGGCCTCCACTACGCGCGGCTCCTGGGCGAGTGGAGAGCCCTTGAGATGATTCGCCGCTACCCGGTCTCTACCTTGATCCTGGTCGTGCTGACGCCGCTCGTCGGGACCCCGATGTCGCACCTGAAGCCGCCTCCTCTCGAGGACGTGGTCGAGTTCTTCGCCACCGCGCGGCAGGCCATGCCCGACACCAAAGTCAACCTGGGGTGCGGGCGGCCGATGGGGAAGATGAAGCAGGAGATGGATCGCGCCGCCATCGACCACGGCCTCAACGGCATCGCCTATCCAGCCGACGGCGCCATCGAGTACGCTCGCCAGCGAGGCCTGGAACCGGCCCTCTACGAGTACTGCTGCTCGCTGACATGGGCGAACGCATGAGCACCTGGCGCTATCTGACGGATGAAAGTGTCGGAGCCGCCGAGGGCCTCGCCGCCGATGAGGCCCTGATGCTGCGATATGGCCGCGATGAGCGCTCGGATTCAGAAGCGACCCTCCGCCTTTACACCTATCGGTCTCACTGCGCTCTTGTGGGTCGCTATCAGAACCTGGAGGACGAGGTCGACCTCGAGGCTTGCTCAGCACGCGCCGTTCAGCACGGCCGCCGGCCGACCGGAGGGGGCGCCATTCTGATGGGAGCGGGTCAGCTGGGGGTTGCGGTCTGCACGCGCGCCCCTGCCGGGATCGCCCCCAAGGATCTTCTACGGCGCTATGCCGACGGTGTCATCGCCGGCTTGGCCCGCCTCGGCATCGACGCTGCCTTCCGGTCGAAGAACGACCTCGAGGTTGGAGGTCGCAAGATCGCGGGTTTGGGCCTTTACGTTGACGACCGAGGAGCGCTCCTCTTCCATACCAGCCTGCTCGTTGATCTCGACATCCCGCTCATGCTCGAGGTGCTGAAGATCCCTGGCGCCAAGCTCTCCGACAAGTCGGTGGAGCGGGTCGCCGACCGAGTGACCACGGTGTCACGAGAACTCGGCCGCACACTCACCGCCGTCGATATCCGCGCTGACGTCCGCGCGGGATTCGCAACCGCACTCGGACTGGAGCTGTGCCCCGGCGAGATGGAGGTCGAGGAACAGGATCGAAGGGATGGGTTCGTACGCGAGAAGTACGCCAACGACAAGTGGATCCGCCAGCGCAGCCCGCTGCCGGACGCCCGCGGCACCGCCGGCCTCAAGACCCCGGAAGGATTCGTGCGCGTTTACGTCGGTGTCCACGGGGACACGATAAAGAGCCTGCTGGTCGCCGGAGATTTCAACACCCTGCCCGCCGGTGTCTCTCGCCTCGAGGCGGCGCTTCGGTGGTCGCGCGCCGAACATGCGCAGATCACGGCGGTATGCGAGCGGGAGCTGGGCGCGAGCGATCTGGGTGTGCCTGCCCCGGTCGTGGCCGAGGCCATCTGGCAGGCGACCACGCGAGCACTGGAGCGAGAGCGGGAGGCGCATCCGGTCCGCGCCGAGGGCTCGTGCTACTTCCCGGAGCAATGAAAACGCTCCTTCCCGTCCTGCAGCCGGCGGCGGCGCCGCGGCGCAGCCCGGATTGGGTGCGCATCAGCTACGCGAGCGCGGTCGCGCTTCGCTTCAAGTCGGGCCGGTTCACCCGCGATTTCGACTTCGGGGGCATCAATCTATTGCTCAGCTACGACGAGGGATGCCTGTCCGACTGCGGCTACTGCGGCCTGGCGCGAACGCGGCCCGGGCAGTACGAAGACAAGTCCTTCATCCGGGTCGAGTGGCCCCTGGTCGAAACCGACGAGCTGGTGCGCCGTCTGGCCCGATGCGAGGACCGCCTGACCCGGCTGTGCATCTCGATGGTGACGCACGGCAACTCCTATCGCGACACGCTCGAGATCACGAAGCGGATCCGCGCTGGGGTCGCCACTCCGCTCTCCCTACTTGTTGCTCCACCCACGCTCAACGAGGTTCGGCTGCGAACGCTCAAAGAGGCCGGCGCCGACATCATCGGGATCGGGCTCGACGCGGTGACCGAGGACCTGTTCCGCTCGATACGGACCAATGTTCCACAGGGCGGTCTGCGCTGGGAGCAGTACTGGCGGATCGTGGATGCCGCTCGCGACATATACGGTCCCTGGCACGTCAACTGCCACACGCTCGTGGGATTGGGCGAGTCCGACCGGGATCTCATGGCGATTTTCGAGCGCCTGCTCGACCGCCAGATCCACTCCTATCTCTTTTGCTTCAACCCGGAGCCGGACTCTCGGATGGGCACCTCCCCGAAGTCCGACCTGAGCCGGTGGCGCCGCATTCAATTGGCGAAATTCCTCCTCGAGGAGAGCGGCCTTAGCGCCGGCGCATTCGCCTACGACAATGAAGGCGCACTGGTCTCCATCAGCGCTCCGCGGGCGCTGGTCGAGGAGACCGTCGCGGACGGCTTCGCCTTCATGACCAATGGCTGCCCAGGCGCGGGTGGAGAGCCGGGCTGCACGAGGCCGATGGGGAGCTGGCGTCCCAGCGAAGCGCCACGCGACTACCCGTGGCAGCCGACCGAGTCGGACGAGCTGGAGATTCGCCGCCAGCTGCGCCTGGACGAGATTCTCCGATCCGGACCCGGTCCGACGCGGCCGCGCGAGCTTTGGGCCCCGCCGGTGGCCGGCCGGCCCGCCCGAAGCGTGCGAGCCGAGCATCAGTAGACCGAAGCGAACCAATCCCCGAGTCGACGCCGCGATCGGTGGAATCGCCGGCCTCGCGAGTGGCCTTTTGGGAGTCGGTGGCGGATTCCTTGTGGTGCCGCTGCAGGTCATGTGGTCGAGGGCCGACCAGCGCCGCGCGAGTGGCACCTCGCTGGCGGCAATCCTTCCCATCGCTCTAGTCGGAGCAGCCATCTACTACGTCGGCAGAGGAAAACCGCAGGTCGATCTGGCGGTGGCTTTCTTCCTGGTGCTCGGCAGCGCAGTGGGCGCCTTTGCGGGCGCTCACGCTTCTCGGCAGGTCCCCGAGAGCGCGCTCAAGATTCTGGTCACGGTGTTGCTTGCAGTGGTTGGATTGAAGGAGCTCCATGATGTGGTCCTGGGGGGCTCTGCGCTCGCGGGCTCCGAGGATGGCACCTTAGACCTCGCGCATTACCTCCTGATCACGGCGTGCGGTCTCGCCATCGGCATATTGAGCGGTATCACCGGAGTCGGCGGCGGTGTTTTCATAGTTCCGACCCTGGTCTTGGGGTTCGGGTTGGTCCAGCGAGTCGCCCAGGGCACGTCGTTGGTTGCCATTCTGCCGACGGCCGCGGTCGGCGCCATCACGCACTATCGGCACGGCAACGTCGATGTCCGCGCAGCGGGTTGGATCGCTGTCGCCGGGGTGCCGGCAGCTCTGATCGGCGCCGCGCTCGCTCTGTCGCTGCCGGTCCGAGTACTGGCGGGATTGTTCGGCCTGTTCCTGATATACGCCGCGATCCGCACATGGCCGCGGCGCAAGCCGTTGGCTTTGGTGCAAAGCGGACCTGGCCAATCGATGGAGGTGAAGGAGTCATGAGCCCGCAACCGCGAATCGCCGAATACTTCGCGGACTTCGGCGCACGGCTGGCCCGGCTGGTTCATGTGCTGGGCGTGGAGATCGAGCCGCCCACCATCAGCTCCCGCGTGGCCGCCGAGGTGCTGGAGCT
>DATCPI010000060.1:0-2967 GCA_036570165.1 Candidatus Dormiibacterota bacterium | reverse complement strand
CTTCTCCACCATCCTCGACCCAATTCGTCCTCCAATGCCCTGAAGATGGCTCCCGCGGTGAGCTCATTGATCTCCCGGTGTCGGGGAATCGTCACTTTGGTGACTCCGCATTGCCACACCTCGTGGCGTCCACCTTGCCTGGCCAGTCGCCAAGCCTTGCCCTGCGCCGTGGCGGTGCGCTGGATGCGCTTCTTGAGCTCACTCTGCTCACCCAAGCGTCAGTCTACTAGACTAGCCACCCTGCCTATGCGAGTAGCCAATTCGCCGTTTCTGAATACGAACGAATAAATGCACCCCACACCTGCCCAAAGTCCCCACCCTCATGGACGAGGTCGATGAGTTCAAACGAAAGAAGGACAAGTACTTCGCCGAGGTCGCGATCGAAGCCAAACGCATCGCGGGCGAACATGGAGCGAAGCTATGGCACGAGATCCGGATTGGAGACGCCGCGCTCCAGATCGTCCGGTTCATCGACGACGTGGATGCAGACCTGGTTGTCCTCGGTTACAAGGGGCACAGCCGGCTGGCACTCGTGATCGGGACCACCGCACAGAAGGTGAATGCCCAATCCAGGGCGTCGGTCTTGATCGTCAAACCGACGAAAGCGTCGGAGGCAATCTGGGGTGGCATCTTCAGAATCCAGGACCCGTGAGACGTTGGGATCTTAGCGGAGGAAGAGGGCGATGATGAAGACGGCGAAGAGATATAGAAGGTAGAGACTGACGTTCCCTGACTGAAAGATCCCGAGTCGCTGCGAGACCTTTTGGACACCTTTCACCACAGGGCCATACACGTACTCCTCGACCGGCTCGATGAAGGTGTGCCGATAGCGAACCGTCCTTGCGAAGAACGGTGCCTGCTGGTAGTCGCCCTCGATGTGGCGGGTTGAACGGTAGACGGTGCCGAAGATGAAGCGCAGCGGATTGGTGAAACCGGTGGCTGTGTACTGCATTGACGGCTCCCAGCGTGGGATGGCGCCAGCCCACACCTGGCGTGTTTGTCGAGGTCTGGGGCCGCCGAGGCGCAGAAGCAAAGCCACTATGGCGATCACCACCGCCATGCTGATTAAGATGTAGGTGGGCGCGATGGTGGAGAAATCCGGCGAAGTCGGCACGACGATCAGTCCATTGGCAGGGATCACCTGGCTGAGAAACGTTCCTCCCAGCTTCACCGGCAGTGCGAAGCGCTCCGGGTGGAGAAAGACCGGTGGAAGCACTGAGTCGAGTACACCCGCCGCGCCGCTGACCTGCTGAGCTGCCGCGGCCGCGGCGCCGATACCGAGCGGCGGCAGCAGGCCCAATGCGATTGCAGTAACGGCCAGCAAGCCGGTTGCCACGCGCATGGTCAGAGGAACCTCGAGCGCGTGCTGCGCTTCCCGGCTGCGACCGGCGCCTAGGAAGACTCCGCCAACGATTCGAATGTACGCCGTGACCGCCAGCGCGAAGGTGAGCGCGAGAAGCGCCGCGGCTGCGGCCATGGCCAATCGAACGGCGGGGTCGTGGAGCAGGTGGCTTTGCAGCAAAACCATGAGCCCGAGCCATTCACTCTGGAAGCCGTTCAATGGCGGCACGCCGGCGAGTCCGGTCGCCACAACGAAGAACGCAGGCCCGGTCCACCGCATCCGCCGCCAAAGGCCGCCAATGCGGTCCATGTCCCGGCTCCCGGTCGCCACCTGAACGCTGCCGGCGCCGAGGAAAAGTCCGCCCTTCAAGATCGCGTGATTCAGCGCGTGCAGCGTCAGAGCGACCAGGGCAAGCGCCTCGAGGACGGGCATCCGCAGGGACTTGAAGATCAGGGCGGCCCCCACCATCGCGACGATGAAACCCAGGTTCTCAACCGTGCTGAACGCCAGTGCCCGCTTGAGATCGTGTGCAAGGAGCGAGAAGAGGATTCCATAGGCAGCGGTGACAACGCCGAGCCCGAGCGCGAGGTAGCCCCACCAGATCGGAGGCGGTCCGAGCATGACGATGGTCGTTAGCACGAGTCCGTAGATCGCCATCTTGACCACGACTGCGGAAAGAAGAGCCGATATGTTGGACGGCGCCGCCGGGTGCGCCTCCGGGAGCCAACCCTGCAGTGGCAACAAACCCGCCTTGGCGCCGAATCCAAACAGGAAAAGGACGAAGGCAGCGTTCGCTGTGCCGGCCGGCAGGCTCGTGGCGGCCAGCGACGCGAAGTCACGACCAGGATCGAAAGCTCCGATCAAGGCGAAGCCGAATGCCATCGCGACAAAGCCGATTTCACTCAGAGCCAGCATCAGGAAGGCCGCCTGCGGCGTCCCCTCGTGGTCGTACTCGATGGTCACGAGGAGGTAGGTCAGGATCGACATCAGCTCCCACGCGAGCAGGAAGGTCAGAGCGTTGCCGGCGGTCAGCAGGAGGACCAGGGAAGCCAAGCAGAGGTTGAGCAGTACGAACAGGGCTGACTGCCGCGGTGGTCCACCGACGTGGGCTGTGTAGTCCGACGAATAGATCGAGATGGCAGTCCCAAGCAGGCCGGTCAAGAGCAAGAACATTCCGGCCAGGGCGTTCGTGCGAACCTCGAAGCCACCCAACGGCGTGCTGGCGGGAAGTGTCAAGGTGAGTTGGGTCGAAGTCAGTGCGATTACGGCGGCTACCACAAGCACGAGTGAACCGACAGTTCCCGCAGCCGCGGCCAGGTATCGCGCCGCCACCGTGCGGAAGATCCCCAGTGCGATCACCGCGCCGGCGAGATAGCAGCCGATCGCCACGAAAACCAGCTCAAGCGCCATCGTCGGCTTCTCCTGCCCGGTGGCGCTCCTCGGCTCTCGAAATCGCCAGCAGTAGCCCGTGAATCAGCGCTGAAGGCGACGGCGGGCAGCCCGGGATATAGACGTCGACCGGCAGCACACTGTCAAGCGGTCCGTGGTTCGTGGGACCCATGGCGAAGCAGCCTCCGCCGATCGCGCAAACACCGGCGGCCACAACCAGCTTCGGTTCCGGCATC
>DATCPI010000059.1:0-36381 GCA_036570165.1 Candidatus Dormiibacterota bacterium | reverse complement strand
CGGGCCCATAGTTCCGCTAGCTGGGCCGCCGTAGGCCGCCTCTGTCGCGGTCTGTACTTTCCTCGTTTCACGGACACCTCCTACCTGCAGGCAACATTGCCTGCTTTTCATGAGGTGTTGCGTTGACCCCTTGAGCCGACCCGTCACAGGTGTGTTTTCGAACGGGGGCGGATTCCGCTCGCCAGACGTGCGCTTCGAGTGCAGATGCCGATGCGCTTTGGCACCGGACCGTTACTTTGTGGCGGTGATTGGATACATCCGGTCGCGTCGGCAGGTCTGGCCGGCGGTCGGGCTGCTGGTCGGGGTGATGCTGATCGGCTTTGACCTACTGGTGCCGGCGAGCACGTACGTCTCCGAGTACGCCGTTCGGAACGACTTCCGCCTCGCGTACGCCGCCGCAACGGTGGGCGTCAAGTCCGGCTACAGCCACCTGTACGATCTCGCCGCCCAGAAGTCGGCGATCGAGGCTCTGGGCTCGGGCTTCAACCCTCAGCCGTTCATCTCTCCGCCGCCCCTGGCCTGGCTCGTCACGCCGCTGTTGCTGCTTCCGTTTGGGGTAGCGCTCATCATTTGGACGCTTCTCTTGCTGGCCGCGCTGTGCTGGACCTGGTACCTGCTTGCGCCGCCAGGTCGATGGGTGAGACCAGCCCACCTGGCGCTCCTGCTCGGAGTTTTTCCTGTCGCTTTTGGCGTGATGGTGGGCCAGCCCGGTCCATTGGTTGGCGCGGCGGTCGCCACCGCGTGGTGGTTGATACGCAACGACCGTCCCGTGTGGGCCGGGTTCGTTCTCAGCCTCATCATCGTGAAGCCGCAGCTGGCGCTACTGGTGCCGATTTGCCTGCTCGTGTCGGGTCATGCCCGCACGTTCGGCGCGTGGCTGGTCGCCACCCTTTTGATTGGGCTGGTCGCTTTGGCCATGCTGGGTCCAGACGGCCTCGCGCGCTACCGCGAGGTGATTGCCCAGACGCAGACGCCGGCGTGGGACATCACGCGGCGCTACTCGATCTCCGGCCCGCTCGGCCTCGGCCCAGTCCTGTCCGCGACCCAGGTCGTCGTCGTCGGCGTGACGCTGTTCGCGGCCTGGCGGCACCGGGGAGGACGCCCGGAGATTCCGATGGCCGCAGGAATCGTCGGCTCACTGCTCGTCACGCCTTACCTCGGTTTCCAGGACTTCCTCATGCTCATCGTGGCCGGCTGGCTGGTGCTGAAAGGCGGGGCCACGCAATGGCAGGTGGGGCTGCTGGTGGTGGGTTATGCCCTGCTCGAGCTAGCGCTCCTCGTCCTCGCGCTGCCGATTCTGCTCGCCGAGGCCCTGCTGCTGGCGTCGCTCGTTTGGCAACCACGCCGGGCCTGAGCTCGCCGCGATATCGTGGTGGAGCCGACGGTGGGATTCGAACCCACGACCTGCCACTTACGAGGCGGCTGCTCTGCCAGCTGAGCTACGTCGGCAAGAAATGGTTTGCGAAATCGCGTGCAAATCACACGTAGTCGCGGGCGCCTAGGCTACCATCGAAGACGATGAGGACACTTGACGTGGAACGTCTCGCCGAAGGGGACTACGCCCACATCAAGCCGCTTCTCGTCGAGCTCCACATGGGCGAGCAGGTGCACTATGCGGACCACCCGCAGCTGAGCCGGGTGGACATCGAGCGCCACCTGGAAGATGTGCCCGCGACGTTTCGCGGCGAGAACGTCATCTACGCCGTCCGGGACGAGGTGGGGGAGATCGTGGGCTTCTGCTGGATCGTCCTTTACGACCCCGGCACCGGCCTGGAAGGCGAGGTAGCCGAGCTCTACGTGGCGGAAGAGCACCGAGGACGAGGCATCGCCCGGATGCTCGTCGGCGAGGCGGTCAAGCTCTTCTCCGAGCGACACGTGACCCTCGGCTACGTGTGGACCCGCCCCGACAACGAGTCGGCGGTCCGGCTCTACCGGTCGGCCGGTTTCGAGACGAACCCGCAGCTCGTCATGACCTGGTACCCGAGGGAACCTTCCCACTCCAGTTAGTGGTCCGTCGGGGAAGCTCGCTCAACAATCCATCGGTCTAGGCGGCCGGGCTGCGCTGATGCCTGCGTCGCCTCCTGCGCGCGCTCGGTCAGGCATCTACGCGATGCGTTCCCTCGCGTGCTCGTCGGCTCCTTGGCACCGGCCGCCGAGACCGCGCCTTGTCGAGCTGGCTCCCCGACGGTCCACTCCAGCCCCCCAGTAAAGTTGAGTGGGGTGAGGCAGGTTGTGCTCGTGGCCGCGTCCCTCCTGGTGACCGCCCTGGTCGCCGCTGGGGTCACTCTCGCCATCCTGCAGTTTCAGTCGCGCACGAACCCGCAGCAGGTGAACCTCCGGTCGGGCGTGACGATCTCTGAGGACTCGGCAGTGGTCCAGGCGGCGGCCAGGGCACGGCCCGCGGTGGTCAGTGTCGTCACCCAGCAAAAACCCACCGTGTCGCGAGGTTCGGGCTACCTCGCGACCTCCGACGGTTACATCGTGACCAACATCGAGGTGATCGCCGGCGCAGGTGCGATGACCGTCCTGGTGCCGGGCGACGACAAGACGCACGACGCGCGCCTGGTCGACTACGACTGCCAGACTGGCGTCGCCGTGCTCAAGATCGACAAGGTCAGAAGCCTGCCAACGCTCGCGTTCGCCGACCCGACCGCGCTCGTGCAGGGGCAGGTGACCGTGGCCGTCGGCGGTCCCTTCGATGGCGGCGCGGCAACGCCGGGCTACGTGAGCGCGATGCATCGCGTGGTTTCCATCGCGAACCCATCCTCGCCGGCAGGCATGCTCGAGCTGAGCGACACCATCCAGACCAGCGCAACGATCGACTCTGGGACGGCGGGCGGTCCGCTGCTCAACGTGGGTGGCCAGGTGATCGGCATCGCCATGAAGTCCCGGCCCCTGACAGGTGGGAGTGGTTTCGGGCTCAACGTCGCCGACGTCCAGGACGACGTCCAGCAGATCCTGCAAACGGGCCAGGTCGTCGTCTCGTCGCTTGGAGCGACGAGCACCGAGCTGAGCCCGGAGATGGCGGTTTTGAACGACGTTCCGGTGGGGAGCCAGCTCCTGTCGATCGACAGCGGCGGACCGGCGGCCTTCGCCGCGCTGAAGCCAGGCGACGTGATCACGCAGCTCGACGACGTCAAGGTCGACGCGGCGCACCCGCTGGGCCTGCTGCTGCGGTCTCGATTCCACCCCAACCAGCGGGTCACTGTCAGCTACTGGCGCGCCGGGGCTTCGACGCAGACGCAGCTCACTCTTTCCGGCCAGCACCCGACCTGCACATGACCGAGGGCGCGAGCATTCGGCACAGCATCGAGGGCGCCCTGGTCAAGGCGGTGCGCGACCTCGGTGTCGGCGGCGAGCTCCCAAATCTCGAGCTGGGACGGGCCAAGGTCGCCGATCGTGGCGAGTACGCCAGCTCAGCAGGAATGAAGCTGGCCAGAGACCTAAAGCAGCCTCCCCAGGAGATTGCGCGTCGGCTCGCGGAAACTATCGCGATCCCCGACGACGCCGCCACCGTCGAGGCGGTGGGAGGCTACGTCAACTTCCGCCTGACCCCGCAGTGGCTGCAGCGGCTGGTCGCCCAGGTGACCGCCACCGGACCCGGTTACGGCGCGCTGGACATCGGGCGTGGCGAGCGTCTGCAGGTGGAGTTCGCAAGCATCAACCCCACAGGGCCTCTGCACATCGGTCACGGCCGCGGCGCGATCCTGGGCGACGCGATCTGCCGCGTCCTCGAGTTCACCGGCCACGACGTCCACCGCGAGTACTACGTCAACTCGGACAACACGCAGACGCGCCGATTCGGCGCCTCGGTTTACGCGCGGCTGCACGGCAAAGAGCCGCAGGAGGGCGGGTACACAGGCGAGTACGTGACCAAGATCGCGGAGATGGCGCGTCATGACCTTCCCGGCATCGAGCAGCTGCCGGAGGACGAGGCCGAGCCGAAGCTGCGGACGTACGCGCTGCAGAGGATGGTGGAGCAGATCAAGGCGTCGGTCGCGCGGCTGAACATCCACTACGACGAGTGGTTCTGGGAGTCGACGCTCTGGCAGACAGGGCTCCCGCAGCGCGCCATCGAGCGGCTGCGCGAAGAGGGCTACCTGAAAGAGAAGGACGGAGCGCTGTGGTTTGGACCGGCCCTGGAGGAGCTCGAGGGTAAGGACCATGAAGACAAGGCTGAACAAAAAGAGGTGGCGGAAGACGAGGATCGGGTCGTCATCCGCTCCAACGGCCAGCCCACGTACTTCGCGTCAGACCTCGGCTACCTGTTGAGCCGTTTTGAGGAGCGCGGATTCAAGCGCGTGATCGAGGTGTGGGGGTCCGACCACCACGGGTATGTGCCGAGAATGAAATCCGCGGCCGCCGCCCTCGGGATCGACCCGGAGAAGCTCGTGATCATCCTGCACCAGATGGTCAATCTCACAGAAGGCAAGATGTCGAAGCGTGCCGGCCGCTTTGTGACGCTGGATGAGCTGATCGACAGGGTGGGTTCCGACCCCGTGCGCTACTTCTACCTGCTGCGCTCGCCCGACACGACGATCGAGTTCGACCTCGAGCTGGCGGTCACCCAGAGCAACGAGAACCCCGTCTACTACGCGCAGTATGCGCACGCGCGGCTGGTCAACGTCGAAGCGACCGCGACGGAGAAGCATCCGCGGCTGCCGGAGCGAGCGGAAGTGTCCTTGCTGGTCGAGCCATGGGAGCTGGACGTGGCTCGCCAGCTGGCCTTCTGGCCGGAGGTCGTCGAGGACACGACTCACATGCTGGAGCCGCATCGCGTTCCCTACTACGTTCAGGACCTCGCGACAGCGGTGCATCGCTTCTATCACGCCGGCAACGAGAAGGGCGAGCACCGGGTCGTGGTCGACGATCCGAACCTGACGCGGGCGCGCCTGGAGCTGTGCCGGGCGGCACGTCACACTTTGAAGACTGCGCTTGACCTGATGGGCGTGTCCGCCCCCGAGCGCATGTAGCTGCACATAGATCAAGGAGAGTCACTTACTTGGACGTCACCTGGCTAGGACACGGCTGCTTCAGGCTGCGAGGTCGCAACGCGGCAGTCGTCACCGACCCCTACCCGCCCGCGATCGGGCTCAAGCTGCCGAAGCTCGACGCAGACCTCGTCACGATCAGCCACGAGCACGAGAACCACAGCTACACGCAGGTGATGCGCGACGCGTACGAGATCCGGGGCCCGGGCGAGTACGAGGTCGCCGGCGTGAGCGTGATCGGCGTGCCCACGTTTCACGACGCCCAGAAGGGAGCCAAGCACGGGCGCAACACGGTCTACTTGATCGAAATCGACGACGTGCGGGTGTGTCACCTTGGAGACCTGGGACACGCTCTCGACGACGCCGAGGCGGAGGTGATCTCAGCGCCCGACGTACTGCTGGTACCCGTCGGGGGCCACACCGCGATCAACGCCGCGCAGGCGGCGGAGATCGTGCGGCAGCTCGAGCCCCGCTACGTGGTGCCCATGCACTACGCGATCCCGGGCCTGACGCTGGAGCTCGATCCGCTGGACCGCTTCCTCAAGGAGATGGCCGTGACAGCGTCCGAGCCTCAGGTGAAACTCTCCGTCTCGGCCTCGTCCGGCGAGTACGAGACGAAAGTCGTGGTGTTGGAGCCAAAAGTCGAACCCAAGTAGCCAGGAACGTTTAAGTCGCTGGCCAACCCGGTAACATTTCTAAAACCGCCCTGGAGGTCTCTATGTCCAAGTACGTTTTCGTGACCGGGGGTGTCGTCTCCTCGTTGGGAAAGGGCATCACTGCGGCGTCCATCGGGAACATCCTGAAGGCCCGCCACCTAACCGTCTCCCTACAGAAGCTCGACCCATACCTCAACGTCGACCCCGGCACGATGAGCCCCTATCAGCACGGCGAGGTGTTCGTCACCGATGACGGCGCCGAGACGGACCTGGACCTCGGGCACTACGAGCGCTTCGTCGATGAGAACCTCACCGTCGCCTCAAATGTGACCACGGGCAAGATCTACCAGGAGGTCATCGCGCGCGAGCGACGAGGCGACTACCTGGGAGCCACGGTGCAGGTGATCCCTCACGTCACGAACGTGATCAAGGAGAAGATCCTCCGCGCTTCGCGTGACCCGCAGGCCGATGCCGTGGTCGTGGAAGTGGGGGGGACCGTGGGAGACATCGAGAGCCTTCCGTTCCTCGAGGCGATCCGCCAGCTCAAGAACGACCTTGGTCGCCAGAACGTCTTCTACGTGCACGTCTCGTTGATTCCGGTCGTGCATGGTCAGGAGATGAAGACGAAACCCACCCAGCACTCCGTGCAGGCACTGCGCGCGATCGGTATCCAGCCCGACGCGATCATCTGCCGGTCTGAGCTGCCGATCGACGCCGACCTCAAGGAGAAGATCGCGCTGTTCACCGACGTGCCGCGCGAAGCTGTCGTCTCCGTGCCCGACGTGGACTCGATCTACGAAGTGCCGCTGATGCTCGAAGCCTCAGGCCTCGGCAAAGTGATGGCCAAGCACTTCGAGCTCGACGAGGCTGCACATTCGCCAGAGCTCGGCCCGTGGACCCAGCTGGTCGACCGGATCAAGCACCCGAGGGCCACCGTGCCGATCGCGCTGGTTGGCAAGTACGTCGCCCTGCCGGACGCTTACCTCAGCGTCATCGAGTCGCTGAAGCATGCGGGCATCCACCACGGCCTCGCGATCGACATCCACTGGGTTTCGTCCGAGAAGCTGGACGCAGGCGACATGTCGCCGCTCCTCGGAGTCGCCGGCATAGTCGTGCCCGGTGGGTTCGGCTATCGCGGCATCGAGGGCAAGGTTCAGGCCTCGCGCTACGCACGACACAATCGCATCCCGTACCTCGGGCTCTGCCTGGGCATGCAGTGTGCGGTGATCGATTTCGCGCGCGAGATGCTCGACGCTCCGGACGCCAACTCGACCGAGTTCGCCGCCTTCACCTCGACGCCCGTGATCGACCTCATGCCTGAGCAGAGAAACGTCGACCAGATGGGCGGATCGATGCGGCTCGGCCTCTACCCGTGCAAGCTGCTGCCGGGCTCGCTGGCGCACAAGGCATACGGAGAGGAGGTCGTCTACGAACGTCACCGCCATCGCTTCGAGTTCAACAACGAGTACCGCGAGGTGATGGGTGAGGCGGGCATGGTGTTCAGCGGTGTCTCGCCCAACGGCAGGCTCGTCGAGATCATCGAGCTGGCGAATCACCCCTGGTTCGTCGCGAGCCAGTTCCATCCCGAGTTCCGCTCGCGGCCCAACCGCGCCCACCCGCTGTTCCGGGACTTCGTCCGAGCTGCATTCCTGCAGAGCGGCATCGACCAGATGGAGCTTCGTCCCGCGGAGCTGCTGGAAGAAACCGAGACCTCTTAGCCCCAGATGGAACAGCAAAGGGAAATCCTGCCGTCTATCCACGCGCGCGGAGAGCTGTCGCTCGAGCTCGTCCATGCGACCGAGGCCGCAGCACTCGCGTGCGCGCGATTGCTGGGCAAGGGCGATCCGGATCGGGTCAGCGAAGTGGCGGGTGAGGCGATGAGGCGCGTCCTCGAGGACTCGGGCCTGTCGGGCTCCGTCGTGCTCGGGCCGCGCGACGACCACAACCTTGCTTATGGCACCACCCTGGCCGGCGGCGACCGCATTCTCGACTTCGGACTGTTCCCGGTCGAGGGTGCGAGCCAGGTCGCGCGGGGCTCGGCGAATGCGGTATCGATCATTGCTGCCGTCGAGCCGGGCGGTTTCGCGAAGCTTCCTCCTGTCTGGTACGTCGAGAAGATGGTGGCGGGGCCCGGTGCTCGCGGCGCGATCGACCTGGACGATTCGATCGCGGACAACCTTCGGCGCATCGCGTTTGCGCGCGACGCGCGCGTGCAGGACCTGACCGTGGTCATCCTGGATCGCCCCCGCCACCGCGAGATCATCGAAGAGGTCGCCGCGACCGGCGCCCGCGTCCGGACCCTCGAGGAAGGGGACGTGGCGGGTGCGGTCCAGGCGGCGATTCCCGGTACCGGGATCGACGCCGCGATCGGGATCGACGGCCTGCACGCGACCCTGATCGCCGCGTGCATCGTCCGCTGCCTGGGCGGCGAACTCCAGGCGCGCCTGTGGCCGCGCAACGAGGAGGAGAGGCTTCTGATCGCGGAAGCGGCGGGCCGCACGTACGGCGTAGCGGATTTGTCGCCTGCCGCAGACGTGGCCGTCGCCCTCACCGGAGTGACCGGCGGCCAGCTCCTGCCCGGCGTCATGTTCGGCAGCGGCTACGCAGAGACTTCATCGCTGGCCATGTCGAGCCGCCACGCCACCGTCCGGCGGCTAACCACCCGCCACCACGTCGTCGGTAATCCGAACTAGCTGGCTCGCCAGCGCGCTCGTCTTCGCCGTCGCGTGCAATAGCCCCTACGTCGCCAGACACCCGACGCCGGCGCCAAGCGCTAGCCCGTCTCCTTCGCCGAGCCCTCCACCCTGCGTACAGCCCGTCGCCCGCGCCGTGGCTTCCGGCGTCACGTCCGCCAACGCGGTGCTACTGCTTGCCGAGGGTCTGAACGTACCCGACGACCTCCTGTACACGGACGACGGAACCGTGCTCGTCGGCGAGCATGGTGACGGTCACGTCGCGAGGGTCGGCGGGCCCGCGGGCCTGGCCCGGCTGCCCCAGGTCGTGCCCGAGGCCGAGGGGATAGCACAGATGGATGGCGTCACGTACATCGCTGACCAGCTTCACGCACAGGTGGTCGCCCTCACTGACACCGGGGTGAGGACCGTGATCCGGCTGCCGCCCGTCCCGAGCGGGGACAACCTCGACGGGATCGCCGCCAGCGGTGGCCTGCTCGTCATTCCCGACAGCCCTCACGGAACCATCCTTTTCGCGGATGCGTCGGGCAATGTCGTGCGCCGCGAATCCGGATTCAGACGCCCCGAGGGGGTGTGGGTGAACCAGACCGGACAGGGCGGCTCGTGGCTCGTCGCCGACGCGAACGCGAACGCGGTCTACTCCCTCAGAAACGCCGGCGGCCATGACCTGGTGGCCGGCAATCTACCAGGCGTCGACGACGTCGTGCGTACCGACGAAGGGCACATCGTCGTGATCCTGCCGGGTCTCCAAAGGCTGTTCGACGTCACCGCCGGCCAGGACATCGCGCGCGGGCTGCGCAACCCGCAGGGCCTGGGCTTCGACGCGGCGCAGAATCTTCTGGTCACCGAAAGCGACAACGGACGCCTCGACCTCGTGGTCAGGTCGTTTGCGATCACGACGCCCCCTCCGAACGTCCAGCTTCTCCCCGGCCAGGCCATTTGCTTCGGCGTCCTGCGAGCGCCAGGCTTCACCGAGCCGGTGCAGATCGAGACGGTGGTCAACGGGGCACCGGTGGCCGACCCGCCGGCGACGCGCCGGGCCAGCTGCTGCCGGCGCCGTGCCACGAGGCGACCTGCAGCGTCACCCTCGTGCTCAACAGCGGCCCCAAGCGCGTTTACGCCTGGATCACGTACCGGGATTAGCAGTCACCTGCCACGGGTATCAATAAGTAGGAAATGAGCCAGAACGACCCCTGGGCGCCGGGCCAGGTCCCGCCGCCACCACCTCCGTACGCAACGTCCGATATCCCGCCGGACTCGCCGCAGCACTACTCGCCCGCGCCTTCCCGAGGCTCGAGCCGGGGGCTCCTGAGCTATCTGGGCGCGATCTTCACAGGCTTTCTCGCGATTTTCAAGTACGGCGGGCTGCTCCTGCTCAAGTTCAAGTTCCTCGGGACACTGCTGTCCCTGGTCGTGAGCTTCGGGGGCTACGCGATTTTCTACGGGCCGTGGTTTGCCGCTGCCCTCGTGACGATGATCTTCATCCACGAGATGGGTCACGTCGTGGAGATCCGCCGCCAGGGAATGGAGGCGACAGCGCCCATCTTCATCCCGTTCATGGGCGCGGCCATCTTCCAGAAGTCGCACCCGACTGATGCCCTGAGGCAGGCGGAGATCGGGATCGCCGGTCCGATCGCGGGCACTATCGGCGCCACCGCGGCGTTCGCTCTTTACGGCGCCACGCACTCCCCGATCCTTCTGCTGTTCGCGCTTCTCGGCTTCTACATCAACCTGTTCAACCTGATCCCGGTCTGGCAGCTCGACGGGGCGTGGATTCTCGCGCCCGTCTCGAAGTGGTTCCAGGCCGCCGGCTTCGCGATCATCGGCGTCGGCGCGCTCTTCTTCCACTTCTTTCTGAGCCCGATCATCATCATCATCGCCCTGCTGGGCATCCCGACCTTGATCCAGCGCTTCCGCGAGGCGAACAATCCGTACTACACCTCAGTTCCAACAGGTGCGCGCTGGGCAATGGGCGGCGCGTGGCTGGCCCTGGTCATCTACCTGGGAGTGGCCAGCCTTCAGGCAACCACCTTGCTGAGTACGTTCCCCCGGTAAACTACCGTTTTTGGAGTCAAGACCTTGAAAGCACAGATCCATCCCACCTACTACGAAGACGCGGTCGTCACCTGCGTGTGCGGGAACACGTTCACGACCGGTTCGACACGCAAGGAGCTCAAGACCGAGATCTGCTCTGTCTGCCACCCGTTCTTCACGGGCACGCAGCGGATCGTGGACACCGGGGGCCAGGTCGAGCGGTTCCGCAAGCGGGCTGCTAAGACCCGGAGCTAGATGGCGCAGACGGAGTCGGCGCCCCCGATAGAGGGCAACCCGGCTCCCCTCCCCAGGCTCCGCCCGGACCTCCCCGCAACGCGGGGAGTTGAGGCGGGATCTCCCAAGCCGAAGCCTAAAGCCGAGCAGCCATTCTTCTATGGCGGCCAGGCCGTCATCGAAGGCGTGATGATGCGCGGCAAGCGCCACTACGCGGTCGCGGTGAGGCTGCCCAACACCAAAGAGATCGTCGTCGATCGCGGTGAGCTGAAGGCTTCCATCTACGTCAACCCGATCTGGAAGCTGCCGTTCGTCCGCGGCCTCGCGCTCATCGGCGAGCAGCTGCACCTGGGCATGAAGTCGCTGATCTGGTCGGCCAACATGAACGCCGGCGGAAAGGACATTGTGATCGGCAAGAGGGAGATCACTGGCTCAGTTGCGGTCGCGGGTGTCTTTGCGGCCGTTATCTTTATCGCCCTCCCGCTGTTGCTCGCCGGCGTCGCCGTGCATCGCAACAACAGCTTTCAATTCGTGGTCGTGGAAGGCCTGATCCGGGTCGGGCTCGTCCTCGGCTACCTGGCCGCGATCGCCCTGCTGCCCGACGTGAAGCGAGTTTTCATGTACCACGGCGCCGAGCACAAGACGATCAATGCGTTCGAGTCAGGCTGGGCGCTGGATGTTCCATCGGTGCGCCGAGCGAGCA
Organism: Candidatus Dormiibacterota bacterium; assembly: GCA_036570165.1. GTDB lineage: Bacteria > Chloroflexota > Dormibacteria > Dormibacterales > Dormibacteraceae > Palsa-870. Next base: position 25,070 of record DATCPI010000059.1, on the reverse strand, counting down.
CTCTGCACCCACGCTGCGGGACGGGATTCCTGCTAGTCGTGATGGTGGTCAGCGTCGTCGTCTTCAGCATCGTGGCGATCTTCCACCCCAACTGGTTCTGGCTCATCGCCAGCCGCGTCCTGGCGATTCCGCTCATCGCCGGCGCCGGCTTCGAGGCCATCCGCTTCATGGCCCGACACCGCACCAACCCCGTGATCAAGATCCTTCTGCTGCCGGTTCTCGGCACGCAAAAGTTCACCACCCGCGAGCCGACCGACGACATGATGGAGGTCGCGATCACCGCCTTCAACAGCGCGCGCGAGGGTGAGGAGGAAACGGCCGGAGCAGCGGCTTGATCACTTTTTTCCGCGTGGCCTGGCTCCGCCAGGCCACCGCCTCCGAGAACCGCAAGCAACAGCGATTCGATTTTGTTGGGGGGTTCCCCACAAGGGGGGGCCTGCCCCCCTTGTGACCTGAATTGATCAATCGCCTCGACGGAATCGTCCGTCGCCATCGAGAGATCGAAGCGGAGATGTCGCGACCTGAGGTCGCCTCCGACCACGCTCAGCTGACCAAGCTCGCCCGCGAGCAGCGCGCGCTTCGCGACACGGTGCAGACCTACGAGGCGTACAAGCGCGCCCAGCAGGAGTTCGAGTCGGCACGCGACCTTCAGAGGCATGAACGCGATCCGGAAATGCAGGAGTACATGCGGGCCGAGGAGCATCGCGCTGCCGCGGAGCTCGCTGAGCTCGAGGAAAAGCTCAAGGTGCTGCTGCTGCCGAAGGACCCGAACGACGATCGCGACGTCGTGGTCGAGATCCAGGGTGCGGAAGGTGGGGAGGAGGCGGCGCTGTTTGCGGGCGACCTCTTCCGCATGTACACGAAGTGGGCCGAGCGCAAAGGCTGGAAGGTTGAGGTCGTCGACGCGTCACCGACCGAGAAGGGCGGATTCGACAAGGTCGAGTTCGAGGTCCACGGCCATGGGGCCTACTCGCAGCTGAAATTCGAAGGCGGCGTTCATCGTGTGCAGCGGGTCCCCAAGACCGAGGCGCAGGGCCGCATTCACACCTCGGCCGCAACGGTCGCCGTGATGCCGGAGGCAGACCCTGTCGAGGTGGAGCTCAAGCCTGAGGACATCGAGATCAAGACCTCGACCTCGCAAGGGCCCGGGGGCCAGAGCGTGAACACGACCTACTCGGCGATCCGCATCACGCATAAGCCGACCGGGATGCAGGTCAGCATCCAGGACGAGAAGTCGCAGCTGCAGAACAAAGAGAAGGCCCTACGCGTGCTGCGCGCCCGCCTGTACGAGATGAAGCTGGCGGAACAGCAGGCGAAGATCGGAGCGCAGCGGCGCGGCATGATCGGGAGCGGCGGCAGGTCCGAGAAGATCCGCACGTACAACTTCAAGAACAACCGCGTGACCGATCACCGGATCAACCTCGACCTGCACAAGCTGGACCAGGTGATGGCGGGCGACCTCGACGAGCTGGTCGCCGCGCTCGTAAATGCCGAGCGCGCGGCGCAGCTCAATGGCCCTGGATGACCCGTCCCAGGGGTTCCTTGCATCTTTGCGGCCTAGGCGGCCGGGCGATCTCCTGATTGACCGTTCTCGAAGTCCTGAAGCTCGCCGCTGACCATTTCCAGAAGCACGGCTCCGATTCGGCTCGCCTTGATGCGGAGGTGTTGCTGGCCCACACGCTAGGGCTGCGCCGGCTCGACCTCTACCTGAAGTTCGACCGTGCGCTCTCCGAGGCCGAGCTGAGCAAGTACCGCGCTCTCACGGCAAGGCGGGCCAAGGGCGAGCCGGTCGCGTACCTGGTCGGGCACAAAGAGTTCATGGGCCTCGACTTCGTGGTCACGCCCGCGGTGCTCATCCCGAATCCCGATACCGAGATCCTGGTGCAGCGCGCGATCGAGCTTGCACGGGAAGCGGGCCGTCCGCTTCGCATCGCGGACGTGGGCACCGGAAGTGGATGCATCGCCATCGCGATCGCTCACTATGCGCAGAACGTCGAGGTCGTAGCGTCGGACGTTACGCCGGACGCGCTCGAGGTCGCCGCGCAAAACGTCGCGGCCCACGGCCTGGGCGATCGCGTCAAGCTGGTGTGCGGAGACCTGATGGCCCCGTTCACCGGCTCTTTCGATGTCGTCTGCGCCAACCTGCCGTACGTTGCCGCCGGCTCGCGCCTGGCGCCCGAGGTCGTCGCCCAGCCTGCCGGCGCGCTCTACGCGGACGACCGGGGATCGGCGCTCATCACCCGTCTGCTCGACGAGGCGCCGGGGCGCCTGAACGCCGGAGGCCGCGTGCTTGCCGAGCTGGATCCATCGATCGTGACGTTTGTTCTCAATGCGGCGAACACGCAGTTCGCCGCATTCCGCATTCACCGTGACCTCGCTGGTCACGAGCGCGTTCTAGAAGCGTGGTCCTGAAGCCCACGCGAGCGGGGCTCACGCGCGCCGCGCAGATGATCCGCAGCGGCGGCGTCATCGCCTTTCCGACCGACACCGTGTTCGGCCTCGGCGCCGCGGCGGATGACGAGATCGCGACGCGCCGCGTGTTCCACATCAAGGGCCGGCCGGTCGGCCTGCCGCTCATCCTCATGGTCGCCGCCGAATCACAGCTCGAGACCTTCGTCCATGTCGACTCTCGGTCCGAGGCGATGATGCGGCGCTGGTGGCCCGGACCGCTGACGATCATCCTTCACGCCAAGGGCGGAGGGACGCTCGGCGTTCGCATCCCCAAACACAAAGTGGCGCTGGACCTGCTGCGGGCGGCCGGTCCCCTGATGACGACCAGCGCCAACCTCCACGGCAGAGATCCGGCGATGACGCCGGCTGATGCGGCCCTGCCTGGCGTGATGGCGGTCCTGGACGGTGGAGCTGCGCCTGGCGGACTCGTGTCCACCGTGCTGGATCTCACCGGCCCGGAGCCCCATGTGCTGCGGGAAGGCGCCATCACGACCCCGGAGCTGCTCGGGCCGCCGCCTTTGCGCTCGGGCTAGCATTCGTCCAGATGACCCCCCAGACGACCACCATGACCTTTCGGGCGCTGGATCGCGAGGACCCCGAGGTCGCGGACCTCATCCGCAAGGAGTTCAAGCGCCAGTCCGAGACGCTCGAGCTGATCGCCTCCGAGAACCTCACAAGCCCGGCGATCCTCGAGGCGCTTGGCACGCTTCTGACCAACAAGTACGCCGAGGGGTATCCCGGCCGGCGCTACTACGGCGGCACCGGCGAGGTGATCGACAAGATCGAGACGCTCGCCGTCGAGCGTGCGATGAAGCTCTTCGGGGCCGAGTACGTGAACGTGCAGCCGCACGCGGGCTCGCAGGCCAACGCCGCCGTTTACATGGCGGTTTGCCAGCCGGGCGATCGCGTGATGGGAATGGACCTGTCGGCAGGAGGCCACCTCACGCACGGCAGCCCGGCGAACTTCAGCGGCAAGCTCTACGAGATCCACTCCTATGGGGTCGATCGCGAGACGGAGATGATCGACTACGACGCCATGGAGAAGATGGCCAAGGAAGTGCGGCCAAAGATGCTCCTGGGCGGCTTCTCCGCTTACTCGCGCGTCGTCGACTGGGCGCGGATGCGCGAGATCGCCGATTCGGTCGGCGCGACGTTCTTCGTCGACATGGCACATGTCGCGGGTCTGGTCGCGGGGGGCCAGTACCCTTCGCCGATCCCACACGCGGACATCACCACGACGACGACGCAAAAGACGCTTCGCGGGGCTTGGGGCGCCATCATCCTGTGCCGCAGCGAGCACCAGAAGGCGATCGACTCGGCGGTCTTTCCGGGGATTCAAGGAGGGCCGCTCATGCATGCGATCGCGGCCAAGGCGGTTTGCTTCGGTGAGGCACTCAAGCCGGACTTCAAGGTCTACGCGAAGCAGGTCGTCGTGAACGCCAAGGCGATGGCCAAGCGGCTGATGGAGCGCGACCTGAGGCTGGTGAGCGGTGGGACCGACAACCACCTGATGCTCATCGACCTGCGGCCGCAGAAGCGGACCGGCAAGCAGGTCCAGGACATCGCCGATACCGTCGGCATCACGCTCAACCGCAACTCGATCCCTTTCGACGAGGCCTCGAAGTTCAACCCGAGCGGCGTGCGGGTCGGCACACCGCTTGTCACCACGCGCGGCATGCGCGAGCCCGAGATGGTGGTCATCGCCGACTGCATCGCGGACCTCGTCGAGCGGATCGACGACCCCGCGACGCTGGATTCGGTGCACGAGCGGGCGCTTGAGCTCTGCCGGAAATTCCCGATCCCTTATTCATTCGATTGATTGACTTTTTCGGCGGCGACGCCCTCTTCAACCTGCGCGACCGGCTCCTGCCCGGCCTGTGGCCGCTGCTCACCGCGCTGGTCATCTGCGCCCTGGCGGTGCCGCTCATGATCCGGCTCTCTCGGCGTCTCGGCGTCATCGCGGTGCCGAGCGAGCGGCACGCGCACTCGAAACCGACGCCGGCCCTGGGCGGGCTCGCGATGTACCTGGGTTTCGCGGTCGCAGTGCTGCTCCTCGTGCCGATCAACATGACCAGCATCGGTCTGCTCGTGGTGTGCGGCCTGGCCACGGTGCTGCTCATCCAGGACGACCGTTCGCCCGTGCGTCCCCTGGTCAAGCTCGCGATGCAGGTCACCATCGCGGTAGTCGCCGTGGTCGTTTTCGGCGACATCCTGAAGGACGACCACTTCGTGATCAGCTTCTTCGGCCTGCCGGGGGATCGGATCGTTCATCTCGGCCTGCTCGCCACCCCCGTCAGCATCTTCTGGCTGATCGGAATGCAGAACACCGTGAACTTCCTGGACGGGGCCGACGGCCTCGCTGCCGGCGTCGTCTTCATCGTCGCGGTGACCCTGATGCTGGCCGCCGCGGGCACACAGCAGATCGAGGTGGTTCGGATCAGTGGCGCACTGGCAGGCGCGTGCGCTGGATTCCTGTTCTTCAACTGGCATCCCGCCAAGATCTTCATGGGAGACTCGGGCGCGCACTTTCTGGGCACCGCCCTCGGCGTCATCTCGATCCTCGGCGTGGCCAAGGTCGCCGTCGCCTTTGCGCTGGCAGTCCCGATGCTCGCGCTTGCCGTCCCTATCGCCGACACCGCGTGGGCGATCCTCCGGCGGCGCCGGCAGAAGGCGTCGGTCGCTCGCGCCGACCTGCTCCACCTGCACCACCGCTTGCAGGCGTTCGGCCTGGACCAGCGCCAGACCTGCTTCGTCTTCTACACCGCAACGGCGCTGCTGGGCGCCCTCGGGCTGACCCTTTTCGGCCACGGCCGCGTCCTTGCAGTCGTCGTCGCGACCTGCGTCGTGCTCACGTCGACCGTCGCCGCGGACCTGCTGCTGCACGCAGGCTGGCGAATCCCCGCGCCGTTCATGCGGCGCCTCCTTGGAGAATCGGGTTCCCGATAGAATTCGGAGGGGCATGGAGCCCACACAGCGGTCAGGACCTTCCGGGGCTGACATGGCCGGAATCGGGATCTACCTGGCGGCCGCGGTTCTGCTACCGCTGCTCGGCGGTGTAGCGCTCGACAATGCGCTGCACACAGCGCCGGTGTTCGTCCTCGTTGGACTGTTCGTGGGTCTGGCGGCCGGTGCGGCCGGTATCTGGTTGAAGGTAAGGGAGCTCTCGAAATGAGGTCCGGCGGCGTGCTCAAGATAACCGTGACGGCCTGCGCCCTTTTGGCTGCGGCCATCGCGATCGGCGCCGCGCTGTTCGGTCACCTCTCGATTGGAGTCGGCATCGGGGCTGGACTTCTGCTGGGCTCGCTCAACGGCTATCTCATACAGGCGCTGCTTGGCCGCGGCACCCCTATGGTCGCCGGCAGTCTGCTGCGCCTGGTGACGTTCAGCTTGATCGTCGTGGTTGCCGCGCTGATGCTGGGGAGCGGCGCCTGGACGGTGCCTCTTGGGATCGGACTCGCGCAGCTGGTCATGGTCGCGGCGGGCGTCCGCCAGGGCCTGCGGGCGTGATTCGCGCCGATGCTGCGATTGGGACGCACCCGACGATCGACTTCGGGTGCGGAGCGCTTTGCCGTTTCAACTACGACAGCGTGATCTCGAGTGCGATCGCTGTTGTCGCGACGATCGCAATCGCCTTCTGGGTTCGCTCCAAGCTGCAGGCGCGCGAGCCGAGCAAGGTGCAAGCAGTCTTCGAATGGGGCTACGACCAACTGCGTGCGCTGATCAAGTCGAGCGTCGCCGATGACGCATTGTTCGTCATCCCGCTGGCGATGACGCTCTTCCTGTACATCCTCATCGCGAACTGGATCGAGATCTTTCCGCTCGCTGTCTTCCCTGTTCTACATGGAGCCAATGCGGACCTGAACCAGACGCTGGCGATGGCACTGATCGTAATCGGCGTCGTGCAGTGGTACAGCATTCGAGTCCTGGGCTGGCGCGGGTACCTGCGCCGATTTACCAAACCATTCGAGCTCCCCGTTTGGGGCCGAGCGATCTATACGCCGCTGAACATTCTCGAGGAGCTGGTCAAACCCGTGACGCTGTCGCTCCGGCTCTTCGGCAACATCTTCGCCGGGGCTGTGATGATCGGCCTGATCGCCAGCCTTGGTACTCTGCCACTGCCGGCGGTCGGAACGGTTGGCGGAACGATCATCGGCGCACTCCTGCTCTTCGTGTGGAAGGCGTTTGATGTCATCTTCATCGGGTTCATCCAGGCGTTCATCTTCATGCTGCTGACGGTCATCTACTTCGGCGCGGCCCGCGAGGGTCTCGAACATCAACCACATCACTAGGAGGACTCAATGACAGATCACGGACTCGTACTCGCCGGCGCACTGGTCGCTTTCGGTCTCGCCATCGGGTTGGGCGCCATCGGCGCCGCCTTTGGTGACGGCCTCGCGGGCAACGCCTTCATCAGCGGAGTCGCGCGCCAGCCTGAGGCACAAGGACGCATGATCCCTTGGCTCTTCACCATCGTCGGCCTGGTCGAGGCGATGTACTTCATCAACCTTGCGTTCGGCTTCGTGTTCCTGTCCAACGTCCCCAAGTAAGTAGAGAGAAGCAGAGATGTTCCTGGCCGGCGTCGCGGGCGTCATTGAGATCAATGGGACGGTGATCGTCGAGCTGGTCTCATTCCTGATCATGCTCGCGATCCTCGGCCGCTACGTATATCCCGAGATCGTCAAAGTGGCCGAGGCCCGTCAGCGGGCTGTCGCCGACCAGCTGAAAGAGGCGGAGGAGGCGCGCGCTGCCGCTGAGGAACGGCTCAAAGAAGCCGAGGCGAAGTTGAATGATGCCCGCAAGACCGCGCAGGCCGTGATCGATGCCGCGAAAAAGTCGGGCGAGCAGCTGCGCCAGGAGCTCAGGCAGAAGGCCGATGAGGAGTCGAAGCGGACCGTCGAAGCAGCGCGCAAGGAAATCGAGGCCGAGCGGGACCAGGCTGTTCGCTCCGTCCGGAGCGAGGTCGCGGCGCTGGTGGTGGCTGCGACGGAGAAGGTTATCGGCGAAACGCTCGACGATCCCAAACACAGGCAGCTGATCGACAAGGCGATTGCGGAGGTCGCAAGTGGCAACGGCAGCAGCTAGGCGATACTCTCGCGCGGTCTTCGACCTGGCTCAGGAAGACGGCCAGGTCGAGGAATGGCGCCGCCGCCTGGCCGTTCTTCGCGACGTGCTCTCGGATGAGACAGTGGCAGCGGTGCTGACCAATCCGACGATTCCGGTGAGCACGCGGATGGAGCTGATATCGGTCCCATCCAACGCTCTGGACGAAGAGTCGATCAACCTGGCCAAGCTCTTGATCGAATCGAATCGCGTCAGAGAGATCGGCGCCATCGCCGACGAGTACGAAGCGCTCGCCGATGCCGCGGCTGGCCGCGTCCGCGCCACTGTCACGACGGCGATCGAGCTCACACCGCACGATCGCGACCGCGTCGCGGAAGAGCTGTCGAGGCGCCTGGGCAAGGAGATCCGCCTCCAGGTTGTGGTGGATCCGAGAATCCTGGGCGGGCTGACGCTCCAGTACGGCGACCATCTCGTCGACGCCAGCGTCGCCACCCGATTGCAGCAATTGCGCCGCCGTCTGGCGGAAGCTTCTTAGGAGAAGACGAGTGTCAATCGACCCCAAAGAGATCTCGGATGTAATCAAGCAACGGCTCAAGGATTTCGACGCGGGCACGGTCTCGACCGACGTCGGGCGCATCGTCGCGACCAGTGACGGCATTGCCCAGATCTACGGCCTGCAGAATGCGATGGCCGGCGAGCTGCTCGAGTTCCCTCACGAGACCTACGGCCTCGCGCTGAACCTCGAAGAGGACCAGGTCCGCGCCGTCATCCTCGGCGACTACGGTCACCTTCACGAAGGCGACGAGGTGCGCACCACCGGCCGCCTGCTCGAGGTGCCTGTGGGCGAAGCGCTGATTGGCCGCGTCGTCAATCCCCTGGGGATTCCGCTCGACGGCAAGGGCCCGGTCAAGACCACCAAGACGATGCCGGTCGAGAGGATCGCGCCGGGAGTCATCACGCGCAAGCGCGTCGACAGCCCGGTGCAGACGGGCATCAAGGCGATCGACGCCATGATCCCGATCGGCCGCGGCCAGCGCGAGCTGATCATCGGTGACCGCTTCACCGGCAAGACGACGGTGCTGCTCGACACGATCATCAATCAGAAGGGCAAGGACCTGATCTGCGTGTACGTGGCGATCGGCCAGAACGCAGCCTCGGTCGCGCGTGTCGCCGCCACCCTCGAAGAGGCCGGCGCGATGGAGTACACGATCATCGTCGCTGCCACGGCATCCGACGCGGCCTCGCTCAACTTCATCGCGCCGTACGCCGGCTGCGCGATGGGGGAGTACTTCATGGAGCAGGGCAAAGAGGCCCTGTGCTGCTATGACGACCTCACCAAGCAGGCGTGGGCTTACCGCGAGCTTTCCCTCAACCTCCGCCGGCCGCCCGGCCGCGAGGCGTATCCGGGCGACGTGTTCTACCTGCATTCGAGGCTGCTGGAGCGCGCGGCAAAGATGAGCGAGGCCAACGGCGGCGGCTCGCTGACCGCTTTGCCGGTGATCGAGACGCAGGCGAACGACGTCTCCGCGTTCATCCCGACGAACGTCATCTCGATCACCGACGGACAGATCTACCTGCAGTCGGACCTCTTCAACGCGGGTCAGCGCCCGGCGCTGAACGTCGGCATCAGCGTGTCGCGCGTCGGCGGCGACGCGCAGACCAAGGCCATGCGCCAGGTCAGCGGCCAGCTGCGCCTCGACCTTGCCCAGTACCGCGAGCTCGCCGCCTTCGCCCAGTTCGCTTCGGACCTGGACACCGCGACACGAAACCAGCTCGAGCGCGGCGCTCGCCTGACCGAGCTGCTCAAGCAAGACAAGTACCAGCCGGTGCCTCTGTCGGAGCAGGTGGCGGTGTTGCATGCGGGTACTCAGGGATTCCTGGACAAGGTTCCGGTGGCTCGCATTCGAGAGTGGGAGGCCGGGTTCGTCCGGTTCCTCAGGAGCGAGCGGGCCGACGTGCTGTCGGAGATCGACAAGAAGAAGGCACTGGACGATGGCCTCTTTGAGCGCCTGAAGGCCGCGATCTCGACGTTCAACCATCAGTTCGGAGTCGAGGGCTACGCCGACGTGCCTGACGCAGGCGCCGGACCGAGCGCACCCCCTTCGAAACCGGACGCGCAACCGAAGGCTGCAGCCAAGGCCGAGCCGAAGACGGCCGCGCCCGTTAAGCCGGCAAACGCTGAAGCGAAAGCAGAGACCGCGACATCCGAAGAGGAGCCGAAGCCGCCAGAGCCCGCTAAGCCGGCAAAGGCTGAAGCGAAAGCAGAGACCGAGACATCCGAAGAGGAGCGGCCCTCTCAGCTCAACCAGATTCGAGCCGCGCTGGCCGACGAACCAAGTAAAGCTCCGCCCCACCCCTCGCTTCGCGAGGACCTCCCCGCAGGGCGGGGAGGCCAGGCCGCGGGGCCCGACAACGGCGAACCGAAACCCAAGCCCGCCCCAAGAAAACCAAAGGGGAGCTAAGTGCCCGCATTCAGGGACATCGTCCGGCGCATCGACTCGATCCGAAACACGCAGAAGATCACCAAGGCGATGCAGGTCGTCGCCGCGACACGGCTGCGACGCGCGCAGGCCGCGGTGCAGGCGACGCGTCCCTACTCAGAGAAGATGCTCGAGGTCCTGCAGACCACCGCCGAGCGTGCCACCGAGTACAAGCACCCGTTCCTCGTGCGTCGCGAGGGCAAGCGCGCCGTGATGATCCTCGTGACGACGGACAAGGGCCTGTGCGGCGCGATCAACGTCAACAACATCCGCGCCGCGACGCGCTACATGACCGAGCACCACACCGAAGGGCAGCAATACGTCACGATCGGCCGCAAGGGACGCGACTCTCTCCTCCGCTTCAGGCGGCAGGTGATTGCCGAGGTGAGCGGCGTCTCGGATCGCCCGACCGTGGTCGAGATCATGCCCGCGATCACCGTCGCCCTCGAGGAGTACACCAAGGGCAACACCGACGCCGTGATCCTCTGCTACTCGAAATGGATCTCGACGATGAAGCAGGAGCCGGTCGTCCAGGTGCTGATCCCAGCTGAGATTCCGCAACGCGAGGCAGCAGGTACGGGCGGCCCTAGTGCGGACTACATCTACGAGCCCGACCCGGAGTCGGTGCTCGACGGCCTGCTGCCCCGCTACGTCGAGACGCAGGTCTTCCAGGCAGTGCTGGAGAACAAGGCAAGCGAGTACTCGGCCAAGATGATCGCTATGCAGAACGCGACCAACGCCGCCGGCGACCTGATCGACGCGCTCACGCTGTTCGCGAACAAGGTCCGCCAGGCAGGCATCACCACAGAGCTGATGGAGATCGTTAGCGGCGCCGAAGCGATGCGGGCGTCGAGCTGAGGCAAGGAAAAAAGAGAGGACAAACAGATGGCGAAGGCGAAACATGCACCAAGCGAAAAGAAGACCAAGGACGGCCACGTCAGCCAGGTGATCGGCGCTGTGGTCGACGTCCAGTTCCCGGCCGGCGAGCAGCCGGAGCTGTTCGAAGCACTCGAGGTCAAGACGGGCGACGGCCGCGTCGTCGTGCTGGAGGTCGAGGGCGCGATCGGCGACAACGTCGTGCGCACCATCGCGATGGACGCGACCGACGGGTTCCGCCGGGGCGACCCGGTCCGGGCGACCGGCGGTCCAATCTCGGTGCCCGTCGGCGTCGAGACGCTGGGGCGCATGTTCAACGTCATCGGCGTGCCGATCGACGACGAGCCCGCACCGGAAGGCGTCACGCGCTGGCCCATCCACCGCGCGGCGCCGCCTGTGTCTGAGCAACAGGCCAAGGTGGAGATCCTGGAGACCGGGATCAAGGTCGTGGACCTCATCTGCACCTTCGCCAAGGGCTCGAAGATCGGGCTGTTTGGAGGCGCCGGCACTGGCAAGACCGTGATCGTGCAGGAGCTCATCCGCAACATCGCCTATCAGCACAAGGGACGCTCGGTGTTCGCCGGCGTGGGCGAACGAACCCGCGAAGGCAACGACATGTATCACGAGATGCAAGATGCCGGCGTGCTGCCGCAGACCGCGCTGGTGTTCGGCCAGATGAACGAGCCGCCAGGCGCACGCGCGCGGGTGGGCCTCACCGGTTTGACCATGGCGGAGTACTTCCGCGACGCGGAGGGCGCGGACACGCTGCTCTTCATCGACAACATCTTTCGCTACCTGCTTGCGGGGTCTGAGGTGTCGGCGCTGCTGGGCCGCATGCCTTCCGCCGTCGGCTACCAACCGACGCTCGCAACCGAGATGGGCGAGCTCCAGGAGCGCATCACCTCGACGAGCAAGGGCTCGATCACCTCGGTCCAGGCCGTCTACGTCCCGGCCGACGACTACACCGACCCGGCGATCCAGACCGTGTTCGCGCATCTCGGAGCCACGGTGCGCCTCGAGCGGTCGCTCGTCGAGATCGGGATCTACCCCGCGATCGATCCTCTTGGTTCGTCGAGCCGGTTCGTCGAGCCGTCGATCGTCGGGCAGGAGCATTACGACACGGCTCAGGGCGTCAAGAAGACGATGCAGCGATACAAGGATCTGCAGGACATCATCGCCATCCTCGGCATGGAAGAGCTGTCGGACGACGACAAGCAGGCAGTCTCCCGCGCGCGCAAGATCCAGCGCTTCCTTTCCCAGCCGTTCAACGTCGCCCAGCGTTTCACCGGACGCGAGGGCAAGTCGGTGCCGATCGCCGAGACCGTGCGCGGATTCAAAGAGATCCTCGACGGGAAGCACGACGACCTGCCGGAGCAGGCGTTCTACATGGTGGGCACCATCGACGAGGCGCGCGAGCAAGGTGAAGCGATGAAAAAGCAGCAAGCTTCCTGATGAAATATCCCCTGCGCGTGGTGAGCGTCGAGCGAAGCCTTTTCGAGGGCGAAGTCGAGTTCATCATCGCCAACGGCGCGGATGGAGAGCTCGGCGTGCTCGCTCGGCACGCGCCGCTCATGACGATCCTCAAGCCTGGGCCGCTGCGAATCCAGGAGGTGATCGGAGGACCCGAGCAGCTTCTTTTCGTCGGAGGAGGCTTCCTCGAGGTGCTGCCCGACCGCGTTACGGTCCTTGCTGATGTCGCCGAGCTTGCCGACGAGATCTCGACCGAGAAGGCGGAAGCGGCACGCCGCCGCGCGCAAGAGAAGCTCGCCGGAACGCTCACCACGGCTGAAGAGATCGAGTTCCAGAGCGAGCTGGCGATGGCGGAAGCCCGCCTGCGCCTGGCTCGTATGCGGCGAGGCTAAGCCGAACACTGGCACAGCACGCGCTGCGGATCACAGGCGGAGCGCAGCTGGCCGGGAGCATCTGCATCAGCGGCTCGAAAAACGCAGCCCTTCCCGAGATGGCCGCTGCCATCTTGACCAAAGAGCGAATCACGCTCAGCAACGTTCCCAAGGTGACGGACACCCTTGTCATGGCCGAGATCCTCAGCGGGCTCGGCGGCAGCGCCGAGGGAAAAGGAACCGTCGTGCTGAACATGGCCGGCGCCGAGGCCAGCGAGGTGGCCGGCGACCTGGGGCGGCGCATGCGCGCGACGATCGTGCTGCTCGGCGCCCTGCTCGGAAGATTTGGGAAGGCGCGGCTGCCACGGCCTGGCGGAGACGACATCGGTGCGCGCCGCGTCGAGCAGCACCTGCGGGCCTTGCGCCAGATGGGCGCCCGCATCACGGAGACGGAGACCGAGATCATCGCCGAGGCGGAGCGGCTGCACGGAGAACGCATCGTCTTCGACCTGCCCACCGTCACAGGGACCGAGAACATCCTGCTGGCGGCGGTGCTCGCCCAGGGGCGGACCGAGATCTTCAACGCCGCGCGCGAGCCCCACGTCCAGGATCTCTGCCGCCTGCTCGAGAAGATGGGCGCGCGCATCGAGGGCATCGGCACGGAAAGGCTTGTGGTCGACGGAGTGGCGGAGCTTGGGGGCGCCGAGCACACGGTCGTCGCGGACTACCTGGAGGCCGGCACCTACGCGCTCGCGGTAGCGGCCGCGGGGGGCCACCTAAGGCTGGAGTGCAGCCGCCCCGAGGACCTCAACATCGTGCTGCTCAAGCTCGAGCAGGCCGGGGCTCAGGTCGAGGTTGGGGACGGGTGGTTCCAGGTCGGGCGGCAGCCGCGGACTCGGCTGAAGCCCAACGACATGTCGACGTGGACGTTCCCGGGGTTTCCCACCGACCTGCAGGCGCAGTACATGGCGCTGATGACCCAGGCCGACGGCAAGACGGTCATCTCCGAGTACGTGCACGAGAATCGTTTCCAGCACGTGAACCAGCTCGCCAAGATGGGCGCGGGGATCACTGTCGAAGGACGTCTCCATGCGGTGGTGCATGGCCCCTGCAGGCTGCACGGGACCGACGTGGCGATCCCGGACATTCGCTCTGGCGCCGCCCTGGTGATCGCGGCAATGTGCGCGGAAGGGGAGAGCCTGCTCCGCAACTCCTGGCACGTCGAGCGCGGGTATGAGGACATGGCCGGCAAGCTGGCGTCGGTCGGCGCGTTGATCGAACCGGTCACGGTCGACGATGCGTCGGACACGGCGAGCCAGACCTACGAGTAGTCCTTTCTAAGCAGTGCTCTCTAAGAAGATAGGGATCGACCTCGGTACGTCAACCGTCCTGATCTACGTCAAAGGTGAGGGGATCGTGATCAACGAACCTTCGCTGGTGGCGGTGAATCGCGACGGCACGCGGATCCTGGCGGTCGGGAGGGACGCCCTCGAGATGGTTGGCCGGGCGCCCGACACCATCCAGATTGTGCGCCCCATGCGCGATGGCGTTATCGCCGACTTCGTCGTCACGGAAGGCATGCTCCATCACTTCATCGGCAGGGTCCAGGGGCGCCAGCGGATCTTCAAGCCCGAGATCATGATCTGCGTCCCTTCCGGCGTCACCTCGGTCGAGCGCCGAGCCGTGACGGAGGCGGCGATCTCGGCCGGGGCCAGGCAAGCCTGGTTGATCGACGAGCCGCTCGCCGCAGCGATCGGGGCGGGCCTGCCGATCTCGGAGCCACGCGGCAACGCGATCTGCGACGTGGGTGGCGGAACCACCGAGATTGCCGTGATCTCGCTCTCGGGAATGGTGGTGGCGCATTCGATCCGCGTGGGCGGCAATCGCATCGATGACGCGATCACCACCTACATGAAGCGCAAGCACAACCTGCTCATCGGAGAACGCACCGCGGAAGAGTTGAAGATCGCCGTCGGCTCGGCGGTGCTGATGAAGGAACCGCTCGTCACAGAGGTGCGCGGGCGCGACATTGTCACCGGTCTGCCGAAGAACGTCGAGATCACGTCGAACGAGGTGACCGAGGCGATCCAGGAGCCGCTGCGCTTGATCGTGGGCGCGGTGCGCGATGTGCTCGAGGAGACGCCCCCGGAGCTCGCCGCAGATATTTTCGATCGCGGCATCGTGCTGTCGGGTGGGGGCGCGCAGCTCCGAGGGCTGGACCGCTACCTGGCGATGCATACAGGCATCCCGACGGTGGTTGCGGACGACCCGCAGACCTCGGTGGTCCGGGGCACCGGCCTGGCGCTGGAGAACTTCGAGGTGCTGAAGCGAAACCAGTCCTACCTGAGGTAAGGCCAGTTCCACCTCCCCATCTGGCCTGCCGTTGCGCGGGAGGCCACCTTTCCCACAAGTGGGGAAGGGACTCATCCCTGTGACTGGACTGCAAATAGTCGTCGACGGGGTTGGGCTCGAGCGGCCGCGCGCGGGCGTCGGCGTCTACACGACGCAGATCCTTCACGCGATGTCCGTCGAGCGGCCCGACTGCCGGATGACCGTCTTCGGTCCGCCGGGAGCGTTCGTCCACGTGCCCAACAGCCGCTACCGTCCGCTGCCGCGAGCACGGTTGATCGGCCGTCACCTCCAGTGGCCGGCGCGTATCAGGCAGCTGAAGCCTGACGCGTTCTTCGGGCCTGCGGGAGTTCTTCCGCTCGGCGACGTCGGCTGCCCGTCGGTGATCACTGTTCACGACCTCGCGATCTACCGCAACGCGGGATGGTTTCCGGCGCGCCAGCCGCTGAGCACTCGTTTCGTGGTGCCGCGCTCGGTGCTGCGAGCCGACGTCGTGATCACGGTTTCCGAAAACACCGCCGAGGACGTCGTGGATATTTTCGGAATCCCCAGGTCACGGATTGAGGTAGTGCCCCACGGCGTGGCCGCGAGCTTTGCGCCGATGAGCGCGGACGACCTGGCGGCTGCTCGCGGACGACTGAAGCTGCCCGAGCGATTCATCCTTTTCGTCGGCACGATCGAGCCGCGCAAGAACCTCGGAACGCTTCTCGAGGCCTGGGCGATGATGCGCGACCGTCCCGACCTGGTCGTTGTCGGATCGTGGGGGTGGCGGTATGAACCGATCCGCGAGCAGATGGCTCGCATGGGTCCAGGCCTGCATCACCTCGACGGGCTTGATCCCGCCGATCTACCGGCCGTCTACAACCTGGCTCGGATGCTCGCCCACCCGGCGTGGTACGAAGGCTTCGGCCTGCCGCCCCTGGAAGCGATGGCATGCGGCACGCCGGTGGTTGTCTCGGACCGATCGAGCCTTCCGGAGGTGGTGGATGACGCCGGGCTCGTCGTGCCGGCGGATCAACCGGAGGCCTGGCGCAAGGCGCTGGAAAGAGTGATCGGCGACACAGACCTTGCCGCGGACCTGAGACGGCGTGGCATTCTGCGAGCCGCCCAGTTCAGCTGGCCACGGGCTGCGCGCCTCACGTGGAAAGCGATCGATCGAGCGATCACGAGCCGCCGAAGTAAGACCTAGACGAGCTCCCGGATGACGTCCGCCACCCCGGCGGCGGTGCGCTCCCATGTGAACTTGCCGGCTCGGGCGCGAGCGGCGCGCGCCAGGCTGGTGCGCAGCTTGTCGTCGCCGAGCGCGACCTCGAGCACCTTGGCGAGCTGCGCGGAATCGGCCGCGTCGTGGAAATAGAGCGCAGCCTCGCCGCCGACCTCGGGTAGGGAAGAGGCCTTGGCCGCGACGACCACCTTGCCGCGGGCCATCGCCTCGAGTACGGGGAGTCCGAATCCCTCGTAGAGGCTGGGCACCACGACCGCGCGCGCGCGCTTGTAAAGGAGCTCCAGGGTCGGTTGGTCGACTCGACCGAGCACGCGGCACCGGGGGGACTCGCGGAGCTTCGCCGCCAGCGCCGCGTCCCGCTCAGGGCCGGCGACCACCAGCGTGACACCGTCCAGCCGCTCGACCGCCGCCAGCGCCGCGGTCTGGTTCTTGCGGACCTCGATCCGCCCGACCTGCAGGACGAAGTTGCCATCCACGCCCAGCTCGGCAAGGCGTGAGGCAGGAGCAGTCACCGATGACGGCTGGGACGCCCCCAGCGGAACCACCCGAACTCGCTCTGGGCGCACCCCGTAAAAGGAAACCAGGTCTGCCTTGGTGGACTCTGACACCGCGATCAGCAGCCGGCAGCGCAGCGTCGCCCACCGCGTCGTCAGCTCCAGGTAGGCGCGCTCGGCCCCCGAGTACGCGTGGGGGTGGCGCTCGAAAGCCAGGTCGTGCACGACAGTGAGGGCTTTTCCCGGCCAGGCGAACGGGATCGCGTGAGCGGGGACGAAAAGCAGGTCCGGCCGTTCGGCCGCGAGGGCGATGGGCAGGCGGACCTGCGACCAGAGCCTGCGGAACGGGATCACCATCACGTCGACACCGACCCCGGCACGGGGGCGCGAGGCGAAAAAGCGCCAGCCGAACTCCGGGGCGGCGGACGCCAGTCGCGTGCAGACCTCACGCGTGTACACCTCAGTTCCGGTCATCACCGCGCGGGTCGCCGGATTGAAGTCGACGGCAATTGTCTTCAGCGGTCTTCCCTCACCTGATAGGACCCTGCCGGCCAGGCTGAGCAGATGTGGGCTGGGGCGAGCCGAGCCGAAGGCGCCACGAGCACCGGACCGGAGCGCATCGCGTAGATGCG
Source organism: Candidatus Dormiibacterota bacterium (assembly GCA_036570165.1). Classification (GTDB taxonomy): domain Bacteria; phylum Chloroflexota; class Dormibacteria; order Dormibacterales; family Dormibacteraceae; genus Palsa-870. The sequence goes on along the minus strand of DATCPI010000059.1, from coordinate 7,661 downwards.
CGAGGACCGAAGCGCAAGTGGCAACGCTCGGATCGGCCGCATCCAGCCCGCAGATGCCAGATTGGATCGGCAGGTCCTATCAGCACTGGCACGACCTTAAGCTATCGGTCATGCGGACCTGGATACGGGCCGGAGCCGTGCTGCTGACGGCGCTTTCCACTGCTTACATCCTTCAGGTGGGCGATTCGGTCGCGGCCACTACATCGTCGCCGTCCGACCTGATGCTGGGCGACTTCGAGGATCTGGCGCCGAGCGCCGTGCACGAGTCTTTCCTCTCGCTCCTGGACGTCGTGCCCGTAGGGCGACAGAACATCACCATGCCGATCCTGACTTACCACTACGTCCGCCAGCCGCCGTCGATGAACTCCGACCTGCTGGGCTACAGGCTTTCGGTCTCACCGGCCGACTTTGCCGCGCAGCTGGACTGGCTCGCCGCGAATCGGTTTCATCCCGTGGACTTCAACGACGTGCGCGCTTACTTCGCCGGTAAGAGGCCGCTGCCCGGCAAACCGGTCGTGATCACCCTCGATGACGGCTATGGCGACCTCTACACGACGGCCTACCCGATTCTCAGGGCACACGGTTTCAAAGCGGTCGCGTACATCGTCACCAGTTTCGTCGGCCAGTCGCGATATGTGACCGCGGACCAGGTCGTGGAAATGGACCGCCACGGAATTCAGATCGCGTCGCACACGATCGACCACGCCAACATCGCGGGCAACACCTCTTTTTATTCGGCGTTGCGCCAGCTCAGCGACTCGAAGCGTTGGCTGGAGAATCTCCTCGGCCATCCGGTCCTCGACTTCGCTTACCCGTCCGGCAAGTTCAATGCGACGTCGATCGCCGCGCTCAAACAGGCCGGATATGACACGGCTGTCACGGAAATGTTCTCCGTCGTTCACAGCACTGCGGACCGCTATACATGGACGCGAGTTCGCGTGGGTGGCGGCGAGGGGCTGGCCGAGTTCGCGACCAGCCTTGGCACTCCGATGCCGTACATCGTCGTCACCGCGCTGGACTTTGAAACGGTGGGCGTCGAGCTGCCGCCAGTCAAGAGGCCTACAGCGCTCTTGCTCAAATAGTCGCTCAGGCTCGCGTCCTGGGGGTCAGGGTTGACTGCATCGACATGGAGGCCGCCCTCGGTCGCATAGAGCAGCTGGTCGAGGCCGGCGGCCATCATCTCGTCGCCACCGTCAATCCGGAGTTCGTGATGAGGGCGAGCCGAGACGGAGACTTTGCCCAGATCCTGGAATCGGCCGACCTGTGCCTGGCGGACGGAACAGGCGTGGTCTGGGCCGCCAGGCGCCAGGGCTGCCCGATCGGCGCGCCCGTCACGGGCGTCGACCTCATCCCGCCCCTGGCGACCATGTGCGCGCGTCGCGGTTTCCGACTCTTCCTGCTGGGGGCGGCGCCCGGTGTCGCCGCCGAGTTTGCGTCGCGCTTGCGGGCCGAGCATCCGGCGCTCGAGGTGGCGGCGCACCCAGGCTCGCCCGATCCTTCAGCCGACGCTGAGGCCATCAAGCTGATTCGCGCCCATCGAACCCAGGTCCTGCTCGTCGCGTATGGCGCCCCGAAGCAGGAGATGTGGATCGACCGGACGAAGGACCGCTCCGGGGTCGCCGTGGCGATTGGCGTCGGCGGGGCCTTCGACTATCTCACCGGGCGCGTGGCGCGCGCACCGGCGTGGATGAGACGGGCCGGTCTCGAGTGGATGCACAGGCTCGCCCACCAGCCGTGGAGGATCCGCCGCATGGCGGTGCTGCCCGTCTACGCGCTCAAGGTTCTCAGCGCGGGCAAGTAGGATGGCGCATCGTGGAGTTGAGCATCGTCATTCCTTGCTACAACGAGGAGGAGCGGCTGCCCCGCACCATCCAGCAGATCGAGAGGTACTTCGCGGGCAAGGAAATCTCGTACGAGCTCATCCTGGTCGACGACGGCAGCACCGATGGGACTCGCCAGGTCCAGGACGCGGCCGCCGAGCGCAATCCATCGGTGCGGCTGGAGGCGCTGCCGCGCAATCGGGGTAAGGGCCGCGCGCTGGCCGAGGGCGTGGCGGTGGCCAGGGGCGCGGAGATCCTCGTCACCGACGCCGACCTCTCGACACCGATCGAGGAGCTCGAGAAGCTGCGCGCTGCGCTGCATGACGGCGCAGGCGTGGCGATCGGGTCGCGTGCCCTCAGGGCCTCGCGCGTGGAGGTGTCGCAGCCGGCGTACAGGGTGCTGATGGGCAAGGTGTTCAACCTCCTGGTCCAAGCTGTGCTGCTGCCGGGGATCTGGGACACGCAGTGCGGCTTCAAGCTCTTTCGAGCCGACATCGGGCACGAGGTGTTCGCCGGTCTGACGACCGATGGATTCGGCTACGACCCCGAGGTCCTGTACCGCGCCAAGAAACGCGGCGTGAGAATCGCTGAGGTTCCCGTGGTCTGGCGCAACTCGGCGCCGACCAAGGTGATGCCCATCCAGAGCTCGGTCGACATGTTCAAACACGTGGTGAGGACAAGGTTCCGCGGGTGAGCCAAGAGACCCGGCCGGAAGCCCTCGACGGATCTTCGGCGCCCCGGCGGCCCATCTGCGTTGTTGCAGCCTCCGCTCCTCGCTCACGCATCAACGGATGCGCTCGCTCCGGTGCTCGGCCGCGCCTAGCATCTGGGCCACCTGGTCACCGAATCTCTCGCCGAGGGTTCCGTCCGTGTCTCTAGCCGACCGAACAAAGCCGCCGACCGACGTCCTGGTCGTGCTGCCCACGTTCAACGAGAGCCAGAACCTCGAGAAGGTGGTCGCGGGCGTCCGCTACCTCGGGCACGACGTGCTGATCGTGGACGACGCCTCACCTGACGGGACCGGAGAGATCGCGGACCGGCTGGCCGCCGCGGATCCCGGCATACGGGTGCTGCACCGGCCGCGCAAGCTTGGGCTCGGAAGCGCGTATGAGGACGCGTTCCGGATCGGCCTGGCCGACGGATCGAACCTTTTCGTGGAGATGGACGCAGACGGCTCGCACCTCGCGAAGAACCTCGACAGCATCATCGACGCGGCGCGCGGCTGCAGGGGGCTGGCGATCGGATCGCGGTACATACGCGGGGGCGTGATCGACGGCTGGCCGGCTCACCGGTGGCTCCTGTCCTGGGCCGCGAACGTCTACTGCCGGGTGCTACTGGGACTGCCCACCCGTGACTGCACGTCAGGATTTCGCTGCTACACGCGTGACCTGCTGCAGCAGATCGACCTCGACAAGGTCGTGTCGCAGGGATACTCGTTCCAGATCGAGATGGTGCATCGGACGAAGCGGCTGGGCTACCCGATCGTCGAGGTGCCCATCCGGTTCGAGGACCGCGTGGCGGGCGCCTCCAAGGTGTCACGCGGCGAGGTGCGCCGGGCGCTGTGGACCGTGCTCCGCCTGAGCTGGACTAGATGAAGGGAGGGGCAGCGCCCCTCTCCCCGCCCAGGGGAGAGGGGTGGGGGGAGAGGGGCGAGGGAAGAGGCCTGAACTGGCAATCGCGCCTGAAGGAGTGGCGCCTGCCCCTGTTTACCGGCCTCGCCCTCGCCGCCGTCACCGCGGTGCCCTACCTCTATGCGTACGCCGTCCAGCCGCCCGGACACGTTTTCATGGGCTTCTTCTACCTCGGAGACGACGCCAACACCTACCTCGCCAAGATGCGTCAGGGGTGGGAGGGAGCCTGGGGATGGCAGAACCGCTACACGACGGAGTCAAGCCCGGTCGCCTACCTGTTCATGTTCTGGATCGTGATCGGCCACATCGCCGCGATCTTGCACCTGCCGCTGATCGTGGCCTTCCACCTCGCCAGGGTGGCCGGGGCCTTCGCCCTGATGGCGGCGGCGTGGCTGATGATCTGCCACTTCATCGAGGACCGGTCGACGAGGCGGTTCGCATTCTTCTTCTGCGCGGTCGGGCTCGGGTTGGGCTACGTGATCCAGGCCCTGGGCCACCCGGTCATCTTCGGCAACCAGACCGACACGCTCGATTGGCGCATGCCGGAGCTGACCGCGTTCTATTCGGTGCTCGCGCTGCCCCATTTCGCGTGGTCGGGCGTTTTCGCGGCCGCCGGCGTCGCGCTCACCTTCATGGCGATCCAGCGGGGAAGCCTGATCCTTGGCGTTCTCGCCGGCCTCTGCTGGCTTGGCCAGGCCTCGATTCACCCGCAGATGCCGATCCTGATGGGCGGAGCGACCGCTGTTGCCTTGATCCTCCGACCGGCCGCTCCGCGTGGGTGGTTCGCCGCGGCCATCGCTTTCGCCATCCCGGCGCCCTACATCCTTTATTCGTATCTGGCGTTCGTCGGCAATCCCGAGGTGCAGCGCTGGACGTTCCATTCCAAGAACGCACTTCCACCTGAGTCGATCAGCCTCTTTTTCGCCCTCGCGCCGCAGCTGTTGCTGGCGCTGGCCGGTCTGCCGGGTGTTCTGCGCCGGCGCAGCCGCGAGGACGTATTCCTGGTCGCGTGGCTAATCCTGCTCGCGGTCATCCTTTATCTACCGAATCCCGCCGGTGACCTGCGGAGACGATTCCTGGACGGGATCTACCTTCCCTTGGTGATACTGGCCGCGCGCGGGATGTACGAGACAATCCTTCCGCGCCTGCGCAGCGTCCGGGCCCGGGCCCTCGTGCCCTTCTCCTACGTCTGCTTCTCGACGATCGGCAGCGCCTTTTTGGTCCTGGCTCCGCTTGCCGTCGCCGCACAGCCTCAATACACCGTCACCACTGCCTTCTACGACGGTCTGAACTGGCTTGGCAACGAGCCCGCGGGACGCGTGCTGGCGATGCCCGGCGTCGGCCTGTACGTGCCTGCGTACAGCGGCGACACGGTTTACGTCGGCCACTACGACGAGACGTTCGACTACCTTGGCAAGACTCAAACGGCGTTTGAGGTGCTGACCGGGAAGGGCGACCTGGGCCAGTTCATCCAGGACAACAAGATCCGGTATGTGGTCTGGACCGCGGACCTCCAGACACCGCCGCCCCCGGCGCTTGGCCCTCCGGCCTACGACACCCTGACCTTCAAAATCTGGAAGGTGTCCTAAGGAGGGGCAATGCCCTCTCCCCTTCGGGGAGAGGGATGAAGGGTGAGGGGCTTAAGCTGGCTTCTGCCGCACATAGATGACCGCCACCGAGTCCTCGTAGACGAGCTTCCACTCCGGCTGCGTCGCCAGCACGTTGGCCAGCGCCTCACCCCGGTTGTAGACGACGTAATCGACCTGGTACTGATCGAGCCTCTGCTTCCACGTGGTCCGCAGCGTCTGCACGTCCTCGTACTCGTTCAGCAACGGGTCGCCCATGAGCGCCGCCTCGCCGAAGATGAAGACCCTACGGTTGGGCTGCGGGTAGAACCGATACGCCAGGTAGCCGCCCCAGCCGTACTGGTTGTACATCCTGGTCCCAACCTCGGGGTGAGCGTCGAGCCAGTCGGCGGCGGCGACGGGATAGTCGCCCATCGCCATGCTCCGCTGTTTGGCGGGATTGATGCTGTCGTAGATGTGGAACGCGGTCGCGAGCGTGATGACCGCGAGCATGATGGCTGTGATCACCGCGAAAATCCTGCGCGGCGGCAGCTCGAGCTTCCATCCTCGAGCCGCCGAGAGCTCCTTCCAGTAAGCGGAGTAGCAGTTGATCATCACCGGCGTCGCGACCGCCACGAAAAGCACCACGTTGCGGACCGACTGCAGCGCGAGCCCGAGCGCAACCAGCGTGAGCAGGAACTCGTGCAGGGGCGGCCGCCGCAGGGCGAACCCGATGATGACCAGGAAGACCATCGCTTCGAACGGTCTCAGATAGACCTGGTGGAAGTCGGGCGAGAACCACTCGACGATCAGCTTCTGCTGGGCAATGCTGCCCTGGGTCTGGAACGGATACGGGTAGAGGCTCAACCCGTGCGGCGTGGCCGCCACCGCCACCACCGAGAAGACTGTGATGATCGCGAGGAACCGGACGTGCGCGCGGTGGGCGGGGTTGGCCGGATTCCACACCCAGCTCAGCAGCTCGGCCGCCAAGGCGACTCCGAGCCAAACGAAGCCGATCACCCAACCACCGTGCAAGTTGGCCCACAGCACCATCACCAATGGGAAATACCTCAGCGCCCGGCTGCGGCCGCTGAGATATCCCTGCAGCCAGTACAGCTCGAGACAGGTCAGAAAGAACGTGATCATCTGCGCCCGCGGACCCCAGATCGGCGAACCGGCGACGGCGCCGATCGCGAGGCCAAGGGCGACAATCACCCACGGCTGCCGGCGTACCTGCCGGTAGAGGATCCAGAACGCCGCCCAGGTGAGCAGCCCGAACGCGAGGCTGAGCCCCACGAGGCCGGCGGCGCGGTAGACGAACCACATCAATATCTCCGTCAGGTACTCGTGGTCGGTCCAAACGTGGCCGGGCACGGTGAAGGTGAAGATGTCGGTTGACGGCAGCCGAGCGTTGTCGACCATCCAGCGGCCGATGCGGACGTGCCACCAGAAGTCGGGGTCCTGCTCGCCGGCGATGAACAGCGAGAGGGTCACGATCATGACGCCGCCCAAGAGCAGCGTTCGGGCGCTGAGCCGTTCGGTCAGGCGCAATCCACCCCGCTAGACGCCTCCGCGCCGCGCGAAAGGGTTGGGGAGGTAGCGCGGCACACGCAACGCGTAACCCGGGTAGTCGTTGGGGAAGGCGCGCCCGAGCACTCCTTCCTCCCAGCGGATACGGAGGAGCTGGCACCCGATGACGCAAGCGATGGCCAGCGCACCCAGCCAGCCGGCGGTGGGCAGGTTGATGGCGACGACAGTCACGATCTCGCCCAGGTAAACCGGATGGCGGCTCAGCGAGTACGGGCCCCCCATGACGAGGCGGCGGGCCTCGGGCACGATCGAGAATGAGCGCCGTAGGTAAGCCAGGCCCCAGACCGAGTAGGCCAGCCCGGCCGTGGCCAGGACGTCGGCTACCAGGACAAGCCCCTCGCGACGCCCGCCGCCGGGCAAGAATGGCGTCACGAGCGCCGCAAAGGTGCCGGTGAAGGCGGTGATGACGACCGCCCACCGATGATCCGTGCCGCGCCTGGGCAGGCGGGTGCTGTAGAGGACGACCAGCATCGTGAAGTAGGCCAGCGCGAGAAGCTGCTGCAGGACAAAGAGGTAGTCGGAGGCCTTGTGCACGGAACGGAGCCCGTCCCACGTGAAGAGGAGCTGGCGGGCGAGAAACACGCTGAAGAAGAGGGCGGGGAGGAGGCGGCTGAAGACGAGCTCCCGCCAGTAGGCCCAGGAGCGTCTTTGCACACCTTCAGCGACGCTCGAGGCAGCCATTCTCCGGCGACATCTTATTGGCCAGGGCGCGGGGGCATGTTTTCGGCGTGGCGACCAGCTTGGCACCCGCCTGCGTTAACTGATTGACCTGCTCGGGACCGCCGAGTAGCATCACGGCCGCCGACGGCGTAGCAGACCCCGCAAGAATCGGGACCCGGCGGCGTCATTCATAGCAGACGCCTGTAGTACTGAAAAAGGAGGTGATTGCAGATGTTGAACCTTTACATGAAGCTTCGGAGCCTTACGACCCGTCAGGAAGGCCAGGGAATGGTTGAGTACGCCCTGATCCTCGTCCTCGTTTCAATCGTGGTTATCGTCATCCTTCTTACGATGGGCAACCAGATCAAGAACGTGTTCTCGAACGTCGTAGCCGC
>DATCPI010000058.1:0-2004 GCA_036570165.1 Candidatus Dormiibacterota bacterium | reverse complement strand
CTGATCATGATGACCTCGGGACCCGACACCCCCCACCGCCTCGGCACCCCCTTCTTCCAGGCCATGGCGGCGGCGGCGCTCGACTATGAGGCGCTCATCGTCACCACGATGGACGCGACCCTGCTGCTCAAGAAGGGCGTGGCCGAGCATCTGACCGTGAAGGAGGGATCCGGCAAGTCGGTGCTCGATTTCATCCGCGACGCCAAGGAAGGCGGCGTCAAGCTGTACGTCTGCCCCGCCTCGCTGTCGCTGCATGACATGACGATGGACGACCTGATTCCCGAGGTCGACGGGGCGATGGGAGCGGCGCGTTACACGGAGGTCGGTCTCGACGACGACTGCAGAGTCTTCTGCTACTGAGGAACCGGCCGGTTCAGAACCATCCAAGCGCTATGCGATCTTCAACCGGCGCCGGAAGTCCTTCTATCTCCAGCGGCCGGACGGCTCCCCACTCACGTTCGAGAGCCTGGAGAGGGCGGAGTCCGTCTGTGCCGCACTGAACCGTGAGGATCCGAACGATGCCGAGCCCGAGTACCGAGTCGAGGAGGTGCGCGAATGAGCGATGACGCCCAGGTCGTGGTGAGCGGGCCATCCGGCTCGGTCGAGCTTCGGTTGCCCTGGAGCTCGACCGTGGGAGAGCTCTACGAGCAGGCCCGCTCTCAGCTCGAGCTCCCCGGCTCTGGCGATTACGAGATCTCGTGTGCGGACGGCGTCACGATGATGAACAAGCTCGAGCGAACGCTCCAGGAGCTGCGCGACGGGCGCATCTGCCCCAAGCGGGAGTTCACAATCCGCGTGTCAGGCCAGGATCGGGCTGAGTGACGCTATGAGCTGCGCGCCAGCCTGAGCGCGCCGGCTCCAGAAGCTGCGCACAGGCTCCAGCTCCTCCGGCATCGAGCGGTGAATCTGTGACCAGCCACTAGCCTCTTCCGCCAGCCACTTGAGAGTCGCGGCGGGCTCCTGTCCGAGCAACGCCTTCAAAACGTAGGCGCGCTCGCCCTGCCGGAGCCCGAGCCCGAGCTCGCGCGCCGCGCGGCCGAGATCGTCGCGGACCAGCACCATCCCGGTGCGCACCGGTGCCAGCAGTGAGGCCAAGAACACGTCGGCGCCATCCGTCTGCGGGTTCGGGAGCACGGGCGCTTCGCGGAGATGCCGGGGCAGCTGATCCGGGGCGCCGAACGCACGGGCCTCGCCGATCAGCGCTTCGCGAAGCAGGTCTCCCCAAGCCGTGTAGAAAGGCGAAGCGATCTCCTCCAGCTTTGCCACGTAGGGCGGCAGCCAGCTCAACAGGTGCTCCCAGAGCAGCGCGTGCCTTGAGCTGCGCCTCAGTTGGCGCCGGGCGGGATCCAGTTCCGAGGCCTCGCTGTCGGCCAGGGTGGCGTAGAGACCGAGCAGCGCCGCCAGGTGGTCCGGCTCCGCAGGAGGCGTCAGATGCAGCGCGCGCCAGAACCCCGCTACACGATCTCTGGCCTCACCGCCAAGCTTGCCCTCGGCGCCCACATATATAGACGCGTAGGGCCAGAGCTGGAGGCCGAAGAGCTCGGTGTAGTCGGCGGCGTCGGCTCGACCTGGCAGTTCGAGCAAACGCGCCACTCGATCCACCTCGGCGCTTGGCGGCTCTGCGATCGCGGCCAGCGCCCGGAAGAGTTCCGTCAGGTGCTCCGGCCGCGCGGCGTGGGCGCCGGTGAATTGGGAAGCTTGTAGGCGGAGAGGGCGGGCTTCAACGGCCTCATCATCCAGTAGGGCCGGCGCGTACCGTTGGGGGAGACCTGCGCCGCAGGCCGCGTCATCGCCAGCCATTTCCGGTACACCGCGCGCGATTTCGCGAGGTCGACCGAGATGTCGCCGTAGCTGTCGGTTGGCTCGGCGCGCCGCACCCTGACCGCCTGGTGCCAGCAGTGCATGCCGGAGATGGGGTCTGGGTGCACCGCGAAAGTGAGGTTTTGATGGACACCGACATCGGTCCACCAGATCCGGGCCGTGTCGGAATCGGCAGACGCGTAG
>DATCPI010000057.1:0-6606 GCA_036570165.1 Candidatus Dormiibacterota bacterium | reverse complement strand
GTCCACTAGACGACGGGGCCACGAGCTGGTGGGCGGCGTTGGGGTCGAACCAACGACCTCTCGCGTGTGAGGCGAGCGCTCTCCCACTGAGCTAGCCGCCCCATGGGCCAACAATTCTACCTACCCTCGTACGATCCTCATTCATGGCCACCCCCCTCGCGCAGCGTCATTGCGTCGAGTGCAAGCCGGGCACTCCCCCGCTCCCCAGGGCGGAGATCGACCGGCTGCTCGAACAGGTTTCTGGTTGGCGGATCGAAGAGGTGGACGGTCACCTTCGCCTGACCAGGACGGTCAAGTTCAAAGGCTTCATGCCGGGCGTCGAACTCATCAACCGGATCGCTCCCATCGCGGAGGCGGAGGGCCATCACCCCGACCTGCTGCTGACTTACGGCTCGCTAACCATCTGGCTCTGGACGCATGCTGCCGGGGGCCTCACCGAGAACGATTTCATCCTCGCGGCCCGACTCGACGAGGCCATTTCCTAACTCTTAACTGACTTTCCTTTGATTTGTCGGTGACCTCGTGATAGCTTCTTCGGGCTTGATCCACTTTTTCATTTGCTGGTTCTTCCACCAACGCGAGCGTGAGGTGCTGCTGAAGGGGATCCTGCCCATGGGACTCGATGCCGTGGTTTTCTGCTGGCGTTGCGACCGCATGCGGGGCCGTGCCGTGCGTGTCCTCCACATGAACTCGATCCAGGCCTGAGCTCCGAAGTCACTTCTCCAGGACGACGGCCGGATAGTTGTAGGCGGCGAGCGTTGTCAGGCGCGGAAATTCTTTGGCCGCCTCGTCGCGAAGCGGCACGTCCACTCCCCAGGTGACGACTATTACGAGGTCGCAGCTCGCCAGCTGATCCGGCGAAGTCACCGTGTAGAAGCTGCTCGAGTACGCGCCCATGATCTGCTCGTCCCAGTGGATTAGACAAGCTCGGCGGCCCGCTTCATTGGCTCGCTCGATCACCGCCGCCGACTGCCGCACGGCGATCGAGTCATCGGCATAGCCCGGGATGAGGAGCACCACGGCTGCCGCGGCGCCGAGGATCACAGCCGGCGCCAGCACCAGCCTCCAGCGCTGCACCGCCGCGGCGATGAGGTAAGCGCATCCCGGCACCAGGAACATGAAGAACCTCGGGTACATGTACGCCGGATGCAGCACGATCCACAGGAAGGCAACCGGCGCCGTGATGGTGATGAGCGAAAGCCACAGCCACCGCTCGCGGCGCAACACCCACAATCCCAAGGCTGCCGTGCTGAGCCAGAGCCCCATCGCCAGGCGTTCGGGCGCTCCGACCAGATAGAAGACGAGGTTGCTCGGAAAGCTGGGATCGAAGACGCCAGGAATCAGGCCGTGCTCGGTGAAGTCAATCCACAGGATGTTGGCGTTGGCCCCGATCCCGATGATGCAGGCGGCAAGCCACGCAGGAGCCAGCCGCCACAGGTCGGCTCGCGGGCGGCTCGCGGCGACCCAAACGAAATGCGCGACCAGAACGAGGCCCGTGAACAGGTGGGCGGCGATGGCGAGACCGAGCAGGAGCCCATACACCCATCGCCACCTGCCCGTCATTGCGCGCGGCAAGACGAGGGTCGCCAGCAATGCGCAGAGGACGGCAAGGCTGTAACCGCGCAGGTCCCTGCTGTTCACGACGACGAGAGGGTTCGTCGCCACATATACGCCGGCGCAGACACCGGCGACGAGGCCGAAGCGAGCAACGAGGACGGCCGTCGTCACTCCCACGATGCCTGCTGCGGCAAGAACCGGTATCAGGCGGTACACGACCTCCCACCGCGATCCGGTCGTCGAGTAGATGAGATGGCTCAGTAACGACGCCAGCACGTGGTCGTTGCCTGCAATACCAAACAGCGGGATCGTCGGCTGCTGAGAGTGCACGGCGAAGGCGTCGAGCAGCGACGGCGTCGCGACGAAGTTGGCGAAGGTCACGGCCGCGTCGTAGCCGAAGGCTCGCCCCGACCCGATCAGGTACGCCGCGGCGGTCGCTACGCCAAGGATTGCGCCGACGACAGCCGGCGGGAAAGGCGCGCGGGCCTTCTCTGGGACGCGGACCGAGGTCGCGGGCTCGAGCATCGGCCCCGAAGCTTATCCCGTAGCGCCGGACCTACCCGAGCCAGAGGGGCAGCCGGAAAGCCCTCGACTGATCTTCGCCGAGGGTTTCGGCCGCGCCTCTAGTTCGAGATGGCCTCTTCGGGGACGACGTCCTCGCCCGTGTACGCCGCCGCCTGCATCCTGAACAGGCGCGCGTAGCGTCCGTCCAAACGCATCAGCTCTTCGTGCGTGCCTTCCTCGGCGAGGCGACCGTGCTCCAGGAAGACGATGCGATCGGCACGCCGCACCGTCGAGAAGCGGTGCGAGATGTAGACCGCGGTGCGGCCCATCGTGAGCGAGCGCAGGCGTTCGAACAGGTCGTACTCGGCCTGGGCGTCGAGCGCCGAGGTCGGCTCGTCGAGCAGCAGAATCTTCGCGTCACGCATGAACGCCCGTGCCAGCGCCACCTTCTGCCATTCACCGCCCGAAAGATTCACTCCGGCGTCAAACCACTTGCCGAGCGCAGTGTCGTAGCCGTCCGGGAGCTTCGCGATGAGTTCGTCCGCTCCCGCCTGGCGGCTCGCGTGGACGATTGCCTCGCGCTCGGTGATCTGCCGCACGTTGCCCAGCCCGATGTTCTCCGCAGCCGTCGCCTGGTAGTCGACGTAATCCTGGAACATCGCCCCGATCTGCTTGCGCAGCTCATCGGGCTCGAAATCTCGCAGGTCGATGCCATCGATCAGGATCCGGCCTTCCGCCGGGTCGTACAGCCTGCAGATCAGCTTGAACAGTGTCGTCTTGCCGGCGCCGTTTCGCCCGACCACGGCCAGCGTCTCGCCCGCCTTGACGGTGAAGCTCAAATTGGTGAGCGCGTTCTTCTCCGCGCCCGGGTACGCGAACGTGACGTTGTCGAACCTGATCTCTCCACGCATCCGCTCCGGCACCGCGACCGGAGCCGCTGCCACCGGCAAAGAGGTCTTCGTCGCCATGAGCTCGTAGAGGTTGTTCAGATAGAGGTTGTGTTCGTACATGCCGGCGAAACCGCCAAGGAGACCCTGGATCGAACCCTGCACCGATTGCGCAGCCGCGGTGTAGAGCGTCAGGTAGCCGAGGGTCAGGTGCCCAGCGATGGCCTGGAGGGCGACATATAGATAGGTGAGGGAGGTCGCGATGGTGCTCAGGTTGCCCAATGCGAAGCCGGTCATGTAGCGCCTGGCCACCTGGCGGCGCTGGCTTGCGTAGAACGCTTCGGCGATCAGCTTGTATCTCGCAATGAAGTAGCCGCCCAGCCCGAAGAGCTTGACCTCCTTGGCGAACGTGTCGGTGGTCACAAGCGTCACGAGGTAGTTCATGCGCCTCAAGAGCCTCGAGCCCCAACGGGCGATGTTGTAACCCCACCACCCGTAGCGCGTGTCGGCGATGAACGCGGGGATGGGAGAGACCAGGGCGAGCAAGGCCAGCAGCGGGCTCACCGCAACCAGCAGGGCGATCATCGTGATGAACGTCAGGAGCGTTTGGACTAGACCGAACGCCGTCGAGATCATCATCACCGGCCGGTTGATGGAGTCCGTCTGGGCGCGACGCAAGAGGTCGTACGAAGCCGGGTCCTCGTAAAAGGCGAGGTCGAGCGTGGCGGCCTTCTCCATCACCATCAGCTGGATCCGCATTGCGACCGAGTTCTGCAGCAGCTGCTGGGTGATGTTGCGAATCGTGCCGAGCAGGGCCGTGAATGCGAAGAGGACCAGTTGAAGGATCGCGAGAAAGACGATCGCGCCGATCGCAGTGAACGCCGGCAGCTCCCACGGCCCGAATGAGCAGGCGGCGGAAGGTGGGGCGCACAACGGCCATACGCGATCTGGTTGGTGGAAGTTGTGAACGGCGATGCCCTGCACCACCGCATCGATGAGCAGCTTGGCCGTCCAGGCGGCGGCGGCCGGCATGACACCGGCAAGCGCCGTTGTGACGAACAGGGCGAGGGTGGTCGCGGGACTCGCGTCCCAGACCAACCGAAGCACCCGCGGCAGCGACGATGCAGTGCCGGCGACCGACTGTTTGAGGCTCTGCCATCGGCCCCGGATGTCCTTTGGGCCCTCCGGCATCGGCGGCTGCTCCAGCGAAGGGTCGCCGGTCAGGCCGCTGTTGGCCAGTCCGGTGTCAGGCTTCTGGCGGCGCCCGCGCAGCCAGTGAAACATCTGCGGCCCGCCGCCGGGCATCATCCCCATCAGATTGGGAGCTTACGGAACCGGACTTGACAACACGTCTGTTGCATCGTAATTTTGTAATTATGGATCAAAAAGAGTTCGGAACGATCAAAGGTTGGTTTGCCGGTAGGCTCCCGGACGGCTGGTTCACGGGGGTGGAGGTCACGATCGAGGATGACCAGATTGTGGTCCTCGGGACGCTGCCTGAGCTGAAAGTCGGGACGACCCCCGAGGAGAAGGAAGGCGCGGCGGCGGGGCGCATCGCACGCTTCCGCGAGGAGACCCGTGGCGACCGCATCGGCATCGCCCAGGAGGCCGAGGAGCGGTTCCACAAGTACGTGACCTGGGGCGCGCAGCTTGGCGGCGTGACCAAGCGGTTCAACCCGGGCGGCGGCGGGCGTTCGAGCGGCGATCGTCGGGTGATGATCGGGCGGTGGTGGCGGCGGGGCCGCGGGCGGCACGGCGCGGCGACGCCCGGAGCTCCCACGACGAGCGGCACTCAGGTTTTCTAGTCCGGTCAGCGACGCTCAAACCTCTCTTCCCTATTTGGGGAGGGGGGTTTGGGCGCTACGTTACCTCCCGTCATGAAAACCTCTCGGGTCGAAGCCTTCTCCGATGGGGTGTTCGCGGTCGCGATCACGCTGCTGGTCCTCGAGTTCGTAGTCCCGCAAGCCAAGTCTGGGCATCTTCTTGCCTCGCTCCTAGGCCAGTGGCCGCAGCTGGTCACCTTCGTTGCCAGCTTTTTGACGGTGGGCGTCGTCTGGGTGAACCACCATGCAGTCTTCAAAGGCCTCCGCAAAGTTGACCGCACGACCCTGTTCATCAACCTGGTGCTCCTGCTCACCGTCGTGCTCGTGCCCTACCCCACCCAGCTGCTCGGTCACTACCTGAATTCGGGGTGGGACGGCTCCGTCGCGGCTGCCTTTTATGGCGTGGTCATGACGCTCATGTCCGTCTCGTTCCAGACCCTGGTCGCGTGGGCGCTCACGCATCCGGACCTGCTCGAGCCAAACGTTCGTGCCAGGCGCCTGAGCTCGGTGCTTCCTCGCTTTGGGATTGGCCTCGTCACCTATGCGGCGTCGATCGGCCTGGCCTTCGTGAGCGCCTGGCTTGTCGTGGCCATCTATGCGGCGACCGCCGTCTACTACGCGTTCAATCAAATTCCGTGGTTGGCTGACGAGGGAACGTAGCTCACCGCCGAGTACATGCTGCCCAGGTGGCGGCTGGGGATGATTCGCAGAAGGCGGGTTTTCTCAAGCCCGGCCTGAGCCGCCATCCTCTCCCAGCGATCGTACGAGAAGGGGTGCGGCACCCAGGGGTTGCCGTGATCAGTTCCGTATTCGACGACGATCAGCTTTCCTCCAGGGCGCAGCATGCTTCGCACCGACTTCAGGACCGGCGCCTTGTTGCGGACGAAATGCAGCGAGTTTGCCATGACGATCCCATCCAGGCCTGACAGGCCAAGCGCGTGAGTGAAGTCAGAGGCAACCGTCTCCACCGCCGCGTTTGGAAACCTCCTCCCCATCTGTTCGGCGAGCCTCTTCAGCGCGCCCGAGTCCCGATCGACAGCAGTGATGTGCGCGCCCGGCCCCAACAAATCCGCCAACGCGAGAGTGAAATTCCCCTCGCCTGCACCCAGTTCGGCCCAGCGTCCACCGCGGTCCGTGATCGCATCCTCCAGCAGCGCGACGAGGTCGGAGTGATTCACGCCCGGGCTTTGGCGACGGACTCCCGGACCCGTGGCGCAACCTCACTGGCGAAGCGCCGCATCGCGCCTTGGGGGTCATCACCGCCATCTCCGATGAGATAGGTGTCCATGCCGTAGTCCACAGGGATTAGAAGGCCGCCGCGGACGGCGCTATTTCAGTGCTTGTGGCGCCGGAACAGCAATCGCCAGAGCAGGAGCAGGATCACCGCCCCGGCAAAGGCGATGACGATGTCGCCGAAAATCCCAAAGCCGATCTTGAAGTTGATGAGGTCGGCAAGCCAGCGGCCGATAAGCGCGCCCAGGATCCCGAGCACTATGTCCCAGAACCAGCCCCTGCCCTTGCCAGTGACCACCCGGCTGGCGAGGAACCCCGCGATCAGGCCGACGAAGATGACGACAAGGATGTTGTCCACTGCGCTATTTAATCCGACTTTCCCGATTTCCTTGCTGGGAGCACAATGAGGAGGAAATGACAACAGAGCAGTACCACGAGCCGCCGGGAGAGCTGACCAAAGAGGGCCGGACGTTTGCACGGATGATCGCGTCCCTTCAGGAGGAGGCAGAAGCGATCGGCTGGTACGAGCAGCGGATTGCCCTGGAGAGCGACTCGCAGGCCAAGGCGATCATGAACGACGCTCAGCAGGAGGAGTTCAAGCA
>DATCPI010000056.1:0-75844 GCA_036570165.1 Candidatus Dormiibacterota bacterium | reverse complement strand
GCCAGCTCAAACCCGTGGCGCGGCACCAGCATCGCGTCGCCGGTGCTCCATCCCGCGCTCGGCGAGTACCGCGTCAGCAGATCGACGATCGCCGTCTCCTGGGCGTTCTGGCCGCCCATCATAACCACCCCACCGCCCAGGAATGCCGTCGCGCCGGCGCCGCTCGTCGCGCGCGGGAGATCGGCAATTTGATGCCACAAGCCCACGGCGGTGTCGAAGCAGTCGACGCGTGCGGTGGTCGGCGCGCGGCCACCCGCAACACAAACATTGGATCCCATCACGAACCCGGACACGTGATTTCGCGGCACCGGCAGAGAGGGCAGCGTGCTCCACGTGTTGGTGCCAGGGTCGTAGACCTCCGCCGGCCCTACGTTGCCGCCGGTGGTGTTGCCCCCGATCGCATAAAGCCGCCCCTGGGCGGCCAGCAGAGCGTGCCCACCCCGCGCGTAGTGCATGGCGGCGAGCCCGGTCCACGACGCGCCGTCAAGGCGCACGAGTTGCGCGCTGTCGTGTCCGAAGCTGTGCCCGCCGGACAGGTACAAGCTCCCGTCGAGGCTCGCGGCGGAGGGATGGTCGACTGCAAGCGGCAGCCGAGGGCCGGCCTGCCACGTGGTGCCGTCGAAGACGTACACGGTTGCGAGGCTCCGGCCTGCCGCGTCGAAGCCGCCCATCACATAGAGCTTGCCGCCGGCGACCGCGGCGCCTGTCTCCTCGACCGGCGTGGGCAGCGCCGCTTCCATCCGCTGCGGCGTCGCAGGCGTCGGAATCGGCGGTGGCGTGGGGGTGGGAACGGGGGAGGGAGTGGGGGACGGGGCCGGCGGGGAGGGGGTGCCGCACGCCCCCAAGACACACGAGAGGACGCACAACAAGACGGCGGCGACCCACAATCGTTTCAACACCATGCGCTAGACATGTTGAGAGCTGGAGCCAAGCGCCAGGAGGCAATGCCTCTCAGCAATCTCTAAGGGACCGTCCAACCCCCTCCAAGTTTCCGAGCTCATCGTGGGCGCAAAGCAAGCTGCCAAGCGTTTACTCGGAGGAACCGATGTCGGAAATCGAAAAACTGTCCAAAGAGCCTGCCGGTCCCCCACCGGACCAGTCGCTATTACCCCTTTTACCTGCGCCACCTCCACCGGCGCCGCCAGCGGGCAACTCGTTCTGGCACCGACTCGCCGCCGGTGTGGTGGTCGCGGCCGTGGTTGCCGCCGCAGCCGGCGCCGGGATTGGCTGGAGCCTTGCTCGCGCGATCAATCCGCGTGTCAGCACCGTCCCGACCATCTCCCAGCCGCAGACCAATCCAGAAGCACCGATTCAGGCCACAAAGCCCAGCACCGGCGCCGCGCTCGATGCCAATGCCATCGCCGCCAAGGTCAACACGGCGATCGTCGACATCAACACCATCGTCGGCTCTGGTCGGGCCGCCGGCACCGGGATGATCATCAGCTCGAGCGGCGCGGTCCTCACCAACAACCACGTCGTCGACGGCTCGACCTCGATCCGGGTCACGATCGCCGGTCGCTCTCAGACCTATACCGCGCACGTGATCGGAGCCGACCCCAGCGCGGACATCGCCGTCATCCAGGTCGAAGGTGTGTCGGGCCTGCCCACCGTCACCTTTGCAAGCTCCTCAACGCTGAGGGTCGGAGACGCGGTCGTCGCCACCGGCAACGCGCTCGGCCAGGGCGGGACACCAGACCTCTCGCAGGGCAGCATCACCGCTCTCGACCAGACCATCACCGCGAGTGAAGGCGGGGCGAAGTCGGAGCGGCTCACGGGGATGATCCAGACCGACGCCACGATCTACCCCGGCGATTCCGGCGGCCCTCTCCTCAACTCGTCGGGCCAGGTCGTGGGAATGATCACGGCGGGCCAGGTGCAGGGCTTCCGCTCCACGGCCTCGAACATCAACTACGCCGTCGCCTCGGACACGATCCTCGACATCGTCAACCAGATCCGGTCGGCGAAGGCAAACGCCGCCATCATCTACGGCCAGGTCGGCTACATCGGGGTCTCGGCGCAGACCCTCGACGAGGCCACCGCTGCCCAGCTGGGACTGAATGTGTCCTCTGGCGCGCTGGTGCGCGCAGTCGTCGCCGGCGGGCCCGCGGACGGCGCCGGCATCACTCGAAACTCGGTCATCACCTCGGTTGGCAGTTCACACGTAACGTCGATCGACAGCCTGGGCCCAGCCATCCGGGCGCACAAGCCGGGCGAGCGGGTCTCCATCAGCTGGGTGAACCAGAGCGGCGCGCACACGGCGACCCTGACGCTGGGCGGAGTCAACCCGTAAGACGAAATCGCGGCTGCTGTCACAAAACCGGCTGCTGCGGTGCTTGAGTGAGAGTGGGCACCGCAGCGCCGGCGCTTCGCGCGATCGCGCTCTCGAAGGCGTACGGCAAGCGGCTTGCGGTTGATCGGCTCGACCTCGAGGTCGACCGAGCCGAGCTGTTCGGCTTCCTAGGTCCCAACGGAGCGGGGAAGACGACGACCATTCGCATGGCTCTTGGTCTGATCGCCCCGACGAGCGGGTCGGTCGAGATCCTTGGCCTGGAAGTTCGCTCGCATCGCTCGGAGGTCCTGCCTCGGGTCGGTGCGCTCGTCGAATCACCCGCGCTGTACGGCTATCTTTCGGGACGCGACAACCTGCGCGCGGTCGGCAACCTGCTCGGCGGCACGTCCGAGAAGCGGATTGACGAGGTGCTCGAGATCGTCGGCTTGAAGGATCGCGATCGGGATCGCGTGAGGACGTACTCCATGGGGATGAAGCAGCGTCTCGGACTCGCCGTCGCCCTTCTCAACGAACCGGACCTCCTCGTCCTCGATGAGCCCGCCAACGGTCTGGACCCGGCCGGAATCGTCGAGATGCGTGACCTTCTGCGGGACCTCGCCGCCCAGGGCAAGACGGTGTTCATCTCCAGCCACGTCCTGAGCGAGGTGCAGCAGATCTGAACGCGGGTCGCGATCATCAACCACGGGAAGCTCATTCGCGTCGCGCCGGTCCACGATCTCCTGAAGTCGACAGGGGAGTTCGAGGTCAAGGTCAACGCCCCCGCCGAAGTCCTCGCCGCCCTTCGCCTGCAGCCGTGGGCTCAGCAGGCCCGCTCCGAAGATGGCGTCCTCATCACGCCCGCCCCTGACGGTCGGGGCCGCAACCTGATCAAGTTCCTGGTCGAGAGCGGCCACACGCCCGATTCGGTCAGCGAACGGCAGAAAGACCTCGAGGACATCTTCCTGAGCCTCACGGAGGACAAGTCGTGAGCGTGATGACGCGGCGTCCGAGCTTTTTCGGGACCGTCCGAGGTGAGACGCTCAAGGTTTCGCGGCAGCTCAGCTTCTGGCTTTTGCTCGGCGGTGGCATCATCTTGCTGGCGGTCATCACGCTCGCCGTCACGAGCTCCCAGAGCATCCACGATCAGCTCAAGACCGATCCAACCGCATTCGCTTACGGCGCCAGAGACGTCTTCGGAACCGTCTTCCAGATCGGCTCCGGCATCTTTCTCCTGATCATCGGCTCGCGGCTCTTTGCCATGGAGTATTCGTCAGGGACGATCCGGATCATCTACGCGCGAGGTACGGGGCGGCTTCGCCTGCTGCTCGCCAAGATGCTCACCCTGGCGATCATCGGCGCAGGCCTGCTGGTCGGTTACCTGGTTATATCCGGCGCGCTGCTCGCGGTGCTGGCCAACGCCTGGGCCGGCAGCCTTGCGCCCTTCCAGCACCTACCAGACGAGTTCTGGAAGGACCTCGAGATGTGGGCAGTGGTCCAGGGGATGAGCATGGGGATCGCCATCCTCATGGCTGCCGCGGCGGCCGGAATCGGGCGCGCGCTCGCTTTCGCGATGGCCGCCTCGCTGGCGTTTTTCCCGGTCGACAACTTCAGTGTCATCCTCGAGGCGCTGGGCTCGCGAATCACGAAGCAGGACCACCCGTGGCTGAACATCAGCCAGTACCAGCTCGGTCCGAATCTCAACCTGGTTTTGAAGTTGATCGAACCAGGTCACCACGCGCGCGGGGCTTTTGCGACGCCCCTGCTGCCCGTCGATGCGACCCACGCCCTGGTCGTGATCGGGGCGTTCGCTGCCGCATTCGCAATCATCGCTGTAGTGAGGACGGTCCGCCCCGACGTTCTCGAATAGTTAGGGTCGCCGGCCCCGAAGGTCCTCGCATCTTCATCGGCCCAGTCGGCCGGGCGCCTACGGCGCTGAAGCCTGCGTCAAGGGGCCCGGCGCGGCGGAGTCACGCATCCACGGATGCGTTCCTCCTGGCGCCACCCTTTTCTTGGCTCCGGCCGCCGGGGCCGCGAATATGCGTCGGACTTCAGGTCGGCGACCCGTTAACAGGCGGCGCCTGCCCTTAATCGGTATCCTTTTCGGTTGTGCGAATAGTCGTCAAGGATCCCGAGGAGTTCGAGCAGGCGCTTCGGGAATTCCGCCGCAAGGTGCAGGAGCAGGGGCTCGTGCGCGAGATGCGACGCCGTTCGCACTACGTCCCGCCGGCGGAAGCTCGCAAGATCAAGAGCCTCCGCGCCCGGCGGCGCCGCACTCGCTAGATTCGTTTCCTAGCCGGATTCCGCCATTCGGGCCCCGATGGTCGCATCCCGGCTGTGGATAGCGCCATTGGGGCCCAATCGGTCGTATCGCGGTGGCCGTCCGTCGGGGGTTGGCTATAATTCCCTTTGTTCGGTGACCATGGCGGAGGGGAGACACCCGTTCCCATTCCGAACACGGTAGTTAAGCCCTCCTGCGCCGATGGTACTGTCGGGGTAACCCGATGGGAGAGTAGGTCGTTGCCGAGCGTTTTTATAAGTCCCGCGGGCCGCAAGGTCCACGGGACTTAGCTTTTTCCGGCCACCTGGGTGGGAACGAACTCCGGCTCTTTGAGGCTCTCGGCGTGCAGAGTCGGCAGCAGGATGTAGCACCGAATGGTGAGCAGCACGAGCAGCCCGATCAACGCGATCAGCACGTCGAGCACGACCTGGCCCACCCGAGCGTGGAACATGACGATGAGCCCGCCTTCCGCGACGCATGCCAGCGCGAGGATCGGTACGAACGCGCGATCGTGCACCGCCATGAAGAACTGCACCAGCAGGTTGTCCAGCGCCAGCGCCAGACCGATCACGCCGACCGCGAACACGTAAGGAGTCGCGTCGCGGAATGCGGGGCCGAAGAGGATGCCGACGACAAGTCCCGGCACGACCGCGAAAACGAACAGCGCACACGCCGCGAGGGCGGTGAGGATGCCGGCGGAGGAAAGCAGGATCCGGCCCGGGTGCTGCTCTTTCGCCACCGCCTCGACGACACGAGGAAAGAGCACCTGGCTGACGCTGAGGGTCAGGAAGAAAAGGATCGTGCCGATCTTGTTCAGCCCACCGTAGATCCCGCCCTCGTGGCTGCTGAGGAAATGCTCGGCAAGGATGACGTCCTGGTTGTACAGGATCTGGATGCCGATGATCCCCGCCGCCGCTGTCAACGAGAAGCCGGCCATCACCCGCAGCTGCACCCGCGTCCCTATCCGCCTGAAGTGGTCGCGCAGGGTGTACAGCCCGAGCACGAAAGAGAACGCGAGCCCGATGAACACCGCCGCCATCGCGCCGGATACGGCATACCCGGCTTTCAAGAGCAAGTAGACAAAAATGGTCCGGACGATCAGCTCGAGCGAGAGGTTGAGCGACAGCGCGGGAAACCTCTGCAGCCCCTGGAGGATGCCGCGCGGGATCGCCACCTGCCAGATCAACGCGACCGCGAACCCGAGGATGAGGATGGGAATCGTCGAGCCCAGGTTCGCAAAGGCGGCGATCGGATGCGCGAACAGGGTGATCACCAGAACGAGGAGGAGGCAGGGGATGGCGATCAGCCGCGCCGTGCGGGCCAGCAGCGTGCGGACGCCGGCGTCGCCACGAGCCGCCAGCGTCGCGGTATAGCGAGCCAAGACCACGATCAGGATCAGCGCCGGCGCAGTGCCGACAGCATAGATGGCGATGAGGAACGCGACCTGCCCGTACGTGGCGGGACCAAGCACCCTGCCCGCGATCGCGTGGTAGACGAAACCGCCAATGCCGGCGACGAGTCCGCCGACGAAAAGGACAAGGTTCTGCCGGACCAACCGGTTTCGCCGGACCTGGGCCAGGCGCTGGCCGAGACCCAGGCGAGCGGCGGTCTGCACAGTCCACGGCATTCTACGTGACGCGTCTCGTACGTCCCGCCGGGGATAATGCCTAACCTATGCCCGATCCAGCGAAGCCACTGGTCTCTGCCCTGGTGGTAAGCCGTAACTCCAAGGACCTGCTTCTCCAGTGCCTCAACGCGTTCTTCACGAGCGCTGACGTGCCCGTGGAAGCCGTGGTCGTGGACAACGACTCCTCAGACGGCTCAGCTGCGGCGGTGACGGATGAGTTTCCCCAGGCGACGGTCCTGGTGCAGCCGAAGAACCTCGGCTATGGACGCGCCGCCAACCTCGGCCTCGAGCGCTGCCAGGGCCGGTTCGTCCTTCTTCTGAGCACGGACGTGACCGTGGACCCGCAGAGCGTGGGCAAGCTGGCGGACTTCCTGTTGACCCGTCCCGACGCCGGCGCGGTGGGGCCGCGAGTGCTGCTCCCGAACGGAAAGGTGGACCCAGACTGCCGGAGATCGTTCCCGATTCCCAGCACCCTGTTCTATCGCACGGTGGGCCTGAGCAAGCTGTTTCCGAAGAGCCCCCGATTCGGCCGCTACAACATGGGCCACGTGCCGGACACGGACCTTCACGAGATGGATGCGGGAACCGGCGCGTGCCTGATGCTCCGCATGGCCACCCTGGAACGCGTTGGGTTTTTCGACCCGCGCTACTTCATGTACGGAGAGGATCTGGACCTTTGCTACCGCATGAAGCTCGGCGGGTGGAAGGTCTTCTATCTGCCTGCGGCAACCGCCACGCACCACATCAGGCCGGACACTGCCGCCACGCAGCGACAAATGTCGTATGAGCGCCACCGCTCCATGTGGGCCTATCACTTCAAGCACCACGCTGAGGACGTATCCGCCTTCGGCAATGGCCTGGTGTGGGCGCAGATCTGGGGCCGCTGGGCCGGAGAGCAGCTGAAAGGGACCGTCAAGAGGCCAAAGCGCCAATCTGGCTAGATTGGTCGCCAATCTGCGTAACTTACTGACCTAGATGTATCACCAGATCTCCCGCAACAAGCGCAACAGCATCATCGTGATCGTCCTGTTCCTGGTGGTCTGGCTGCTGGCCGGATTCGTCATCGGCGGCCTCGCCTACGGCTCGAGTGGGGGCGTTCTAGGAGCCATCGTCCTCGGCCTGCTGGGCGTTGGCGCCGCTCTCTTCTCGTACTACCTCGGCTCGGCGACGGTGCTCTCCGCCGCCGGCGCCAAGGAAGCCGACCCACAGCAGTATCAGCAGCTGTACAACATCGTGCAGACCCTCGCTATCGGGGACGGGGTACCTGTGCCGAAGGTCTACATCATCGACGACGCGAGCCCCAACGCCTTCGCCACCGGTCGCGATCCCCAACACGCCGCGGTCACCGTGACCACGGGTTTGCTCCAGATGATGAATCGCGAGGAGCTCGAAGGCGTGCTGGCCCACGAGATGAGCCACGTCAAGAACTACGACGTCCGAATGCTGCTCGTGGTCACCACGATGATCGGGCTCGCGGCCGTGATCGCGAGCATGTACTGGAACGGCGCACTGCGATTTCGCAGCCGGGACGCACGCGCGACCCTGGTCGTCTTCGCGGTAGGCATCATCTTCACGCTGATCGCCTTCCTCGTCGGCCCGATCATGCAGATGGCGCTCTCGCGACAGAGGGAATCGCTGGCCGACGCAAGCGGCGTCGAGCTTACGCGCAACCCGCAGGGACTGCTGAGCGCCTTGAAGAAGATCGCTCAAAACGACAAGCCGCCTGAGAAGTTCAACCACGCAGTAGCTGCGATGTGCATCGACAACCCGACTGAGCACCACGGCAGCTTATTCAACCACCTCTTCGATACCCATCCGCCGATCGAAGAGCGAATCGCCGCGCTGGAGAGGATCGCCGCCGTCCAGCAGACCTGATGCAGCATCAGGGCGTCGTCCAGCCGGCTGCGATGTCGCCGTTGCTGGCGAAGTTCCTGCACGTGCGCCGCACCGAGCTGAACCGCACGCTGCAGGTGGCGGGCTTTGCCATCGTCCTCGGCTGGGCGATGTACACGGCGTTCAGCGCCGCTCAGTCCATCTTCCTCAACAAAGCCGGTCCCCAGGCGTACCCGCTGTTCTTCATAATCCTCGCCCTCGCGGTCTGGCCGATGGTCGCCATCCAGGGCGCGCTTACGCGAAGGTTTGGCGTCGGCCGGGCGTTCCGGATCACTCTCGCTGCCAACGTGATCGCCGCACTGGCCATCTACGCGGCCTACACCTGGCGCGAGGACTCGACGGTCGCCTTCACCGCGTACGTGGTCTACTCGGCCGCGTTCGAGCTCGTGATGCTTCAGTTCTGGAGCTTCGTGAGTCAGCACTTCAACGTGCTGGAGGGCAAGCGAATCTTGCCGGTGATCGCCGCCGGCTCAAGCATCGGTTACATCCTGGCCGGCGTCACGACGACGATCGTCGCGGTCTACGCGACCGAACCGCTGATCTTCGTTTGGGCCTTCGGCTCGCTCGCTGCGCTGATCATGTCCCGCAGTCTCGAGCGCACTCTGTTCCGGCCGGCCTTCATCGACGATGCCGACGAGTTTCTCGCCGACCACGAGGCGGCGCTGAAGAAGCATGGCGTCGCGGCCGCGCTCAAGGGAGCGTTCGCCTACCTGACCGGCAGCCGCCTCGTGTTCGCGCTGGTCCTGTTCGCCTTCGCCTTGCAGATCGCGAGCCGCATAGGTGATTACCTGGTCGCGGTGCTTTTTGTCCAGGCGACCCACAACAACCTCCAGGCGCTGACGATCCTGATCGGAAACGCCTGGCTCGCCAGCTATGTCGTGCAGCTCGGAGTGAGCCTTTTCGTGACGCCCTGGGTTCTCGCCAAGCTCGGCGTGAAGAACGCGATCATGGGCCTGCCGCTCTTCACTCTGATCGGCTTCACCGCCGTCGCGGTCGCCCCCATGCTGCCAACAGCGCTGTTCCTCTTCATCGTTCGAAATGGACTGCAGACGGGATTGCACGACCCAGTCGAGAACGTCCTTGGCAGCGCCCTGCCGGCGCAGGTCGGCCCGAAGCTGAAGCTGCTGCTCGAAAACGCCGTGCTGCCGGGCGCGGCCGCGCTGACCGGTGTCGGCTTGCTGGTGGTGCAGAGGACGATCTCGGCCGGTGTGGTGGCGCTGGCCGTGCTTGGGGTCGTCATGGCGATCGCTTTCATCCTCGCGGGCCTGCGTGTGCGCAGCCTGTACGTAAGTGCGATCTATGACCGCCTCCGCACGCACGCCCTGAGCCTGGCGGACTTTCAGCGGGCTCTGGGGCGGCCCAATCCCGAGCAGATCGCCGAGCTGCAGGGCTACATCCGCACAGGCGACGACAGGGTGCGGCAGTTTGCGACGGCCGCGCTCGGCAAGTCATCGCCGGAAGCGTTCGCCGCGATGCTGCCTGAGCTGCTTGCCTCAGCGGACCCGGTCGTGCGCAAGCTGGGGCTGCAGATGGCGGCACCTGACAGATTCACCGCCGACCAGCTCGAGGTGGCAAGCCTCGATGCCGACGGCTGGGTGCGCGCGGCCGCGGCGGTGGCGGGCGCGACACGTAAGGAAGGGTGGGTTCGCTCTAAGGAGGTGAGGCATGCCCTCTGGCACTCGTCCGCAACCGCCGATCGTTCGGCTGCCGTGTGGGCGGCGTCCTTCGTCGCCGACCGGGAAACGATCGTCGAGGCAATGCGGGATGGCGACTCGCGGGTCCGCCTGGAGTCGATTCGCAGCTTCGCCAAGATGAAAGGAGACGTCGCCGGGGTTTCCGGCCCGCTGATCGCCTGTTTGCGCGACGACGACGTCGAGGTGCGGCGGGAGGCCTTGCGTCAGGCCGTCCGCTGGACCTCACCTCCCGACGACCACCAGGCGTACGCCGAGGCTCTGGCCGACGGGCTGGCCAGCGGTGACCGCGACGTCCGCCGTCTCGCGGCCGAAGCCATGGCCGCTCAATCTCCGGATGCGCTGGTGCTCACCCTGCCGCTGCTCGCTGCCCAGGACCAGGCTGCGGCCGCAGTCGTCGAGGCATTGATGCGCAGCGGCCGGCCGGAGCTCTTCCAGCGCGCTCGCGGCCACCTCGAATCTCATCTT
This sequence comes from Candidatus Dormiibacterota bacterium, assembly GCA_036570165.1. Taxonomy (GTDB): domain Bacteria; phylum Chloroflexota; class Dormibacteria; order Dormibacterales; family Dormibacteraceae; genus Palsa-870. Next base: position 65,618 of record DATCPI010000056.1, on the reverse strand, counting down.
GCCGACGCGCTGCACCTGGCGCGGTTGTCAGCGCGAGTGGCTGCGGTAGCGGAGCTTCAGGCGGATCACGAAGCCTACGAAGTGCTGCGACTTGGTCTCGAGGACTACGTTCGCAAAGGAATCGACTCAGGTCTTTCCGCGATGAGAGCGCTGCATGGAAAAAGGGGCTTCGCGACTGTCGAACGAGGGCTCGTGTCGGATGAGGCACAAGCCAGGGGGGAGGCGCTGGAAACGCTGATAAACTTCGGGCCGGGCTGGCTCGCCGGGCCGCTGGCACAGCTGCTCGATCCCGAGTCGCTGGACTCGGGCTCCGCTCGCCCGCTCACACATGCCGAGCTCGAAGCACTCGCGAACCACCACGACAAGTGGGTCAAGGAGACCGCGGCGGCGGCATCCAATGGACCCGGGGAGTCAATGAAGGAGCTCATCGCGCTGAAGCGGGTACCTCTTTTCAGCACGCTCACGCTCGAGCAGCTCGCGAGCATCGATCGCCTGATGGTGACCCGGCACTACGGCAAGGGCGAGTCGATCTTCAGGAAGGGCGACGTGGGTGCCGAGCTGTATGTGGTGCTCGAAGGCGAGGTCCGCATCCATCTCGACCACGATGGCCACGAGGTCACCCTTGCGAGGCACGGGCCCAGCAAGGTGGTGGGGGAGATGTCGGTCTTCGACGACCAGCCGCGATCGGCCAGCGCCCAGGCGGTCGAGAACACAACGGTGCGCGTGCTGCGGCGCGACCGGATGCAGGCGATAGTCCACGAGCACCCGGAGGTGCTGCTGGAGTTCGTCAAGAACCTGAGCCAGAGGCTGCGCGTGATGAACGAGCAGCTGCAGTCGGCGTCCGCGGATGACGCTCCGACTCCGTCGGTACGATAAGGCGCCTTGATGCCAGACCTTTCTGACTTCCGCCTTGGCGCGGATGTCGTCGCGGACGACGGAAGTAAGGTGGGAACGGTTGTCAGCGTCATCGTGGATGAGCAAGGGTTCACTCCTCGGGCGCTGGTGGTGAAGGACGAGGCGACTCTTGCCGGCCGCCTGCTGTCTGGCGAGAAGCTCTTCACCACCGACGAGGTCGTGATCCCGATCAGCGCGGTCGAGTCTGCCACGCGTGATGAGGTCAAGCTCTCGATGTCTGGCCCCGAGGTTCGCCGCCAGCCGCTCTACCTCAGCTACCGGCGGGAGCCCATGACCACCGAGGATGCTGTGATCGAGGAAGGGGACCTCTTGACCGGCGGCCTCGGTTTGCCCAAGGCCCAGGAAGTCGCCAACAAGCCGGCGGATCAGATCGAGATCGACAGCGGCGAGAACGTCATGCTCGGCAAGACTGGGCGCCGGCTGGGTAGGGTCCAAGATGTCCTGTTTGACCATGGCAAGCTCATCGGAGTCGTGATCCACCCCGAGGGTTTCTTCAAGCGAGACTTGGTGCTGCCGATCCGGTTCATCGAGCGTGCTGACGACATGGCGCTCTTCGCTCAGCTCGACGAAGCTGACATCGAGCAGCTGAAGCCAGTCGTCGATTCGGACTGACTATTCGGCTGTTTCTGGCTCGGCTCTGATCTCGATCTTCTTGCGCGCCACCTCGAGGCGCTCCGTACACACCTTCAGATAGACGCGAGCCTCGTCCACGGCTTTGAGGGCGTCCTCCAGCCCGAGCTCTCCGTCTTCGAGGAGCTTGAGCTTCTCGTCCAGCTTTTCGAGTGCTTGCTCGTAGGTCAGCTCCTCAGTCACGACTCGACCTCCTCGACGCGAGCGCCCAGCCGGCCGGCGGCAAGCCGGATGCGGACCCTGCGATTAACGGCAGTGCCGGCCGACGATCGCAGCACGGTTCCGGACTCGGCGTCCTGCGTGATGCTGTAGCCGCGCGAGAGCACTGCATCGGGGCTCAGAGCGAGCAGGCGCTGAGTACGGTGCTCGAGTCCCTGCGCTGCGACATCGAAGCGTTTGGCGAGGGCGCGCTCCAGCCGGTCGGCGACGCGACGCGAGGCCAGCGCGTTGCGTCCACGTGTCAGCCGGGCCGAGGCGGCGCTGGTGAGGCGACGTCCACGTTCCCAAAGCGCCTCTTCGCGGCGCGCGACCTGGGCCAGCGGGCTCAGCCGGCCGAGATCCGCGGCGGCGCGGGCCAGGCGCTCGACACGCTGGCGCACGAGAACGGGGAGCAGCTGCACGATGCGCTGCTTTTTGTTCGCCAGCCGGTCGGATTCACGGGTGATCCGCTGCGAGATCTCGCGGTCGAGCCGCCGTCCTCGCTCGCGAAGAAGGGTGAGCAGATCCGACTTCTTGGGCACCACGCGCACACCGGCCTCGGTCGGGGTCCGGCATTCGGCGTCGCCGACAAGGTCGGCCACGGTGCGGTCGGACGTGTGTCCCAGCGCGGTAACGACAGGCAGGCGCGAATCGAGGATCGCCCGGGCCACGACCTCGGTGTTGAAGGCGTACATCTCTTCGAAGCTCCCGCCGCCACGCGCCAGCACTATCACGTCAGTCAGCTTCTCCTCATTACAGCGGCGGAGCGCGCGCGCGATGCTCATGGGCGCGGCCGCCCCCTGCACCTGGACCGGGTACACGACGACGCCCATGTTCGGGTAGCGCTCCCAGATCGTCTCCTGGAGGTCATGGATGACGGCGCCGGTGGGTGAGGTGAGAAGCGCGATCGCGCGAGGCAGGAACGGAAGCCGCCGCTTGCGAGCCGAGGCGAACGCTCCCTCCGTCTCGAGCCGCCGCTTCAGGTCCTCGAGCCGCGCCCGCAGCTTTCCAATATCGTCGAACTCGACCTGGTCGACCACGAAGCGGACCGTCCCGTATTGCGTCCAGAAATCGACGCGACCGCGGAAGACAAATGCCTGGCCATCTTCGGGCAGGGTCGCGACGCGGCGCGCATCGTCTGCGTACAGGAAGCCGTTGATGAGGCTTTGCCCATCTTTGATCGCGAAGCTGTAGTGGCCTTTCGCTCCGCGTTTCATCCCGCTCACCTCGCCCTTCACAAGCAGGGCTGTAAGTGGGCGCAGCTCGCGTCGGATCTCGTTCGCGAGCTCGGTGACGGTGTAAGGCCGCTGGGCTTCTTCGGGTTTTAGCAAGGGATTTAGATTACGGGTCAGGCGGGGCGCGAGAAGTGGAACGCTGAGATCCGCATCCGCTTGTTGACCTGATCGGCGAACGCCGGCTCCGGGCCGATGTTCGGCCTTAGCTCGAGCATTGCCTTGTACGCGAGATGGCTCGACGGGGAGTGGATCTCCTGGATCATCCCCCGATCTGGGACATCGACTTCGCCGGCTTGATGAAGCCCGGCTGGTTGATGAGGTGGCCCTCCTCTTTGCGCCAGATCGCGGTCTCGATCACGCGGCCGAGATGGTTGTCAGACACGCCCGAGCGCATGAGGTCGCGCAGTGGCGTCTCCATCAGCGAGAAGAGGCAGGTGCGCAGGCCGCCTTCTGCGGTGAGGCGGATGCGGTTGCAGGTGGTGCAGAACGCCTGGCTGACCGATGAGATAAAGCCGACACCGCCGGCCGCGCCGTCGGCGAACTTGAACCTGGTGGCCGGTCCGGGCCTTGGGTCGGCGACCGGCACCAGCGGGAACAGATCCTCGATCTGCTCCTGGATGCGCCGGCTCGGCACGACCTGCTCGTTGGTCCAGATGCCATCGCCGTCCAGCGGCATGAACTCGATGAAACGGACCTCGTAGCCCTCGTCGCGGGCCAGTCGCGCGAAGTCGACCACCTCGTCGTCGTTGTGTCCCTTCATGACGACCATGTTCAGCTTGATGGGCCACAGGCCCGCCTCACGCGCCGCCCGGATTCCGTCCATCGTGCGGCTGAACTGATCGCTGCGTGCGATCTCGTGGAAGCGCTCCATGTTGAGCGTGTCGAGCGAGATGTTGATGCGCTTCAGGCCCGCCTCCTTGAGCAGATGGGCCTTGTCGCGCAGCAGCACGCCGTTGGTGGTCATGGTGATGTCCAGCGTGGGGTCGATGGAGTTGATCATCCCGACGAGCTCTTCGACCTTGATCCGCACCAGGGGCTCGCCGCCGGTGATCCGGATGGTCCGGACGCCGTACCGCCCGACGAAGATCCGAGCCAGGCGAGTGATCTCCTCGAAGCGCAGGATGTCGTCGCGCTTCAGCCACTTGAGCCCTTCGGCGGGCATGCAGTAGATGCAGCGGAAGTTGCACCTGTCGGTGATCGAGATCCTCAGATCATCCGCGACCCGCCCATAGGAGTCACGAAGCGTTCTCACACCAGGCGGCCGGTGATCATCGGCGGATCTTCGGGGCCCATGCGGCCCGTCTGCGTTGTTGCCTCCTGCGCGCGCTCGGTCACGCATCTAACGCGATGCGCTCCCTCACGTGCTCGTCGGCGCCTAGCATTCGGGCCACCTGGATCCCCGAATCTCTCGCCGACGCCACCGACCCCCTGGTGGCCATATGGCGGATGATAGCCGCGATGGGATTCGAGCACATCCTGGTCGACGTCGAACCGCCGATCGCAACCGTCACCCTTAACCGGCCGAAGGTCCTGAATGCCCTCAGCCCCGATCTCATCGGCGAGGTCAACATCGCGCTGGGCGAGCTTGACGCGGACGAAAGCGTGCGGGCGGTGGTGCTGACCGGTGGGCCGAAGGTGTTCGCCGCCGGAGCCGACATCGGCGACATGGCGGATCGCACCGCGGTCGACCAGCTGCGGCGCGACCAGACGGGCCGGTGGGCGGGGATAGCCGCCTTCAGCAAGCCCCTCGTCGCCGCTGTGAACGGTTACGCGCTTGGTGGCGGGTGTGAGCTTGCGCTGATGTGCGACCTGCTCATCGCCGGCGACACGGCACGTCTCGGCCAGCCTGAGATCAATCTCGGCATCATCCCGGGCGCCGGCGGCACGCAGCGCTGGCCGCGAACGACCGGCAAGTACGCCGCGATGGAAGCGATGTTGACCGGCGCGCCGGTGACAGCGCGGCGGGCGTACGAGCTTGGCCTGGTCAACAAGGTGGTCCCGGCCGAGATGACGATCGAGGTCGCGAAGCGGACGGCCCGGCAGCTGGCCGAGAAAGCTCCGCTCGCGCTGCGGATGGCGAAGGAAGCCGTGCTCAAGGCGTTCGAGTCGCCTCTGTCAGAGGGCCTGGCCGCAGAACGAAAGAGCTTCTATTTCCTCTTTTCCACGGAAGACCAGAAAGAGGGCATGCACGCTTTTTTGGAGAAGCGAAAAGGCGTCTTCAAAGGAAGGTAGGTAAGAAGAAATGGCGACGACCGAAGTCGAGCAGCACGTCAGCGTCCACGTTCACGACGGCGTGGGCTTGATTCAGCTGAACCGGCCGGAAAAGATGAACGCGATCGGCGCGCTGACCAGGAAGCAGCTCGGCGAGGCGATCAAGCAGGTCGAACGAGACGAAGCGGTTCGAGTGGTCGTACTGACCGGCTCGGGTCGCGCGTTCTGCTCAGGCGCCGATGTCACAGAAATGCTTCAAGACGGCGGCATGCGGACGCCCGAGGACGTAGGCAACGTGCTCCGCAACGAGTACATGCCGATGCTCACCCGCCTACGCACAATGCCCAAGCCTGTGATCGCGGCGATGAACGGGCCGGCGGTCGGGATCGGCGCCAGCTACGCGCTCGCCTGCGACATCCGGATCGCGGTACCGGAGGCCTACATTCTCGAGGCCTTCATCAACATCGGCCTGGCGCCCGACGGCGGTGTCAGCTGGCTGCTGCCGCGGCTCGCCGGCACCGGCGTGGCGTACGAGATGTTCTTCACGGGCAAGCCGCTGCAGGCGGCCGACGCGCATCGGCTCGGTGTGATCAACCGCCTCGTGCCGGCGGACAAGCTCGAGGCCGAGGTCCGGGAGCTGGCAGCCCAGATCGCGTCGCAGCCGAGAGGGGCCCTGGCGGGGGCCAAGCGGTCGGTCGTTCATGCCCTTGAGTCCACGTATGAGGAAGCCCTCGAATTTGAGTCCTACCTGCAGGAGGCGCAGGCGGCGAGCCCGGAGTTCAGCGAAGGAGTCCGCACCTTCCTGGCGAAACGCGCCAAGAAGTGACCGAACTCCGCGAGGCGGTAATCGTCGCCACCGCGCGAACTCCGATGGGGCGTTACGGCGGCCAGCTGAAGGACATACGCCCGGACGACCTGGCGGCGATCGTGCTCAAAGAGGTCTGCGAGCGCGCGCACGTCAAGCCGGCCGAGGTGAGCGACGTCATCCTCGGATGCGCCAACCAGGCGGGGGAGGACAACCGGAACGTCGCGCGCATGGCGCTCCTACTCGCGGGCTTTCCGGTGGAGGTGCCGGGCCAGACCGTCAACAGGCTTTGCGGTTCGGGCATGCAGGCGACGATCGCGGCGGCGCGTGAGATCCAGACCGGGGCGGCCGACATCATGGTCGCGGGTGGGGTGGAGAGCATGACGCGCGCCCCGTGGGCAATGCCCAAGCCCGACGGCGCCTTTCCGCGAGGACCGCAAACGGCCTACGACACAGCACTCGGCTGGAGGTTCATCAACCCGAAGATGGCCGAGCTGTACGGCACGCTGCAGATGGGGGAGACCGCCGAGCGCGTGGCCCAGAAGTACGAAGTGTCGCGCGAGGACCAGGACGCGTTCGCGCTCCGAAGCCATCAACGCGCGGTCGCGGCGCAGCAGTCCGGGAGGCTGGCGGAGGAGATCGTCCCGGTCGTCGTGCCACAGCGAAAAAGTGAGGCCGTGCGGTTGAGCGCCGACGAAGGACCGCGGCCCGACACCTCGCTCGAGGCCCTGGGCAAGCTCCGGCCGGCCTTTGCCGAAAACGGTTCGGTCACCGCCGGCAACTCATCACCGCTCAACGACGGTGCGACGGCGCTGGTCTTGATGTCCGCGACAAAGGCCAAAGAGCGCGGGCTGCAGCCGCTGGCACGATTGGTCTCGGCAGCGCCCGCCGGCGTCCATCCCGACTACATGGGGATCGGCCCGGTGCCGTCGTCGCTGAAGGCTCTGGAGCAGGCAGGCCTGCAGCCTTCGGACCTGGGCGTCGTCGAGCTCAACGAAGCATTCGCGTCGCAGTCGCTTGCGTGCGTTCGCCTGCTTGGCCTCGACGTGGAGAAGGTGAACGTCAACGGCGGCGCGATCGCCCTCGGCCACCCGTTGGGCAGCAGCGGCGCGCGCCTGGTGAGCACGCTGGTCCGTGAGATGGCGCACCGCAACGCCGAGTACGGCCTGGCCACGATGTGCATCGGCGTGGGGCAGGGCATCGCCTCGATCTGGCAAAGGGTTTAGCGATCGGCGAACGGGATCCTCAGGCGGTGCGCGCGATGTTCGATCGCATTGCGCGCCGGTACGACTTGCTGAACACCGTTCTCTCCGGGGGCACCGACGAGGGCTGGCGCAGGAAGGCGGCGCGGGCGACCGGGCTGGCGCCGGGCGGCTCTGCGTTGGACATTGCATGCGGGTCGGGGAAGTTGACTGCTGCGCTGAGCAGGATCGCGGGCGATGGTGGCCGGGTGGTCGGACTCGACTTCAGCCCGCAGATGCTCGTGGTCGCCAGGCATGGCCACCCAGCGATCGAGTTCATTGAAGGCGACGCGCTGAAGCTCCCATTTGACGATGCGAGCTTCGATGCCTCAACCAACGCCTTCGGTCTGCGCAACCTGGCCCACCCTGTGGAGGGATTGCGCGAGATGCTCCGAGTCGTGAAGCCCGGCGGGAGGGTGGTGGTCCTCGAGTTCCTTCGACCGCCGAAAAACCCGTTCGGAGCCGCGTACAGGATCTATCTGCGTACCTGGCTGCCGGCGATCGGCGGCGCGATTTCCAGACAGCCGGCCGCCTACCGCTACCTGAGCGACACGGTGGACTCGTATCGCACGCCGGAGGAGCTGAGCGCGATGGCACTAGCCGCAGGCTGGTCGGACGTGCGATTCCAGCCGCTGGCCATGGGAACCGTTGGAATCCTGTCCGGCGTGAGTAGCTGAACCGCTGACCGCGCCAGACGTGTCGAACCGCCCCTTTAACGACGCTAGGCGGTGCGGTCGACTGCAGAGCGCGCGAGGCTGATCAAGGTCGGCCGGAGGCCGTCCAGCTCGATTGTCTCGAGCTCGTGGACCGCAGCCTCGATCAGCGCATGAGCTTCGGTGCGCACGCGATCCAGCGCGTTGCTTGCGACCACGAGGTCCGCGACACGATCGACCTCGGCGTCGCCCAATGAGCCGGAGAGCAGGCGCCGGACCTCCGGTCCGACGGTGCGGTCCTCGGCTGCGTAGATAAGAGGTAATGAGACCACGCGCTGCCGGATGTCGAGGCCGACGGGCTTGCCCGAACTGGGGCTGAAGTCGACCATGTCATCCGCCATCTGAAATGCAATGCCGACCAGATCGCCGTACCTGCGCAGGGCGTCGACCACCTCCGGACCTGCTTCCGACAGCAAGGCACCGGAAGCGCAGGCGGCGGCGAACAATGCGGCGGTTTTTCCGCGCACGACACGCAGGTACGAATCGTGGTCGCCCGGAAACGCACCTCGGAGCGCTACGTCGTCGATCTGCGATGCGCAGATCGCCTCCAGCGCTTCGGCGATTGTCGACGTCACGTCGGGGTTGCCGATCTCTGCGATGAGGCGCGTCGCCTTGGCGAAGTAGTAATCGCCGACGGCCACTGCGCGCTCGGGCCCTTCCGCCGCGGCGACCGTCGGCTGCCCGCGGCGATGCGTGCTCTCGTCGACGTAGTCGTCATGGATCAGCGTTGCGTTGTGCAACAGCTCGACAGCCGCGGCCAGCGCCGCGGCGCGAAGCGGTTCGCTGCGGGGTCCGACGCCTGCGGTGAGCTGAACGAGCCTGGGCCGCATCCTCTTGCCCCCGGCTTCGACCAGCCGGCGCATCGGTGTGGCGACGGGTTCGGGGTCGACCAAGAGCTGGCGCGAGAGCTCGAGCTCCACCAGCTCCGAGGGAGGACCAGCTTCAGCCCCTCTCCCCAGCCCTCTCCCCGAAGGGGAGAGGGAATTGGCAGCAAACTCCCCGTCTAATTGGAGAGCCAGCTGCCGGTGACGCGGACCGTCGAGCTCGACCGCGAACACCGACTGCCACCGGCCCAGAACGAGCTCGCCGTCCTCGACAAGCACCGTGGCGAAGCCGGTCAGCAGAAGCTGGCGGCAGTGGGCGTGGCCGTTGACCGGCTCGTTCATCGCCACGTCCATGCGGCGGGCGAAGTCGTCGTGCTCGTAGCCCGCACCCTCCGGGGCGATGCGTTCGAGAAGACCCTGAAAGTCGCGAAGCAAGAGCGGTTCGTTCTCGTTGACCGCCAGGCCGAGCGTGGTGTGCAGCGACTGGAGATGCAGGCGCCCCATCCGCATGCCGGCCCGGCGCACCTCTTCGCGAAGGCGGTCGGTGATGTCGACGAATTCGGTGGCCCGCGTGGTGTCGAAGCGAAGCCGCTGGCCGACCATCACCTTGCCTCGAAGGCGTGAAGCAGGAGCTCGCGCGTGCGCGCTGCAGGTGCGGAGCTACCGGAAGCGGCGGCGGCGGACAGGGCCTCGATCGCTCGAGCGAACGCGATCTGGACGCTCTGCGGCGCGGCGCCGGCCAGCAGCCGCGAGGCACGAGCCAGGCAGAGGTCGCCCATCAGGAGGGTGGGCGCCGCGGCCGCGCGGCCGCCGAGGCCCTGGAGCCGGAGGCCGATCTCGATCAGCGCCGCCGCAAGCGCGAGCCGGGGCTGCGTTTCGGGCTCGTAAGCCGCCACCGCCTCCTGGTACGACCGGTAGGCGTCCGAGAGGCCGTCCTCCCACAGGCCTTCCAGACGCTCGAGGTCGCGCTCGACGATCTGGATCGACATCAGACCGGCTCCACCAACGTGGCCGCCAGCTGCCGGAAAGCCGACAGCGCCTTCAGGCACGATTCGTCGTCTCGTGTCACCACGTAGTACAGCCCGAAACCCAGCACGGTGTTGAGCACCAGCGGCACCAGGACCTCGCGGGGAACCGTGAGCCTGATCCTGCCGTCCTCCTCCAGCCGGTCGAGCTGCTCCTGGATGACCTCGCGGTACCGAGTGAAGAGCTCGGGTAGGTAGGCGCGCAGGCGCTCGGTGCGCGGAGCCTGGACGAGGAGGTCGAAGGCGGCGAGCTGGATGTCGCCGAGGCGCCGGAGCGAGTCCCACAGCGACTCGACGCCGATCTCCAGCACCTCGAGCGGGTCGGTCAGCTGGTTGAGCATGCGGCGGAGCTCCTCGACGGAACGGCCCGTGAGGTAGCGCCATGCTTCGACCAGCAGCTCGGACTTGGTGGGGAACCAGTACTGGAGGTTGCCGATCGCCACCCCGGCCTTCGTCGCGATTGCCCGGACGCTGGTGCCCGAGTAGCCGACCTCCAGGAGGGATTCGGCAGCGGCGTGGATGATCTGGTCGCGGGTGCTTTCAGTCGCCGTCGCGCCTGTCATACGTATGTACCAGTGTAAGGAAGCCTGGTCGCCGGGTGGGTCTCGGCTCCGGCACGAGGGATAATTCAGTCGGCGTGCGCAGCTTCGATGAGATTTTTCCCAATCGTGTGTGCGGCGTGTTGCGTACCGAAGACTCCGACGCCGGGTTCTACGCGTGCCTGGCGGCCATGGAGGGTGGGGTCCGGACGATCGAGATCACCAAGACGGTGCCCTCATGCTTCGAGATGATCCGCGGCCTGATCGCCACCACCGGCGGGCGCTTTCCCGTCGGCGTCGGGACCATCTGGGACCCCGGGGCCGTACATGAGGCAAAGGAGGCCGGCGCTTCCTTCGTCGTGACTCCAGTCGTGCTGCCGGAGGTTGCTGAGGCTTGCCGGCAGCACGACATCCTCTGCGTGCTGGGTGCGCTGACGCCAACCGAGATCTACCAGGCGCGACTGGCGGGCGCTGCTCTCGTCAAGGTGTTTCCGGTCGGTCCAGTGGGCGGCCCCGAGTACGTTCGGGCTTTGAACGGGCCCATGGGCGGGGTTCCGTTCTGGGTCTCGGGCGGCGTGCCGATCGAGGATATCGGCGCGTACCTGAGGCTGGGGGTGAAGGCGGTGGGCCTCACCGCGTCGCTCTTTCCGCCGGAAGCACTGGCCCACCGAGACTTCGAGCTGATCCGGCATCTCGCTGAGCGGGCGGCGGCGGCGGCAGCAGCCGCCATGGGGGACTTGGGGGACTGAAGCTCTAGAGCTCTAGTTCCTCAGCACCCTGCGTGGTACAGGCACATCGTCCTGACGATGTCCGAGTACAGGTTGATCACCTGGCCGCCAGTGGCGATGAGGGCTACGATTACGATCAAGGCGACAAGGGCGAGGATGAGGGCAAATTCAACCATTCCTTGTCCTGACTGGCGTCTGAGGAAGTGCATCAATCTGGGTTTCGACCTAGAAGCTTAACCGTCGGGCCTCCGATTCTGGTCGCTGCTTTCTCCAACGCTTGCTCCACGATGACTCGCACCATGCGCTTCCGCCAGAAGTGGCTGAGATCCGCGTTATCCAGGGGTTTGGCCGGCTTCGCAGCAATTTCAGCAGTCTGGCGGATCGTGTCAGCATCGACCCGCTTCCCCTTCAGAAATTCTTCAGCCTCAGTCACCTCGAGGGGGTGAGAGGCCACCGCCGAAAGGACGATCCTGCAATGGACGACGGTGTCCCCATCGAGCTGGAGAGCGACTGCCGCGCCCGCAATCGGAAAGTCGATCGAGCCGCGGCGGCGGAGCTTCACATAAGCGGTACTCGTCGTTTGATTCGCGGAAAGCTTGAGTGACGTGACGATTTCGTCCGGCTGTTTGGCCATGTAGTCGATGCCGTCGTCGCGATACAGGGCTGAGACTGGCAGCTCGCGCTCGCCATCGGGTCCGGTCAGGTTGACGACTCCATCGAGCGCGATCGCCATCGGCGCGGTGTCCGATGAAGAGACCGCCCAACATCGCGGGCTGCTCGGTGCGACGAGGCAGATGTCTCCATCCTTCTTTATGCAGAAGCCAGCCGCCTTACGCCACTCGTATGTCATGTCGTAGTAGTTGCATCGCGTGTCGACGCACAGGTTTCCGCCGATGGTGCCTGCATTGCGCAGCGGCGGCGAAGACACCAGGCTCGCGGCCTCCGCATAGCCGGCGAAGCTCTTGTTGAGGTGCTCGTCGCCCGCCGCGGCGGCGAGCGTGACGCCGGCGTCGACGGTGATGGTTCCGGCGGAACCGTTGTGGACCTGGCGAGGCAGGAAGTCGAGCCCGATCAACGTCTCGACCTCGAACTGCCGGCGCTTGAGCTTGGGAAACAGGTCTGTCCCGCCCGCCACGAACATCGCACGGGGTCCGAGGTCGGCGGCCATCTGGGCAGCCTCGCGCGCGGTCTTCGGGCGCAGGTACCTAAATCGAGGCAGGCGCAGCAAGATCCAGTTCCTTCTTTGGCGGCGGGTCGACCTTGATCGTCGGCGGATAGGGGATGTGCGGAAAACGCGCGGGTCCGTAACGCGCCGGCTCGCCTTTGTCTTTTCGTCGTAGGGCCTCGACGATTTTTTCCGGAGTGACAGGAACCTCGTCCACCCACACGCCGAGCGCGTCGTGCACCGCCGAGCACACAGCAGGGGGAACGGGGAGGAGCGGTCCCTGTCCCGCCTCTTTGGCGCCGTACGGACCTTCTGGGTCCACCGTCTCGACGATGAACGTCTCGATCTCAGGCGTGTCGAGGAATGTCGGCGACTTGTACTCGAGCATCGACGGCCACTTGTGCAGGCCTTTGCGAAATGCCTGCTCTTCCATCAGGGCTTCGCCCAGACCCATGTACACGCTCCCTTCGACCTGGCCCTCGACCAGCAGCGGATTGATCGCACGCCCGACGTCGTGCGCGATCCACACCTTATTGATGTGGATCAAGCCCGTGCGCGCGTCGGCGTCGAGGTCGACCACGCACGCCGAGTAGCTGTAGGCGGGACTCGGTCCCACTCCCGAGCCCTTGTACGGCCCCGCGATCTTCGGCGGCGTGTAGCTGCCGGCGCTGGTCAGCGTTCCGAAACGGGCCTCGGCCAGGACACTGGCCTCTTCGAAGCTGAAGTCGCCGACACGAGCACCGCCCACTGCGACCGCCCCCGGTTCGCACGCCATCTTCGACGCGACAGCCTCGACGAGGAGCGCTCGCATCTTGCGTGCCGCTTCGATGGCCGCGTTGCCCGCCATGAAGGTCACGCGTGACGAGTACGAGCCGAGGTCGATGGGCGTGGTGTCCGTGTCCGCGGTGACGAGCCGGATGTCGGCGGGCTGCAGGCCGAGCTCTTCGGCGACGATCGTGGCCAGGACCGAGTCCGAGCCCTGGCCGATGTCCATCGCCCCGCAGTACACCGTGACCCCGCCGCGGTCCGCCTTGATCTGCACCTCGGAGTGGGGCATGTCGTTCCAGTAGATGGCCGTGCCGGCGCCGGACAGGTAGCTCGAGATCGCGAATCCCATGCCGTGGCCGGGGCGCCTCTCACGGCGTTTGAAGCCAGAGGCTTGCATCACGCGCTCGGTGCATTCGTCGAGTCCACACGACGTGACACGCAGCCAGTTGACCGTTCTCGTCATCGGCTTGACGAAGTTGCGTTGCTTGAGGTCCACGGGGTCGATGCCGATGTCGTGCGCGATCTTCTCCAGGTGCAGTTCCAGCGCGAAACGTGGCTGCGGCGTGCCGTGACCGCGCTTGGGTCCGCAGGGCGGCTTGTTGGTGAAAACACGGCATCCCTCGAAGCGATAGGCGGGAATGTCGTAGGTGACCGTCTGCAGCGCTCCGGTATAGAAGGTGGAGGCGACGCCGTAGGAGCCGTACGCCCCGCCGTCCAGCGCGGTGCGGAAATGCATTGCCGTGATGTGCCCTTCGCGCGTCACCCCGGTCCGCACCCACATCAGCACCGGGTGCCGTCCCCTGTGGGCGTAGAACACCTCTTCGCGCGTGAGCGTGCACTTGACGGGACGGCCGGTCATCATCGCGAGCTTGCACACGATGATCTCGTGGGCGAAAGGGTCGGTCTTGCCGCCGAACCCGCCGCCGTGCGCCGCGCCGATCACGCGAATCCGGTTCATCGGCAGCTCGAGCACCTTCGACAGCGCGCGGTGCACGTAGTGAACCACCTGCGTCGAGGACCACAGCGTGACCCTTCCGTCGACGTACGTCGCGATGGCGCTGTGCTGCTCCATCGGAAGGTGTGTGTTGCCCTGGAAGAAGAACACGTCCTCGCGGACGTGAGCGGCGCGCGCGAAGCCGCCCTCGACGTCACCGAACTCGAGCGCCACGAGCTTGTGAATGTTGTTGGGACCTCCGTAATCCTGGATCCGCTCATCCTTTGGTTCGGCGAGCGCTTCTTCGATCGACATCACCGGCTCGAGGACCTCGTACTCGACCGAGATCGCGTCGCAGGCCGCCGCGGCGATCTCTTCTTCGGTTGCGGCGACCGCTGCGATCGGATCGCCCACGTAGCGCACCTTTTCGTGCTCGAGCGCGCGCTCGTCCTGCGTCACGGGCAGGATGCCGAACTTGATCGGCAGGTCGGCTCCCGTGATGACGGCCAGCACGCCGGGCATGCGCCGTGCGGCCGAGGTGTCGATGGACGCGATGCGCGCATGCGGATGGGGACTGCGCAGGATCCGGCAGTGAAGCGTCCGCGGCAGCATCATGTCGTCGGCGTAAACGGCACGCCCGGTGACCTTGGTCACCGCGTCGACCCTCGCGAGCGGTTTTCCAACGACTCCGAATTTGCCGTTTGACGTCATGCCATGCGTCCCGCGGCCAGCTCAATCGCCTCTAGGATCTTCACGTAGCCCGTGCACCGGCACAGGTTGCCGGCGAGCGCTTCGCGGATGTCGTCGCGCGAGGGCCGCGCGTTAGTCTCCAGGAGCGATTTCGCGGAAAGCAGGATGCCCGGCGTGCAGTAGCCGCACTGGGCGGCGCCGAGCTCGGCGAAGGCCTGCTGCAGGGGATGCAGCGTGCTCCCGCTCGCCATCCCCTCGATCGTGGTGATGGCGCGACCCTCGAGCTGGAGCGGGAGCAGAAGACAGCTCAGCTCCGGGCGACCGTCGACCAGCACAGTGCAGGTCCCGCACTCGCCGAGCTCGCAGCCATGCTTGGTGCCGGTGAGCTGCATGTCCTCGCGCAGCACCTCGAGCAGGGTCTTGTGCACGGGAAGAAGCAGCTCGGTGCGCTCGCCGTTGACGTCGAGCGCCATAACCTGGCGCTGCACCTCGCGCGCCATCTCCTGCTTCATGAGTGTCCGGCCCCGGAGGTCCGCCGCAGATTCGCGGCACAGGCGGCCGGAGCCAAGGAGAGGGTGGCGGTAGGAGGAGCGCATCCGTGGATGCGTGACTCCGCAGCGCCGGGCCCCTCGACACCGGCTTCAGCGCCGAAGGCGCCCGGCCGCCCGGGCCGATGAAGATGCAAGGAGCTTCCGGGGCCGGACACTTTAGCCAACCATAGTCTTCACGGCTTTGGCGCACTCCCACAGGTCAGGCGCCACCACGTGGGCGCGGCTGGAGGCAGGTTTCGGGTCGTCGGGATAGACCAAGATCGTCCACATCCCCAGCGCGAGCGAAGGTTCGATGTCGTTCTCCTCGCGGTTGCCGATGACGACGCAGCGCTCCGCGGGAACCACCGCGACGCGCATCGCCATCTCGAACACCGCCGGGTGCGGCTTGAGGTGCCCCGCGTCGACCGACGTGACCACCGCGTCGATATAGGGCGCCATCCCCAGCAGCCGGAAGTCATCCCAGTAGCTCTCGGAGTCGCGCCAGTAAGTGTTGCTGGTGATCACCGTTCGCAGGCCGAGAGCGCGGATCTCTGCCAGCAGCTCGATCGCGCCGGGCAGAGGCTTCATCCGGTCGGCGACCGGGATCGCCATCGCCCGCCTGATCCGGCTCACGGTCTGGGGGTCCGCGGGCAGGCCTTGCCGCGTGAGGCACTCCGCGACGAGCACCTCCGCGGTTCCGAACGTCCCTGCGGTGTTGGTCATGCCGACGGCTCGCGCCTGGTCGCCGTGCCGGCTGCTTTCGATCAGGTCGGCGACCAGCTCGTTGACCGCGTGTGAGTCCAACATCGGCATCGCGGCGGTCACTCTCTGGTGTCTCCCGAGCCCGTCTGTCTCCCGAAAAGGCCACGAATTCGGCCACAGCGTGCCGCCGATGTCGATCAGGGCCACGTCCAGCGCTTTCGGCACTGCCCCTATCATCGCCTCAATGCTGAGATGGCTGACAGCCGGCGAATCTCATGGTCCGCAGCTCACCGTCGTGATGGAAGGCGTGCCCGCGGGACTCGAGATCTCCGAGGATGACCTGCGCCGCGACCTCGCGCGCCGCCAGGGCGGCCACGGCCGCGGCGGACGTCAGCAGATCGAAACGGATGTGGCGCGAATCGTTAGCGGGGTGCGCGGCGGCGTGACCATCGGAAGCCCGATCACGCTAGTGCTCGAGAACAAGGACCACGTGAACTGGACCGCGCAGATGACCGCCGGCAAAGAGGGCTACGCGCCGAAGCCGATCACGCGGCTGCGGCCCGGTCACGCGGACCTGGCCGGCGCGCTCAAGTACGGGCACACCGACGTCAGGAACGTCCTCGAGCGCTCATCGGCGCGCGAGACGGCGACGCGCGTCGCAGCCGGCGGCGTCGCCCGCAAGATGCTGGCTCAGTTCGGGATCGAGATCCTGAGCTTCACGCAGTCGATCGGGACCGTCGACATCGGATACGAAGGAGTCGACCCCGACACCGTGACCACGGAAATGATCGAGGCATCGTCTGTCCGCTGTCCCGATCCCGACGCCTCCGCGCAGATGGTGGCCGAGATCGACAACGTTGCAGAGAAGGGCGACACGGTCGGAGGTACCTTCCGGATCCTCGCGCGCGGCGTTCCACCGGGGTTGGGCAGCTACGTCCACTGGGATCGCAAGCTCGACGGCCGGCTTGCGCAAGCGGTCCTGTCGATAAACGCGATCAAGGGGGTCGAGTTCGGAGCGGGCTTCCAGGGGGCCGCGCGACATGGCTCTGACTTCCACGACCAGATCGAGTACGAGGGCGGACGCTTTCGCCATCTCACCAATCGCGCCGGCGGCCTTACCGGCGGGATGACCAACGGCGAGATGATCGATATGAGAGTTGCGATCAAGCCGATCTCGACCATGAAGAAGCCGATGTGGTCGGTGGATCTCATCACCAAGGAGCCGGTCGAAGCTCACTACGAGCGCAGCGACGTGTGCGTGGTCCCGGCAGCGGGTGTGATCGGGGAGGCGGTGGTCGCGCTCACTCTGGCGCAGGCGTTTCTCGAGAAGTTCGGCGGCGATTCGATGCCCGAGCTGGAGCGCAACTACCGCTCGTTCCTCGAATCGATCGGCCAGTAACCAGGCGAAAAGCACGCTAGCGGACGACCGCGGCTTGTGTCGGGTTGACGACGAGTGTCCCGGCCGAGCAGACCGACATGTATCCCGGCACGCTGCCAGGCGGGGCAACGCTGATGACCAGCGACGTGGACGCGTCCGGGGGCGTCACCTTGAGGAAGGCGGCCTGTGAGCACGGCTCCTGAACTCCGCTGAAGCTGACCGGGATGTAAGCGTGGCCGGGAACCGAACGATCCGCAGCTAGAGGCGGCGTGCCCGACAGCAGCCCGACAATTTCAGCCACAGCCGGCGTGGTAAGGAAGAATGCCTCGGTCGACCAGACGACTTTCGTCGGGCGCGGGAGCCGGTAAGCGTTGAGCAGCTGGATCCCCGCATAGCCGTACAGGCCGCAGTCGCGGTTCGACATGTTGCGGACCTCGATCGCCGCCCTGGCACTCCCCGCCGCGACGCCCTGGCCGATCAGCTGCATCTCCAGGTTCTTTGTATCGCAGCGAACGAAGGGCATGGCCGGTGGGGGAATCGCCACCGAAGGTGGCCAGCCGGCGGTTGGCGGGGATGGACCGACCTTCGCGACTGGCACCGGCATTCCGCCGGGCGTGCAGCTTATAAGCACCACGCATAACGCGAGGGAGACAAGGCCGAAACGTCTCATGACCTGTGAACGGAGTCGTCCCGAACGGCGTTACGCGCTACCTTCACTCGACGTGAGCGGAAAGGTCATGACTATGGCGGAGGCCATCCGCCGGTTCGTGCCCGATGGCTCCGTTGTCGCCCTCGGCCTCTCGCTCGAGCCGCTGATCCCGTTCGCGGCGGGGCACGAGATGATCAGGCAGCAGCGCCGCGACGTGGAGCTTGTGGGTCCCATCTCGGACGCGCTCTTCGATCAGCTGATCGGCGCGGGCTGCGTGCGGCGGGTGACCGCGGCCTGGATCGGCAACGTGTCGGAGGGGCTCGGCCACTGCTACCGGCGCGCTTGCGAGCATAAGATCCCGCGTCCCCTGGAGGTGCGCGACCACTCCAACTTCTCGATCTCGCTCGCGCTGTGGGCGGCGGCGTGGAGTGTGCCGAGCCTGCCGACCCGCACGCTCCTCGGAAGCGACATCCTCAAGACCAACCCCGCACTGGTCGCCGCCGATGGCCTTGTTCACGTCGAGGCCGTTCGCCCAGACGTCGCGATCGTCCACGTGCAGCGCGCGGACGAGATGGGCAGGGCGCATGCGTGGGGACCGCTGGGTGTGACCGAAGAGGCAGGGCTGGCCGCCGGCCAGGTGATCATCTCTTGCGAGGAGCTCGTCGAGGCGAGCGTCACGCTGAGCGATCCAAATCGAGTCCTGTTCCCGGAGACGAAGGTCGTGGCTGTCGTGCATGAGCCGGGCGGCGCTCATCCATCACCGGTGCAGGGATTTTTCAAGCGAGACCACGCCTTCTATCGCGACTACGCCGAGCGATCACGAACAGTCGACGGCTACGACGAATGGCTGAAACGGTGGGTGATGCAGGTCCCGGATCGCGCGACCTACTTCAAAGGCATCGACGTCGATGCGCTTTGCATCACCACGCATCGCATGTCGGAGCCGGTGGATTACGGCGATGAGTAGCTACACGCCGCAGGAGCTGATGGTCGCGGTGGCCTCGCGCGAGATCCGCGATCTGGACCTGGTCTTCGTCGGCATGCGGCTGCCCATCCTGGCCTACGCCGTCGCGCGGAACGCACACGCGCCCGGCGCGCGTGGCCTCTTCGAGGTGGGTCTGATGCGCGACCGTCCGGCGGAGGCATTCCTCGGGACGATGGGCGATCCACCAAATGTCGTCGGTGCCCTGTGGGCGACGCGCATGTCGAACGTGATGGCGCTGATGGCGCAGGGGCACGTGGACCTGGGATTCATCGGCGGAGCGGAGGTCGACCGGTTCGGCAACCTCAACACCTCATACGTGGGCGAGCCGAGCCGGCCGAAGGTGAAGCTGCCGGGGAGCGGAGGAGGGGCTGACATCGCGATCCTCAGCCGGCGCTGGGTCACACTCATGACGCACGAGCGACGCCGCCTGGTCGAGAAGGTGTCGTTCGTCACCTCGCCGGGCCACGGCGACGGTACGCCCGGGTGGCGCAAGCGGAACGGGCTGCTGGGCGGGGGTCCGGCGGCCATCATCACGACACTTTGCGTGCTGCGCTTTCCCGAGGAGGGAGGAGAGGCGTACCTGGCCTCAGTCCATCCCGGCCACACCGTGGACGAAGTGCGCGCGGAGACCGGTTGGCAACTGAAAGTGGCCAAGCAAGCTTCGGAGACTGAGGCGCCGACTGAATCAGAGCTGTCCGCGATCCGCCGTTTCGATCCGGAAGGTTTCTGGACCAGGTCCGCTTAGGCGGCCCAGCGTCTCCCCGGCCCGCGCGCCCTCCTGATCACCACCTGTTCAGGTGGAATGAATCGGAACTCCCGCCCGGCCTTAACCACCTGCCAACCACCTTCATGCAGGAGGCGATGGTGGTAATGGCAGACCAGGACCTCATTCGCGATGCTGTTCGGGCCGCCCCTGGCCCAGAAGATGATGTGATGCGGATTGGTCCAGTTGACCGGCCGATCGCAGCCGGGGAATCGGCAGCCTTTGTCTCTGACTCGCAGTGCCCGGCGCCTTGGCGCCGAAGTCACTCGCGTCGCCCGGCCGACGTCCATCACCATCGAGTCGGCGAGCAGCACGCGAGACATCGTGCAGTCACAGGCGAGGCGCTCCATCGTCTTGCTCGAGATCGGCAGCCCGAACTCGAGCTCAGACGGCGGCACGCCGACTTCGCCTTTCAGTGCTTCGAGGGTGGTCGTCACCGTGAGGTGAGGCCGGACGCCGTTGCGCCGGGGCAGCGTGCCCTGATCCATCGCGTGATGAATCAGCTCGGCCTGGGCGTCGTGCGTCCTCTGGCCTCCTGACCGATCATCTTCCGGTCCTCGCCGCCTGGCCAGAGGTTCCAGCGCCGTCTTCCATGCAGCGCCACACTCGGGGTCGAGGATGCCGTCGACCGCGTACATGCCGTCCGGCATCAAGCTGATGTGCAGCCGGCGTCGCGTGTAGTCAGCCTCCGCCTCGTCGAAGAAGCGGTCGGGGTCAGCGGCATGCTTGGCCCCATTGCAAAGCTTGCGCAGGTCGAAAACCGAATAGTCGCGAGCGCAACCGAGCATCTCGTCCTCGTCGAAGAGGTCTCGCTTGTCGCCTAGCCACTCGCGGAGATGGCAGAGCAAGGACGCTGACTGGTAGCCGATCTCGCCCGAGCTCAGCGCCGCGGCGACCTTGGGCAGCTCTTCCAGCTGCTCACCCACCCCCAGCCGGTCGGCCGCGGAGGTCACTGACATGTTGCAGGTCCGGGCGATCCACGAGGCGGCGCTGACGCTGCCGGCGACCAGGTGATTGCCACGCCGCTGGACTCTCCGCGCCATGGCTGAGAACTCACTCTCGAGCCCATCCATGCCACCGCGCAAACGCTGGAGGTCGTCCTCGGCTGGATCGAGCGAGCGGGCCTGGTAATCGCGGATCGCCGCGAGGAGCTTATCGAGGGGTGTTCCCCCCTCCCCCAACATGATCCAATGGTACCAAACATCTGTTTGGAGGTCAAGACTTTACACGGGAAATCTCACTCTGCGCAAAACAATTTCGCCTGACCGGTCGCCCTGTCATCCAGGCCCTTCTCCGAGTCCTTTTCCCAGTCCTCGTCCAACGCTTACAAAAGGCTGACGGCCGCCCAATGAGCGTCTGACACCCTGACCCCATCCTGACCATCGATCCACGCCGGATCTATCAATAAGAAAAGAAATGAGGTGTGTAGGATGACCTGGTTTTCAGCCGCAGCAGTCAAGTTCGTAGGGGCGGCCTCCATGGCCACTCTGTTGAGCCTGGGCGCCGCCGGTGTCCTGGCCCAGTCGGTGCCGTCCGGGACGGCCGCGTCAGTAGCGACCAAGGCGCCGGCGACCGATCGAAGTGACCGGCGCGCCATCGCCAGGGCGGTCTTCGAGTCCGAGGCGGATGTGCTTGGGATCACACCCGAGACGCTCCGCGACGACCTGAAGAAGGGCCAGAAGGTTTCCGACCTTGCCAAGGACAAGGGGATGATCAAGGAGCAGTTCGAGACCAAGCTCCTTGCCAACCTGAAGCCCCGCCTGGCCGCCCTCATCAGCGCGAAGGTCATCACCCAGAAGCAGGCCGACAAGGTGCTCGACCGGATCGCGAAGGGCCACATCCCGTTCTGGAACGGGACGCATCACCACAAGAAGAAGTAACCACTCCTTCCCTGGAAGGGTCTGGCGCACGAGCCAGGCCCTTCTTTTATTTCAGGGTCGTATCCGCATCTTCGCCCCAAGGGCGATCTGCTTCCACTTCTTGCGCTCCTCGAGCCGGAGGCGTGCGTCGCTCTTGGAGGCCACGAAGCGCAGCTCGTGCTGCAGCTTGACGTAGCTCTGGAAGCGTGCAGCGTCGAGGCTGCCATCCTCGAGTGCAGCCTTGATCGCGCATTCGGGCTCGGTGTCGTGGGAGCAATCGGTAAACCTGCATCGAAGCACCAGTAGCTCGATGTCCTCGAAGATGTTGCCCAGCGCCTGCTCTCCCTCCCAGAGCTGAGCCTCCCGCAGCCCGGGCGTGTCGATGATCATTCCGCCCTGAGGTAGCTGCACCAGCTGGCGGTGGCTGGTCATGTGACGCCCTTCGCCCGAGGTGTGGATTCCTCGCGTGCGCATGAGGTCCGTGCCGACGATCCGGTTGATCAACGTCGACTTGCCGGCTCCCGATGGTCCAAGGAGCACGCCGGTACGCGCGGGCTGGAGCTCACGCGCGGGCTGGAGCTCACGCACGATCTCGTCGATCCCTTCACCGGTGACACCGCTCGTCACCACCACTGGGGTTCCCATCGAGACGGCTTCGAGCTCGGCACGAAGCTCGTCGAGCGAGGCGGCGATGTCCGCCTTGGTGAGAAGGACGACCGGCACCGCGCCGCTCTGCCACGCGATGGTGAGATAGCGCTCGATCCGCCGGGCGTTGACGTCCGTCGCGGCCGCGACGACGAACGCGACATCGACGTTGGCGGCGAGGACCTGCTGGCGAGTCTCGACCGAGGCGGCCTTGCGCGAGAAGACTGTGCGCCGCTCGACGACGCCGTGGATCACGTCAACCGGCTCGCGCTTGAGCACCGAAACCCAGTCGCCGACTGCCGGCATGGTCGACCCGTCGTTGCGCAGGTGTCGTCCCACCGCGGCGCGGCTCGTGCCGAAGCCGTCGTGCACCAGGTACTCAGAGCCGTAGTCCGCGATGACGCGAGCGGGGACGCCTCCGTCCGAGGCGAAGGCTTTGAACTTTTCGTCGAAGTAGGAATCCCAGCCCAACATCAAGAGCTGGGAGGTGAAGTGAATCGACAACTCCGAATCCTCCGAGGACATAACGGGTGGGCGGTATCGGTCCGCCCGGCGGAGGATCGCTTTCTTTAGAAGCGCGCTCCGGAGGCGGCCGACGGCCGGGAAACGGTCATTGCAAGCTCAGCCATTCGAACGCCACCTCCCTCTCTGGATTTGCAGGGGAGAGCCTATCACGCCTTTACCAGTTTCAGCCCCTCACCCTAGCCCTCTCCCCGAAGGGGAGAGGGAACCACTCATTCTCCCTTGAATTCAGGCTTCCTTTTCTCTCCGAACGCCTTGATTCCCTCATCCGCGTCGGCCGAGACGAAAACGCGGCTGATCGCCTCGCGCTCGATCGCGAGCCCAAGGTCGAGCGGAGCCCCGTAGCCCTGCGTGATCGCGAGCTTGGCGTGGCCGATGGCGACGCTCGGTCCTGCGGCCAGCTTCGCGGCGTACTCGATGGCGCCGGCGCGGCACGCCGCAGCGTCAGGGAAGATTCTGTCGACCAGTCCTAGCTCTTTGGCCTCCGCTGGGCTCATCGTCGTGGCATTCGTGATGAGGTCGAGGCCTTTCGACAAGCCCACCAGCCGGGGCAGGCGCTGCGTTCCACCTGATCCTGGAAACAGGCCGAGGTTCACCTCGGGCAAGCCGATCTGATATTTGCCTTCGGCAGCAAATCGCAGGTCGCATGCGAGCGCCAGCTCGAAACCGCCGCCCAGACAGTGGCCGGCGATCGCCGCGATGAAAACCATCGGCGTGTTCTCCATCTTGCGGAACGCTTCGTGCGCCGTCAGCGCGAGGTTGAAGCGCGAGCGCGCAGTGCCGGACGCGAAAACGCTCACGTCAGCGCCGGCGGAAAAGAACCTCTCTGACGCGCTCGTGACCACGACAGCATTGATCTCGGCGTCGCCCCGCAGGTCGTCGATCGCGCCCGCGAAAGAACGCAAAAAGGCCTGGTCGTAGCTGTTGGCCGGGGGCTGATCGAGGACGAGGATTCCGACCTGGCCTTCCTTCTCTAACCTGACTGGCATATCGCACCCTCCAAACCCCGTTGCCGCCGACGCCGATAATTGAAGCACTCACACGAATATCCAATTGAAGAGGGGTGCCCTACCAATGGCAACGATGATCATCGAAGGCGACAGGACCAAGGCTGCGTCCGGCAAGACGTACGAGGTTCGCAACCCGGCGACCGGCGAAGTCGTCGACGAGGTCCCGGCCGGCGGGCCGGCGGACGTCGACAAGGCGGCGCAGGCCGCGGCGAAGGCGTTCACGACCTGGTCGAAGCTGCCTCCCAACAAGCGGGCCGAGATCCTCCACAAAGCAGCCCATCACATGCTCCAGAAGGTGGAGGAGATCGCTCCCATCCTCACCAAGGAGCAGGGCAAGACGCTTCTCGAGTCACGGATCGAAGCCCAGCGCTTCGGCGAGAACATCGCGTGGTTCGCCGACCTGGCCGACAAGATCCATGGTTCGCACGTGACCCTGCCGGATACGACCACCTACGGGTTGGTGGTGCGCAGGCCCATCGGGGTGTGCGGCGCGATCGTGCCGTGGAACTTTCCGTTGACCCTCGCCGCGAACAAGGTTGCCCCGGCGATCGCCGCCGGTAACACGGTGGTCCTCAAGCCCGCCAGCACAACGCCGCTCTCGACACTGGCTTGCATCGAAGCACTCATCGAGGGCGGCCTTCCCGAGGGCGTCGTCAACGTCGTGCTCGGCCAGGCGACAGGCGAGGCGATCGTCGAGCACCCGCTGATTCGCAAGATCGCGCTCACCGGCTCGACCCCGACGGGCAAGAAGGTGATGGCCAAGGCGGCCGAGCAACTGAAGAAGATCACGCTCGAGCTGGGCGGCAGCGACCCCTGCATCGTTCTCGACGACGCGGACCTGGAGGCGGCGGCGAAGGCGATCTCGATCGGGCGCTTCTTCAACTGCGGCCAGGCGTGTCTTGCGGTCAAGCGCCTGTATGTCCAGGCCGGCGTTTACGACGCGCTCATGGAGAAGCTCCTGGCTCGCGCCTCCAAGCTGAAGCCGGGCAACGGCCTGGAGAAGGACAGCCGCATGGGCCCGATGCACACCGAGACGCAGCGCGCCGAGGTCGAGGCCCAGATCCAGGACGCGATCAAGCGCGGCGGACGTGTGGTGTTCGGCGGCGGCCGGCCGGAAGGTGGAAGCTACGAGAAGGGCTGGTTCATCGAGCCGACGATCCTGGAGGACGTGCCTGACGGCGCCAGGATGTGGACGGAGGAAGTGTTCGGGCCGGCGCTGCCCGTGCGGAAGATCAAAGACCTCGATGAGGGGCTGCGGCTCGCCAACGACTCTCCGTTCGGGCTGGGTTCTTCGATCTGGACCTCGAACATGGCTGCTGCCCACCGCGCCGTGCAGGAGCTGGAGGCTGGGTACACGTGGGTCAACGCGCTGCAGATCGCGCACGACGAGCTGCCGTTCGGCGGGACCAAGCAGTCAGGCTTCGGCAAGGAGCATGGCATCGAAGCCTTCCTCTCTTACACCGAAGAGAAGTCCGTCGTGTACGGCGGCGTCTAACAGCTGTGAAGGTTGGGGCCGGCGTCGTCGGCGTGCTGATCGCGCTCATCGGCGGGTTCTTCGCGGGGCAGGGGCTAGGCTACATCCCGGGCAGCGTCATGACCAACGACATCAAGTGGTTCTGGATCGGCCTGGTCATGGTCGTCCTCGGCCTGGCGCTGGCAGCCTGGACCTTTCTCAGCCGGCGGCGCTCACATATGTGAGCGTGTGGTGCGTCAGCGTCTTGTCGCCCGCCCGGCACTCGGCGTCGCCGTAGATCAGCCGGCGGCCGGCCTTGATGACGCGTGCGTGGCAAGTGAAATCGTGCCCGCGCGCGGCGCCGAGGAAGGCTGTGGTCATCGAGCTGGTGACGTACTCCTCGGCCACGCCTAGCCGGGTCTTGACGGCGAACCAGAAGGCGACGTCGGCGGCGTGCATGTAGACCTGGCCGCTGACGATGCCGCCGGGCCGGTCGTTTTCGGGGAGGTAGGGGACCAGCAGGTCGCAGGTTCCATCGCCGGCGGCAATCACGCGGAACCGGTAGCGCCGGGTGAACTCCTGACGGTCCAGGATTTCATTCAGATCCTCGACGGTAGCTGCTTCACCCACCCCCACCCCAGCCCTCCCCCTGAAGGGAGAGGGAGCCATCGGAACAAGTTCTAGGCGGTCCTTCCGTTGAGCCGATCCCATTGGCCCTGACATTCGACGCAGCGCGTGGCCGCCGGCTGGAACTGCAGCCTCTCCGAAGGGATGCGCCGGCTGCAGCTTTCGCAGATCCCGTAGGCGCCCTCGTGCAGGCGCTGCAGCGCACGCTCGACCTGCTCCCGGTTCTGGTCGAGCAGGTGCACCAGGATGTCGGTCGTCTCGCGGTCGGACAAAGCCTGGGCCAGGTCGGTATCCTCGGGAATCCCCGTGATCACGCCACCTGTGACGTCGTTCAGCGGCCGGTGCAGCCCAGCCTCCTCGCCGCATTGCGCGGCCAAGAGCTCGAGCTGCCGCCTGTCGGCCTCAAGCCTTACCTCCGGAGCATTGTCGGGTCGCTTCCGAACAGCCATTTGACAAACCCCCCTTCCAAGTTGACTTACGGTCAGGCGATCTCTGGACTCGTCCTACACAACGCCTAAATGGACGCGCCTATTCGGTCGCGCACAATTAGTCGCCTGATGCCGCCCCCGCTATTGCCATCCCCCGTCAAAAAGGTTGCCGCCATCGTCGCTTTGCTCGTGCTTGCCGGGTGCCAGCCGGGTCCGAACCCGCGACCGGTGCCGAGCGTATCGCAGATCGGAAGCGAACTCAAGTGCCTGAATGGGGACCACGGCTATTCGGACGTTCAGGCCGGCTGGGGCTTCTGCTATCCGGCCACCTGGCAGTACCGCATCCGGGCCCAGAGCAGCCAGAGCCCGGACCCCCGGGAGCTGGACATCACGTTTGACATCACCGACGTCTCGTGCACTACAGCTTCCGCCGCTCCCGGGCAACCGTCAGCCCGGCCGGTGTGCTCGTCCGATGCCGGACTGTTCGCTTTCATGATCATTTACACGTTCGACCGAGGCGGCTCGCCGAACCTGGCCGCCTGGCAGGCGAATCCGAGGGTTGCGTCGGCGGCGAGGATTGCGTCGGTAACCGACACGATCAAATGGGGCAACTCGCTTGAGGCGGCCAGGCTTCCCGACGGTCGCAGGATCGCGCTGACGCCGCTCCACGTCGTGATCCTGGAGCTGCGTTCAGGGTCGGGCAGCGGGTGCACGACCCCGCAGGGAACCCCTTGCTACCTCGACCTCGAGACGCCGATGTCTGCCCGCCTGAACACCTGGAAATTCACGATCTAAGAAACCCTTTAGGTGGGGCGCTTGAAGAGGGTTTGGTACTTGATCGCCAGTCCCATGTCGCCTTTGATCTTGAGCTTGCCCTGCATGAACGCGGCGGTTCCGTCGAGCTTTCCGGTCGCGATCTTCACCCAGTCGCCGGCGTCCGCGAGCATCGTGAGGTTTGCGGGCTCGGGCGCCTCGCCCTTGCCGGCCTCGGCGACTCCGTCATGGATCTTCATCCACCACTTGCCGCCCCCATCACCGGACAGGTCGAACTGGATGGTCGCCTTGGTGCTGCCGGCCTTCTCCGGGATGAGGTACTTCGGCAGCGCTTCGATGATCTGATCTGGTGTGTACTGCTCTTCAGACATTCGCTCCTCCTGAGCAACCTGCAGTGGTGACTCGATAGATGTTAGTCCGCGACAATGCCGGGGTGACGACGGCGTCGGCTGTAAGCGAGGTGGCCGAGGGGGTCTTCGAGCTCCGGCTGCCGATCCCTTTCGAAGACGGGCTGGTCAACGTGTTCCTGTTCGCCGACGGAGCCGAGGCGGACCTCCTCGATTGCGGCATGAACGCCGAGGAGTCGGTCGCCTTGATCAGGCAGGCGGTCGCCCACATCGGAGCCAAACGCCTGCGCCGCCTGGTCGTCACTCACATCCACCCTGACCACTACGGGGCCGCAGGCATTTTCGCGGGCGAGGGCCTGGCGGATCTCTACATTCACCGGCTCGAGGTGCCGCTCGTCCACCCCCGGTACGTCGAGCTCGAGCACCTGGTCAGCGAGGTTCGCACCTACCTCCTGGTCAATGGGGTGCCGGTCGATGACGCCGAGGAGCTCAGCAACTCCCAGCGCGCGCTGAGCCAGGTGGTCAAGACTGCCGAGCCATCGGTTCAGCTGGACGGCGCGGAGATGCTCCAGCTGGGTCGCCGGCTCTTGCGAGTGGAATGGACACCTGGACACTCGCCGGGCCACATCTGCCTGTACGACCGGCAAGCGAAGCTGCTCTTCGCCGGGGACACAATTCTGCCTGACCTCTCGCCGAACATCGGGCTGCATCCGCAGAGCACCCCGGATCCTCTCCACGAGTACCTGGACGGCCTCCGCCGCCTTGCCGCCTACGAGCCCGCTCTGATCCTGCCGGCGCATGGACGTCCCTTCACTGACGCCCCCGCTCGCGTCAAGGTCCTGGAGGCGCACCACCGGCGCAGGCTCGACCAGATCGTCGAGATCGTCGGGCGCGGAAAAGAGACGGGTTGGGAGGTTGCACTAGAGCTGTGGGGCCCCCGCGATCATTTCTACGAGAAGCGGCTCGCCCTCCAGGAGGCGCTGGCCCACCTGCAGGCGCTGGCCGTGGACGACCGGGTGAAGAAGTCGGTTACGCCCGAGACCGTGCGCTGGTCGCCGGCTTGATGCCGAGCCGAAAGAACTCCGCCGGATAGCAGCCGACACCGACCACCCCCGGTCCCGCGTGGGCTCCGACGACCGGGCCGAGCGGCTGGATCATCAGTGTGTCGGCGATCGGGTCGAGCTCCGCGGCGATCCGCTCGGCGTCGGCTTCGGCATCGGCGTGGCCGACGATCACGCAGACTCCCTGCCCGCGATCGACCGCGCGCGTCAGCTCCACGATCCGGTTCAATGCCCGATCGAACGTGCGCACGCGCTCCAGCGGCGTGACGAGGCCGTCGCGGATGCACAGAACTGGCTTGACCTGCAGGACGGATCCAAGAAGCGCGCTGGCCCGGCCAATGCGACCTCCGCGCCGCAAGAACTCAAGCGTGGCGACCGAGAAGTAGGTCTGGAGGTGGCGTCGCATGTCGAGCACCTTGGCTTCGATCGCCTCCGCACCCTTTCCACTCGATGCCAGCGCTGCAGCGGCAAGAGTGAGCAGCCCGAGCGACATCGACACGTTCTGCGAGTCGATCACTCGCACGCGTTTCGGATCCGTCATGGCCGCCGCCTGGCGGGCTGATTCGTACGTGCCGCTCAACTTGTCCGAGATGTGGATGGACACGACGGCGTCGTGGTCGGCCAGCAGCGAGGAGTAAGCCTCGGCGAACCGCCCTGCTGACGGTTGCGACGTGGTGGGGTGCGTGGTGGCGGACGGCAGCCGTCGATAGAACTCGTCGGGCCGGATGTCCACGCCGTCGAGAAGCGCCTTGCCCTCGAAGTTGAGAGTTAGCGGGACAACGGTGATCGACCGCGAGGCGGCGAGCTGTGGTGGAAGGTCGGCTGTCGAGTCCGTGACGATGGCGACGGATTGCTTGCTCAATGTTCGCGATGGTCGGGCACGGGGGGATCGTCTTTCCGGCGGTTCCAACGGTTGCGGATGAACCGCTCCTCGATGGGCCTCAGCGCCACCAGCATCCCGATGACGAGAACTGTCGTGAAGATGGAGATCCCGTAGTAGCCGAACCCGACCGCCATGCCCACCGCTGCGGCGACCCAGATCGACGCGGCGGTGGTCAGCCCGTGAACGTCATCCCCCGTGCGCAGGATCGCCCCCGCGCCAAGGAAACCGACGCCGGTGACGATCTGGGCGGCGATGCGCGTCGGGTCCACATTTTTTCCAAGAAATGGAAGGAGCCCCAGCGCCGTGAACATGCACGCCCCGATGGAGATCAGGCCCATCGTCTTGATGCCGGCCGGGTGACCCCGAATCTCTCTTTCGGTCCCGAGAAGCAGGCCAAGGATGAGAGCGACGACCAGGCGGAGACCCAGGTCGATCTCGCTGTTGAGGGTCAGCTCCTCAGCCTCGGCCGGGACGGCCGCCGGGCTTGTCCTGCGCCCCGGGTTCGTCTTTGGCGCCCGGCTCGTCGGGAAGCTCGGGCAGGTCGAGGCTGTTCACGAAATCGCGGAAGACGGCGAGGCGCTCCTCGTCGACCACCGTCTCGGTCTTGTCCTTGTCACCGGCGTCCTCATCCGCTTCGGGGATGATGCCCGCGGTCTCCATGACCTCGGTGGCGACGAAGATCGGGCACTCGACCCGCACGGCCAGCGCGATGGCGTCGGACGGCCGGGCGTCGAAGTCGAGGTCGCGGCCGTTCTGCTTGACGTAGAGGCGGGCATAGAACACCTGGTCTGCGAGCCGCGTGACGACGATGCGCTTCACGCTGATGCCGAGGTCGCCGAACGCGGTCGCCATCAGGTCGTGGGTGAGAGGGCGGCCGAGCGGGTTGCCAGAGATCTTGGTCGCGATCGCCTGGGCCTCGAAGGAGCCGATCCAGATGGGCAGGTACCGGTCGGCCTCTTTCTCCTTGAGGATCACCAGGTGCTGGGCGGTCGGCATGTGGATCCGGATGCTGTCGACCGAGACTTCGATGAGGTTTTTCATCCGAGATCACATTACTACTAGCGCCCGCCAGGCCCACCCTCCAAGGGGCCGAATTCCGGCCGAACGTAGAATCCGAACGTGACGAAGGGGAAGCGGGGGCGGGTGGTGCTGATCGACGCCCACAGCCTCATCTACCGAGCGTTTTTCGCGTTGCCGCCGATGAGCACGTCCGACGGCCAGGTGACGAACGCGGTCTACGGCTTCACGTCGATGCTCGCGATCGTCCTCGCCTCGCGCCCTGAGTACGCCATCGGAGCGTTTGACGTCGGCGCGCCGACCTTTCGCTCCAAGGAATACAAGGAGTACAAGGCGGGAAGGCGCGCGATGCCGGACGACCTGCGACCGCAGATCGAAAAGGTGCGGGAACTGCTGCAGGCCTTTTCGATCCCGATCTATGGCATCGAAGGCTTCGAGGCCGACGACCTTATCGGCACGCTTTCGCGCATTGCAGAGGAGCGAGGTCACGCGGTCACCATCGTGTCCGGCGATCTCGACTGCCTGCAGCTGGTCACGGATTCGGTCGAGGCGCTGGTGCCGAGGCGTGGCATCACGGACACGTTCGTCTACGGGCCCGACCAGGTGCGCCAGCGTTATGGATTCGAGCCGGCGCAGCTGGTCGATTTCAAAGCGCTGCGCGGCGACACGTCGGACAACATTCCCGGAGTGCCCGGCGTCGGCGACAAGACCGCGGCCAAGCTGGTGCAGGACTTCGGCACCATCGAGGCGCTGCTCGAGCGCGTCGACGAGCTGCCGGAGGGGCGGCTGAAGGCCTCGCTCAAAGCCAATGCGGACCAGGTGCGGCTTGGGAAACGCCTGGTCACGATCGTGCGCGACGTCCCGATGGAGCTGGATCTCGAGCGTGCCCGCTGGACGCGATACGACTACGAGAAGGTCCGCCTGGTGTTCGACCGCATGGAGTTCCGGCAGCTCTTGAGCCGCTTCCCGCCACCGGACCAGGTGCCGGTCCAGCCCAGCCTCACTTTCGAAGCCGCGCCCGAGCCCGCGGGCCTGAAGGTGGTCGAGGACCCGGCGGAGGCGGCGAGCCTTCTCGATGGATCCGCCAACGTCGCGGTGTTCGCGTTCAACGAGGGCGCCGGCCGCTCGTCACGGATATGTGGCCTCGGGGTCTCGACTGGCAGCGACACCTTTTATGTGGCGAAGCCGGACGCGATGGACGCGGTCGCCAGCACGCTTTCCGGCCGGCCCATCTCAGGCCATGACGCGAAAGAAACCGAGCTCGCGCTTCGCTCGCTTGGTGGTGGAAAGCGCGACTGGGCGTTCAGCACGTTTCTCGCGGCGTACCTGCTCGGCGCGGGCTCGCGCGACCCGCGCCTCGAAGACCTCGCGCGCGAGTTCCTGGACGTCACGCTGGTCAGCTCCGAGCAGCTGCTGGGCACCGGTCGCGCCGCCCGCAAGCCGGGTGACGTCTCGGTGGGCGAGGCGGCGGAGTTTGCCGCGCGGCGCGCGGAGGTCATCTTCAACTTGAGGCCGCGGCTCGAGGCCGAGATGCGCAACCTCGGCGTCGATTACCTGTTCCACGAGATCGAGCTACCGCTGGCGGGCGTGCTCGCCGACATGGAGTCGGAGGGCGTCGCGATCGACGTCCCCTACCTGAAGGAGATGCAGGACGAGCTGGGCGCGCAGATGGCGGCGATCGAATCGGAGGTCGAGCAGGTCGCCGGCCAGAAGTTCAACCTCAACGCTCCGCAGCAGCTGGCGAAGGTGCTGTTCGAGGATCTGCGATTGCCTGTTGGCAAGCGAACGAAAACTGGTTACTCGACCGACGCCGACACTCTCGAGGGACTGCGCGACAAGCACCCGATCGTAGGTCTGATCCTCGAGCACAGGCAGCTGTCCAAGCTCAAGTCCACGTATGTCGACGCGCTACCGCAGCTGGTCGATCCGCTGAGCGGCCGAGTCCATACGTCGTTCGGCCAGGCGAGCACGGCGACGGGAAGGCTTTCGTCCTCCAATCCAAACCTGATGAACATCCCCATCAGGAGCGAGCTCGGGCAGCGCATCCGCCGGGCCTTCAAGGCGGGGCGGCCGGACCACGTGATGGTTTCGGCGGACTACTCACAGATCGAGCTGCGCATCGCCGCCCACCTGAGCGGAGATCCGAAGCTGCTTGGCGCCTTTGCCGCGGGCCAGGACATCCACACCGCGACCGCCGCTGCGGTCTTCAAGATTCCGATCGAATCGGTGGACCCGAACCAGCGAAGGCTCGCGAAAGTGGCGAACTTCGGCTCCATCTACGGGCAGGGCGAGTACGGCCTCTCGCAGCAGCTGGGCATCACGGGAGACGTGGCACGCGAGTTCCTCAAGGAGTACTGGGCGACGTACTCGCGCTTGAAGGAGTACCTCGACGAGGTGCGGCGCAAGGCGCGCGAGGAGGGCTTCGTGGTGAGCGCGACGGGACGGCGCCGGGCGATTCCCGACCTGCGCTCGCCCAACTTTCAGCTGCGCAGCGCTGCCGAGAGGATGGCAATCAACTTTCCGATGCAGTCGCTCGCCGCGGACATCATCAAGATCGCCATGGTGCGGCTCCAGCGCGAGATCGAGGCCGACCACATCGAGGGCCGCATGCTGCTGCAGGTCCACGACGAGCTGCTGTTCGAGGTGCCAAGGTCGGAGGTCGATCAGTTCGCGGAGAAGGTGCCGCGGATCATGACGAGCGCGTACGAGCTCGAGACTGGAATCGAGGTCGAGACGAAGTTCGGACCGAACTGGGCGGACCTGAAGAAGCTTGCGGTGGTCCGCGCCTAGTGCATAGGCATCCGGCCCCGACCGATCGTCGGATCTTCGGCGCCCAATGCCGCCCATCTCCGGGCTCAGCTCCTGCGCTACTCGCTTACGCATCTGACGCGATGCGCGCGCTGCGTTGCTCGTCGCTTCACCCGGATCTGGACCACCTGGTCGCCGAATCTCTCGACGCTCATCGGAGGCCGGATGCCTGAGTTGCCGGAAGTCGAAACCATAGTCGCCGACCTCCGGCCGCACCTCGCCGGCCGCACGATCGTGCGCTGCGAGCTCAACTTCCCAAGCATCGTCCGGCATCCCGAGCCGGAGCTGTTCATCGAAGCGGTGGCCGGCATGCGGATCGCGGATGTGAGGCGGCGTGGAAAGTACATCCTGATGGACCTCGCGGACGACGTGCTTCTCGTGGTTCACCTGGGCATGACGGGGCAGCTGCGGCTCGTCGACGCTGATGCGCCGCTCGAGAAGCACACGCACGCGGTCTTCACGATGGATGACGGCCATCACCTGCGTTATCGCGACCCGAGACGGTTTGGCCGGTTGCTGCTTGGCACGGAGAAAGCGCTGATCGCGTCGAAGAAAATGCCGCTTCTGGGCCCAGAACCAATCGACCCGGAGTTTGCCGCCGAAGAGCTGTATCGGAGGCTTCGCAAACGCCGAACTTCTTTGAAGGCGGTCCTCCTCGACCAGGGTGCGATCGCGGGCGTGGGCAACATCTACGCCGACGAATCGCTGCATCGCGCAGGATTGCGACCCGATCGACTTGCGGGAGGCCTCAGCCGCAAGTCCGTGGGGAAGCTGCACGAGTCGCTGCGTCACTCACTCCAGACCGCGATCGCCAATCGAGGCAGCTCTGTCGACACCTATCGCGATGCATGGGGCGAGATCGGCGGGCAGCAGGAAAAGCTGCTGGTCTACGGACGTGCGGGCGAGCCGTGCTTCACGTGCGGAAGGCCGCTTGCGATGATTCGCATCGCCGGTCGCAGCACCGTCTTCTGCCGCCGTTGCCAGCGTTAGAGGCCCGGGCGAAGGCCCTCCGCCCGTGCCTCTGACCCAACGCTTGGTGGCGATCGTCGCCCTCTCGGTGGCGTTCGTCGCGATGACGATCGCGATGACGGCGGGAATGTTCACCACGCTCGATCACCAGGTCGCGCAGGCGACGCACGACATCTGGCGGGAGCCGCTGCACAAGCTGTTCCAGCTGATCGCAGAGCTGGGCGGGACGGAGTTGACGACGGTGCTGATGGTTTTTCTCTTCATCTATCTATGGCGCGGCGGATTCGGCGCCGATGCGTTAGTCGTCGGCGCCTTCGTCGGGGCAGTGGCTCTGGAGACGCTCTACAAGACCCTGCTGTTTCACCCCGGCCCACCTCGCTCGCTTACGCATGCGGATGGTCCGAGCCTGACCGAGCTGGTGAGCGTTAGCGTAAAGAACAGCTTTCCGAGCGGCCACATGGTCCGCTCCGTCGTGGTCTACGGGCTCCTGGCATTCGTCATCAGACGACTCTCTCCGTCGCCCACGGTTCGGGCGCTGGCCATCCCGGTCGCGGTGGTGATCATCGTCGCCGAGGCCTTCGACCGAATTTACCTCGACGTCCACTGGGAATCCGACGTCATCGGCGGACTGCTCCTGGGCGGCATCGCTCTGCTGTCGGCGACCGTCTGGCTGGACCGGCCGAGAAAAGCCGAGAATTAGCCGCGTGGCTGAGCGGGCGGTTCTGATCATGGTCACGACCGGCGGCCGGAATGACGCTGAGCGGTTGGGCGAGGCTCTCGTGGTCGAGCACCTGGCCGCGTGCTGCTCAGTCGTGCCGACCGTCCACTCCGTCTATTACTGGGAAGGGCAGCTGAAGCGGGAGCACGAGGCGCTGCTGCTCGTGAAGACCGTCGAGTCCAGGGCTGCCGCGTGCCTGGAGTACGTCCGAAGCCACCACGACTACGAGCTGCCCGAGATCCTGCAGATCGCCGTCGAAGGCGGATCGCCCGCCTACCTGAAGTGGCTCGAAGACCAAGTGGTCCAAGAAGCCAGATAGAAGCGCGCCAGGCCTTAACTGACCACTTAGACTCAGGCCGATGGCGACGCTAGTCGAAGACCCCGGAGAGGCCAGCAGCGCCAAAAAGCGCCGCCGGCGCCGCCGGCGCCGGGAAAACGAAGCTGCCACCGCCGAGCCGGTCCCAACCGCCAACGGCGCGGGCGCCGAGGCGGCTCCAGACCTGAGCGCCGAGGCTGAGATCGTGGCGGTCAGCGTGGTGCCTGAGCCGGAACCCGCCGTGGCGGTAACCGTGGTGCCCGAGCCGGAACCAGAGGTGCGCCGAGGGGTGCTCGTGGCCGCGCCGGCTTACGAGAGAGACGACTTCAAAGACCTCCTCGGCCAGGCGGTCGGCCTGCGGCTGGATTCGGTCTCGCGCGAGTTCGGCGGCAATGACGAGATGCATGTGACCGCGCTGAGGAACGTTTCGCTGGAGATCGGGCCTTGCGAGTTCGTTTCGGTCGTCGGCCCGTCGGGCTGTGGCAAGACCACGCTCCTCTCGCTGATGGGCGGCCTCGACCGGCCGACGGCCGGGCACGTGTACGGCGCAGGGCTGCCGCTCGGCGAGCTGTCTGAGCGCGACCTTGCCGACTACCGGCTGCAGCGGGTGAGCACGATCTTCCAGGCGTTCAACCTGATCCCGTCGATGACGGTCGAGGACAACGTCGCTCTGCCGCTGACGCTCGCCGGAGTCGAGCCGGAAGAGCGGCGCAGGCGGGCGCGCCATCTGCTCGCGCTGGTCGGGCTGGAGCATCGAGCTCGCACTCGTGCCCGCCTATTGTCAGGTGGGGAGCAGCAAAAGGTGGCGGTCGCGCGCGCGCTGGCCAACCGGCCGGGCCTCATCCTGGCCGATGAGCCCACCGGGAGCCTGGACTCCGCTGCCGGCGATGGCGTGCTGAACCTGCTGGCAGACCTCAATCGCCGCGGTGCCACCGTGGTGCTCGTGACCCACGACCCGGAGGTCGCGGGACGCGCGCGCCGGGTGGTGAGGATGATCGACGGCAGGGCGATCGAAATCGAGCCGGGCAACCCGACAGTGCGCAAACAGGAGCCGGTGGATCCTGCGCTACGCCTTCACTGGCGCGACACGCTGAAGATGGGTCTGGGCAGCGCGGGCCGGCGACCTCTGCGCACGTCGCTGACGACCACCGGGGTCGCCATCGGCATCGCGGCGATGAGCTTGATCGTCGCGCTAGCGGGTGGCCTGCAGGGCGCGCTCAACTCACCCGCCCTGGTGACGAGCCAGGTGCACCAGGTCGCCGTGTATCCGCCCGCCGACGCTCGGACCAGCGCCTTCGACGCTGGAACGCTTGCCACGCTCGCTGCTCAGCCCCACGTCCGCGCGGCCTGGGGCCAGGTGGCGATGAGCGGCACGTTCATCAAGGGCACTGTGACTCCGCCCGGCACGCCGTCAGCAGACAAACCGCCGCTTCCTCTATCTGGCGCGCTGGTCTCGCTGCCGCCGCTCCGCTGGTCGAGCGGTATGCCGTCGCTCAGCGCGGGCCGGCCACCGAGCTCCGACGCCGCCAAAGAGGTGCTGCTCAGCGACAGCGAAGCCACGGCGCTCGGCTTCCTTTCCGCCCGGGACGCACTCCGCTCGCAGGTCACTTACACCGCCACCTACGGCGGGCTCCAGGTCCTCGGCCTGGCACGGAATCCGGTCACGCAGCCGCTAGACCTGAAGCTGCTCGTCGTCGGCATCGTGTCGAGCAATGTGATGCCCGCGGGCGCGCCCGGTGGCATGGCGCCTTACGCGACGGTGCGCGATTACTGGACCCAGCTCGCCGCGGCCAACAAGTGGAAGACCGGCCAGTACTCGACCATCACGCTCCTGGCCGATTCGGGCCTCGCCGTCGAGGGACTGCGCAAGAGGGTCGAGGCGCTCGGATTCCAGGCGCAAACTTTCGGCGACCAGTTCCGCAGCTTCGAGGACCTGCTGGGCAAGATGCGTGTCGCGCTGCTCGGGCTTGCGCTGGTCGCGCTGCTGCTGGCGTGTCTCGGCATCGCGAACACTATGTACACGGCGGTCCTCGAAAGGACGAAGGAGATCGGCGTCCTGAAAGCGCTGGGCGCACGTGCGCGCGACGTGCTGCTCATCTTCGTCGCCGAGGCCGCGGTGATCGGGCTCGCGGGAGGCCTGGTCGGGATCCTGGTCGCCGTCGGGTTGGGCCGGCTGGGCAACGCGCTGGTCGACCGCGTCACGCAATCGGTCACGAGCAGCGGATTCGACGTTTTCCGCACCGACTTCGGCGTGGTGGGTATCGCTCTCTTGCTGGCCATCCTGTTGAGCACGGTGAGCGGTTTGCTGCCGGCTCTGCGGGCGGCACGCCAGGATCCTGTCAGAGCCCTTCGCTACGAGTAGCTCCCCGGTCTGGGACTGATAACGAGAAGCGCCCGCGGGCCGGGCGTTCGATGGGCCGCGTGACCGGCCCCTGTACCTTTTGATGCCTTGAGGGTCTCCACGTATCCACTCATTGATGCTGACGAGGCTGCCGCCCTCGTTCTGGAGCACACGCCTCGATTGGGAGTCGAGCGGGTGGCGCTCGCGCACTGCATCGGACGCGTGCTGGCTGAAGACCTGACCGCGCCGTCGGCGCTACCTGCGTTGCCGTCGAGCGCTGTGGACGGTTACGCGGTCCGGGCGGCTGACGCGGGAAAGTCATTGCGCGTGATCGGCGAGTCCGCGGCGGGGCGTCCATTTGATCGCCGTGTCGAGGTGGGAAGCGCGGTTCGCATCCTGACCGGCGGCGTGCTGCCGGACGGCGCCGATTGCGTGGTCATGGTCGAGGACGTCCAAGAAAAAGTTCAAGAAAAGGGGGATGTCGTCACCGTCCCGGCGACGCTGAGGAAGGGGCAGAACTTTCATGCCCCCGGCGCCGACCTGCGCGCGGGGGAGCGGGTGCTCGTGGCCGGTTCTCAGCTTGGCGCGGCGGAGCTCGGCCTGGCGGCGGCGCTCGGTTTTCCGAGGTTGCCGGTGCACCGGCGGCCGCGGGTGGCATTGATGTCGACAGGCGATGAGCTGGTCGAGGTGGGGGGGAAGCCGGCGCGGGGGCAGATCGTCGACTCGAACCGTTGGGCCTTGCTGGCCTCGCTGCGCGAGGCGGGCGCCGAGGTACGGAGCCTGGGGATCGGCCCTGACGAGGCGGAGCCGCTCCACCGGCTCGTCACGAATGCTCTTGCCGAGGCTGACGTGCTGGTGACCTCCGGCGGTGTTTCGGTGGGCACGCATGACCTCATCAAACCGCTGCTGGAGTCGCTCGGGACCGTGCATGTCGGGCGGGTGAAGCTCAAGCCGGGAAAACCGTTTACGTTCGCCACATTGCCGAATGGGCGGCTGGCGTTTGGGCTGCCGGGGTTTCCCGTCTCGTCGCTGGTGACGTTCGAGGTGTTCGTGCGTCCTGCGCTGCGCAAGATGCAAGGCTTCACCCAGCTGCAGCGCCCGGCGCTGCCGGTTCGCCTGGGCTACGACGCGCGCGCCACCGCCGATCGCACGGAGTACCAGCGCGTCACTCTGCGCCGTGATGGGCGGGAGCTGGTCGCCGAGACGACCGGCTCACAGTCGTCATCGCGGCTGATGTCACTCGCCGGCGCGCATGCGCTGGTGCGCATCCCGCCTGGAGATCATGGAATCAAGGCCGGGACACTCGTGGAAGCGATGATCCTGTCTTTACCTTGAGCTGCGCTGGTAGGCGCCCGTAGGCCCCTTTCGAACGTCCGTTCGCCTTAGAATTAGGTGTCCTGTGACCTCCCCCTTTCGTGTCGACGCACCCTTCAAGCCGGCCGGCGACCAGCCCGAAGCGATCGAGCAGCTGGTCGACGGCGTGCGCGCCGGGCTGAGCCAGCAGGTGCTGCTGGGCGTGACCGGGAGCGGCAAGACCAACGTCATGGCCTGGGCGGTCGAACAGCTGCAGCGACCCGTGCTCGTGCTCAGCCCCAACAAGACGCTGGCCGCCCAGCTGTGCGCGGAGTTTCGCCGCCTGCTGCCCGACAACGCAGTTGAGTATTTCGTGAGCTATTACGACTACTACCAGCCCGAGGCCTACATCGCGCGCAGCGACACCTACATCGAGAAGGACTCGAGCCGGAACGACGATATCGACCGAATGAGGCACTCGACGACCCAGGCGCTGATGACCAGGCGTGACGTGCTGGTGGTAGCCAGCATCAGCTGCATCTACGGCATCGGTTCGGTCGAGGACTATATGGGCGAGTCCCTGCATATCGAGAAAGGGCAGTCGATCCGCCGTGAGGTTTTCCTGCGCAAGCTCACCGAGATGCTCTACGAGCGCAACGACTACGACCTGGCGCGGCTTCGCTTCAGGGTGCGGGGGGACGTCGTCGACCTCGTGCCCGCTAACGAAGAGAAGGTCCTGCGAATCGAGTTCTTCGGCGACGAGGTCGAGCGGATCCAGGAACTCGACGCGACGACGGGCGAGATCCTCGGCCCGCGCAGCGAGTTCACAGTCTTTCCCGCCTCTCACTACGTGACGCCGGCGGACAAGCTGCGCCTCGCGATGACGGACATCGAGGCGGAGCTCGAAGAGCGCTGCAAGTGGTTTGAGGAGCACGGCCGGCTGCTCGAAGCCCAGCGGCTGCGGCAGCGGACCAACTTCGACCTGGAGATGCTGCGCGAGACGGGGACCTGCGCGGGGATCGAGAACTATTCGCGGCACCTGACTCGCCGGCAGCCCGGCGAAGCGCCTTACACGCTGATGGACTTCCTGCCGGACGACACGCTGATCTTCGTCGACGAGTCGCACGTGGCGGTGCCGCAGATCGGCGGCATGCTCGGCGGTGACCGGTCGCGTAAGGCGGCGCTGGTCGAGTATGGCTTCCGCCTGCCGAGCGCGTTCGACAACCGGCCCTTGAGCTTTGACGAATGGGAAGAGCGGGCACGCAACGTCGTCTACGTCTCCGCGACGCCGGGTCCCTACGAGCTGCGCCGCTCGCAGCGTACGGTGGAGATGGTCGTGCGGCCGACCGGCCTGGTCGACCCGACCGTCGAGGTCCGGCCCACGGCGGGTCAGATCGACGACCTCCTCGCCGAGGTGAAGAGGCGTGCTGAGCTCGGACACCGCTCGCTCGTGACCACGCTGACGAAGCGTTTCGCCGAAGACCTGGCCGACTACCTGCGCGAGTACGGGGTCAAGGTCAAGTACCTGCACTCGGAGCTTGACGCCATGGAGCGGATCGACGTCCTGCGCGCCCTGCGCACAGGCGAGGTCGACGTCGTGGTCGGGATCAACCTTCTCCGCGAGGGCCTGGACCTCCCGGAGGTCGCCTTCATCGGCATCCTGGACGCCGACAAAGAGGGATATCTGCGCGCCTTCCGATCGTTTATCCAGATCATCGGCCGCGCGGCGCGCAACGTCGAGGGGCACGTCGTCATGTACGCGGACAAGATCACCGACTCGATGCGGCAAGCACTGGACGAGACCGAGCGCCGTCGCAACAGGCAGATCGCCTACAACGCGGAGCGGGGGATCACACCCGAGACGGTGAAGAAGGCGATCTACGCGATGGAGATCAACGCGAACGACGTGCAGGCCGACGCGGTCGAGATCATGGCGGGCGCCGGCGTGCCGCGCTCGGACCTGCTCGCGATAGTGCGTGACCTGGAGAAGGAGATGCGAAGGCTCTCCAAGGAGCTGCAGTTCGAGGACGCGGCGCGTGTGCGCGACCGGATCATCCTCCTGCGGAAACGCCTATCCGGTGAGGTGACCGGCAAAGAGGATGACAGCGACGTAGCGCTCGCCATCGCGGCGGCGCCCAAGCAGAAGACGATGGTTCGCCAGTGGCGACCGGGCCGTAAAGGCCGGTGATCTCAGGCGGTGGAACCGTGCGAGCCCTCGGCGATTCCCCTCACAAGAGCGAGCACACGGCGGCGCGAGCCTCGCAGCACCGGGAGGTTGGCGAGGCCGAGCAGGCGCACGATCAGGTCCGTGGTCTGGTCGATGAGCTCGAGCGTGCGGAGCCGACCCGGCGAGTTGTCGAAGATCCAGAAGTAGAGGATCCCCATCTGGTAAAGCCACAGCAAGAGCGGGAGCTCGGCCGCCACGTCGGCTGGAATCTTGGCGTCGGAATCACTCATCACTTCGGCGTACAGGCCGATCACCTCGTCGCGAATGGTCTTGGCGGTCGGCCCGAAGGGATTGACGGGGCTCGACGGGTTGGCCACGCTGCTGAAGATCGACCCGGCCACCGCGTGAAATGGCTCGCAGGTGACGACAAGGCCTCGAATCGCACCGCGGAGCCTGGCCGCAAGGTCGCGTTCGCGTCCGAGCAGCGGAGCGATCGTGGCGAGGTGCAGTTCGTGCATGTGGCGATAGAACTCGAGCACGAGGTGCTCTTTGGACGCGAAGTAGTGATAGGAGCTGCCGAGCGACACGCCCGCCCTCCCAGCGATGGCACGCATGGTCGTCGCGTCGTAACCGCGTTCCTGGAACAGCTCGAGGGCGGCGCTGAAGATGACCGCCCTCGAGTTCTCGCCGCGTTTGGTCCTTTGCGGCTGGACGACAGGGAGCGTATTCAAGCCCGTGTCTCAGGCTCCGGCCATGCGCTGACGGAGTGGCCTGCGGATCAAGTGAAACAGGAACATGTTGCCGAAGTGCATCGCGCCGAGCACCAGAAGCACGACGCCGATCCGCGTTATGGTCTCCTGGATCATGTCGCCGACCGTTGCCGGCGCCCCACCCGCGTTGATCAGGAGCGCCGCGGCGCCCAGGTTGACGAGGTAGAAGCCCACGACGAGGAGCCGGTTGACGGAGTCGGCCAGGCCCGCCTCCTGAAACACCGAGATCAGGAAGGGACGGCCGTTCTTGAACAGCGTGTTGCCGACCCAAACCGTGAGCAGCACGCTAGCCGAGAGGTAGACCACATAGTCGATCAGTCGAAAATCGTGAAAATCCATCTTTTCCCCCAGTTGAACTCGCGGTGGCCGTCAATATGAACATGTTCAACTTGAAGGGTAATCCTCCGTCTTGGGAATGTCAAGAAAAATCGAACACGTTCAAGTTAAGAGCAAATTGAAGAACTTCAGTCGAGCCGAACGGCTGCTCACGGCGGAGCCGGACGGTTGGATGGCAACGCTGGGCGCCCGGATCACCGAAGCGGAACCTGGGCGGGTCGTGCTCGAGCTGGTGGCGGGGCCACAGCACCGCCACGGGGGCGGCGTGGTGCAGGGCGGGGTGATCACTCAGATCGCGGATGCCGCCATGGGGATGACCCTCGGCACGCTTCAAGAGGATGGGATGTGGAACACCACCATCGAGCTGAAGATCAACTTCCTACGCCCAGTGATCGAGGGGCGCCTGCGCGCGATCGGCAGGGTCGTCGAGATGAAGCAGACGCTGTTGTTCAGCGAGGCGGACGTCCTGGACGACCAGGGAAGGCTGGTGGCGCGGGCGTCGTCTACGTGCATGCCGGTCCCGGAGGGTCAGGGCCGTGAGTGACGTGAAGGTTCCATCCAGGGCCTGGGCGTGGCTCGGCCTCCAGACCGTGGAGACGGGCGAGGGCACCGCCACCGTGGAGATGACGCCGACGGAAGACATGGCCAACCACTCCGGTTTCGTCCACGGCGGGATGATCAGCACGCTGGCTGACTCGGCAATGGGGCGGTCCGTGCGTACCCTGAAGCCGGGCGTGGTCCGGGCCATGAGCTTCGACCTGAAGCTCAGCTTCATCACCGCAGCCAAGATCGGCGAGACGCTCCGCGCGACGGCGCGAGTGATTCATGCGGGGCGGCGCACGGTTGTGGCGGAGTGCCGTATCGACGGGCCGGACGGAAAGCTGGTCGCCACCGCGAGCGGAACGTTTGCGGTTACACGAGAGAAGGTATAGGTAGGGGTTGCCAACTGACCACATAACGATCCGCGGAGCGCGAGAGCACAACCTGAAGAACGTCACGCTTTCGATCCCGCGTGACAAGCTGGTCGTGTTCACGGGACTGTCGGGCTCCGGCAAGTCGTCGCTGGCCTTCGACACCATCTATGCGGAAGGGCAGCGGCGTTATGTCGAGTCGCTGAGCGCCTACGCGCGCCAGTTCCTCGGCCAGATGGAAAAGCCGGACGTCGACACCATCGAAGGCCTGTCGCCGGCGATCTCGATCGACCAGAAGGGGACTTCGAAGAACCCGCGGTCGACGGTCGGCACGGTGACCGAGGTCTACGACTATTTGCGCCTTCTGTACGCGCGGGTCGGGCACCCGCACTGCCCGGTGTGCGGCCGCGAGGTCCGGCGGCAGACGGTCGATCAGATGGCCGACCACGTCGAGAAGCTGCCGAAGGGCGCACGCGTGATGGTCCTCGGCCCGGTCGTCAAGGGACGCAAGGGCGAGTACCGCTCATTGATCGAGGACGTGCGGAAGTCGGGATTCGTGCGCGTGCGAGTGGACGGAAGCCTGTACGAGCTCGGCGAGCAGATCCCGCTCGACAAGAACAAGAAGC
The DNA here is from genome assembly GCA_036570165.1 of Candidatus Dormiibacterota bacterium. Taxonomy (GTDB): domain Bacteria; phylum Chloroflexota; class Dormibacteria; order Dormibacterales; family Dormibacteraceae; genus Palsa-870. The sequence continues at coordinate 22,109 of DATCPI010000056.1, read as the reverse complement.
ACGACATCCAGGTCGTGGTGGACCGCATCGTGGTGGGCCCTGACCAGCGCACCAGGCTAGTCGAGTCGATCGAGACCGCGGCTCGGCTTGGGGGCGGCTCGGTGATCATCGTTCCGGAAAAAGGCGCAGAGATCCAGATGTCGATGGACTTCGCGTGCCCGTACGACGGTACGAGCGTGCCCGAGCCGGAGCCGCGCAACTTTTCCTTCAACAGCCCGCATGGCGCCTGCCCGAAATGCACAGGGATCGGCTTTCAGCTCGTGGTCGACGGTGACCTGGTCGTGCCCGACCCGTCGCTCTCGCTGCGTGAGGGTGCAGTCGCGGCGTGGAGTCGCTCGCAGTTCTTCTATCCGGAGCTGCTGGAGTCGGTCAGCAAATTCTTCGGGATCGACATGGACAAGCCATGGTCGAAGCTGCCCAAGCAGCAGCAAAACGTGCTGCTCAACGGCACGGGCGAAAAGAAGATCCGCTTCGGCTACAAGAACCAGTACGGGCACGCCCGCTGGTACGAGGCGCCGTTCGAGGGCGTGATCGCCAACCTCCAGCGCCGGTATCAGGAGACGCAGTCAGACCACCTGAAGGCGGAGCTCGAGAGCAGGTACATGTCGGACAAGCCGTGTCCCGCGTGCAAGGGTCGGCGCCTCAAGCCTGAGTCGCTGGCCGTGACCGTGGCGACGCACAACATCGCCGAGGTGTCCGCCTTGTCGATCGGCGCGGCAATCGCGTTCTTTGACAGCCTCGACCTGACCGAACGCGAGCAGCTGATCGCTCGCGGCGTGCTCAAGGAGATTCGCGAGCGGCTGCAGTTCATGATCGACGTAGGCCTCGAGTACCTGACCGTCGATCGCGCCGCCAACACGCTTTCAGGCGGTGAGTCGCAACGGATCCGCCTCGCGACGCAGATCGGCTCGAAGCTGATGGGCGTGCTGTACATCCTCGACGAGCCGTCGATCGGACTGCACCAGAGGGATAACAGGCGGCTGATCAACACCCTGCTGCGGCTGCGCGACCTGGGCAACACGCTGATCGTCGTAGAGCACGACGAGGAGACCATCCGCGCGGCGGACTACATGGTCGACATAGGTCCCGCGGCCGGCGAGCACGGGGGCGAGATCATCGCCGCGGGAACGGTCGACGAGGTCCTACGCGATCCGAACTCGCTGACGGCGGCGTTCCTCCGGGGTGATCGCCAGATCGCCATACCCGCGCGCCGGCGTCCGGGAAACGGCAAGAAGCTCGTGATTCGAGGCGCGCGAGCCAACAACTTGAAGGACCTCGACGTGACGTTTCCGCTGGGAACTTTCGTCGCGGTGTCGGGCGTGAGCGGTTCCGGCAAGTCCTCGCTGGTGACGGACATCCTCAGCCGTAAGGTGGCGCAGCACTTTTATCGGGCGAAGGACCGGCCGGGGCCGCACGAGGCGGTCGAAGGGCTCGAGCATCTCGACAAGGCGATCGATATCGACCAGTCGCCGATCGGCCGCACGCCGCGGTCCAATCCGGCCACTTACACCGGCATGTTCACGTACATGCGTGAGCTGTTCGCGAGCATGCCCGAGGCGAAGATGCGCGGGTATAAGCCGGGCCGGTTCAGCTTCAACGTTCGCGGTGGACGGTGCGAAGCCTGCCAGGGCGACGGGATCATCCAGATCGAGATGCACTTCCTGCCGGACGTCTACGTGCCGTGTGAGGTGTGTCATGGGACGCGCTACTCGCGCGAGGTCCAGGAGGTGAAGTTCCGCGGCCACTCGATCTCCGACGTGCTCGAGCTGACAGTCGACGAGGCGCTCGAAGTCTTCGAGAACGTGCCGCGGATCAAGACCAAGCTGAAGACGCTGCATGACGTCGGACTTGGCTACATCCGCCTCGGCCAGCCTGCGACGCAGCTATCGGGCGGCGAGGCGCAGCGGGTCAAGCTGTCAACCGAGCTGTCTCGCCGTGACACCGGCAGGACGCTGTACCTGCTGGACGAGCCGACGACCGGCCTTCATTACGCGGACGTCGAGAGGCTGCTCATAGTGCTCCACCGGCTGGTCGACCATGGCAACACGGTGGTCGTCATCGAGCACAACCTCGATGTGCTCAAGACCGCGGACTGGCTGATCGACCTCGGGCCCGAGGGCGGGGAGAAGGGCGGCTACGTGATCGCCGCGGGCACACCCGAGCAGCTGGCCGGCAACCCAGCCTCGTCGACCGGGCAGTTCTTGCGTGTACCGCTGGAGCGGGCTGGGCGGCGGCCCGAGAGGTCGAACGGGGCGGCAAGCCAGGGCCGGGCGAAGTCGTCGCGCACGCGGTCGGCACGCGTCAAAGTCGCCTGAAAACACTCAAGCCAGCCGGCTCGCGAGGGCGGGGACGGCCGGGTTAGTGTCGGCTGGCGCCGAAGAGGGTGAGGCCGAGGACGAAGATCAGAAACAGCACAAGGATGACCAGGAGGACGATCAGCACCAGGTGGGCGATCCCGATGATCATGCCCGCGGTGGCGATGCCCATGCCCTGCTCGCCCGTCTGCTTAATCTGCTTTCGCGCCATGTACCCGGTGACCACGGCGACCAGGGCGACGGTGAATCCCCCGACTCCCGGAAGGATATGCGCGAAGAAGGAACCGATCCCGGCGGCCAGGCTGACGATGGCCAGCGTGTTGGTAGTGGTTCCGGCTGCCGGCGTGTACATCGCACCGGTGGGGCTGTGAGGGACCGTGGTCGAAGGCGTCACCTCCTGGCCCGCGATCTGGGTCGGGCTGCCCGAAGGCTGTGATGGCGGCGGACCTGGCAGGTCGCTCGGCGTTGTGCTCACGGAAAGCAGTCTACTGGGACCCCGAAGGGCTCGGCGACGGGAACGGATGCGCGGCGGCAAACGCAAAGATAAAGACGAAGAAAGCCACATAAGCGGCGATGAACAAGAAGAAAAGGGCGATCTCGACATAGCCCATGATCAGGCCGGCCAGGGCAAGGCCGCCGCCGCCCTCGCCGGTCCTCTTGATCTGGTGACGGGCGACGTGGCCGGTGATGACGGCGATCAGGCCACCGAAGCACCAGCTCCCAAGCACGCCGGAGACCGCAAACGAGATGCTGACGATCGCCCACGGGTTGAACCGGCGGCTCGCCTCTGGGCTGGGGTAAGGGTGAGGTGGCGCCTGCAGGCCAGGCGGTGGCTGCATGGGGGCAGTCTAGTGGCTCCTAGAAGACCGACCTAAAATCGATCTGCGTGGCGGTTTCCCTGGAAGATGCGGTCAAGCGGAGGCTGCGCGCAGTCCCCGATGGGCCTGGCGTCTACCTGTTTCGTGACAACCGGAGTCAGGTCATCTACGTCGGCAAGGCCCTGCGCCTGCGCGACCGGCTGCGCTCGTACTTCACACCGGGCTATGCGCAGACAGCTCGCATCGCCGAGCTCGTGCGCAAGGCGACCGACTTCGAGTTCGTCACGACCGCCAACGAGGTCGAGGCGCTCGTCCTCGAGTGCAACCTCATCAAGAACTACAGGCCTCGCTTCAACATCCGGCTCAAGGACGACAAGAACTACCTCTACCTGAAGCTGCCGGTCAACGAGGAGTTTCCTCGAGTCCATTACTCGCGCCGGGTGCAGAACGACGGCGCGCGATACTTCGGCCCTTACACGTCGGCGCAGTCGCTCCGGGGCACCGTCAAATCGATCCGCCAGCTTCTCCCGTTCCGGACCTGCTCGGACGAGATCTTCAAGCAGGGCAAGGTTTGCCTCGACTTCCATATCAAGCGCTGCCCAGGCCCTTGCGAGCGCCGGATAAGCTCGGAGGACTACAAGGCGCGCATCAACGAGGTCGCGCTCTTCATGGAGGGCCGCTCCGACCTGCTCCTTCACGAGCTGAAAGACCGTATGGAGGTGGCGGCGAACAGGCTCGACTTCGAGAACGCGGCGCGCTACCGCGACCAGCTCCAATCGATCGAGCGCATCGCCGACCGCCAGAAAGTCCTGACCCACAGCCGCGACGACCACGATCTCATCGCATACGCAAGGCACGGCTCTGATGTGTTCGTGGAAGTTGCGTACGTCAGGCAGGGCAAGATGGTCGGCCACGACGGCCACCCTCTCGACGGCGCCGCCGACGTGGCCGAGGCCGAGCTGCTGCGTGGCTTCGTCCTCCAGTACTACGCGAGCGCGACGCACGTTCCGCGAACCGTGATCCTCGCGGGCTCTGTGGATGAGCCGGACCTGCTCGCCGGTTGGTTGAGCCAGAAGCGCGGTGGCCCGGTGACGATCGAGGTTCCGCAGCGAGGACGCAAACGTGCGCTTGTCTCGCAGCTTGCCGAGACCGCCACCAAGGAGCTCGAGCAGCTGCGCATCCAGGCCGACTACGACCGCAACCGCACCGAGCCGATGCTGGCGGCCCTGGCGGACGCCCTCGACCTGGAGTCCCCACCGAAGCGAATCGAGTGCTACGACATCTCCAACATCCAGGGCGACTCGGCCGTCGGAGCGATGGTCGTGTTCGAGGACGGCAGGCCGCGCAACGACCACTACCGCCACTTCAAAATCAAGTTCGTCCTCGGGCCGAACGACTTCGCGATGCTGCAGGAAGTCCTGAGACGAAGGCTCGAGCGCCTGGAGTCCGCGCAGCGTCGTGAAGAAGCAGACGCGGTGGGGGACCGGTCGTTCACGAGCCGTCCTGATCTCATTCTCATCGACGGAGGCAAAGGCCAGCTGAGCGCCGCGCTCGAGGTGCTGGAGTCGGCGGGTTACGCGGACATCCCGACGTTTGCCCTCGCCAAGGAGCGGGAGGAGATCTTCGCGCCGGGCAGGGCCGAACCGATCGTGCAGGAGCGAAACTCGCCGGGAATGTTCCTGGTCCAGCGCATCCGCGACGAGGCGCACCGCTTCGCGATCACGCACCATCGAAAGGTGCGCTCGCGCAAGGCGCTGACTTCGCCGCTCGACTCGGTCGAGGGCATCGGCCCCGCGCGCAAGCGCATCCTCCTGCGACACTTCGGCTCGGTGCAGGCGATTCGTGAGGCGCCGGTGGAGGACATCGTGAAGCTCGGCGTGCCCGAGAGCCTCGCCAAGCGCCTGAAAGAAACCCTGTGACTCTGGTCATAGTTGGTGGACCAGCCGAGGCCGAGCTCGACGAGGCGGTCGGCGTCTTCCTCGACTCAGGTTTTCAGCTCGCCCGCTGGCTTTCAGAGTGGGACCAGGCCGATGCGGTGCTGCCCCTGCGCGGCGACGCCGTTTCGATGCTGCGCGACGCAGATGCGCAAAACATCACGTACGTGCTGGTGCACGTCGGCCCGGGCGATGGGCGAGCCGGCGGCAGCCACGAGCGCGCCCATCATCGTGTGGACATCGCGCAGCTGCGTGAGCTGGCGCAGCAGCTGCGCTCGCGCGAGCGGCTCCTCGTCAGCTGTCTCGCCTTCGGCTACAAGAACGGCATCCCCGACGGCGCGTCATGGGTGGTCGACGTGAGGCTGCTCGAAAACCCCTACTGGGTCGAGGAGCTTCGACCTCTCGACGGCCGCGACCCGCGCGTGCGCGACTATGTGGTGAAGCAGCCGGCGGCGCAGGAGCTGCTGGGCAACCTGGAGAAGACGCTGCGCGAAGCGATCCCTCACTACCGTGAGCGCGGGCGGTCGCACCTGGTGGTCGCCTTCGGATGCACCGGAGGGAGGCACCGGTCGGTGGCGATAGCGGCCGAGATGGCCGCACGGCTAAAAAGCGTGGACGGCATCGACGTCGAGTTCACAGCGCGCGACATCTAGAGTGGCGGGCCCGGGAAGCCGCTCAGCGATCCTTCGGCCTAGGCGGCCGGGCGCCTTCGGCGCTGAAGCCGGCGTCAGAGGGCCCGGCGCCGCGTCGTCACGCATCTACCGATGCGCTCCTAGCGGCGCCACCCCTTCCTTGGCTCCGGCCGCCGATGCCTCGTCTCGCCGAGCCGGTCCCCGGTCCCGCCACTCTTGACCCGCGCGCTCGTCTTGGGCGGCGCGGGCTTCATCGGCGTCGCCGCCTGCAAGGAGCTGATGCGTCGCGGCGTGGAGACGATCGCCGCCGGCCGCAAAGACCGTGCTTATGGCATGTTCACCAGCTACGTCGCGTTCGACAGGACCGATGAGAAGCAGCTGAAGCGCGCACTCGAACAGGTCGAGCCTGATGTCCTCCTCGACCTCGCCTGCTATCAGCCCGGCGAAGTCGAGGCAGCCGCGCGTCATTTCAAAGGAGCGCGATACATCTTCGTTTCGACGGGCGTGTACCCGCACCTGAACGGCCGACCCGCTCGCGAGGAGGACTTCATTCCGCTCGAGGGCGATCCGCCCGACACACTCGACTATCTCGAAGGCAAGCGGTGGTGCGAGACAGTGCTCGCGCGCTCTGACAGTTTTCCGTGGACGGTGATCCGGCCGCCCGCGGTGTTCGGCCCCGCGGACCACACGCTCCGCATCGCCGCCTACATTCAGCGAGTCGAAGATGGCGGTCCGCTGCTTGTGCCGGTCGAGTCTTACGAGCGGCAGGCAGGGCTGTCGTGGGTGAAGGACATCGGCTTCGCGTGCGCGCTGGCGTGCGACCTTCGCAAGGACACGACGCGCAAGGCATACAACGCGGCTTTCGAAGGGGTGAGCGTGCGGGATCTGATCCAAGGCATCGCACGCGCGATGGGAAAACCGATACGCCTGCATCCCATGCCGTTCGCTGAGCTGCCCGATGGCGCCAGCCCGTATGGTCCGGATCCGAGGCGGTCGGCGGGATACGCGCTGGATCGGGCGCGCAGCGAGCTCGGCTTCGAGCCCTCGGCCCTCGAGGACGCCCTGGCCGAGACGCTGGCCTGGTACCGCGTCGGGCACCCGACCCATCCCGGCTACGCAAACCGAGCGAAGGAGCTGGCGATTGCCGGCGCCGAATGAGGTCCTGGCCGGACGGCTGAGGCGCCAGGCGCACTCATGTGCCGTTATCGGTTCGCCGTTCTATGCCTCGCTGCTGGACTCCGCGGCCGCGGATGTGGAGGGCACCGGCCCGACCGCTGAGACGCTCGCAGGCTTTGAAAGCGAGTCGGACTCGGCGGCGATCGCTCTGCGCCTGATGGGTGCGGTGCACAGGCTGGTCCTAGAAGGCCGCGTGTCGGCGCTGGAGCCGCACTATCCGTCCGTCGGCGGCGATGGCGACGCGAAGGCGGCGTGGCCGCCCTTTCGCGCAGCCCTGAGCGAGCATCGCCCGGAGATTCGCCGATTGCTCGCACATGGGTGCCAGACCAACGAGGTGGGGCGTAGCGCCGCCCTCCTGGGCGGATTCCTCGAGGTGGCTCACCGTGCCGGTTTGCCGCTGCGCATCCTGGAGATCGGAGCCAGCGCGGGTCTCAACCTCAACTGGGATCGCTACCGATACGAATCGGGCAAGTCCGGTGAGCCGTTCGAAGCCGGTTGGGGCGATGAGCTGTCGGCCGTGCGGTTCGTCCATCACTTCGACGTTCCACCGCCGCTGAATCGAGTTGCGGAGGTCATCGAGCGCAAGGGTTGTGACCTCGAGCCCATCGACCCGACCAGCGAGGAAGGCGCGCTTTCGCTGCGTTCCTTCATCTGGGCGGACCAGCTCGGGCGCCTCTCGCTCCTGGACGGAGCGATCGCGATCGCCGAGGCGGAGCCGGTTGAGGTCGAGCGCAGTGACGCCTCTTCGTTTCTCGAGCACGAACTTGCTGAACCGCGGCACGGGATGGCAACGGTTGTATACCACTCGGTCTTCATGCAGTACGTCAGCGAGGACGAGCGCATGCGGATCAAGCGGGCGATCGACCAGGCCTTCGTCTATTACTTGCGGATGGAGCCCGCGCAGGGAACATTCGAAATCCGCTTGGGCGACGAGCTGCTCGGGACAAGCGGGGCGCACGGGACGGGCGTACGTTGGCTGTGATGCGCCGCCTGGCATCGCCGTTGTGGGGATACCGGCTGGAAGGGTGAGGTTTATTGCTCGGAGTGGCTGCGGTTGAGCAGGTACGCCGCGATCAAGGCCACCAGCACGATGCCCGGCGACCAACCGAGGCCCGGCCCGAACGGGTCGTAGCTCGAGAGGTCGACGCCGACCGCAAGACCGCTGACCGCGGCAAACACCAGGACGATCAGAATGCCCCGTGCGGCCCCGTGCCGGGCGAAGAAGAGCTCGAACTCGAGCTGCCAGCCGGGACGCGTGCGGCGCCGATGTGCGGGCTCGGCGGCGGCGTGCGCGGCAATGCGCTCGCGGCGGCCCAGGCGGTAGCGGGCGGCGCTCGGCCGGGGTTCAGGCGCCAGCCGATCGATCTCCCGGTCCGGCGGAGGCGGCACCTCCAGCGGTTCCCAGAGCGGCTGCTTGCGGTGGCGGCGATAGACCACGAAAGTAATGACGCCCAGCACCATCCACCCGAGCCAGATATAGGTCGAGTTGGAGATGTTCTGCGACAGCAGCTGCGTGAAGACGGTGCCGATAGCGAGTGCGCCGACAAGGGACAGGACCGGGATGCTGTCGCGCCCGAATTTGATGTTCCAGGGCATGCGGTACGGGCGATAGAGGTTGGGCTCGACGAACCTGAGCCGCATCACAGAGAGATGTGCCGAGCAAAACGCGAACGTCGCCGCCAGCGCATAGATCGAGCCGAGCAGGTCTATCTCCTGGCCCTGGACGAGGATGCCGGGTAGGACCAGCAGCGCCGCGGCGAAGCCGAAGATGACGATAGAGACGTACGGCGTCTTATAGCGAGGGTGCAGACGCGCGAACGTTCGCGGAAGCAGGTCGGCCCCCCCGAGCGAGTAGCTGAGTCGAGAGATGCCGATGAGCCCGGCGTTGGTCGCGATCACCAGTATCGTGAACGCCAGGATGCCGACCCAGATGCCGGCCCAGAACGCAAGCGTCCCACTGATCTCCGCAAAGCCGGTGACGATGCCGGCCACCGGGTCGTTCTTCCACGTGGTGGCAAGGTCGGTCGTCCACTGGTGGGTGACTGGGTCCTGATAGACGGTGAAGACGCTCATGCCGATGGTTGGAAGGAAGGCTGAGACGAACAGCACAGCGGCGATCACCCAGAACGTTGCGCGAGGCACGCTGCGGCCTGGATCCTTCACCTCTTCGGACATGTTGGAGATGGTTTCGATTCCCGTGTAAGTGACCATCGCGATCGAGATGCTGGCCAGGAAGTTGCCCCATGTCGGCGCCAGGCCGAGGTGAACGTTGCCGATCACCTTGTCGATGTGGAGCAGAAGAAACAGTCCGAGGATGACCAGGGCGAACTGCGTGACGAGGTCGGCCATGGCGAGCACGAGGTTGAGCACGCTCGACTCCTGGATGCCGATCACGTTCACGACCACGAGAAAGACGATCAACGCGATGGTGGCCCCCACGTGCCAGAGCTCGTTGGTCTTCAGCGCGTGAAAGATGTTGAACACGCCCAGGTAGCTGATGGCGAAGTAAGCGGAGATGGATACGGTCGCCGTGTAGTTGAGTAGCTGGACCCAGCCGACGAGGAACCCGATGGGACCGTTGAAGGCGCGGCGGGCAAAGCTCGAGCTCCCGCCTGCGTGGGGTAGAGCCGCCGAGCCCTCGGCGTAGTTGAGGGCGGTGCTGACGAAGATGAGTCCGGCCAGGATCATGGCGAGCGGTGTGAGGCCTAAGGCAAAGGCGGCGGTGACGCCCAGGGCGTAATAGATGCTCGAGCCGACGTTCCCGTAGCTGGCGGCGAAGAGGGCCGGAGCCCCGAGGGTGCGGGGCAGCTTGGTTGCGCGGCGGACGACCACCCGAAGGTCGCCGGGGCGCCGGCCTCGGCGAGCGACGTGGTCGGAACCCATCGAAAGCGAGGTTAATGGATCGATGCCGGAACGCGTTACGAGGTGATGACGAGGTCCTTCAGCTCGCGCGGGTAATCCGTCATGACGCGGCAGCCGACATCCGTGATGACCACGGTGTCGGAATGGCGAAATCCACCGAGGTCCTTGATGTAGACGCCCGGTTCGACGGTGAACACCATGCCCGCCTCCAACACGGCCTCATCGCCTCGGTCGAGGAAAGGCGCTTCGTGGCCTTCGAGCCCGATCGAGTGCCCGACGTGGTGGCGCAGGTTGTCGGCGACCCCCAGCTCTCCGGCCAGGCGTGCGGTGGCCAGCTCGACCTCGCCCACGGGCACCCCGGGCGCCATGACCTCGATCGCGCGGGTCTGCAGCGCGAGCATCGCCTCGAAGCCGCGGACGTGAGCAGCTGTCGGCTCGCCGACAATCATCGTTCGCTCGAGCTCGCTCAGGTAGCCGTCGATGTCGGCGCCCGCGCCGCTGACCAGCACGTCACCTTTCTGGATGCCGTGCCCGCGCACGAAACCGTGGGGCATCGCCGTTGACCGCCCCGCGACGAACATCGCGGTGAGGCCGTTGCCCTTGAACCCGCGCGGACGCCAGCCCGGCATCTCGCGCAGCATCTCCTCCATCGTTGCGGTGACGCCCGGGGCGTAGCACTCCATCTCGGTCTTCCCGGTCGTGATCGCCGCCTGCATCCGGTGATGCGCGCGCACCGCCCAGTCGCAGCTGAGCTGGATGCACGCGATCTCGGTCACCGACTTCACGCGCCGCAGCGACTCGATGATGAGCTCGGCGTCGAATGGCGCCTGGCCGGTCAGCTCGCTCAGGCTCGGGCCGCGATAGCCCCAGTGCGGGACGTAGCCGTCATGGTCCGCGCCGGTGCGCTTGGGTTTGGCGTTGATCTCGGTGAGGATCGCGGCAAGGCGCTCCATCGGGTGCTCGCTTCCCGGGTACTCGAAGTACACGTCGATCCTCTCGAGGGAGGTTGACGATTCGGCGTGCTCCTTCTCCACCGCCGGGACCAGCAGCGCCGAGAAGCCCTTCGGCCCGAGCACCAGCGCGATGGGACGCTCGGTCGGGATGTGGTGGAAACCGGTGAGGTATGCGACCCGCGCCGGGTAGAAGACGCAGATCGCGTCCAGGCCCGCGGCCTCCACGCCCGCCGCGACCGCCTGCCGCCGGATCGCGTACTCGTCCTGGGAGATTGAAGGGAAGGCTGGAGACATTCCACCTCTCTTCCGTTGCTTCTTAGTAGGCAACTAGCTTCCTCATCGCGTCTGCGATCTTCCGCGGATTCGGCATGAAGAAATCCTCCTGCGGGGTGTTGAACGGCATCGCCGGGATGTCCGGCGCCGCGACGCGCACGACGGGGCCGTCCAGCGCGTCGAACGCGTGCTCCGAGATGATCGCTGCGATCTCGGCGCCGAACCCGCCGGTCAGGTTGTCCTCGTACACCACCATCGCCTTGCCCGTCTTGCGGACCGATGCCAGGATGGTCTCCCGGTCGAGCGGCGCCAGCGAGCGAAGGTCGACGACCTCGACGCTCACTCCCTCCGTCTCGAGCTGCGCTGCGGCCTCGAGGCTGTAATGAGTCATCAGTCCCCACGCGAAACAGGTGAGCTTGGTGCCTTCCCGCCGCACCACGGCGGGGCCGATAGGGATGAGGTGGTCGCCGTCAGGCACCTCTTCGGTGACGAGGCGGTAGACCTTCTTGTGCTCCAGGAAGAGCACAGGGTCCGGATCGCGGATGGCCGACTTGAGCAGCCCATGCGCGTCGGAAGGCGTGCTCGGGACGACGACCTTCAGTCCGGGAACGTGGGCGTAGAAGGCCTCGATCGACTGCGAGTGGTACAGGCCACCGTGAACTCCACCACCGTATGGGGCCCGGATGACGATCGGGACCGACCAGTCTCCGTTGGAGCGGTAGCGGGTGCGGGCGGCCTCGCTGACGATCTGGTCGAAAGCGGGGTGGATGAAGTCGGCGAACTGGATCTCGGCGATGGGGATCAGGCCATTCATTGCCGCGCCGACGGCGACGCCGACGATGGCCGATTCGGCAAGCGGCGTGTCGAGCACCCGCGCCTCGCCGAAGCGGGCATAGAGGCCGTCGGTCGCCCCGAACACCCCGCCCTTCATGCCGACATCCTCGCCCATGACAAGCACACGCTCGTCGCGCTCCATCTCCTCGCCGATGGCGGCACGCACCGCCTCGATCATTCTCATCTCGGGCACTTGACCAGCTTAAGCCCCTCGCCCCGACCCTCTCCCCGAAGGGGAGAGGGAGATATAGACTGCGGGTAAGGGCGGGACAACTCTCAGGTCCAGGAGGTACACCGCATTTCGTTCTCTGCCGACGTCAAGAACGAGATCGCCGGGCTTCTGCCGGCTCGACCGTGCTGTCAGCTAAGCGAGCTGCTCGGGATCTATTTCGGTTCCCGCGCGCGGCTGATCAAGCGGCAGGGTGACGGCCAGGCCGCTTACTTCTCGCTGCTGCGAAATGCAGTCGCGCGAAAAGTAGTGCGGCTTGGCCGTGCCATCGCGCACATGGAAGCCAAGTACCAGGCCGTGAAGACGCGCAAGCGCATGTCGTTCTTCATCGAGCTCGCGCTGCCGCCAGGCATCGCGCCGGCCTTCACTCAGTCCGCGATGCACGCCGTCCCCGACGCCGCCTGCGACAGGAAGGCGATGCTGCGCGGCCTGTTTCTCGGCTGCGGATCTGTCAATGCGCCGAGCTCGCGCTACCACATGGAGTTTGTCGTCCCGACCACCAGCTGGGCGACCGCCGTCGTATCGATGGCCGGCTCGGTCGACGCGAAGGTCGGCGTCATGGAGCGCGGGGGACAGCACGTCGTCTACGTCAAGGAAGGCGACGCAATAGTCAAGCTGCTCTCGCTGATGGGCGCCAGCCGCGCGGTCATGGAGTTCGAGAACGTGAGGGTGGTGCGCGCGGTCAGCGGAGAGGTGAACCGGCGCCTCAACTTCGAGACCGCCAACATCGGCAAGACGATCGGTTCCGGGCTGCGCCAGGCGGCGGCGATCGAGCGGCTCGAGGCAACCGGCAAGCTCGACCGGCTGCCGCCCGCGCTTCGCGAGATGGCCCGCTGGCGTGCCGCCAACCCTCAGCTCAACCTGGGCGAGCTGGCGGGCCGCATGAAGCTCTCCAAGTCCGCGGTCAACCACCGGCTGCGCAGGCTCCAGCAGCTGGCCGACTCGAAGGACGAAACCGCTGCGCCAAAGGGATCGCGCCGCTCCGCCTAACATTTGCGTCGTGACATTGAAAGTAGGAATCAACGGATTCGGACGAATCGGCCGGAACATCTACCGCGCGGCCCATGAGCTGAAGGCGGACTTTGAAATCGTCGCGGTCAACGACATCGGCGACGCCAAGACCTTCGCGCACCTGCTTAAGCACGACACCGCGCTGGGCACTTTCGGTCCCGCCGTGTCAGCAACTGACGACAGCATCAAGGTGGACGGCAAGACGGTCAAGTTCATGAGCCACAGGGACCCCGCCGAGCTGCCGTGGAAGGATCTGGGCGTGGAGCTGGTGGTCGAGTCGACCGGCCTCTTCACGGACGGCGTCAAAGCGCGCGTTCACATCGACAAGGGCGGCGCCAAGAAGGTCATCATCTCGGCGCCCGCGACCAACCAGGACTACACCGTCGTGATGGGCGTCAACCACAAGGGCTACGACTCCAAGAAGCACAACATCGTCTCCAACGCGAGCTGCACGACGAACTGCTTCGTTCCGCTGGCGAAGGTGCTGAACGAGTCGTTCGGCATCGAGCGCGGCATGATGACGACGATCCACGCGTACACCGCGGACCAGAAGCTGCAGGACCTGCCGCACAAGGACCTGCGCCGCGCGCGAGCCGCGGCCGACAACATCATCCCGACCTCCACGGGCGCCAACCGTGCCGTGGCCGAGGTCCTGCCCGAGCTCGCGGGCAAGTTCGCCGGCATGGCGTTCCGGGTGCCGATACTCGACGTATCGGTGGTCGATCTCACGGTGGAGCTCAAGAAGACCACGACCGCCGCGGACATCAACGCCGCGTTCGAGGAGGCCGCCGGCGGCGAGCTGCGAGGCATCCTCGCCGTGAGCCACGAGGAGCTCGTGTCGTCGGACTTCAAGAACAACCCGCACTCGTCGATCGTCGACGCACCGCTGACGCTGGAGCTCGGCGGCGGCTGGGCGAAGGTGGTGGGCTGGTACGACAACGAGTGGGGCTTCAGCTGCCGCATGGTCGACCTGATCGGTTACATGGCTCAGACGCTCTGAAAGCTTCGATCACCTCCGTTGACGTCGCCGGCAAGCGCGTTCTCGTGCGCGAGGACTTCAACGTGCCGATGTCGAAGGGCCACATCACCGACGACGCCAGGATCCGTGCCGCCATGCCGACTCTCGTGCACCTGGCTCAGCGCGGGGCGATGGTCATCGTCATGTCACACCTCGGCCGCCCGCAAGGCGTGGAGCCGGACCTCTCGCTGCGACCGATCGCCATGCACCTCGCGCGGCTTCTCAAGCACGAGGTGCACTTCGCCGAAGATTGTGTCGGCGAACCCGCAAGGACCGCGGTCGGCAATCTGCAGAACGGCCAGGTCCTGCTGCTCGAGAACGTGCGGTTTCATCCGGAGGAGGAGGCCAACGATCCCGATTTCGCGCACCGGCTGGCGTCGCTCGGTGAGCTGTACGTGAACGACGCGTTCGCGGCCTCGCACCGCGCGCACGCGTCGGTGGTTGGTGTCGCCGCTTACCTCCCGGCGTTCGCCGGTGAGCTGATGGAGGCCGAGCTGACCGCGCTGCACCAGGCGCTGGACAACCCAAAGCGGCCAATGCTGGCAGTCGTGGGCGGCGCCAAGGTCTCGACCAAGGTCGGTGTCCTGCGCAACCTGCTGAAGAAGGTCGACGCGCTGCTGATCGGGGGTGCGATGGCCAACACCTTCTTCAAGGCGCGCGGCTATCCGACGGGGAGCAGCCTGGTCGAGGACACAGCGCTCGTGACGGCTAAAGACGTGACTGAGGCGGCGGGACGCAAGATGCTGCTGCCGGTCGATCTCGTCTGCGCGCGCCGGATGGAGGCCGGCCAGCCGTTGCGCATCATGGAGGCGTCAGCAGTAGAGGCAGGTTGGATGGCACTTGACATCGGTCCCAAGACGGTCGCGCTGTTCACGCAGCGATTACGCGGCGCGGGCGCTGTCGTGTGGAACGGGCCGATGGGGGTTTCCGAGATCCGCGATTTCAGCGACGGGACGAAGGCCATCGGGGAGGCGATCGCAAACTCCGGCGGCTATACGCTGGTCGGCGGCGGCGACACCGTCGCGGCCATCGATTCGCTGGGCCTGGCGGGACGCTTCTCGCACGTTTCGACCGGTGGCGGCGCGACGCTCGAGTACCTGGAAGGCAAGGAGCTTCCCGGTATCGCGATCCTTAAAGAGGCTTAGTGTTGCGCCCCCGAATTTCCTTGCATCTCCGAGGCCTAGGCGGCCGGGCGCCTTCAGCGCTGAAGCCGGCGTCGAGGGGCCCGGCGCTGCGGAGTCACGCATCCACGGATGCGCTCCTCCTAGCGCCACCCTCTCCTTGGCTCCGGCCGCCGATGCCGCGGAATATGCGGCGGACCTCGGGGGCGCAACACTGATGTCGTCCCGAGAAGCTCCGACCCCTCTGGTCGCGGGCAACTGGAAGATGAACCCCAACACCGCCGACGAGGCGTTGGACCTCGTGCGGGGTGTTCTGTCGGTGGCCAGGGGGCAAGCCCAGCGGGTCGAGGTCGCCATCTTTCCCCCCTTTCCATGGCTGATGCCGGTCTACGAGGTGCTGGCCGAATCCGGCGTCAAGCTGGGCGCGCAGGATTGTTTCTGGGAGCAGTCGGGTGCGTACACGGGGGAGGTGTCGCCCGCGATGCTGAAGGGCTGGTGCGAGTGGGTAATCGTCGGCCACTCGGAGCGGCGCATCTACCTTGCCGAGACTGACGAGATGGTCGCCAAGAAGACCGCCGCGGCTCTTGCGTGCGAGCTCAACGTGATCATGTGTGTCGGCGAGCTGGGGGAGCAGTACGACGCAGGCACATCGGACCAGGTCGTCGCGGCCCAGGTCAAGGCCGGCCTGGCCAACTGCTCCGCCGACGATTCTGTCCGCCTGGTCGTCGCTTACGAGCCGGTTTGGGCGATCGGCTCGGGGAAGAGCGCGGACCCTGAGCATGCCTACCGGACGATGAGGCTGATCCGCAACGTGGTGGGGGAAATGATCGGGGCGGGTGCGGCGAAGAAAGTACGAATCGTGTACGGCGGCAGCGTCAACGCGAGCAACGTGGAGTCGTATGTCGAGCTGCCACTGTGTGACGGCTGCCTGGTCGGCGGGGCGAGCCTGGATGCGGCGGAGTTCGCGCACATCGTGAAGGTCACCGCTGAGGTTTATGGGGGGAAGTGAAGACTTCGCCCGGAACGCTCGTTTTGCTCAGGCACGGACAGAGCACGTGGAATCTGGAGAACCTTTTCACCGGCTGGCACGACGTTCCGCTCAGCGAGCATGGAGACACCGAAGCGATCGAGGCCGGTCGCCTGATGAAGGAAGCGGGCCTGATGCCCGATGTGGTGCACACTTCGCGGCTGCTGCGGGCGATCGAAACGGCGGATCTCGCGCTCGCCGAGCTGGGTCTCAGCTGGATCCCGGTGCGGCGCAGCTGGCGCCTGAACGAGCGGCACTACGGCGCCCTGCAGGGATTGAACAAGGCTCAGACCTCCGCGCGTTACGGAGAGAAGCAGGTGAAGGTATGGCGGCGGAGCTACGACGTAAGGCCACCTGCCGTCGAGACGTCGGACGAGCGCCATCCCATACACGACCGCCGCTACGCGGACCTGCCGCCCGAGGTGCTGCCGAGCGCCGAATGCCTGAAGGACGTGGTCGACCGGATGCTCCCGTACTGGTATGACGCCATAGTGCCCGACCTCCTCCGGTACTCGTGCGTGCTGGTGGCGGCGCACGGCAACAGCCTCCGCGCGCTGGTCAAGCATCTCGATGGGCTGTCCGAGCAGGAGGTCGTCGATCTCGACATCCCGACGGGGGTGCCGCGCGTTTACGAGCTGGGCGCGGATTTCAAACCGGCGTCCTGGCGCTACCTCGGCGACCCTGAGGAGATCAAGCAGCGCGCGGCGGCGGTCCGGGCGCAGGCCTCAAGCTCCGAACACACAACCTCTTAGACTGGTTCCCAAGCAAAGAAACAGGTTCAGATCAACGGAGGGTTCCGCTATGGCATTCGTGCTTCCGCCGCTTCCTTACGGGTTCGATGCGCTCGAGCCGCACATCGACGCGAAGACGATGGAGATCCATCACGACAAGCATCACGCGACCTACGTGGCCAACGCCAACGCGGCCCTCGAGAAGCATCCCGAGCTGGCGGCCAAGACTGTCGAGGACCTCCTCTGGGGCATCAACGAGGTGCCCGAGGACATCCGGACCGCCATCCGCAACAATGCCGGCGGCCATTCGAACCACTCGATCTTCTGGACGATCATGGGTCCAGGAGGCGGCGGCAACCCGCCCGGCCGGGTCGGCGATGGCATCAAGAGCACGTTCGGCAGCTTCGACGCGTTCAAGGAGCAGCTCCAGAAGGCGGGGCTCGGCCAGTTCGGCAGCGGCTGGGCGTGGCTTCTCGTCGACAAGGCGGGCAAGCTTTCGATCAAGTCGTATCCCAACCAGGACAGCCCATATATGGAAGGATTGACTCCGATCCTGGGCGTCGACGTCTGGGAGCACGCTTACTACCTGAAGTACCAGAACAAGCGCGCGGACTACGTCGCGGCGTGGTTCAACACGCTCAACTGGGACGCGATCAACGCGCGATTCTCGTCCGTATGGGCCTGAGCAGGCATAGGTAAAATCTCCGAGTCCCATGGCTAAGGTCCAGCAGGCGCTCATCATCACGGAGGCCATCCTCGCGGTCCTCCTGATGGCGGGCATCCTCGTCCAGACGCCGAAGGCCTCGGGCCTCGGAGGAACGATCGGCGGAGGCGGCGACGGGTCGGGCGGCGGGTATCGCACACGCCGCGGCCTGGAGCGCCAGATCTACTGGACCGCCTGGGTGCTCACCGCGGCCTTCCTCATTTGCTCGCTGGCCCTCATCTGGATGAGAACCCATCTCAAGTAGCCGGCTCTTCACCGCCGCAGGTGCGGCGGTGGCGCTGGCACTGGTGGGGTGCCAGCCGGTCGCAACAGTGCCGAAGCCGGCTCGCGGCGGTACCGCTGTCGAGGCGCTGGTCGGCGCCGCGGGCGTCCTGAACCCGCTCTTCGAGTCGGTCGACAGCACTCGCGACGTCGACAGCCTCATCTACCAGGGCCTGACCGGGGTGGACGATCAGCAAAGCGTCGTCGGCGTGCTGGCGAGCGACTGGGCGGTCTCGCAGGACCACCGCACATACACGTTCAACATCCGCGCCGGCGTCAAATGGGCCGACGGCCAGCCATTTGGCGCCGAGGACGTGCTGTTCACCTACCACGTGCTTCAGGACCTCGAGTATCAGCAGCCTGGCGCGGAGTTCTGGAGACAGGTAGGTATCGCCGCGGGCGGTTCGAACCAGGTCGTTTTCTCACTGCGCTCTCCGAGCGCCTCATTTCCGCTGGCGCTCCGCATCGGCATCATCGCCAAGCACCTTTTCAGCGGCATGGCCCCCGCGCAGATCGCCGCCAGCCCTTACAGCGGCGTGCGCGCGATCGGCACCGGTCCGTTCAAGGTGACGGCGATCAGCCAGCTGGCGATCAACCTTGACCGCAATCCCTATGCGGTCCCTCAGCCGTACCTCGACCACCTGGTGCTGCGCACCTATCTGGCCGGCGATCCCCAGTCGGCGATCAGGTCGGTCGGGCAGGGCGTCGCCGACCTGGTGGGCGGCCTCCAGCCGCAGGAGGTCGACGCGCTCAAGGGTCGCACCGACATTTCCGTCCTCGAGACGCGAATGTTCACCAACTCGTTCGTGAGCCTGAACTCGGAGGGGGACGGCAAGCAGTTTTTCGGAGACGTCAAGGTGCGGCTGGCGCTCGTGCAGGCCATCGACCTCCAGCGAATCGTCACCGAGGTCCTGGCCGGCAGGGGCGACCCTGATCCGACCCCGATCCCGGTGGGGGACTGGGCGTTCTCCGCCGCGGCCGCGGCACTTCATCCGTTCGACCAGCTCGCCGCCGGCCAAGCGCTGGACAAGGCGGGATGGACGATCGAGTCAGGCGCGAAGATCCGGACCAAGAACAAGGTCCCGTTCAAGGTCGAGCTGGTGGCTCCGGACTCGTTCCCCAACCGCCAGGTGGCCGACGCGCTGGCCCGACAGCTGCTGGAGATCGGGCTCCAGGTCGACGTCAAGGCCGTCCGCGCGTCGCAGCTGGTCCAGAACTACCTGCTCGGCCGGAAGTACCAGATGGCGCTAGCTTCGTTCGACGTCGGGCCGGATCCGGACCAGTACTCGCTGTGGCACTCGGGCGCGGACGCGAGCACGTTGAACTTTGCCTACTCGCGAGGGTGGGGCTTGATCGACAGCGACCTCGAGAGCGGGCGGGCGGCGGTCGATCCCCAGGCGCGGCTGGCCGCGTACATCGACTTCCAGATGCTCATGGCCGACGCGGCGCCGGCCATCTTCCTTTACTCGGCGCGTTACGACTACGCGATGTCGCCGCGCGTGCATGGCGTGCACCTGAACAAGGTGATCCAGCCGGCCGAGCGCTTCCAGTACGTGACGCAGTGGTACGTGAACACGAGCGGGTAGGTGTTCGGGCGCCGATTCCGCACTTTGGCGCCAACGGGGTGTATTCACGCTTCCGATTCCGCCTGTCTGGCGCCGCGGCTAGAACAGACCCCGGTCGAGGCCTCCGTCGACGGCAAGCGTGACCCCGGTGATGTAGCTGGCCGCATCGCTGCACAGGAACACGACCGCATTCGCCAGCTCTTGCGCCGTGCCATAGCGCCCCAGCGGCACTTCGCGGCTCTTGCGCTCGATGGTCTCCTCCACCGACTCGTCGTCGCGGCGCCAGATCCGGCCGGCGATGTCCCTGATGCGGTCGGTAAGGATGTGTTCGGTGGCGATGTTGTTCACTCGAACTTCCGGCGCTGCCTCTCGGGACAGCGTCTTGGCCATGCCTATCAGTGCGGGCCGAAAGGCATTGGACAGCGCGATACCGTCGATCGGTTGCTTTCCAGCGAGAGACGCCAGGTTCACAATCGCACCCCCGCCACCCTGACGCATCACCGGGATCGCGGCTCGGCTCAGCCGCACTGCGCTCATCAAGATGCTCTCGAAGGCATGATTCCATTGCGCTTCGTTCACTTCGAGCACGTTCCCCGCGGGAGGGCCTCCCGTGTTGTTGACAAGGATGTCCAGACCGCCCAGAGTGCGCACCGCCCAATCGAAGAGCCTGGCGCAGTCCTCCGCCACAGCAATATCCGCAGCTATCGCGTGGACTTCGCCACCACCGCTTGCCATCTCGCGCGCCGCCGCATTTATCCGGTCGCTGCTGCTCGAGCTGATGCACACCCTGCAGCCCTCTGCCAGCAGCGCTTCGGCAACGGCACGTCCGAGGCCTTTGCTGGCTGCGGTCACCAGGACCCGCTTTCCCGTCAGCCCCAGTTCCACCGGTCGATTCTAGCCAGCTAGCATTTGACGGTGACCGCCATACGTTTCGCTGAACGCATGTCGCGCCTCGGCACCGAGGGCGCGTTCGAGGTGCTGGCCAAGGCGAGGCGGCTCGAGGCACAGGGCAAGAAGGTCGTCCACCTCGAGATCGGTGAGCCCGACTTCGCTACTCCGGACAACATCGTCGAAGCCGGAATCTCGGCGATGCAGAACGGCTACACGCACTACACGCCGGCGAGCGGCATCCTCGAGGCGCGCGAGGCTGTCGCCGCGTTCGTCGGGCGCACGCTCAAGACCGAGGTCGACCCGAGCGAAGTGGTCCTGGTTCCAGGCTCGAAGAATGTCTTGCTGTTCACGTTGCTTGCGTGTATCGAACCTGGCGACGAGGTCATCCTTCCCGACCCCGGATACCCGGCGTACGCGTCACAGGTCAACTTCATCGGCGGCGTGCCGAAGCCCGTCACGCTGCGTGAGGAGAGCGGATTCCGCATGGACCTGGACGAGCTCGCTTCGCTGATCACGCCGAAGACCAGGATGCTCATCGTCAACACTCCGCAGAATCCGACGGGCGGCGTGTTGACGGCCGAGGATGTGAAGTTTGTCTGCGAGCTCGCGCACAAGCACGACCTGCTCGTCGTCTCGGATGAGATCTACAGCCAGCTTGTCTACGGCTTCCAGCATGTGTCGCCGCTGTCGCATCCGGGCATGCGCGAGCGCACCGTTTTGATGGACGGCCTGTCGAAGTCTTATGCGATGACAGGGTGGCGGCTGGGCTACGCCGTGGCGCCGAAGGCGCTGGCAGCCAAGCTGGACACGCTGATGATCAACTCGTCGTCATGCGCAGCGGGTTTCACGCAGATGGCTGCGATCGAGGCGCTGAGCGCGCCCGAGTCGGAGCACGCGGTGGCGCGCATGGTCAAAGTGTTCGAGCACCGGCGGAACCTTATCGTGGACGGGCTCAACGCGATCCCGGGCATGCGGTGCGCCCGGCCCGAAGGCGCGTTCTACGCGTTTCCGAACATCGAAGGGACTGGGTTTGACGAGCACGAGCTGGCCGACCGGCTGCTGAGCGAGGCGGGCGTGGCGGTGCTGCCGGGGACTGCGTTTGGAAAGGCGGGGAAGGGGTTCATCCGGCTCGCATACACGCAGTCGGAAGACGAGCTGAAGCTGGGGCTGGGTCGGATCCGGGAGTTCATCGCCGCCAACCCGCGGTAACGGAGCACTCGATGGTGGCGGCAGCGGTTTGACTTGGTCACTGTTGCCTGTTCCGCACCTTTCGAGGGGCAAGAGAGGTGTGTAAACGGGTAGTCAGCGAACGTATGTTTGGTATAATTGGACTTGTGGAGTACGCGTCCGCAAGTCTCGCAAACCAGGATCGGGCCCAGGCACTCGATGACAAGATCTGCGAGTTTTCGGCGCATGCTCACGCGGCCCTTGCCCAGGTGGCGAAAGCGTGTGCAGAGTTCGATGCCATAGGTGGGTGGGGTGCCGGCGGCATTCGATCCTTCCCGCACTGGCTGGCCATCAAGACCGGGTTCGACATGCATACCGGTGCCGAGCTGCTGCGGGTCGGCCAGGCGATGAACGTCCTGCCCAAGCTCGGGGAGGCTTTCGGCGCCGGGCAGCTTTCGTTCGACAAGGTCAGGCAGGTCACAACCGTGGCGACCCCCGCGAACGAGGAGATCCTCCTCGAGATCGCGCAGGGCGCCTCCGGGTCTCAGCTGGCGCGGATCTGTCGCG